>JAILFN010000062.1 GCA_024697545.1 Ruminococcus sp.
GAGGAGCGTGTGATGAAAGAAGCGGGGGAGAGCGATAATGATGTATCCCCGGAAAATGAACAGCAGAAGGGAAGTGCATAAACAATGATGATAGAGAACAGCAGGTTCTTTTCCGAAGACCCTGCCGATAAGCTCTCCGACCTCGATGAAGGAAGCATTGATCTCGTGGTGACGGCACCGCCGTGCTATTCGGAATATCACTACTCAACGGAGTATCTCGACCATAGCTACTGCTGGGATAGGCTCAGCGATTATCTCGAATATATGGAAAAGGTATTTACCGAGGTGTTCCGTGTACTGAAAAATCAGCACTACTGCGTTATTGTAGCAGGAGATCAGACGTACAACAACAAGACGATAATGTCAAATGCCGAAAAGATACCGCTGGCAGCATATTTCACCACCATGCTTACGAAGATAGGATTCAGCTATCTGAATGAAGTGGTGTGGGACAAGGGCGGCTATGAGAATCCGTATGTGCCGACAGCCCCTCGCTATCCCTACAATGTAATGCCGAAAAACTGCTGTGAACACATACTGATCTTTGCCAAGCGCAAGATAAATTACAACAGAATACCCTGCCCGTACTGTGGCGGAACATATACATCAAGAGCGTGTATAACACAGGAAAACGCCAGACAGTGGCGATGCGAGAATCCCGATTGCCCAGGCAGAGTGGGGCTGAAGGGCGGAAAAACATTTTCCGAATACAGCATAATGGTTAATGACTGCAAGACCGAAGAAAACATTATCCCGGTCGAGGTCATAGACAAGTGGCACAGGAATATCGTGAAGATCGAACCGAGATCAAGGTACAATGCGGAAAAATACCGCAGACAGAGATTTATCCCTATGGAGATAATCGAAATGGCAATGAGGTATTTCAGCGGAGCAGATGATCTTGTTCTTGACCCGTTCGTGGGTATCGGAAGAACTATGTTCGCAGCGGTAAAGCTGAACAGGAAATATGTCTGCTTTGAAAGGGATACCAATAATCTGAAAGTCATGTTCGGAGAAGCTGAATTTCTGCAAGAGAAATTCACCTCCGGCTATCCGCTTTACTAATGAAAGGAAGAATATTATGAATATAGAACAGAACATTTTCAGCATGAAGGATCCGAGAAAAGAGCTTATGAGCTTTGATGACAGCAGCATCGACCTGCTGGTGACGGCTCCTCCGGCTTTTGCAATGACAGGTAAGGAGCGCAGCGGCACAAGCTACTCATGGGAAAACTTCGATGAATATACTGACTATATGGGTATGGTGTTCACCGAGGTTTACCGTGTACTGAAAAATCAGCACTACTGCATTATCAATATCGGAGATACGACCGCCTGTGTCGGTGAACGTCAGTGGGATAAGAAAATATATCCTCTCGCGGCACACTTCATCAACCTGCTTGAATGGATAGGCTTTTCATACGTTACCGAGTATGTGACCGACAAGGGCAGAAAGAACATTCCGAACAAGTGGAGCAGTGCATATTTTCCGTTCATGGTAACGCCGGTCAGCAGTCTGGAACACGTTCTTGTTTTCGTGAAGAAGGATAATAAGGATACACCTGTGTCATGCCCCCGCTGCGGCAGCGATAATGTCGGACACTGGGGATACAACAAGAAGGGCGACAGGCAGTGGGTATGCAAGAACCGCAATTGCCCCGGGAACTGCTTGGGTGTAGGTCCAGTATATACCGAAGTCGGAAAAATCATAAACAGCCGCAAGATCGACGAGAACATAATACCGAACGAGCTTGTTGACAGATGGAGCAGGGGAGTGGTTCAGGTTTCTCCAATGTTCAGTAAAGAAATCAATCAAAGGTATCTGCCTGCCGAGGTCGCTGAAATGGCAGTGCTCTTTTACAGCGGCGTTGGCGATGTTGTTCTTGACCCATTTTCCGGCGTCGGAACAACGCTTATGACAGCAATAAAGCATAAGCGCAGATTTGTCTGCTTCGAGCGTGACGACCATGACAGAAAGCTGTTTCTCGGTGGTCTGCTTGCGTATAGAAAGTTAATTGAGAAGGCAAAAGAGCAGATAGGCTGCGAAAAAGAATAAGCGTCTGAGAGGCTCTTTTACGGCGAAGAGTACGCAACACTGCGGTCCTCGCGGGAAGCATTGAAAGCTCAAAAATGATGAAAAAATATGAAAGTAGAGGGCTGCTCACGGCAGTCCCTCTTTGGTAATGATTATGCGGCAACTTCCAAGTTCTTCAAAAGCTGTTCCTCGGAGATCTTCGCCTGACCTCCGTCTTTCCAGTCGATGAAGATCTGGTCGAAGTCGTCAATATATACGATAGTAGCTGTCGAGCCGACGGGGATATTTTCGCCTATATCTTTGACGAGCTTTATTGTCATGCCTACTGTTATCTTATCCATTATTTTGCCTCCCGGGGTATTCTTTTGCTGTCAAACACAGCTCTATTATTATACTATATTATTGGGGTAGTGTCAATTGGCAGAATGATGATTTTGAACCACTATTTTTATAAATGAAAGGAGCCTTTCCATGGCAAGAAAATACAAACAGGTCCACCGCAAAGAGATCGACTTCGACATAAAGGATTGGGAGAAGATCGAGCGCAGAGCGGAGGCTTGTCACACTACTACATCAAAATATCTGAGAGAGGTGATACTTAACGCCAACCCGACGTTCTATGATACGAAGGGAGTCGCACCTTTGCTGAACGGCATGAGGATCATTTCCTCGAACATAAATCAGATTGCAAAGAAGGCAAATGAAACGAACAACATATATGCGGCAGACGTTGAAAAACTGAAAGAACAGGTGGAATCGCTGTGCCATACCTTAAATCAATATCTATTCATACCTCGGTCAACAAAAGTCT
>JAILFN010000100.1 GCA_024697545.1 Ruminococcus sp.
ATATTCTGCGGGCTGTCCTACGCATGACCAATAAACGATAACGTTATACAGTTCATCATCTAACAGTATCTTTCTGGTTTCAAGCCATAGTTTATCAATATAATCAATATCATTGATATTTCTGAGCATATCATCAAGTCCCTGAATGATCATATTACTCAGTAATTCCTTATCTCCCCATCTGTTGGAGTCCATTTCATCAGAGTATTTCTTATAAAATTCAATATAATCCTCTGTTCTTGTATAATCGCCTGCACAGAACTCCCAATCCTGATCCCAGTCTTCTGGCTTTCTTACGCCACATTCTTCATGTAATTTTCCAACCAAATCAAACATCATATCACCTCAAGCCTTATGCCCGCCAATTTGCCGGTTACGTTCCTTCGCCGTAGCACCCTCTGTAAAGTTCGTGCCTTTCAGAACGGCATTCTTTCCGAATTTGTGTAAGTCATTCGCACATACTTCACATTACCAATTATACCATACTCGGCTTAGATTTTCAATCCAATATATGAAAACAGCACCCTTTCAGAAATGCTCCGAAAGGGTGCTTTACTTTTTCTACATCAAGCATATAACGGGCAAACGGTGCATTATGATATCGTCCATTTTTCTCCCTCTGTCTGAGCCTGTACCATTCTTGCAAAAATGCCGCCCTGCTTTAACAGATCGCCGGGTTTTCCGGATTCCTTTACGGTACCGTCGGACAGCACCACTATCTTGTCCGCTCCCGACACTGTACGCATTCTGTGAGCGATTATAATGACCGTTTTATTCTCGATCAGCTTGGAAAGGGCTGTCTGTATAGCTGTCTCGTTTTCCACATCAAGGCTTGCAGATGCCTCGTCAAGCAAAATGATTGGTGAATCTTTGAGAAAAGCTCTTGCAATTGAGATCCGCTGCCTTTCGCCGCCCGAAAGCTCGCTGCCGTTTTCCCCGATCACAGTATCATAGCCCTGCGGAAGACGTGATACAAATTCATCGCAGTTGGCAAGCTTAGCCGCCCGCATTATCTCTTCATCAGACGCATTCTTTTTACCGATCCTGATGTTATCCCTTACGCTCTGATTAAACAGCGTTACATCCTGAAAAACTATCGAATATGCAGAAAACAGCGTTTCGGGGTCGATCTGTGATATATCCGTTCCGCCCAGCGTGATCCTTCCGTCCGTAACGTCCCAGAACCGTGCTGCAAGACGGGAAACTGTGGTTTTTCCGCCGCCCGAAGGTCCGATCAGCGCCGTCACTTCACCCTGCTTTGCAGTAAATGAAACATCATTCAAAACGGATACATCATCGTTGTATGAAAATGAAACGTGGTCGAACACAATGTCATAGCCGTCATTGTTCATGGTATCTGCCCCTGTCTGTATCTCATGAGAAAGGACCTCGTCAAGGCGCTCGCACTGAACCGTCGTGGCAATAATTGCCGCAAAATTTTGCAGGGTTATCTGCATCGGATCGTAAAGCCTTGATACAAGCATCAGAAACATGAAAAATGTCAGCAGGTCTATCTCGCCCCTGGAAAGAAGTATGCCGCCGACAAGTGCGGTAGTCGCAATGCCGAGCTTCAAAATGATCGCTCCCGAGTTTACGCAGACTGCAAGCTTCAGCTCGGTAAAAAATGCCTGTTTTTCTACATTCTTTATCTTTCTGTCAAGTGTTTCCATGTATCTGTCCTGCGCGTTGTTGGAGCGCAGGTCACGGATAGATTCAAGGCACTCCTGTATGCCGTCGGACAGTTCCATTTTGACGCTGTTATTTTTCTTTACGGCAGTCTGCTGATATTTTGAAGAACCCCATACAGTCAGAAATGCCGCAGGAATGACCCAGAAGCTCGCAAGGACTATCCGGTAGTCAAAAAATACAAACATACCCAGTCCCACAAGTGCCGTGGATATCATAGCGCCGATAAACTCGGGTATCCAGTGACTTGACGCAGTTTCTATCTGCGCGCAGTCTGACATGATCGTGGTCGTGAGATCGGCTATGTTTTTCTTTCCGAAATAAGACAGCGGCAGTTTACGCAGCCGTTCCGCGAGTTTTGTCCTGCGGATACCGCTTTCTCTGTATGTTGACAGGAACGTGGCGTTATACTGAATGAAATTTGTCAATGCAATAAGTGCGAGTATCGCAGCAGAGGCGATGATGTAAAAGGGTATACGCCCGCTTGACAGCGTGTCATTCAGCAGATCCTTTATCAGCATATAAAGCACGCCTGCCGGCATCATCAGAACAAGATTTGTAACAGTCACGCTTAGACAAGCCTTTTCCATATCTATCGCACCCTGACGGGAAAGTGCGAATTTATGCTGTAATTTTTCTGTGATCTTCATTTTACGCACCTACCTTCCAGTTGACCGAACGGCTGTATTCTTCATACATACTTTTATACAGTCCGTTTTTGCCCATAAGCTCCTGATGTGTGCCGCTTTCGCAGACAGAACCGTCCTTCATGACATAGATACAGTCGCAATTCTTCACAGTGGATAATCTGTGTGCTATCATAATGACCGTTTTGCCTTTTGCAAGCTCGGCGATGGCGTTCTGCACCTTAGTCTCGTTATCCGGGTCGGCAAATGCCGTTGCTTCGTCGAGGATCAATATCGGCGCATTTTTCAGTATAGCCCTTGCAATGGAAATACGCTGCTGCTCACCGCCCGAAAGATATACGCCCTTGTCTCCCACAACGGTATGTATCCCCTTCGGCAGCTTGTCGATGATATCCTCACACTGTGCGGCTTTCAGTGCGGCTGTCACCGCCTCCTCATCTGCATCGGGTCTGGCAAGCCGAACGTTATCGAGGATGCTGGTTTTAAGCAGCCTGCTGTCCTGAAATACAAATGATACTCTTTCCATCATCTTTTTCTGGTCAAGCTCCCTGATATCAACGCCGCCTATCTTTATGCACCCCACGGAAACATCAAAGAAGCGTGCAACAAGCTCGGCAGTTGTTGTTTTGCCGCCGCCTGACGGACCTACCAATGCGATATGCTCTCCGCCTGCAATGCTGATATTCAAGCCGTGTACAGCATCTGTCTGTGCATCTTTGTACCGAAAGCTGACGTTTTCGAGAGTGACGCCATTTTCCTTCGGCTCTGCTGTTCCCGTTTTGTCTGCAAGAGGTTCGATCTTCATGATATGATCTATGCGTTCAAGCGCATCGACCACGACCATTTCCTGCTCTCCCGAGTAGGCGATCTTGGTTAGCGTAACGGTCAGCAGCGGTGTGACGATGATGTAATACATCACATTCAGTATTATATCCTGCGTTACGCCGCCTTTTGCTAAGATGAATGCACCCAGCACAAGAAAGGCAAAGACCGCATTGATACAGGTCATGAATGCCGTCATAGGCATACGGAGCATCAGGGTATATTCCGTTGCCCACTTTCCGAAGTTGTCTATCATATCTTTAAATCGTCTGAACGAATGCACCGACTGTCCGAAAACCTTTACCACAGGCACACCCCTGACATATTCCGTTGCTTCACTGCTCATATTTTC
>JAILFN010000014.1 GCA_024697545.1 Ruminococcus sp.
TCATTCAGATACAGAGGAACAGAATACCGCTCAAAACGAATAGGCGCACCGCCGCCGATATATTTGCCTGTTCCGAGCAGGAAAGCTATCTCTTTCAGCGTTCCCCTCGTCATACGGTTATCGCAGTCTATCGTCACAATAATATCGCCGTTCGCATTAAAGATCCCTGCATTTCTGACCTTGGCAATACACCTGTCTCCGTTATAAATGACCTTCGCGCCCTGTTTTACGGCGATCTCCGCAGTCCTGTCAGTACAGCGGTTGCACACCACGATGATCTCGACCTCACCGCCGTAATGCTTTGCGGCGGCTTTTACAGAACGTATGCACCTTGCAACATACTTTTCTTCGTTATGGGCAGGAATGATGACCGAGATACTTTTCATTACGACACCTCTTTTTCTTATCATATCTCAATGCTTCTTTTCTCCTTTTTCAATATTCTCTGTATTGCGAATTTCCCTGAAATTGCAGCGATAGGCAGTCCGCCGGGACTCATTATCCATTGTCCTGCCATATAGAAGTTATCGAGTCCTTTCAGAACGCCCTTGATCTTTAACTGCTTTGCACCTATGGTAGTCACAAATGCCATGTACGCTCCGTGATAGGCGTTGCAGTATCTTTCGTAGGTCATTGGTGTCCAGCAGTCGAGAAGCTCAAGTCTGCCGTCAAGCTCGGGGAATTCTCTGACTATTCGTTCGGTGACTTCCTTTATAAGCTCCTGCTTTTTAGCCCTGTATTCTTCTTTTGAAAGGCTTTTCCAGTAAGTGAAATCCTCGTCCGTCTGGGGGATATTCGTCTGCAACACAGCTTTTCCCTCGGGAGCAAATGTCTTGTCGTAACCGTAGTTTTTTATGTATATCCGATCAAAGCTCCTGCCGCCGATGGCGATAGGCTCACAGCCGAAGAATATGGTATCCTCAGCGCTGAAACCGTTATCTATCTTGTATGCGATCTGAAATCCGCTGGTCACAGGATATTTGCTGCTGTCAGCGTATGCTGCCGAAAACTCTTTTGGCATATACGATCTGTCTATCAGCCGCCCGAACAGAAAGCTCGGATCTACCGCAGAAATGACCTCGTCAGCCAAGACTTTTTCACCGCTTTCAAGCTCAATGCCCACAGCCTTGCCGTTTTCGACGATAATACGTTTGACAGGTGTATCGGTGTAAAGCTCGCCGCCCATTGACTTAAATCTCTCAATTATCCTGTTTGTCATAGCAAGCGATCCGCCTATGGGGATATTGCCGTTTCCGCCGGTCATGGTAGCATAGGAAACAAGGAATGAATATGCCGTGTAGTTAGCGGGAAGATAGTCGGTCATCAGCTTTTTCAGCAAGGGCGAACGGAAGCGCTCGGCAAGTCCGTTAAGGTCGATCTTTCCGTACTCCTTCATGACCTTCGGCATATTCGCCATGCTTTTGCCCATTTTTATGTAGTCGCCCATCTTCATCATATCCATAGGCTTTTCAGCGGGGATCGTGCAGCTTTCGGCATATCTGACGTGCTGAATGAACTTGCGTATCTCCGCTTCATCCTCGGGGGATAATGCGATAAGCTCACGCTCCGTCCTGTCAAGATCTTTCCAGAGGGTAGCTTCCTGCCCGTTAAGACGGCTGGAGTAGAACTTGTCTGTATCAGCATAGGGTGTGTTCTCATCTATCGCACCCATTGTGTTCCATACCTGCCACACCGAGGTGCTGCTGTCTGTCCCCGTGAGCCAGTGTATGCAGTTGTCGATATGGCAGCCCTTTCTGTTCCAGCCCATACACTCGCCGCCCGCAACATGGTTCTTTTCGTATATTGCTGCCTTGTAGCCTGCTTTCAGGGCATATATCCCTGCCGAAAGCCCTCCGATACCGCCGCCGATGATCACTATCTTTTTCATGTTTGTCTCCGTCCTTTCTGTTTTTTTATCAAAGCATCAAAATTCTGTCGGCTTATCAAAAAATCCCCACCCGCATAATTCAAAATTTTCAATATCTTTATTTCCGATAGCGGATGCCAGTTTTTTCGGATCTATCTTAAAATCAACGGGGATCCCGTTTTTGATTTCAAGCTCTACCGTGATACGGATCTTTCCTTCAGCCTCTTTAAGGGCTTTCGCCGCTCTTTCATATCTGCCGTCTTCCCACATACTATATGCCTTTGTTGTGATCGCATAATATGCGTTACAATAATATACGCCGTCAGTTGCCTGAATACAGGGCAATCCGTCAGACTCCCTGAACTTAAAGTCCATAAGAACAGACATATACTCGGCTTTTGAAAACAATCCCATTTTTCTCTCAACTCTTTCTATATCCTGATATATTACCGACAACATAGATCTGTTTTATGCTTTTAAACTTCTGTGTATTTCAGTATCGCCGTTATCCATTCGGTTTCCGGGAGGGGTATTTCGGGGGTTATAAGGTGCTGCTCCATAATGCCTTGAACGCTGCACCAGAAGGCAGAGGAAAGTGATCTTGCATCACCGCTCCTGATAACGCCCTGCTCCTGCCCCTGTTTTATGATCTCTGCGGAAAATCCTATCTGATCTACCGAAAGGGCAAGCTGCCTGATCTCATCGGGGATACCAGGTCGTCTTGCCTGCGACATCAGCACGAACATCTGAAACACCCACGGCTGTTCCTTTGCCGCACCGAACAGCCCATCTATGGTTTTGGTGAAGTAGTCGAGAGGAGCATCAAATCCTATCTTTTCGGGACGTTTTGTCGCTTCCAGCCCCATTTCAACAAGCGACTTGTAGAGTGCTTCCTTTGATTCGTAATAATGGAACAGCAATCCCACACTTATCCCAAGCGACTCGGCAATGTCAGATACTTTCGTTTCACTGAAACCCTTTGTCACGAACAGCTCAAGCGCTTTGAGCATTATCTGTTGCTGACGCATTTCTTTTTGTTCTTTCCGTGTCATCGGTTCGTCTCCTTTTTGCTTTTATTTAGTTGAAAAACCATTCATTGAATCTGTATTCAATATATCACAAATACAGACAAAAGTAAAGACCTTACATAAATATTTGTAAAAATGCCTAAACTCAAACGACATCACAAAGCAAAACGCACCATTTTATACAAAACAGTGCGCTCTACTAATATTATTCAGCTTGAATTTACTGTATTTCATTCATCAATTTGAAGCCGACCTTTCAGGCAGCTCTCTTCTCAGCAGCGGCGGGGGCGTTTCATGACACAGGCTCGTTTTATACTCCGTCAGGTCTTATCGGACATTCTCCCTTCAGCTCATAATGACAGTCACAGCAGTTGTCACCGCAGCCGAGCGTCTTTGTCCGCTTGAAGCCATTGCCCATGTAATGAGAGATCATATAATCTATGCTGCATATCCCCGGCAGCATACCCTCCGCACCGAATTCTTTTGCAAATGCTATGAATCCGCATTTCGTTATATCTATCTCAAAGCTGTTTTCGTCAATATCCCGATACGCGATCTCCCAGTCGTAGGGGTGCAAACCTTTCTTCTGCCGCAGTTCGTGCTTTGCAGCTTTCTTTCGGAAACTGTTGAGATATGTTTTTCCCGCCATATGCAAAAACGGTTTCGGGATGGTGAGCAGCATCTTCTCATTCATCAGCCACATCAGTTCATCTGCCTGCTTTGCATCAAGCCCGAGCCCCCGCATCGTCCTGTACCACGCAACATATGAAGGCGCATACGCATAATTGAAAGAAAACACGCTCTTGCCGATATCGGGAGTTCTTTCCAGCACCTTCTTGAATGATCTGTCGGATCTATCCTTGAAATCCCGCCAGAATACCACGCCGTATTTTTCTGTTATCATTTTTCGGCTGCGCGTCATCGTAAGATGATAAATAAACTTCATCATTGTGCCGCCGCCCCCTTATTTATCTGCTCTATCCAATTGCAGATCGTATCCAGCACTATCTTGCCGTTTCCGACGTTGCAGTGATTCTGAGCGTTTTCCTTATCCGTGAACAGTCTGAAAGTCAGGCTCTTCACGTTTTTCAGCATATTGATCTCTCTGCCGATAAGTTTGTGATCAATAAAATGGTCTTGATTTGCGCCGATGATAAGCATATCCTGCGTTATCTTATCGGCTATCGGTTCGAGATCGTAAAGCTTCAGCTTCTTTGCATAGCCGTAAGCGTCCTTGGCTTCGTAGGCATAGCAGCCGTGCTTTAGTCCCCAGTCTATGATAGGCTCTTTCTTTGCTTTCTTCCCGAAAATGAAATTGATGAGCGGGCGGGCGTGTATCTTCATGAACAGATAGAACAACCTGCGGACGGCGGGTCTCTGCATACCTACGATAACGTCCTGAAAGCAGGGGAATACCGACCACGCCACGACCTTTGTGATACGCTTGTCAAAGGCTGCCGCCCGCGGTGCGAGATAGCCGCCGAGCGATATCCCGACTATCGTTACATCGTCAAGTCCGAAGTGATCGAGAACGGCTTTTACAGGCTTTTCCCACTCGTGCGTAAAGTGCATTCCCTGCGTTCGCATCACGCCTCCCTGCCCGGGACCCTCAAACATATAGACCTCAAAGCCCTGTTCCTGCAAATACAGCACCGTGAACAGGAACTCTTCAAAATAGCTGTCGTTTCCGCCGTGAAGAAGTATCGTTCCCTTCGATCTCCCTTTCGGTACAACGTGCATGACGGGCAGCTTCACATTTTTATATGGAACGACCGTTTTTTCGATACGGGGCGGCATCGACCCGTTCACGCCGCCTGCCTCAAAGTAATCCGCATAGTACCGGTAGAAAAGCTCCGTTGCCTTTTGGTAATACTTTTTCTTGTCGGGGTCGCCGTCATACATAAAAAACTCGCTCATACGGTAATAGGCGATAACGTTCTGAATACGGTTCTCTTTCATCGCCGTGTTCCCGAGTGCGATAAGCTCGCGCTTCCAGTCGGCACTTGTTTTTATCCTGCCTGCTATCGGCTTTATGTCCTCTATCCTGCCGCCGTCCCAGTTGATAACGCGGTTGAGCTGATAGTCAAAATTGCGCTCGGGATTGAGCTTGTATACGCCGCTTTTCAGCTTTACGGGTCGGCTGACATCGTACTTGTCCATAAGAATGCTCCTTATCATTTTTCATTTGATATGATAAGGATAACATTTTTCGGCAGCAAATACTTTCAAATAGGCGCTAACTTTTTGAATATTCCGAGAATGATATGCCGAACATCCGCTTGCAGGTGGCGGCAAAGTGCGACGGCGAATCAAACCCTGCCATAAGGGCGGCATCGGTGATATTGCCGTATTTTTGAAAACAGATATAACCCTTACGCATTTTCTCCCAGGCGAGATACCGTGACAGCGATATCCCGAGGTTTTCCTTAAACAGGTGCGACAGGCGGCTTTTTGAAAGAAAAACTCTTTCGCAAAGAAACCCTACCGCGTCCTCGGGGACCTCCTCCATTTCTTTGAGGATAGCCAGTGCTTCGGATATTCTCTCGTCAAGCCGCAGATCATCCGCTTTTGTCAGACCGAGACATCCAAGTATCGCTCGATCGGCTTTTACAAGACTGTTCTTATTCTCCTGCCAAAGAGCATTTATCTTCCGCACCTGTTCCTCTTCGGGGCAGAAAAAGCTCTCACCGTGCAGACAGGATCGTTCAAGCTCGTTTGCATAGCGGCTTGCGGGGTCGAACAGGAATACGAGCATTTCGCCCGAGTCGGAATATACCGTATGCGGAACGTCCGATGCAATAATGATCGCCTTTGCCTTAAAGCTGTTTTCATTAACGATACAATGCAGATCGGCTCCGAACCCAACTATCAGATGAACGGCAAGGTGTGTATGGACATCGGGCGTGCGGTACTCGGAACGCATCAGCAGATGATCGTACTCAAACAGTGTTTCGGTCATTCGGCACACCCCTTTATGTCATTATGATATCGTCAAGGGCAAGCCCACTCTGCCTGACCTTTGCGTCCGCTTGTAAGATCAGCTTTGAGTAAGGTTTTGCCGTGCGGTGTTATCATAAGTATAGCATAGCGAACTATTCATTTGTTCATACTCTGTCTGCACTGCTCCCTTATCAGCCCGCATATCTCAGGAAGAGTGTTTTTATTCTCAAAAAAGTGACTGCCTTCAAAGGTCCTGAGTGTAAAGCTGTCGGTGTATGCAGACCATTTTTTCATGCTTTCGCAGCCTGCTTTTTTATCTTCACTTCCGCAGAGCGCAAGAACTTTATACGGCAAACATATCGGACTTCCGCATTCATACTCAGCCTGCATTATATAATCCGCCCGAAGCACGGGAAGATAATACTTGCGGAAATCAGAGTTATTGAGCTGCGCCTCGGTCACAAAATCGTATTTGAGAAGAAGCCCGTCAAATTCCTCCTCTCCCGATCCTTCAGATACTTTTTCGACCTTCATTTCCGACGGCACTACACCTCCCGAGACAACAAGCAGCTCGGGACGTATCCCGTATTCCCTGTCAAGCAGCTGCGCCATTTCAAATGCAGCCGTACTCCCGAAGCATTTACCGTACAGCACTATTTTCTTTCCGCGCAGCTGCTGCAATGAATCATCTGCAAAAGCCCGAAGCATAGCCCTCAGATCAGTGAAGGCTTTGTCTTTCATGCGCGACTCCCTCATCGGATACTGCACAGGGTAAAGATCCATATTCGCAGCTGCGAAAGTCTTTCCCCATGAAGCAAAGAAGCTAGCACCCGCTCCCGAGTGAGGAAACAGGATCACTCTGATGTCAGAGTCGCGGCATTCTTTTGTAAATGAGAACCATTTGCTGTTCATTTTCCCACCATCTTTATTCAAAGTATTTCATCTATCCAGTCAGATATCTTATCAGAGGTCAGAAGGCTGAGCACTGACACATTTTCCCCTACCATTCTGCGTACCTTTGCTGCTATCTTCGCTCCGGTCACTGAGTCTCCTCCGATCTCAAAGAAATTCACATCTCCGCCCATAGGGTCGCAGTCCGTCTCCTCTTCAATAAGGTCAAGTATCTCCTGCCTGAGTCCGCAGCTTTCTTCATCCTCAGAAGGTACGGATGTCTTTCGGCTGTCATGTATAAGCTCAGATATCTTTGCAGCGTCGGGCTTGCCGTTTCCCGTAAGAGGTATCTCCCCGACCCTGAGTATCACCCTCGGTATCATATACGGGGCAAGGCGGCTTCTCATGAAGTCTCTTATCTCATCATCCGAAAGCTCCTTGTCAGAGGTGTAGACCGCACATATACCTCTGTCGTCCTTAGTGCAGATGACCTTTGCAGAGAGCACCCCGACAAATTCTGTCAGCACGGATTCTATTCCCGAAAGCTCAATACGCTTGCCTTTGATCTTGACCTGGTCATCTGTTCTTCCCAGTATCATTATTTCACCATCGGCACGCCGCATTCCGAGGTCACCTGAATCATACATAAGCTCTCCGCCGACTGTGATGAACCTTTTTTCTGTCTCGGCTTTATTGCCAACATATCCGATCGCGAGCCTGCACCCGGAAATGAATATCTTACCCTTTACGCTGACAGGACACTCCTGCAAACGGTCGTCAAGGATATGATAACCTGTGTATGGGAAGGGATTTCCGATGGGTATCTCTCCTGCTTCGATGTCTTCGTCAGTTACCTCATGGCTGATGTTCCAGATAGTTGTCTCAGACGGACCGCTGACATTAAACAGCCGCGCATTCGGGAATATCCTTCTGAGCCTTGCTGCATGAGAAGCCCGAAAAAACTCGCCTCCGTGAACAACTGCCCGCATCTGCTCATATACCCTGTCTGTACCATCACAGGATAATGCAAGCATTTCCGTAAACGATGGTACAGACTGCCAGAAGCTTATCTCATATTTTGTAATAAGTCTGTGCCACTCATCAGGATCACGCACCTTTTCGTGTTCCGGTATGACCGCACAGCCGTCAAAAAAGAATATGCCGAAAGTATCAAATATAGCCATATCATGACAGAAATTTGTAACAGCAAGCAGCCTGCTTCCATCTTTTATATCAAAGATGTTTTTTGTGTCATTCAGACAGTTTACAACTGCCCCGTCTCTAAGAGCGATACTCTTGGGATATCCTGTGGTCCCCGATGTATTGATGATGATCCTCATTTCATCAGACGAGGACTTTACGGGAGAAAAACTGCTCCGCCCGCTCCAGCATATCTCATCAATATTCACCGATGTTATACCGAAAGCCTCCAGACGCTTCGCTCCTCTGCTGTCGGTTATGACCGCTCCTGCGCTGACAGTTTTCAGGCAGTGTTCAAGCTCGTTATCGGATAGTTCAGTGTCAAGAGGCATATAGACCTTCCCTGAAAGAACTGCTGCGTAAGCCGAAATAAGCTGGTAGACACTTTTAGGCAGAAGCACAGCGACTGTCGCATCAAGCTTCGCTATCCTTTCTGCAAGCAGATATGACATATCACGCACCTGCGAACAGGTGTACTCTCTGTCTTTCCATATCACGGAAACACTTTCGGGAGATCCTTCAAAACGGCTGAGGATGATATCTGCAAGTGTTTTTTCACACATTGGCGCTGCTGATGAATTTGCTGCGGCAATAAGCGCCTCATCGCGCACGGAAAGACTTATCCCGCAGTTTTGTCCCTCGGCGGACACTGTATCCGTAAGGGCTCGTACAAAGGTCTCGGCAATATTCCGAACTGTTCCTCTGTCAAAGAGTCTGTCAGGATAGCTGATGATGATATGCGGACGCTCACCGAGAAGCATTACATCAGCCTCCATTATCACCTGATTTGTATGTATGCGCCAGTCGAGCAGATCAAAGTCTCCGCCGTCATTACGGTTCGGTATCTGAGTAAACACGACATTCTTGGAAAGACTGTCGCTGCCCGTCATAAGCACCGCCTCACTGCCCGGAAAAAAACGGCAGTCTCTTATCTTTCGGAAGCTGCCACAAACCTCTTTGAGCTGTTCTTCAAAGCTGCGATCACCAATATCTGTGAACGGATAAATTAAAAAATTGGAGAATAGTCCCGCTGTCTCGTTTACACCGCTCAGCTGCTTTTGACGAGCATTGCAGGGGATATTCATGAAGAAGCAGCTTGCTCCCGAGAAACGCGAAAGGACCTTTCCAAAAACCGTCATCATAAGCTCGAACGGACTTGCACCAAGTCTCTCTGCAAGAAGCTCTGCACCGCGGTATATTTGTGTCGGGATCTCGACCCTGACCGCCGTATTGGAATAGTCATCGAGCGTTTCCGGCTCCCCTGCAAACGGAAGCTGAAATTCCTCCGCATCAAATCCGCTGTATACCTTACTCAGCGTACTGCTGTCGGAACTGTACTGTGTTCCCGAGACATATTCGTCAAGTGCATTTGTATACTCCGAAAACGGCGCAGTTTCAGCTAAAGGCTGTCCGTTATAGGCACGTTTCAGCTGATCCAGAAAAACGCCTGAGCTCATACCGTCCAGTATAAGTCCGCTAAAAATAAAATGTACATCAGCGGTCGTACCGTTTAAGACAGCAACAGTCCGTTTAAGCAAAGCTCCGCCCTGTGAACTGTAGCTCCTGCACATACGGTCTGACGGATCGACATCGCCTGTTAAATACTCCACATTCCACTTTTCATCTGTCTCGACCCACTTGTCTCCATTCAGACGGCAGCGGAAAAGATCATTCGCAGCAGCAGTCTCCGCAAGCGCATTTTCAAAACGCTCACGGTCAAAATCGCTGATGCTGCACCTGAAATATATGAAAGGACTTCTTTTTCCGAGAAACATCTCCTCGTCCTCGCCGCGAAGATACATCTGCTGAAGCAGCGAGATCGCAAATTCTTTTTTCATAATAGCCTCCTGTCAGATCACTCTATACCGAGTATGATATTCCCGACCGCCGTAAGAAGCTCCCTTTCTTTGCCGCTTTCAAAAGCTCCGTCCGGTGTAACGAAGGAGAGCAGAAGCTCATTCCCGACTCTGAAAAATTCGCAGTCCATCAGCACATCGGGGGTTTCTGTAGTGATGGAGATCAGCCTGCCGAGGGCAGGGATGTGCATATCTTCAAATATATGCGATGAAAAAGTCACGCTGCCGTTTCTCTTTGGAAGCAGCTTTTGTACCTTCATCCCTGACATCGCCATCTGCTTCATATCCTCCCGATGATCGGCATACAGCCTGTCAAAGCAGGCGCTAAAGCTTTCCTTCCTCACGCACACGTCAAACATAAGCAGACGAGTAAAGTCAGCAGCCACCCCCTCCGCAGCAGGAGGCAGACCGTATCGGTCAAGGATAGGTATATTAAGCAGAAAACGTTCCCTGCCTGTGATCTGAGCAGCTGCCATTGAAAAAGCGGTAAGCAGCACGATATCCTCGTGGCAGTTCATACGTTTAGCAAACCTTCTCACTCTTTCCGCGCCCTCCTGCGGTACAGTCTCAATGTATGCGGTGTAGGTGCATTTTCCTGTAATTTCAGCACAAAACGGAGGTTCGCTCATACCGACCGCCTTCTTCCTCCAGTATTCACGGCTCTGCTTTTTTTCATCGGGTGAATACTTCGGCAAAAGATCGTTCGCATATGGCTCAAAGCCTTCGGGAATATCAGTAAGCGCCTCCCCTCCGAGCAGTTTTCCGATATCACGGACAAGTATTTGAAAGGAGGTTATGTCAAATGCCGTGCAGTCGCCCTCGAAGATGAGATGTACGCAGCGGGGCATTTTTATTATGTGTATGAGAAATATCTCGCCATTTTCGATGTCCATGAGCCTGCCGCTCAGTTTTTTTCGGTACTCTGAAAGTGACAGCTCCGCCTCATTATCAGGCAAGTCAGAAAAGTCTGAGCTGCACAGGATATTCTTCTCCGCGCAGTCAAATACCACCTCACCGTCAAAGGTTATCCTTGATGTCAGCACTTTGTGCCTGCGGACAAGCTTTTCGGCAGCTTCTTTTATTCCGTGGACCGATACACATCTGTATTCAGCCATAATATGGCATGATACTCCGCACAGTGCCCCTTCCGACTGTCTTCCCACAAGAAAGGCATACTGCATATCGTTTAGAAAATATGTATTATTATCCATTTAAGCTCCTATATCGGCAACAGCGCCTATCGTGGAATTGCCGAAGAAAACATCGGGAGTAACGTTCTTTCCGGTCTTTTCATTATATATATTCAGGAATTTTATCATGAGCAGTGAATCTCCGCCGCTTTCAAAGAAGTCGTCCTCAGCGGTGTAATCCTCCTCTCCGAGAAGCTCACACCAGATCTGTGCAACGATCTGCTCGCTTTCGCTCAGCACCTTTTTTTCAGCCGCGGTATGGACAGAAGCCATGCTATCCTCAATTGCCGAGGAGACAGCCTTGCGGTCAATTTTTCCGTTGTCGGTCAGGGGGATCTTTTCAGCAAAAATAACTGCCGCAGGGACCATGTATGACGGAAGTTTTTCCGCGGCTGCCTTTATATATGCTTCCTCGCTGCACGGCATACCTGCCTTTGGCTTTATCATTATACCTATCCTGCTTTTGCCGGCAGCGGTTCTGAATACCACCGCCGCACAGCTTTCTGCAAGCTCGCTGAATGCTCCCTCTATTTCACCAAGCTCCACCCGCATTCCGTTGAGCTTGACCTGATGATCGTCCCTGCCGATGAACTCAATGGTACCGTCCTCCCAGTACCTGCCGTTATCACCTGTATCATACAGTCTCTCGCCGGTAACAGGGTGGATAATAAACTTTTCATTTGTCTTTTTCTCGTCACCGATATACCCGACCGCAAGTCCCGAGCCTCCTATATACAGCCTTCCCTTAACATAGTCAGGGCAGTCTGTCATAAGTGAGCTTAGCACATAATACCGCTGATTTGTCAGCGGATATCCGTATGGCATCATATTCCATTCGCTTTTGATCCTATCGGCGATATAGTAGTTCGACCATATCGAAGCTTCTGTTGCACCGCCAAGGCACACGACGGTCATTTCAGGCGATACGGCCTTCAGTTTTTCAGGCACACTCGGCGGTATCTTATCACCGCTCATCATAACAAGACGCAGTCTGTCAAGTATCCCGTTGCCGTGCGCTGCCGAATATTCGAGCATCATTTGCATGAACGCAGGCACAGTGTTCCATACACTCACTCCAAACTGCTCGCCCAGCTGCGTCCATCTCTGCGGGTCGCGGACATCGCTCATTTCAAGAGCAACAACGGCACCTCCCGCAGCAAACATACCGAAGATATCAAATACCGAAAGATCAAAGTTCAGATTAGACAGCGCGATTGCACGGTCTTCCGAGGTCACTCCGAACCGCTTGTTTACGTCAAGTATCGTGTTTACCGCGCTTCGGTGAGTTATCTCTACTCCCTTGGGCACACCGGTAGAGCCTGACGTGAAGATGACATATGCAGGCTCGTCAGGAGATGTGTTCGGCGTGATATCAGCGGTGCTCTCTTTGACCTTATCAATGAAAACAAGCCTGTCTGCACCGCAGCTCCGCGCTTCATTTTCAAGCTCGCTCAGTGTAATGACAATATCCGTTCCCGCCCCCAGAAGTATAGACTTTCTGCGCGAAACGGGATTATGGCAGTCGAGCGGGATATATGCTTTCCCTGCAAGCAGGACTGCGATCGCTCCAACTATCTGATCGGCTCCCTTAGGGATCATAACTGCCGCGTATTTTCCCTCATGCTCAGCAAGTTCGGCAGCAGCAGGCAAAGCCGCTTCATAAAGCTCACGATAGGTATAGCTCTTTTTCTCGGACAGCACAGCAGGTGCGTCGGGAGTTCTGAGCAGACTATTCATAAAGAAGCCTGTCAATGTATCATCTGTCAGCGGAGCAGTCACCGAGTTATAGCGAATGCGCTCTGTAAACTTCCTTGTGCGAACAGTCAAACCGCCCTCTTTATCCCAAAGGCACTCATCAGAGATAAGCTCCGCAAACGCCTTTTTGTAAGCCATGAGCATACTTTCCACAAAGCTATACGGGAAAAGCTCCTCGGCAGTATCAAAGTGTACTTCGAGTCCGCCGTTGATACCGATGACCTGCATATCCAGCCATACCTGTGAAGTCTCTGTCGTAAAATAACTGATATCCACGGGGATATCAAGATCACCGCTTACATCGGTCATGCCTGTGAAAACGACCGGAAAGCTAAAGCTGCGCAGACCTGCTTCCTTAGCTATGGCTCGCTCGGTCTCGATAGTGCCGAACGAGGCGTGGTCCATTCCCCGTGCGGTCTCACGCATCAGCTCCTTTACACGGCTCACGAATGAGCTGCCGTTTCCGAGCTTTACAGGCACAAGGATCAGCTTTGTAAAATCTCCTATCATGCCTGACAGCTCCGTCTGATATTTTTCCGAGCTTCGGTCGAAAGCGGTAAGATTAAGGGTAAATTCGCACGAATTGCTCCATATCGCTATCATTTCGGCATAAAGCTCCATAAGAGCAGAATTCGGAGTTATGCCCTTTCTTAGACAAATGCTGCGGAAACGTTCCCATTCCTCTTTGCCGAATGTGATCCTGTGGTGCGAGATATGATGAGGCTTATCTGTACCGCTCTCAATATCAAACTGAGGCAGCTTTTTAAGACAGCTGAGCCGATCGATGGTCTTCTCACGGTCGATATTATATTTTTCAGAATCCTTGCTCTTCTCGACAGCTGCCGCCACATCGCGGAATGTGATATCGCAGCGGTCAGGTATTTTCTCAGGTGACTGAGCAAGGCTGAACAAGCTGCTTAGGAAAATAAAAATACTTCTTCCGTCGAAAATAACAGCGTCAAAAAGAAAATGCAGGTTCACTCTGTCTCCGAAGCGGCAAGCTCTGACATCGAAGGTCAGACCCGAAAAGAGCACCTTTCCGCCCTCCATCTCTTTCCTCAAAGCAGCTATGCCCTCATTGAAGCTGTCCTCGCTGATGCAGTCTGTACAGGGTATATTCCTGTAGGGAACACTTTCCATTATCTGCTGAGTGCCGTTATCTGATATCCTGCACCTGAGCATTGGCTGATAAGCAATAAGACGGTTCAGTGCATTTTCCAATGCGGCAATATCAGAGGTCACGCTGTTTGTTTCAATATAGCAGTGTGTCGGGATGCCGCCAAGTTCGGCAGAGCTGCTTCTGCCTATCCAATAGGCATACTGCACATCCGTAAGCCCAAACGGCTCATATATCTTATCCGGTTCGGGAAGGATATCTTCTTCCGCATCGGAGATCACCGCGCCCGAAAGCTCTGCCGCAAGTTCGGAAAGCGTTGGGTAATCAAAAACCGTCTGAACGTCTGTGGATATGCCGGATATACGCCGCAGCGCTGAAATGAATCTCACTGCGTCAAGAGAAGTTCCTCCGAGTGAAAAGAAATCCGCTCCGGCATCTTCAATATCCGTATTGAACATTCCGCTCCATATCTTGCGGATTTTTTCTGCAAGCTCAGCTTCTGAGATTTTTTTGCTGCTGTTTATCATTAAAAATACTCCTTATTTCAGATGTTTTCTGCAACTATAGCTATACAGCTGCCGGTGTTTCTGGTAATGATATTGTGATCTCCGCCGATCTCCAGAACTGTCAGCTCTTTAGACGTGAAATCCTGCCATCTCAGTGCCTCCTGCGGTGTTACAAGTTCATCTGAGCTGCCTCTTATCAGCAGCACATCACAGTTCATTACTATTTTCTCGGTAAGGTCATAAGAAGCAGCAGCGGACCAGTCCTCGGTCAGTGTCATTATGGTATTGTTCGCAAAGTCGAGCATCGCCTTCTGCTCAAATTCATCACCGTCAAGTATCAGGGACAGCTCAGGAAGTGCCGCAGCTTCAGCTGTGGAATTATCAAGCAGATACCGACAACACTTCTCCGCCGCCTCATCGGGGGCTGCAAAAAGCTCATCGCTGAAAAGTCCTCTGTAGACGGAGTATATAGCCCCTCGATTCATCTCTGATATGTATCTGCTCCCTGCGTAATAACGAGTATCAGGGGCAAGTGCCGAGAACGCGATAAACTTGTCCGGAAGCCGTTTCCCGTTATCAGCCATGAGCCTGTAAAGCTCATAGGCTATCATTGTACCTGTGCATGAGCTTAGCAGAGCATACGGCTCGGTCTCGCCGCAGAGCAGCTTGTACAGCCGTTTGGCAGCCTCCCATGTATCAGCCGCAGCAGCTCTTCCCCGATCCTTGTGATCGAGTATCACGATCTCGGCTTTGCCTTTGAGAGCAGCCTTCCACTTGAAAAAAACAGATGACGGAGTACCTCCGCCGGGTATACAGTAAAGTTTCATATCTCGCCTCTAATTATATAGATAAATAAAGATCCAAACGCTCGTCACTTCGCACACATTCGATCAATTTGCCGCACACAAACGGGTAAAACAAAGTGCAGGAAAAACTACCGATACTTTTTCTTGCACTTTATCAACTAAAAGTCAGCTTTGATACCCGTTATATTTCGGATAAGATCTTCAAAAAAAGTGTTTCCTTTTTCAAAAACAAAGAAGTGACCTCCGCTTCGTACTTCTTTACGAAATACGCCCGTTGTCATAAGCCCCCATCTGTCTGCGGTCTCGCAGCGCAGGTCGGGATCTTCGCTTCCGTAGCTGAAATAGATCGGAGCAGAGATCAAACTTCCCTGAGTAAAGGAATAACTCTCTATCATCATGTAATCAGCCTTGACCATCGGCAGATAGCAGCTCATGAAATCTCTGTCACTGAGCAGTTCATCAGGTATAAAGCCATAACGCTTCATTTCAGCAGCAAGAGCCTCGTCCCCCTGTTCAAGCCTGAAAGGCGAAGGCTCTGTCTCATCAGGAGCATTCCTTCCCGTGACTATGAGAGCAGCAGGTGATATGCCATCCTTTTCCAGCTTGCGGCACAGCTCAAATGCAATAATGCTCCCGAAGCTGTGTCCATAAAGATAAAGCTCGCAGCCTGAAAAAAGCTCCGCAGTTTCTTCGGCAAGCTGTTCTATCAGCAGGTCCAGATCAGTGATCGGAGCTTCTCTGACACGTCTGCCGTGACCCGGAAGCTCCGCAGCCACTGTCACAAATCCCTCATTGTCAAAACGCCGCAGCGGAAGAAACACCGATGCGTTACCTCCCGCATGATGAAAGCATAGCAGACACTTTGTCCGTCCTGCTATGCAGCTATTCTTGTAGTAAGGAAAATAGCCCGACATAACCATTATTCAGCATCTGAAAAGCGCTTTTTAAGGTCAGCCACAGTTGCATCCGGATCATTTTCCAGAAGCTCAACAGTAAGCTCTATATAGCGCTTCAGCGAGCGGTCGAACTCTGTGGTAAAAATATTCCCGTTGCCGACCATAACAAATGTCATATCTGTATCTCCCTCAAATACGAGCATGAAGAACTGATCCACCACTCTCTTTGAAGGTATCGAAACAGGAGTTATGTTCTGCTCCTTCGTTTTAGTGCCTGCAACAAAATTCTGATATGTCAGACAGAATTGCATTTTATCATAGTAATACGCCGTCTGCAAATTAGCCATATTCGACGAGAACTTATTTTTTGACAGCTCTATGAGGTCAGAAAGGCGGTCACTGTCCTCCGCAATGATACGGTGCTGGGTGGAGTGAGCAAAATAACCCATGGTGTGGAAGTATTTTTTATTCATGCGGTTAGCGCTCGTTACACCGATGATAGTGTCCTTTGTGTCGAGCAGTATCGAAACTCCGAGATGATAACCAAGGAGGATAACATTGAAACAGCTGGTGTTGAACTTCTTTGATACTCTCTCGGGGTCTGCCATCGGTATCTTATAAAACTGATCCTCTCCCGTGCCGGGTTCACCGATAGCTGCTCTTGAAAGATCAAGAAGCTCATATCCATCGACCTCGCTGCGCCAGTATTCAAGCTGCTTCTGACCCTTTTCGGTGTTAAGGAATTCTTTTTCCTCGCTTATAAAATCAATGAACGAGGCGTGCGGAAGAGTCTCTGCATCGGGATCTGAGTAGTATCTGAATACCTGATCCAGAACAAGTCCCGAAGTGCTGCCGTCGCCTATCCAGTGATGCGCGATCCATACGAGAAGATAGTCGTCCTCTGCCATTTTGATGAGAAACAGTTTTATGCTCAGTTCATTGAAATAATCTATCGCTTTATGCATTTCATTTTTTGCGACCTCAACAGCCGCTGCAAGGCGCTCCTCCTCGGTATCGCCATTAACGGTATACGTTTCAAGGGTAAACTCAGGGTCAAGAACGACCTTCTGCATCATATTGTCCACCTGCGGGATCGGCGTATTCTTCTTATCAACGAGTATGAGCCTGAGTGCGTCATTCTCATTTATAACGCGGCGGATAGCCTTTTCCAAACGCTTTTCGTCTATCGGGAATCGAACACGCATACCCTGTCCGCAGTTTCCGTTGCCTTCACGCTTACCGTATTTTTCAAGCGCCTGCTGTTCCAGTCTGAGCATGAACGCCTGTCTGTTTCTAAGGGGAAATTCTGTGTTCCCGTTCGTATCCGTGTAAAACTTTCCGCTTAATTCTGTCATGATCCATTCTCCTTTATTTATAAAAAGCTGTCAATTTCTCCCACAGTTACCTCAGGTTTTTCTGAAAGCAGCTTGATCGTTGTCATGCAGTATGCCATAAGCCTTTTAATGAAGTCTGATGTGAACTTATTCTCATCACCCGCAAACATCAGATTCAAATCATTTTCATTCTCAAAGACCAGCATTGTAAAGAAATCGAGTACCCTTTTGACAGGGATCTGAACAGCCTTTACCTTTTCTCCGAAGCCCTTGTTTCCATTCACACTGAAATTCTGGTAAGAGATGTAGAACTGTGAGTTATCATTATAGTGTGAGGTCTGTTGATTAGCAATATTCTTTGAGGACTTTTCCTTTGATGTTTCTAAAAGATCGCACAATCTGTCACTGTCGTGTACGATCAGCCTGTGCTGTACTGCTCTGGACAGATAACCGATGGTTCTGAAAAAGCGCTTGCTGAGTCTGTTAGCACAGGAGAATCCAACAATGGTATCGCTTTGACCGAGTATTTTTGTCAATGCTACATGATAGGCAGTAAGCATTACATTGAACTGACTTGTAGAGAATCTTTTTGCAGCAGCATCAAGCTCTGTTCTGCCTGCTTTAGCGAATTGATCTGACGGTACGGCAGGATCTCCTGCTGCTGCATTGGAGAGGTCAAGCTGCTTATATCCGTCAAGCTCTTCTTTCCAGTAAGCAAGCTGCTTTCTGCCTTTTTCTGAATCGACAAAATCATACTCATACTTTACAAAATCAATGAATGATGCTGCCTCCTCTTTAGCAGCGGAGGGATCATTGTAATATTTCATTATTTCTGAGATAATAAGAGCAAGAGTGCTTCCGTCACCGATCCAGTGATGAGCGACTATCACCAGCATGAAATCCTCGTTGCCCAATTTGATCAAATGAAACTTTGCGCTTAATTCGTTGTAATAGTCTATCTCTGTATTTAGAAGAACACTTGCTTTTGCAACAGCAGCATCATACCTCCCATCCTCGGGAAGTGAGGTCAGGTCATCGGTTTCAAGAGTGAAATTATAATCCTCCACAACACGCTGAAAATACTCACCATCCTTTTTGACTAAAATCAGACGAAGTGCATCGTTCTCATCAAAAAGCCTCTGTATCGCCTTTTCCATACGTTCACTGTCCACATTGAAGCTGAACCGGAATATCTGACCTGAATTCAGATTTCCTCCTCTTTTCCCATGTTTCAAAAGTGCCTTTTCCTCATTAAGAATATGAAACTTTTGCTGAACAGCAAGCGGAAAGTCTATTACTCCGTTTTCATCTTTATAGAATTTATCCATTTTTTTATTTCCTTTCAAGTTTTTTGGCAAGCTCGGAAACTGTGCTGAACTCATAGATCGTATTGTGGTCGATGTCCGTTCCGAGAGCTTCATTGAGCAGCTCGCAAAGCTCGTCGGCAAGGAGCAGGTTTCCTCCGAGGTCGAAAAACGAGTCGGTCTCACCTATCCCTCCGTCCATTTCCAGCACCCTGCAAAATCCGCTCAAAACAGTATCATGCACGCTGCTCTCAGCAGCTTTTTCCCGATCCTTACTGCCGGATCCACTGATGTGATCTGCCATTTCGGCTATCGTCGGGTAGGTGTATATATCCCCTATCTCTACCGAAGTGCCGAACTGCTCGTTTAGAGATTCTATCATAAGAGTGCCGAGCATGGAGTTTCCTCCAAGCTCGAAGAAGCTCTCATCGTCCAAGATATTCTCCTCGGTCTCAAGCACGTCCTTCCAGATCTTTCTGAGAGCGCTGCGCGTTTCTTCTGCTGTATCCTCCTGTTTTTCGGTGCTTTTTCCGCCAAGACCTGCTATGTGATCTGCCATTTCGGCTATCGTCGGGTAGGTGTATATATCCCCGATCTCTACAGAAGTGCCGAACTGCTCGTTCACAGATTCTATCATAAGAGTGCCGAGCATGGAATTTCCTCCAAGCTCGAAGAAGCTCTCATCGTCCGAGATATCCTCCTCCGTCTCGAGCACGTCCTTCCAGATCGAGCGAAGCCTTGCTGCAATATCATCGTCTGTTTTAATATCAGCAGGCACAGCTTCAACAGCCTCCGGGGTTTTCTTTTCAAGCACCCAGTTGTACACCTTGTCGAAGCAGTATGTCGGCGCAGATACCCTATTATAGCTGCAGCCGCTGTAATACCCGTTAAAGTCGATATAACTTCCGCTGTTATAAAGAGCCGCTGCCTTTTTCGGGTCGCCATTATGTTCACCGAGCTTACGCCTGTCAGCCGGTTTTTCCATATCTATGGGAACAATATTTTCAAGCATCTCTGTCAGCTCAGCTGTACTGCTGAAGGTGACAGCGCGGCGAAAACGGAAATCGTCTCTTCCGCTGTTGAGAGTATATATCACATCATTTATGTTTTCCTGCGTATTTCCGATAAACTCTCGTATTGCGGCAGCGTTCGCTGCGAATGCAGTCTCTGTCCGACCGCTTATTTTCAGAATATTATTCTTTTCGGAAAGCTTATCGGGCGACTGAGCGGATCTGTTGTAATTTTCAACCACGACGTGAACATTCAGCGCGTTCAGTCCATAGCTGTCAATGCCTACGACACGCCTTGCCTCGGGATCAACGCGGATAAGCTTGTCAACAGGGGCAAGATGTGCTCCGCTGAAATCAATGTCCGGCTTTGGTTCAGAGAAATTAGCGATCGGATATATAACGTTCTCCCTGAACTCCACCAGCACTTTTATAAGACTGCTTATTCCCGCTGCCTGAGAGGTGTGACCAACGTTAGACTTTACCGAGCCGAGGTGAACCTTTTCGGGAACAGTTCTGCTGCTGAGGTTCAGTCCAAGCCCCTTCACTTCGTTTGCATCACCAAGCTCCGTTGCAGCTCCGTGAGCCTCAATTTCTGTTATGTCATCGGCTGTTACACCTGCCTGAGCCCATGCCCGCTCTATCGCTCTGCTCTGTGAGAGATGATCAGGCGCATAAAGCGACACTCTCTCCGCACGCGAACCGCTAATGCCCGATCCTGAGATGACTCCCAATATCCTGTCGTTGTCTTTCACGGCATCTTCAAAGCGTTTAAGGAATACGAATCCCGCACCCTCGCCGGCAACAAATCCGGTCGCGTCCTTATCAAAGGGACGATACGGGAGCTTTGCCGTTTCAGCGCCGAGCAGTACCTCATGGGCACGTTTCTCATCAAGGGGCATTACAAGCTGTGTACCGCCTGCAAGCATCATATCCGCCTGTCCCGAAAGAAGCACCTGTGCAGCCTGCACCACAGAAAGAAGAGATGATGAACAGGTAGAATCCACGCTGTAAACAGGTCCCGTGAGATCAAAATAATATGACAGCTTTCCGCCTATCATGGTCTCTCTGCTGTCAAGATATGCGCTGGAGCTTCCCGGCGGTATAAGCCTTTTATAGTCGCAGGAAGAGCTTGCTATGACCATTCCGCAGTCGCTGCCGCGAAGATTGGCAAGAGAGTATCCTGCGTCATAAACAGCGCTCACCGCAAGCATAAGTGACAGCTTCATCTCCGGCTGCATTTCAACAGCTTCCTTGCTCACTATCCCAAAAAATCTATTATCGAAGTATTCAAGACCGGTAATAAACGGAACATTTCCCGTCAGACGGCTGTAATCAGGGATATTCAGCAATGCTCCCCTGTCGTCGCTGTTGCCCTGCGGAAGAGAATCACCGCGTTCAAGAAAGCGTGCAAAACCGTCGGCATTCTCAATGTTCGGATACTTCATACTCATGCCTATTACTGCGATCTTATGACTCATATCAAACGTCACCCTGTCCTTTTTTGTTTTTTCCCAGTTTTTCCTCATCAATGTTTACACCTGAGTTGAACGCAAGACCGACAGCACGAAGTATCTGCTTTTCATAGTTTCTGCCCGAACGCACGGTAGGTATCCAAGCCGCACCTATATTGCCCACGTTCTTCATAGCCATGCTTATCAGCACAGGTGATACTCCTACATCTATCACCCTGCCCGTCTTGCTGTAGTCGAGTTTTCTGACAGCCTGCATGAACTGAACAGGTCTGACGATATGGTCTGCCCAGTATGAAGCCTCCTGCGGTCTCTTTTCACCGTCAGGGTATACTGTGGAGATGAAGTGCTTGTCAGGCTCGTAAAAGGTGATCCCGTTTATTTTCTCTGCGAACTCCGCCGCACTTTCGGAAAGCCCCGGGTAATGCCCTCCGTGCAGACTGTTTATCAGGCTGCATCGGTAGTTCATTTCACGGCAGGCACTGTTCAGGACAGCCATTTCACGCTTTGTCCCGCACACCGTCACTATCTCGGGACCGTTGTAAGCCGATATGAATGTACCGAGTCCGTGCCTCTGTGCAAGCGCACACACGTTTTCCGCCGAAGTCTCGACCGCCGCCATCTGATGAGGAACAGCCTCCTTTATTGACCTGCACCGTTCCGTCAGCATATACACTGCATCGTCGGGAGCAATAATGCCGCAGAAAACTGCAGCCGCATACTCTCCCATGCTGTGACCTATCACATGATCTGCCCTGCAGCCGATATGTTCCCAATACTGCGCTAAAACAAGCTCCGAGGCGAACACACGCAGATTATTGATGATCTCGTCCTCTCTGTCCTCGTCAAGCAGAGGGATATCATAGTATCCGTCAGATATCCCTGCAAGCTCTGTCAGCTTTTCCTTTATCCACACATCGGCACTGCACAACAGCGTCAGCATTTTTTTTTGATGTATACCGCTCCCCGGGAAGAGTATGACTGTTTCACCGGGAACGGTATGCTCACTGATATCGGGATATGGATCATTTCCCTCAGACATAAGCTGCTCCGGTTCACTGCGGCTCTCATATACCGCAAACGCCCTGCACTGCTCATGCGGGGAATATTTCCGAACTGCACCGCCCTGAGAGACTGCCGCCATCTCAGCCTCGATCTCAGCTCTGTCTCTGCCCGAAAACAGTGCTATTCCGTAATTACACTTCATTATTGACCTTTCTCAGAACATCGCATATCGTGTCGTTGAGCGACAGTTTAAGCTCATGACCTGCGTGTGTTTCAAGGTCGAATGATATCATCATTATATCAAAGGAATCCATTCCAAGCTCACCTACGGTCAGGTTCTCGTTAAGACTGCCGTCTATCTGTACACTGTTCTTTTTCAAAACTTCGCTGAATTCATTGACGCTCATATTTTTCCTCCTTTTTCATCTGCGTGAAAGATGAAGTCTTCAACATCTCTCACAAGTTTGATATCCTTTACAAGCTCCGGGGTAAGCCTCACTGAAAAAGCCTGCTCGATCGCATATACGATCTGCATGAGGTCGAATGAGGTTATCCCAAGATCAAGCGAAAGGGACGTATCGGGAGTTATCTCCTGTTCACTGTTTTTTGAAAATGTTTTTAGTATTTCCACAAGCTTTTCATTGACCATTTCTACGGCTCACTTTCTTTTGATCTTGTTCGTGGAGGTCTTCTCAAAAGGCTTCTCCATGAAGTCTGTCTTGTCTATCCTCTTGAAAGCCGGAAGTGAAGCATTGAGTTTCTCAATGCCCGCAAGCACGCCCGCTTCGATATCCCCGCTGCGCTCTGCGCTGTATACCTTTGCAGCAATAAGACCGTTTTCCTCGACAACAAGCACCTCTGTAACTTCGGGAATTACAGATATCGCCGTTTCAAGCTCCTCGGGTGAGATGTTCTCTCCAGACGATCGTATGATGATATTTTTGATACGTCCGGTAATGAAGATGAATCCGTCGCTGTCTATCCTTCCCTTGTCACCTGTACGCAGATAGCCGTTTTGGAATGCAGCCTCCGTTTCCTCGGGTCGTCCGTAATAGCCGTTCATCAGGTTCACGCCTCTTACGCATATCTCACCGCCGCCCTCACTGTCAGGAGAGGCGATCATCACCTCATTGCAGTCGATCGGAAGTCCAACGCTTCCGAGCTTTTTATTGCCGATCCTGTTTGCCGAGATAACAGGGGACAGCTCGGTCATTCCATAGCCGAAGATGATCTCTATGCCTATCTTTTCAAAAAACAGGAGTATCTCGCGGTCAAGAGGGGCACCTCCGCAAACTATGACCTCAAGATCACCGCCGAGTATCTTTATCACATCGGCAAATGCCGCACGTCTTTCCTCGACAGGTCTGCCGTCAAGCGTGCCTTCCTCATATAGCTTTTTAAGCTTTTCGCTTCGGTTTATCATGAACAGCAGCTGACGGTAATACGACTCCGGAATAGCGGGGACCGCACAGGTCATCTTCGGGGAATATGTCTGCATATCACGGGTCAGCATTACAGGATCGCTGTTTATCACCAACTCCGAACCCAAAAAGATCGGGGAAAGCACACAGGTCGCCCAGGCAAACATATGATGAAGAGGAAGACAGAGCAGCGTCCTTCCCGTGAGACTCAAGGCTCGTGAGAAGGAGATCGCGTTATATATCATCGACTGCTGCGAGAGCATTACTCCCTTCGGTGTTCCGCTTGAACCCGATGTGTAGATTATACAGCAGGTCTCTCTTCCTTCGGGAGCAAAGTACCATTTCTCCGCCGAAGCTGCTCCTGCATCCTCAGCTGACAATTCGGCAATTTTCAGATCCGGGCAGACCTCACGCAGCCTTTCCCCTGCCGCCTCACCTCCGTCGGTGATGATCGCAGCAGACGGTTTGCAGTCACTCACGATCACGTCAAGCTCAGCAGAGCCGGCATCCTTATTTATCGGGACTACAATGTTACCGCTGCAGATCACAGCGAAAAACAGCGTTATATACCGATAGGAGTTACCGCCGATAAGAACTATATGCCTCCCGCGCTCATCGGAGAATCGTTCGGCTGCCGCACGGACATCTTCCCTGAACTGCCTGTAACTCACAGTCTGACCGTTTGCACAGATAAAGCCGCTGCTGTCAGCGTATTTTTCAGCCGCATAGTCTGCGAGCTGACCGAAATATTCAAGTTCATACTTTTGGCTCATATGATTTACCTCACACCTTTTTGAATTTTAGTGCCGCATTGTGACCGCCGAAGCCGAATGAGGCAGAGATCGCACATTCGATCCGTGCTTTCTCGGAAGATCTCGGAATATTGAGCTCAGGGAATGAAGTGCCTGTCGGAGTTCCGTGTACTATATCGTTCTTTACGGAATACGCGCAGACCGCAGCCTCAATTGCTCCCGAGGCTCCGATAGAATGACCGATAAGTCCCTTTGTGGAGCTTACGCGCAGCTCGCTGACAGCATCGCCGAAGACCTCGCCCAGCACATAACGTTCGGTTTTGTCGTTAAGCTCCGTAGCAGTACCGTGTGCATTGTAATAGTCCACCTTCTCGCCATGAGCAAGTTCAGAGAGCATATTCACTATCTGCACCGGCTTTTCGGGCATCTGAACGATATGATAAGCGTCACAGCTCGCAGAATAGCCGGTTATCTCCGCATATATATCTGCCCCGCGCTTTACAGCCGACTCGTATTCCTCCAGTATCAAGGCACACGCTCCGCCCTCACTGAAAAGAAATCCGCTTCGTTCCTCTGAAAACGGTCTGGGAAGACCGTCCTTACTCTTGGTAAGCGCTCCAAGCACGTCAAATGAGCGCATCAGCACTCCCCGTTTACTGCGAAGATCGTCCGATCCGCCGCAGACCGCCATTCTTCCACGTCCGCTGCGGATATGCTCATACGCCTCGCCAACTGCATTGGTGCCGGAGGCGCAGGCAGTCGAGATCACCTGATTTACGCCGTGAATGCCAAGTATCATTGCTATCCATGCTGATACTGAATTTGACATTATCATCGGATTCGTGCAGGGGTGGAGCGGTGCCTCGTCACCAAGTGCTTCATAGGCATTGAGCAGTGGTCCGGCGTGCGGCGCACCTACTCCGAAATACACGGCAGCGTCCTCGTCAGCCTTTTCAAGCCCTGAATCGCGCAGAGCCTCAACAGCAGAAACTGCCGCTAAGCAGGCGTTCGGGGAAGCCATCATCATCATTTTAACGAAATCTCTGCCATAGCTTTTGATGTCAACTTTCGGATAAGGTACATACCATTCGGTCGAAGGCTCGCCCATGCAGTAATCAGGCTCCATTCGGGATATCACAGTCTTACCGCTGAAAAGCGCATCAAAAAAACTCTCTCCCATGCCGATTGAGGCTATCGGTGCAATGCCGGTAACAACAACTCTGTACATCATCTGTCCCCCTCGATATCGGTGACTATACGCACCGCATATTTCCCCATAAGATCTGCTCCTTCAGCCATATCGGCATGAGCCTTCGGAAGTTCGTTCCAAGGGTATATCCTGCAAACCGACGGCTTGATACCGCACTTTTCGCACAGCCGCAGATACTCCCTCATATCCTCAGCAGAACCTGCGTGACTGCCTTGTATCCTCTTTTGATATATCCATAAATGCCGCAGATCGACCGAGGCTATATATCCTGTAGTCGCACCGCAGAGAACTACCATGCCGCCGTTAGCGGTAACAAACAGGGAGGTAGAAAGAGTATCACTGCCCGGATGCTCGACCACTATCGAAGGGTTTTTTCTGCTGCCGATGATGGAGTATATCTCATTTCGGAACATCGTTGCCCCGAGAAGCCATTTCTTATACCCCTCTTCGTCAAGCTCAGAAATGTTGCCCCAGTGAGTGTATTTTTTTCTGTTGATATATCCAACAGCGCCGAGCGAGCAGCAGTATGCCCCTCTTTCATCGCTTGAAACAACAGCAACAGGAAGAGCACCGTAGGCTTTTGCCTGCTGGATAACGCTCGTGCCAAGACCTCCTGCGCCGCCCCACACGAGAACAACATCGCCTTCCTTCACGCGATTTCCCTCCCAGTGACGGAGCATTCTGCTTGCGGTCGTTCCTGTTGCGCTGCAAACCGCCGCCTCGTCCCAGCTGAAAAAGTCGGGCTTTTTCAGGCACTGATAGTCAGTCACCTTTGAAAACTGAGCGAAAGAACCCCAGTTGGCTTCATATCCCCAGATGTGGTATGTTGGGCTGAATTCCGGCTCGCCGCCCTCCAGTATAAAGGGGCAGCTTTTGTCATACCTCGCGGCTGAGATCATAACGTGGTCGCCCACGCTCACGTTTCTGACATTCTCCCCGACCGCATAGACTATACCCGCTGTCTCAGAGCCGCAGATGTGAAAATCCTCCTTTGGGTCGCCGTACTTGCCGTTTGATTCAATAACATTCTTTGGCGCTCCCCTTGCTGCCCATATCCCATTATAGTTTATCCCAACTGAGATATTGGCTATCAGCACTTCATCGCTGCGAAGCTCCGGCAGGTCAACGATCTCGTCCCTGAAAGCAGTCAGAGGATTGCCGAGCCTGTCCGTCCTTATCGTCCAAGCGTGCATTTTCCTCGGAACGACCCCGATCTCAGGGAGCTGTCCGACATCATATATCTTATCTGTTCTTATCATATAGACCTCTGTAATATATCTTCTATGGATACTGTTTTTATATTATCCACTCCGTTTTCCGTCACGATCGAAAAGCAGGCAGTCTCTATCGTGAACGCCGTGCATATAAGCTCTTCCGCCTTTGTTGAAACGCTGTCTTCAATATGAAAACAAGTACTGTCTGAAGTCACCCTGAAGGATGACAGCGAGCGCGAAAGCCCGGTACCCAGATATTTAAGATATGCCTCTTTTGCTGTCCAAAGGCGAAAAAAACTCTCCGCTCCGTCAACAAGCTCTGCTTCCTCCTGCATGAAATATTTCATGAGAAATCCGCGCATCTCCGGTACATCTCGTATCAGCTCTACATCAATACCGCATTTTGAGCTGTCTGCTATCGCCGCCGCCCAGTCACCGCTGTGAGAAATGCTCAGATATACCTTCCTGCCGTCAGGCAAAACTGCATATGGAGCTTTTGTCTGCGCCGATATAAGTGATATATTTTCATATGCACGACCCGAATGCTCTGCCGCGGCACTAATGGCAGCTATTCCTGCCGCACAGCAGCGTACCCTGTCGGCACATTGTCTGTACCTGTGCATCCTTTCGATCCTGTCCGCAGGTATCAGCCGTGTCATTCTCTCATCAGGTTCACTGACAATATCCTTCAGCTTCACCAGATATACCGCAGCTCCCATTACATCAGAACTCCTCCGCTCACCTCAAGGATATGTCCCGTGATATAGGAGGAGTCCTCAGACGCCAGAAATGAAACAGCACCTGCGATTTCCTTCGGCTCTGACAGCCTTCTCATGGTGACATAACGAAGCTGCTCCTTTACACGCGCCTCGCATTTGAGCTCCTCAGCGCCCATATCCGTCCTACAGCCTCCGGGCGCTATAGAATTTACCGTAATATTGCTTATAGCCAGTTCTTTTGCCGCTGTCTTTGTCATTGCTATAACTGCGCCCTTTGCGGCTCCATAGGCTATAGAACCGGGAGAGCCGTACATCCCTCCGACTGACGATATGTTGATTATCTTTCCGCTGTGCTGTTTCTTCATCACAGGCACAACGCTCCTTGTCATGTAGAAAACACTGTAAGCGTCGTTTCGCATTATGTTTTCAAAGTCCTCATCGGAAGTCTTGTTTATAGCTGTCCACTTGATTATTGAAGCATTGTTCACGAGCACATCTATCCTGCCTGCAAACTCCACAGCCTTTCTGACAAGAGCCTCGCACTGCTCGGGATCGGAGACATCCGCAGGTATGCAAACAGCCTGAACTCCGTGCTCCATGCACTCGGAGACAGTTTTCATCCCGTCCTCCATGCGTTCCCGACTGCGGCAATTCACTACAACATTAAAGCCGTCCTTTGCAAGACGTACAGCCGAAGCTGCACCTATGCCCCTGACCGAGCCTGTAACTACTGCGCATTTTCTGTCCATAATATCCCTCTATTCATTATTCCGTTTAAGGCTTTCAGTCATTTCTACCTTGCCGAGCTTTCTATATGAAAGAGCTATCGAAACGACATAGGAAAAGATAACTGCTGCAAATGCAATGACATAGCTCAGCGGTTTCAGCGCCATCGGGAAGTACATACCGACCGTCTCGACCGATGAAGCAAAGGTCGCCTTGCTTACAGCGATCGTCACAGGCACGCCGATAATACAGCCTATCAAAACCAACAGCGTATTTGATGTAAGTATAAGACTGCCTATCTCCTTTTTGCGGTAACCAAGTATTTTCAGCATAGAGATATTCACGGTATTTTCCTCGATTATCATACCCGTAAGAAGATACATGGACAGTATGCCGAGGATAATGCCCACCACCGTTATCAGATAGCAGATCGAATAGTACATATCTGTTACAGAAGCAACGCTGTCCTTCGCATCAGTTCTCGACATAACAGCCATGACCTTGTCTTCATCGGGATCAAGCTTTTCACTGCTTATCATCGTGTTTCTGTCAGAACTGCCATAGTCCATGAATGCGGCAACATTTTCAGCACTTGTGTAAACGACAGTATTGGTATTGTCATCTATAACTCCCGAGATCTTTATCTTGAATTTCTCGGTTGTTATAGGATCGCGGAATGTCAGCTCCCCGCCTTTACCGACTCCATACGCCTTTGAAGCGGCATTTGTGATGTAATACTTTCCATATTCCATAGCCTCTCCGTCAACCGTTTTGAAGCTGAGAAGCTTTGTGTCCTCTTCATAACCCCACATACTGAAATTCACGGTATGCTCAGGCTGCTCGTAGGTGTTAACGAGAAGTCCCTCGGCATTTTCGGGGATCTCAAGATCCGTGGTATTCAGAAAATAGCAGTATTCATAGGGGATATTCTCAATTGACGAATCAACGAGCGAATCGACCGAATCCTTTATAGACCACCCGAGAAGTACACATACCGTGCTGACGATCATACCTACTATTATTACTGCCGATCTGCCCTTGTGCCTTATGACAGTGCGGAGCTTGTACTTTGTACGGAAGCTCATATTTCTGCCGACGAACACATTAGCCGAACCGCCGCGCTCCTTCTCATTCTGACGAAGCATATCAATAGGAGACTTTTTGAGCATTTTGCCGACCGTCCGATAGGAAACGAGCGTGTAAAGCACAGCAGGTGAAAGAAGAAGCATTACCGCAGTCAGAACACTTGGCTTTACAGTATATGGCAGATGCTCGAAATATCCGAAATAAAATGCACTGAACGGATACGTTGCGAAGAATCCGCCGATAACGCCTATGATGCCTCCTGCAACAGCAGGTATAAGGCTGTAAAGAGCGTAATGACGTTTGATCTCCTTCTTTCTGTAACCCAACGCCACAAGAGTGCCTATCTGCTTCTGCTCTCCCTTGAGCTTACGTTTAAGCATCAGAGCGATAAGAAGTATGACGACGATATAAAGAACAGGCGCAACAACAATCGCGACCGAGAAGATAAGCTTCGACTGGTTGAGTGCAGAGTTTATCCTCATATTGCTTGCACGGGAAATATAGCTGAGGATAGTATGATCGCCGTTGATCTCGCGTCTGAAATCAACAGAATTATCCTTCCGGAATTTAACGGAATAATACTCCTTATATCCGTCCATGCCCTCAACTGCCGAGCGCTTTGCTACCGCAATACCAAAGGTGTCCAGATTGGTAAAGGAATCCGAGGTCTCCTTGAACATGGCAAGATAATCGGTCCTGACCATATATCCGACGATCTTCATATCTGCTCCGTTCACCTTTACCGTGTCACCGATTGAGAGATGGTGATACTGAGCGAATTGTTCAGAGATAAGCATTTCATCGTCCGATAACAGATCATTTCCCTCAGTCAGTTCTGTAAGGTTCACGCGCTCATTTTCTCCCAGCAATCTGAGGGTATATCCGTCTGTTTCAGCATCGAAGCTTACCATTCGTTCAAGGTCGAGATCATATTTATTCTCAAGCTCTGATATCTTATCGTCATCGAGCGGAAATACCGTGATAAACTGTGCGTCCTCAGTATTCGCCCTGTCGATCGCACCATTGTACACATTCTTCATGAGCAGTGCCGTAGATATAGCAGAGAGAACGAGCGTGCCTGTGATCATAGTCAGCAGGGCAACTACAGTATAAAATGAGAGGCTGCTCCGATAGTTTCTTGAATATCTCTTATTCAGACTCATCATAATTCTATATCCTCTGCTTTTCTTCTGTTGCTGTTAAGTACGTCAGAAGCTATCTTTCCGTCCTTTATGCGCACTATTCTGTCTGCAACGTCCTTTATTGCTTCATTGTGAGTGATTATTATAATAGTTGTACCGAACTCCCTGTTGATCTTATCCACAAACGAGATGACTTCCTTTGAAGCTTTTGAGTCAAGAGCACCTGTAAGCTCGTCACATAGAAGGATCTTCGGATTCTTGATTATAGAGCGGGCAATAGCCACCCTCTGCTGCTGACCGCCCGAAAGCTCCTTCGGGAATCTGTCTTTAAGAGCCGCGATGCCGAGTGCAGCAAGCACTTCGTTGATATCCATAGGAGACTCCGAGATATCTGAAACGACCTGTATATTTTCCTCGACCGTCAGATCGGGGATAAGGTTGAAAAACTGGAAAACAAAGCCGACATCGCGTCTTCTGTACTCACCGAGCTCGTCATCGCTGAGATTCATTATCTGCTTGCCGTCTACGATGAGCGATCCCTCATCAAGCCTGTCAAGGCCCCCGAGCATATTAAGCATGGTAGATTTTCCCGAGCCTGAAGGTCCGAGAACCACACACAGCTCCCCCTTGTTCACCCCGAAATCAGCATGGTTTATCGCATACACCATATTCTCCGAAGTGTCTCCGTATTTCTTGACTGCGTTTTTAAATTCAATGTACATTGACATAATGCTCCTTTATTACACTTTTTTTAGCAAGATCTCCGATAAGCCTCAGCAATTCGCGTCCGCTTGTATCAAAATAAAAATGATCTCCTTTGATAACATTTACCGAGCTTATCTCCCTGAATGTTCTGTTCCACTGATATATGCAGTTCGGCCTGATGATAATATCATCTTTGCCAAATACGATCATTCCCAGATGGAGCCTGTCATCAGGGTCAGGTACAGTAGGAACATAGCTTTCCATTATCTTCATATCTGCACGGATAAACTCCAGAAAAAAGCGGAAAGCCCGATCGTCCCCTGAAATGTAATCCGGAATACCGCCCAGCTTCCTTACGAAAGCGGCTTCATTTTCAGGGCATACCCAGCCTCCGAGCTGTTTAAGCAAATACGGCGGATTCTGCCCTGAAGCGATCACTCCGAACGGCGGCAGATCATATTCATTCTGCATTATCAAAGCTGCCTCGCAGGCTACAAAAGCGCCCATACTGTGCCCGAAAATTATGTAATCATCCCGTTCAAGCCCCAACGAAAGCATAAAATCGACTGCACTTTCGATATACTCAGAAAACGTGGTGACCCCGTGCAGATCATTCCTTGAAGGGTAGTCGAACAGAAAGACCTCATCTATCCCATCAGGAGTATTGTTCTTTATAAAGCTGTAATAAGCCGAAAAGCCGCCGGCGTGCGGAAAGCAGATCAGCTTCATGCTATCATCGCCCTTTCTCATCATACATTCCAAATACAGCAGATCGGTATATCGTTTACCGATAAAATAGTTAGTTGCGGCTAACTTATCGGCAAAAAATAGAAGCATCACCAAAACAATACCTCTATTCGATACTCGGTTTGTGTATGCTAACTCAATGCCTAAAAAAAAGTCAAAGCTGCCGAAATGCCACACAATTGACATTCTGCAAAATCGACGGTATTATTATATCACAAAAAAAGTGGCTTGTCAAGCTTTTTTTGAAAGATGTTTTATGATACTTTTCAAGCACAAGTTTTTCGGCAAGTTCTTTCTTGATCGACGGTCTGTGGCAGCCTTTGCGGTTCTTGACGTTCGAGCACTTATAATAATTATACACCACGCCGTTCTTGCTCGTGCCGCACCCCCCGACCATCATCGCACCGCAGTCGGAGCAGACCGCACAAGGGTTATCGGCTTCGGGCGCAGCGTTTCGCAGAAGGTGGTTTATGGGAATAAAAATTATTTGGCAAAACAGCTTGACAAATCTATAATAGTCTCTCCTCAACAAGCCTCTAAAATCCACGGCATACCGGCTGGCGATATGAGAAGCGAGTACAATATCAAAGATCACAGGCTTTTTCTTAGAATCGGAACAAGCCAGCGCCCGTCCAAGCTGCTGATAGAAAACGTTTGCACTCTGCGTTGCCCGAAGCATGATAACTCCGTCCACATCGTCAAAGTGAACGCCTTCGTTCAGCATATCAAGAGTTATCTGAGATGAAGAGTGTCCGAGTATCTCAGAGAGGGTCTTAACGTCAAATCCGATCTCAATCACTTCTGAAGCCATTTTGTGACGAAGGCTATGGTAGGTGAAGCTGCCGAGCCCGAGCTTTTTCAGCATACTTTTGAAGCGGTATTGCAGCGTTCTCGGCTCAATAGGCGTTCCCGTTCCCGTCAGTACATAGCTGTCGGGTTTTCTTTTTAACTCGGTGAGCATCGGCACAAGGCACTCGGGAATGGGTATCTCACGCTTGGATGACTGGCTTTTAGGCTCTGTTATGATGATTTTTGTCTTGCTGCTGCCGTCATAATTCTGTATGCGCTGCATTGTATGTCTGACGTAAAGCACTCGCTTTTCTATGTCTATATCCTGCCAGCGGAGCGCACAAACCTCGCCTATTCTCATGCCCGTAAAAAGCGACAGCGCAACAGCAAGTGTAGTTTCATTGTGGTTGTTGTTTATGTAGTACACGAGCTTTCGCTTTTCCTCAGCAGTCATAATATTTATCTCAGGCTTTGCTTTCTTGGGCATAACCACTCCCTCGATAACGTTTGTAATGTTGTACTCGTTTGCTGCATAGCGGTACATCGCCTTCATCACCGTTATAATATCGCCCACATACCTTGCTGAAAGCCCCTGGTTCATCTTTTTCTGAATGAATTCGGAGATCATCCTTGTCTTGATCGAAGCGCATATTTTAGAGCCAAATTCGGGCAGTATATGGCGTTCTATCTTCATTCGGTAGTTGGCTGCGGTGGAGTCCTTTATCCTGTTTTTCATGATAAACAGCCATTCCCACGCAAGCTCTCTGACGGTCATTACCGTTATGCTTTCACCGCTGGTTATCCTGCCGCCCATTTCCTTCATCATCTTGTATTCCGCTTCTTCCTGCGTTTTTCCGTAGAAGGAGCGGTATTTTTTATGTCCGTCCTTATCTTCAACACGAATGCGACACTCCCAGCGCCCGTCTTTTCTTTTGTACGTTGTACCCTTATTCATATATTC
>JAILFN010000043.1 GCA_024697545.1 Ruminococcus sp.
GAGAAATGACGTAAAGTGGACTTACATCAGCCCCGCAGGAGATTTTCAGGCTGACGGCGAACGCAGCGGCAAGTACATTCTCGCAGGCGAGGAGCTGACGCTCAACTCTAAGGGCGAGAGCATTATCAGCTATGCAGATTATGCTATTGCTATGGTGGACGAGATCGAAAAAGGCGGTCACATCGGGCAGCGTATCAGCGTGGTAAGAGAGTAAGAAAGAGATGAATATCTATGCAGATAACAAGTAAATTCACAGCAGCGGTGCATATCCTCAACTGCATCGACATTTTTGACGGTCAGATGAGAGTGACCAGCGATTTTCTGTCAGGCAGTACGGGTGTAAATGCGGTGATAGTCCGCAATGTCCTCGGACAGCTTCGTAATGCAGGGATAGTTGAAACTCGTCAGGGCAGCGGCGGCGCACACCTTGCAAAAGCACTTGACGAAATAACGCTGTACGATATTTACAAGGCGGTTGACTGCGTAGATGATGAGGGGCTGTTCCACTTCCACGAAAATCCCAATGCGGATTGTCCTGTGGGGCGCAATATCCATAAGGCTATGGACGACAGACTGCAAAAGGCTCAGGCGGCTTTGGAAAATGAGCTGAAAAGCACGACTCTTGCACAAGTTGTCTCTGACACACGAAAGTTAATTGACGAGGAATAAAATGAGAGTGTGCTGAAAACATCGGCACACTCTTTCCATAGGAGGACAAACTGTATCGAAATAAAAAAGGGACTTGACTGTACAATTTCGATCAAGTCCCTTTATCAGTTCCCTACAAGAACTCCCCTAAGTCATGCTTATTCACTCGTTCAAGTAATGTTGATCCTTCATCTCCAAACGATTTGCGGATCGCAGTGATCAACCTCTCAAACAAAATCATAGACCTTTCTGTCTGAGATCGCAGCCTGTAAATACGATGGGCATGAATCCGCCGATTATCCTTGATGCTATCTGCTCATTATAGCGTTCGTTGAGCTGCTCGACGGACATATTTGTAGATATGATCGTAGCCTTACGCTGATTGATCCTGCTGTTTAAAATGCTGTAAATGGTAGAATCGTTGAATGGCGTCTTGAACTCGGTGCCGAGGTCGTCTATTATCAGCATATCGGCTGCAAGCATAAGCTCCATAGTATTCTTATCGGAGCGCCCGAAGTGATCGTTCTCTATATCCCTGAGAAGATCTGATACCGAACCGATAGCAACAGCGAACCCGCGGCCTGCAAGAGCCGAGGCTATCGAAGTGCTGAAAAAGGTCTTTCCCAGACCTGTTCTTCCCGTCAGAAAGAGCGATTTGCAGTTGTTCGGGAAAGCGGCACAGTAGTCCGAAAAGAACTTTTTCATATTGTTCATCCTCGTCCTGAGCTTGGGATCATCATAGCAGCTGTCGGTGAACTCATCAAAGGTATGGAGCACGATGGTGCTGTTTTTGTTCAGCTCCTCAATGGCAAAACGTCTTAAAAGCTCGTCCATGCACTTGCACCTGATACCCTCGACATATCCCGTATCCGAGCATTCGGGGCAGGCATATTTAGTCTCAAGGTAATCGGGATCTCCCGTAAGATCGGCGACCATCATTCTTATACGGTCCTGATCCTCACGGATCTCATCCCGTATCCTTTCAGCCTTGGCACCCGCATCCTTATCATGGTTTGCAACGAGCATTATAAGGGAATGAAATCTCTCTCTTATCCTGCGCCTCATCGCTTCTACCTCGGGCAGCTGTGAGTATACATATCTCTCACGCTCCTGCTGATCCTTCTCTGCCTTGTTCTTTCTTTCCGCCAGAGTCTGCTCCGCCCTTGTCACAACATCAAAGGAATACTTCAAACTCATTCTTTATCACCGTTTCCAAAGTTTATATTGTCAAAATCAAGATTATCCGCCATTCGATGCCACTTGTCAAGATCGTATGAACGATCGTTGCCGTTCGGGGAGGCAGCCGCTTTTGTCTGCTTGAAGCTCTGCTCCCGCTTTTGCAGCACCTCGGGCGATAATATCCCGTCACCATGCCAGCGTTTGATGATACCGTTCATGTATCTCAGATCTGTCTTGTTCTTGCTGTCGCGGCATTTCTCGGCAGCTATCATTATCATATCCTCGCCGTAACCCCATTCTGTCCAGTTGGAGAAATACTCCTTCTGTTTTTTTGTGGGAGGCTCTTCGACTCCCAGCATCACGCAGAGTTTATGGTCGATATCATTTTGCGCGGTAAGCCGCACGATCTCACGTTCGACCTGCTCGTACTCGCAGATGCCGCGGTCAAACCAATTCTGCGCGACCGAAAGCATATAAGCCATCCTGTTCTTGCCGATATCGGTACAGTACTGTGCGAGTATCAGTATAGACGGAACATCAAAGCCGTAGAACTCATACAGATCAATAAGCGCCGCGCTGTCCGATGCGTTGATGACCCTTCCGAAGACCTTCTGCACTTCATCAAACAGCACCTGAACATTGTTGTCGTCCTTAGCTTTCTGAGCTATCTCCTTCGGGGTATACCTGATATTGGAACGGCTGACCGTCTTTGTGGGCTTTACAGCCTCTACCGTGCTGACGGGAAGCTCGGGCTTTTCCAAAGAAACAGGTGCCGCCGCCGAAACTGCGGGCATCGCCTGCACCGCCGTTGCAGAAGCCGCAGGCTTGCCGTCGGTCGAGCTGAGCTCTATCACGCCCGTGCTGCCCCAGAAAAGAAGTGCTTCCTCCGCCGCAGAAGCGGTAACACCGCATCTGTCCGCAATGACCGCCGTGTCAACGAACATACTGTCGGACGACAATGCCGCGAGCAGTACCTTATAGAAATCGCCGCTGACGGGCTTTAAATAGTTATCTACCGCACCGCAGGGAACATTGAAGAACCTGCCGAAGGATAGCATTCCGAGCTTATATATCATTTATACTCCACCTTAAGATCAGTAAACTCGGCAGAACAGCTGCCGACTGCGAACAGACCCAGCATAACGCCTGTAAATCCCCCGCAGACCTCGCTTGACAGGAATTTCGTCTGTCCGTGACCGAGATGCTCGGTCCTGCCGTTACATTCTGCATAGAAATCATAGCCGAAAGCGTTCGCCCTGACGATCAGCCTTGCAGTCATGTCTGCCGTTTCAATATTGTTTGTCTGAGATATTCCGCCGATGTTCAGTCTCAGCTCGGCGGTGCCGCCGCCCGATAGATACAGATCGTAATGCTCGGTCTCGGTATGGTAAACGGTGATGCCGCCGATACCGTCACCTTGCAGTCTGACATTGACCGACATATCAAATTCAAGATCACGCTGACGAAGCGCGATGAATGTAGGCGAATCGGTATCGAAAAGTGTGATACCGCTGCCGTGAAGGACAGCCCTGTTTTCCCCGAGCTCATAGTTCGAGAGAACGGGCTTGCGAAGGTACGCCCAGTCGATGCTCCAGTCGGTATTGCTGAAACTGAGCGTGCCGAGCGGCTTCTGTATGAAATCACCTTCGATCTCGTATTCCTCATCACAGGTCCCGTCCCTGCCTGCGGTGAACCAGCCGTCACCGTTGAAGCTCACGGGGGTAAGGAACACTTCCCGCCCGAGGTGATGATAGGTCTGCCAGATATGTATCTGCCTGAAACCTAGAGAGATAATATGCCAGCTGCCGTTCTTATCCTGTATGAGATCGCCGTGTCCGACACCCTGAATAATGTAAGGTGCCTTGTTGCGGTTGGTAAGGACGGGGTTGTGCGGATCGGATTCAAAGGGACCCCATATATGACGGCTTCGCGCGCAGGTTATCATATGACCGTATTCGGTGCCGCCCTCCGCCGCCATGAGATAATACCACCCGCCTATCTTATATATATGCGGGCTTTCAAGAAATCTTCCGCCCGAGCCGCGCCAGATGCACTTGCTCTCGGTAAGCTTTCTGCCGGAGCCGATATCTATCTCGCACTGAACGACTCCCGCATCGCCGAAGTCATCATAGCCGTTGCTGATAAAATAAGTCTTTCCGTTCTCAAAATAAAGAGAAGGGTCGATGCCGCCCTGATCCACCGCAACAGGATCGCTCCACTCACCATAGATATCATCGGTGTAAACATAGAAGTTTTCGTGAGTAGTGTCATTGGTAGTGACCATGTAAAAGCGTCCGTCGTTGTAACGAATGGTAGGTGCAAAAACTCCGCCCGAGCTGTTTATCTTATCGAGCATCACCTGCCCCGGGCGTGTAAGAACATGGCCTATCTGTTTCCAGTTTACAAGGTCATCGCTCTCAAAGAGAGGTACACCGGGAAAATACTGGAAGGAACTGCATACCATATAGTATTTCCCCTCGGCAAAGCAGACGCTCGGGTCGGGATAAAAGCCCTTCAGCACAGGATTTGTATACTTCATAACGATCTCTCCAAACAATAGTATCACGGCATCGCGCCGAACTCATATTCCAAAGAAAATTATATCATAGATAATCGGTCGTGTCAATATTAAAAAGACCTTCTGCACAAAAATACAAAAGGTCTTTGTGTAATATCCACATCATAAGAACCGACGTAGAGTTCATGCTGTTGAAACTCTCTTATTTCAGTTTACCATATTCTTCCTCGGAAACAGGCTCGCACCATTCTGTGCTGCCGTCCTCGCCCTGTATTTCAAATGCAAGGTGTGAAAACCATGAATCGTTTGCTGCGCCGTGCCAATGCTTTACATTCGCGGGGATATTTACGACATCTCCCGCGTGCAGCTCTCTCGCTTCCTTGCCCCATTCCTGATAATATCCTCTGCCGCCAATGCAAATAAGCATCTGACCGCCGCCGCTTTTTGCGTGGTGAATATGCCAGTTGTTGCGGCAGGCAGGCTCAAATGTTACATTGAAGACAGGTACCTGTTCAGTAGAAACGGGCGCAAGATAGCTCTGTCCCACAAAGTAATCTCCGTAAGGATTCGGCTCACCTATGGGGAACATTATCTCGCTTTGGAACTTATCCTTATCGGAAGCAGCAGGGGCATTATCCGCATAGACCTCCTTAGCGATATTGAACACCGCCCATGCGTGCGGCCAGCCTGCATAAAACGCTGTGTGCGTGATGACGGCTGCCATTTCTTTCTGCGATACGCCGTGATTTTTAGCGTTCTGAATATGATAGCGTATAGAATTATCCGTAACGCCCTGCGACATAAGGGCAACCACCGTGATGACACACCTTGTTTTCAGATCAATATCGGTGTTGTTCCAGTTCTCACCGAAAAGAACATCATCGTTGAAATGGGCAAAATCGGGAGCAAACCCGCCGAGCTGTTCCCTTCCTGCTGTCTGTACTATTTTTTCAGCCATTATTCTTCACTCCCGTCTCGGTCTTTCAGATCTTCTCTTATAAAATGTGTTGATTCCCATGCCTCTTTCTCCGGCAGACCATATTTTTCCCTGCCAAGAGCAATAGACTTCATAAGGAATGCCATATTTCCGGCAAGGTTACGCATAGTCTGCAAGCCCTCTGCATCAAAAGCCGCTTCACCTGAAAGTCTGCCGTGAACAGAGTTCCAATAACTGCTCGATGCCAAGGGCATACCGCAGATCGTAAAGTATTTGTTCAGCTCATCAAACGTCGCCGAGCAGCCGCCCCGCCTTGCAACAACAACACTTGCTCCGACCTTCATCGTCTTGTCAAAATGTGTGCTGTAAAACAATCTGTCAAGGCAGGCTATGAGAGTGGCATTTGCCGAAGCATAATACACGGGCGAAGCGACTATAAGTCCATCGGCTTCTTCAAACTTCGGTGCAAGCTCATTGACAGCATCATCGAATACACAGCGTCCAAGCTCGGCGCATTTTCCGCAGGCTATACAGCCGCGAATATCCTTGCTGCCGATCTGACAGACTTCCGCTTCAATGCCCTCGGCTTCAAATGTCTTTACAAGCTCGTTCACAGCGATAGATGTGTTTCCGTTTATCCTCGGACTGCCGTTGATAATAAGTACCTTCATAGTCATGTTCCTTTCCGTGTGTATCGGTCTATATCTTCTGACTGCCTGTGCCCCATATGTGCTTATCGTCCTTGTTTGCAGGCTTATTCTGTGCCATGACCCCTGCAAGAGCATGAGGTACATAGGGTTCTTCGAGATATGTGATCTCATCGGCAGACAGTTCAAGCCCGACCGCCTTTGCAGCCCCTTCGATGTGGCGGAGCTTTGTCGCACCGACAACGGGGGCAGTGACCTTTGTCAGCAGCCATGCCAAGGAAACCTCAGTCATTGAAACGCCGTGATTTTCAGCAAGCTCTGCAACACGGCGGATAATAACTTCGTCCTGCTCCTTCGTGGCATCATATTTGAATTTTGCATAAGTATCTTCCTCGGCACGCTTTGAAGTCTCACCGGGGAGCCTTGCGAGCCTGCCGCTTGCAAGTGCGCTGTAGGGTGTCATGGCGATATTGTCTTCATGACAGAGCATTGCCATTTCACGCTCCTCCTCACGGAAGATAAGATTGTAATGCCCCTGGACTGAAACAAACTTTGCAAAACCCTCTTTTTCCGCAAGTGCATTTGCCTTTGCAAGCTGCCACGCATAGCAGTTGGAAATGCCGATGTATCTCGCTTTTCCCGCCTTGACGATACGATCAAGACCGTCAAGAATATCATAAATAGGCGTGTTCCAGTCCCACATATGATATATGTAAAGGTCAACATGATCCATCCCGAGGTTTTCAAGGCTCTTGTTTATCTTGCGTTCAATGTGCTGCTGACCGCTGATACCCGCCTCTATATCCGCAGGTGTTCTCGGCAGGAATTTTGTCGCGACCACGACTTCATCACGCTTTGCAAAGTCTCTGAGCGCTCTGCCGAGATACTGCTCGCTGGTCCCCGACTGATAGGCTATCGCCGTGTCGTAGAAATTCACGCCGAGGTCAAGACCCCGCTTTATGATCTCACGGGAATGCTCCTCATCTATCGTCCAGGAATGCTGACCGTTTGCAGCATCTCCAAAACCCATACAGCCCATACAGATACGGGACACCTTCAGGTCGGAATCTCCAAGCTTTGTGTATTTCATCTTGCACCTCCCAATAACTGCATCACGCAGGAATAAACGATCTCATAAATGCTGTGCATCTTAAAATCCAGACCTGCGTCACGCATAGCGTCAAGCTGTTTTTGCGTCGCAACAGAATACGGATATACCCCGAACAAAAATGGAAAGAACACAAATATAAAGCTCTCACAGTCAGTTTCGGGGAAGAATTTTTTCACGCAGGCTCTCACTGCATCAAGTGAATCGCCGTATGCGATCTTGAAATCCGTCAGACGTTCAGGACGTGAGTTTTCTTCCATGTCATAATGGTTCATTGCAAGCAGCTTCAAAAGCTGTTCGTGGTTTTCAAGAGAGTGAGCAACAGCCGATGCAAATCCTTCGGATGACATTGCAGTGTTGTTTTCGGCTATCTCATACATCTCGCTTGCCCAGCATTCATATTCACGCTGCATAAGCGCAAGAAATATTTCCTCTTTCGTCTGAAAATAATTATAGATAGATGTTCTTGTAAAGGATGTCACAGCACCTATATCCTTTATTGTGATCTCCTTGAAGCTCATAGTCTGATACAACTTTTCGCAGGCGTTTACGATCTCTTGTCTGCGTGAAGCCGTAAGCTCGGGCGAACCCTTCGGCATTACTTTCCCTCCTTAATGCTCGGGCATTTTTCAACGATGTCAACCGTTCGGATATACCCGTGTATCGGGAACTCAAACGGAACAGATCTGACTTTATTACTGTCGGGTATAGTTTCATTCTGACATCGTGTCATTATAAATATTATACCACTATCCTGACACCGCGTCAATATGTACGGGACATTTTTCGGTAAATCGTCGTGTTGCACATACAATGCCTGAGTGTTTTATCTAAATCGACCAATACCATCCCGCAGACCGACAATACAAAAAATCCCGCAAAACGCCGAGTTTTGCGGGAAAGAAAAATGGAGCATAGGGGATTCGAACCCCTGACCCCAACACTGCCAGTGTTGTGCGCTACCAACTGCGCTAATGCCCCGAACAGATATATTTTACCATATCGGTAACGCAGTGTCAATAGTCAGAGGATAATATTCACTAAAAATTCATTTTTGCAGGCTTTACTTCTCTGCCCAGCCTGAACTTCTTCCGACAGCACGGTGCCAGTCGGATAACAGATGCTCACGCTCGGAAGAATTCATTGACGGAGTGTATATACGCTCGATATCTCGAAGCTCCTTCAGCTGCCCGCGGCTGTTCCAGACGCCTGTCGTAAGTCCGGCAAGGTATGCCGCTCCCAAAGCGGTGGATTCTGCATTTTTCGGACAAATGAGCCTGATATCCAGAATGTCCGACTGAAACTGCATGATAAAGCCGTTGCGGCTCGCTCCGCCGTCAACATTGAGCTCAGAGATATCTACTCCCGCGTCCTTCTGCATAGCTTCAAACAGGTCGTAAGACTGATAAGCGATCGACTCCTGAGCGGCGCGTATTATATGCTCGCGCTTTGTGCCGCGGGTAATGCCGATGATCGTTCCGCGCGCGTACATATCCCAATAGGGCGCACCTAGTCCCGTGAAGGCAGGTACCAGATATACTCCGCCGTTGTTCTCGACCTTTGTTGCAAAATACTCGCTGTCGCAGCTTTCCGAAAGCAGACGCATCTCATCGCGAAGCCACTGTATAACAGCTCCGCCTACAAACACGCTGCCCTCAAAGGCGTACTGTGCAGGCTCTCCCTTTAGGGTAGCCGCCACCGTCGTCACGAGCCCGTTTTCACTGAGCTTGCATTCGCTGCCTGTGTTCATAAGCAGGAAGCAGCCCGTACCATAGGTGTTCTTTGCATCGCCCGGTTCCCAGCAGCATTGTCCGAAGAGCGCTGCCTGCTGATCTCCGGCAACGCCCGCGATAGGGACTCCGACACCGCATACGTCTGCGATCCCATAGATATCTCCCGAGCTTTTTACTTCGGGCAGCATCGAGCGGGGAATGCCCAGCAGCTCGGGGAGCTCGCTGTCCCAGTCGCGTTCCCTGATGTTATAAAGCATCGTCCTTGAGGCGTTGGTGATATCCATAGCATGGACTCTACCGCCCGTCAGCTTCCAGATAAGCCAGCAATCCACAGTACCGAAGCAAAGCTCTCCCTTTTCCGCCAGCTCCGCGGCACCCGCTACATTATCGAGTATCCAGCGTATTTTTGTAGCTGAGAAATAAGCGTCGGGGATAAGTCCCGTTTTTTCTCGGATCATATCGGAATAGCCGTCAGCTTTCAGCTGCTCCACAAACGGCGCAGTACGTCTGCACTGCCATACTATCGCATTGTAGATGGGTCTTCCCGTGCTTCTTTCCCAAACAATGGTAGTCTCACGCTGATTGGTGATGCCCAGCGCCGAGATATCGCGCGGATCTATGCCGCTCATGGCTACGGCTTCGGTCATGACCGAATACTGCGAAGACCATATCTCCATAGGATCGTGCTCGACCCAGCTTTCCTTGGGATAATACTGCGTGAATTCACGCTGAGCGATAGACACGATCTTAGCGTTCTCGTCAAACAATACAGCTCTTGAAGATGTCGTGCCCTGATCCAGTGAAAGAATATATTTCATACATCTGCTCCTTTCAGACCAAACGATCCGTAAAGCCCCCTGATGATCTCCGCCGCCAGCCTGCACCGCACAGCGGCAGTACCCAGCGACGCTACGTTTTCCTTTATATCATCGGGAAAATCCTCGGTAGTGACGTTGACACCGATGCCTATCGTCAGGCAGGAGATCTCGCAGACGGTAAGGTCAACGTTTCCCTCGATGAGCATACCGCATACCTTTTTCCCGGCAAGATAAAGATCGCAGGGAGGACGGATAACGGTATCTGCGCCTGCGGAATCCTTTATCGCGCGGTGAACTACCGAAGCTATATCGGAAACTATCTGTTCATTCTTATCCATGCCGATCCTCACGGGAATGATGAGCGAGATATAAAGCCCCGTACCGTAAGGAGAATAAAAGCGGCTCCCCTTTCGCGTCCTGCCCGCATACTGCTGCTCTGCGATGACCACAACTCCCCCTTGCTTTTGCGAGAGAAAAATACGTCCGGCTTCAACGTTCGTTGAATCGACACTGTCGAATACGTTGATATTGATATCCTTTAAGCCTTCGGGAAGATGACTGCGAACGCCCTCGGCGGAAAGCCGATCGCTGCTGTCCATCATGAGATACCCCTTTTTTCCGTCAGAGACCACCTGATGTCCGTCTTCTTTAAGAGAATTGACAGCTTTCCAGACCGCATTCCGCGATACACCGAAACGCTCGGCTAAAGATGTTCCCGAGAACACGGTGCCCCTGTTGAGCTCGAACAGCTCGAGCAGCTCTTTTTTAAGCGACATGGCTATACTCAGTTGTGTACGGTGGAAATATGATCGGAGATATCCTCTATCGCTTCGGCGATAAGAGCTTTAAAGCGGGGCGCTGCCATATTGGCGGTCTCCTGCACCTCGTCATGCGTGAGCGGAGTCTTGCTGATACCCGCAGCCTGATTGGAAACGCAGGAGATGCCGCAAACAAGCATTCCGCAGTGTCTCGCGGCTATCGCTTCAACGGCAGTTGACATTCCGACAGCATCAACACCCAGTGAGCCGAGCATACGGATCTCGGCAGGAGTTTCAAATGAAGGACCTGTCAGCTGTGCGTATATGCCTTCTTTAAGCTCGATACCAAGTTCCTTTGCGGAATTCTTTATCACGTCGCAAAGAGCATTGTCATAGACGTTGCTCATATCGGGGAATCTTGTGCCGAGCTGTTCGATGTTCTGCCCGATGAGCGGATTGGGAACAAAGCTTGCGATATGATCGCGTATCAGCATAAAATCTCCCGCGGCAAGATCGGGATTTATTCCGCCCGAAGCATTGGTAAGAAACAGCACCCTTGCACCGAGCATAGAAAGAAGTCTTGCGGGCATAACGACATCGGATATGGGATAGCCTTCGTAATAATGCACTCTTCCCTGCATAACGGCTACCTTTACTCCGCCGACGGTACCGAATACGAATTTGCCCTTGTGCCCCGGAACGGTCGAAGTCGGGAAGCCTTCGATCTCGCTATAGGGGATAGATATCACCTCATCGACCTTTTCATCGGCAAAAGCCCCGAGCCCCGAACCCAGCACGAGCGCTATCTCGGGAACAAAATCCGTGCGTGCTCTGACCGCCTTGTAGGCTTTCTCAAGCTTTTCATATATTTCAGACATAATAAAACCTCCTGATGGATAATAATATATATGATTATAACATATAAAAAGGGTGTGTGTCAATGTTTTCCGATAAAAAAGGCAGGAGGTTTCATTCCTCCTGCCTGAGATTTTACGTTCGGTGTCAGAATATCTGACCGGGGAGCTTCAGCTTTTGTTTCGGCGGAAAGCAGGCATCAAACCTTTCGACGTCAATGTCATCGACGTAATACCCCCTCGGGGTCTGATATACTCCCGTGACATTATCAAGATATCCGTCTTGCAGTTCCTTGCAGAGAAAGAACGAAGCATCCGCGTCTTCCGGAAGGTCATGATAACGTATGCCGAGATCCGAAGAGTATCCAAAGCCGCTCTTGCCGTAGAAAGCTATATTGCCCTCAAACAGAACAGCGCCGAACCCCATGCGGGCAGCTTTTTCCAAAGAATAGTCGAGAAGCTTTTTGCCGTATCCATGACGTTTCAGATCATTGGCGATGCAGATGGGACCCATCGTAAGTACCGGGACTTCCCTGCCGTTATCACATTCTATCACAGTCTTCATGAACATATTCTGCCCGATGATCCTGTCGTCTTTGACCATTACGAAGTCAAGCTCTTTTACAAAAGCGGGGTCGTTCCGCAGCAGGTGCATCACATAATGCTCACTGCACCCCGGACGATATACATTCCAGAAAGAATCTCTGATAAGGTTTTCGACCTCTCTGTAGTCTTCTGCGGTTTCCAAACGTATGATAAAGTCATTGTTATTCATTGTTTATATCCTCCTGAAAATTGTTGACATCAATTGCTTTTCAGCGGGAGGCTCGACAGACTGCCGCCGACCTCCCGATCAGCAGACAATCTCCAAAAAGTTGCAGTGTTTCAAACAACGATCTCCTTAAATAATATAATAAATTATTGATCCTGTATCACGGATCGGTATGATTATACTACAGATCAGCCGTATTGTCAAGAGAAAGCCGCAGCACTCCCGAAAGAATACTGCGGCTTTGATACTTTTATACAAGTGAGATCACTTGAGAACTTCCTTAATGCCTGTTGCAAGACCCGCAATACCCTGGATCTCGCTGGGGATGATGATCTTTGTAGCCTGACCATCAGCAGCCTTCTGGAATGCCTCAAGGCTCTTGAGCTTGATGACCTGCTCGTTAGGAGAAGCTTCGTTCAGCTTGACGATACTGTCGGCGAGTGCCTGCTGTACCATCTGGATAGCCTGAGCTTCACCTTCTGCGGCGAGGATCTTTTCCTGCTTGATAGCGTCTGCCTGAAGGATCTTAGCTTCACGGTCAGCCTGAGCACGAAGGATCTTGGATTCCTTTTCACCCTCTGCTACCAGTACCTGAGACTTCTTCTCAGCCTCAGCCTGAATTACCTTTTCTCTTCTCTCACGGTCAGCCTTCATCTGCTTCTCCATCGAATCCTGTATCTCGGGAGGCGGGATGATGTTCTTCAGCTCAACTCTGATGACCTTTATGCCCCAGCGGTCGGTAGCTTCATCGAGCACGCGGGTGATGTTGGTGTTGATAAGGTCACGGGAAGTCAGTGTAGCCTCAAGATCGAGGTCGCCGACGATGTTACGAAGAGTGGTAGCGGTAAGATTCTCGATAGCCTTGATAGGACGCTCAACGCCGTAGGTGTACTGCATAGCGTTTGTTATCATAAAGAAGATAACGGTATCGATCTTCATGGATACGTTATCCTTGGTGATAACGTCCTGCGGGGGAAAATCTATTACCTGCTCCTTCATGTTCACCTTTCTCGAAACGCGGTCGATGAAAGGAACTTTAACATGAAGTCCTGTGCCCCAGGAGCCGTGATAAGCGCCGAGTCTTTCGACTACCCATACATACGACTGAGGCACCACCTTGATGTTTGCGATAATAACTACAACGAGTATTACCAGAATGATTAGAACGAGTGTGATAGGATCCATTTTTGTCAACCTCCTGATTTGTTCATATGGAGCGTCTTCACAAGACCTGCGAAGATCGTTCCGTTATAATTCAAGCCGATACTATCAGCTTAGATCCATCGATACGGATCACCTTTACGGTCTCACCCTTATGAATGATGCTTCCGTTAGCCGAACGTGCCGACCAGTCTGCACCGTCGAGCTTTGCGCGGCCTTCATTGATATCGTTATTGATATCTTCAATGACTATCGCTGTTTTCCCGATATCATAATCTGCTGTCGGATCGGGAGTCTTCTTTTTGATCTTTTTAACGATAAACCTTGTAAGTATCAGGAAAATGATACTTGATACCGTAAAGATCGCAAGCTGCCAAACATAGCCAAGACCCGCCATAGCCGCAAACATTGCCAGAAGCGATGCCGCCGCGAACCATATAGAAACGAGAGCATTGAATGTTACCCCTTCAACTATAAGGAAAACTACAAACGCAACAGCCCAGACGATCACCCATGAATTGGTGACCATTTCTTTAATGAAGTCCAGCATAGTTATCAACTCCTTTCGCGGACTATCAGCTTTGCAGATACGACATCGCGTATCTCCTGAGCTCACGATTATTATAGCACCGTTTATTCAAATTTTCAAGCATTTTTATTCAACTGTAATACAACTGTAAACAATGCGGTTATTGATACCTTATAGCGGGTTTTCCTAACAATATCGCGCAGTTTTGATATCTTCAGATATCATCGGCAATGATTTGTAAGGACAGCACCATTATGCAAAAATGAATGAATGATTCAATGCTCTATCAATATGAAGGAAGCCGTTTCATTCGGTATGATGATACTGCCTCTTCTCATATCGGGAAAGCCTTTTCCAAGCGAATACAGCACATGACCTTTAAGACTTATCGGCAGTGAATATGTTTTCGTGGTGGGATTTATCATCACGAGGATATCCTCACTTTCGCAGCGGCGGCGGTAGATGAGCGGATAGCTCGAAGATACAAACGTCAGCGAAGCTTCCGCCTGCAAGGCGGGATGCTCGTGCCTTAATGCGATAAGCTCCTTTACCTGCCGCATCAGAGAGCCCGAGGAGAGCAGCTGGTTTTCGACAGTCGGTCTGTCGGCGGAAGCATCCTGCGGCAGATAAAGCTCATCCTCATCTGCGGTGGAAAAGCCTGCATTGAAGGAGTCATCCCATTGCATCGGGGTGCGTGAACCGGTTCTGCCGTAGCCGCCCTCCTTTGAAGTAAGTCCCTCAACATAGCGCATACCGATCTCATCGCCGTAGTAAATGAACGGCGCACCGGGCATAGAAAGCAAAAAGGCGAACGCCAGCTTCATTTCATCGGGATCGAGCCTGCGTGAAAGTCTGTCCATATCATGATTGCCCGACGGGATACAGATAAGACCCTTTCCATCTGTTTTCTTGAAACAGTCTATGTATCTGCGGACGAAAGCATTCGCGCTTCCCTTTCCTCTGCGGGAGAAAAACGGTTCATCGCACCTGAAAAGATCGTTATAATGCGAAGGTCCGAAGTGGAGAAGAAAATCCATATGAAAGCCCGCCTTCAAAGACTTATCGGGCTCGCCCCATTCGGAAATGATCGCAGCCTCCGGGAACTCATTGTCCAGAAACTCGCGGAAGTCCCTCCAGAGCTTTATGTTTGCGGAACCGTCAGGATCGTTCTTCACGAGAGTTCCCGCCATATCAACTCTGAAACCGTCGCACCCGCCCGAAAGCCAGTAACGCATGACGGCTTTCATAGCCTCACGGGTCGCAAGCGGTGCGGGGTCGTCGGGAAGATGCTGCCAGCTGTGTTCTTTCTTGGCAAAGCCGTAATTGAGCGCCGGCTGATGTGAGAAAAAATTCACGGCGCAGCTGCCGTCCCTGTCACAGAAGCCTCTTATGCACCCCATGCCCTCGGGAGTTTCCCAAACGCTGTCTGTCCAGATATAGCGGTCGGAATACTCATTTCTCTGCGGCTCGCAGGAGCGCTTGAACCACTTGTGTTCGGAAGAGGTATGTCCCGGCACAAGATCCAGAAGAACGTGCATATCGAGTTCGTGAGCTTTTCTGAACAGCTCAAAAAGTTCACCGTTGGTGCCGTAGCGCGGTGCTGTCTTTTTGTAAGCGGAGACATCGTATCCCGCGTCAAGAAAAGGCGACTCAAAGCAGGGATTGATCCAGATAGCATTGCATCCGAGCGACCTGATATAAGGCAGCTTTTCAATGATGCCCGCAAAATCGCCGATACCATCACCGTTCGCGTCGTAAAAGGATTGCGGATAGATCTCATAGAAGACAGCGTCATTAAGCCAATCAGGCATTTTTCAGACCTCCTTTGCAAAAGAACCATCTAATATTCACATATTTAGATTATACTATAAAAGCAGATAAATGTCAAGATTCACATAAAATCCTCCGTCATGGATAAATATTTGAAAAACATTGACAAGCGTTTATTAATGTGCTATAATGTACTAGTATTTAATACATTAATTTTGAAAGGAATGATCCTACAATGTCAAATATCCCTTACAAGACCTATCTGGAAGAATCAGAGATGCCCAAACAGTGGTACAACGTGCGTGCCGATATGAAGAACAAGCCCGCACCTCTGCTTAACCCCGCAACCAAAAAGCCGATGACTGCCGAAGAGCTTTCGACGGTATTCTGCAAGGAACTGGTAGAGCAGGAGCTTGATGACACCACAGCTTACATCGACATCCCCGACGAGATCCTCGAGTTCTACAAGATGTATCGTCCCTCTCCGCTGGTCCGTGCTTACTGTCTCGAAAAGGCACTCGACACCCCCGCAAAGATATACTACAAATTTGAGGGCAACAACACTTCGGGCAGCCACAAGCTCAACAGTGCGATCGCTCAGGCTTACTATGCAAAGAAGCAGGGACTCAAGGGCGTTACCACCGAGACAGGCGCAGGTCAGTGGGGTACTGCACTTTCTATGGCTTGTGCATACTTAGGACTTGACTGCAAGGTATTCATGGTAAAGGTGTCCTACGAGCAGAAGCCGTTCAGACGTGAGGTAATGCGTACATACGGCGCTAACGTTACTCCCTCTCCTTCTACCACCACCGAAGTCGGCAAGAAGATACTCGAAGCTCATCCCGGTACCACGGGAAGCTTAGGCTGCGCTATTTCCGAGGCTGTTGAAGTAGCTACTCACACCGAGGGCTACAGATACGTTCTCGGCTCAGTACTCAATCAGGTACTTCTGCATCAGTCTATAATCGGTCTTGAGAGCAAGGCTGCATTTGATAAGATCGGTGTTAAGCCTGATGTTATCATCGGCTGCGCAGGCGGCGGTTCAAACCTCGGCGGTCTTATAGCACCCTTCATGGGTGAAAAGCTCCGCGGCGAGAACGATTATGAGTTTATCGCAGTAGAGCCTGCTTCCTGCCCCAGCTTCACACGCGGCAAGTTTGCTTATGACTTCTGCGACACAGGCATGATCTGCCCGCTTGCTAAGATGTACACTCTCGGCAGCGGATTCATCCCCTCTGCAAACCACGCAGGCGGTCTTAGATTCCACGGCATGAGCAGCACCCTTTCCCAGCTTTACGATGATAAGCTTATGAAGGCAGTAGCTGTCGAGCAGACAAGCGTATTTGAAGCTGCTGAGAAGTTCGCAAGGATCGAAGGTATACTCCCCGCTCCCGAGTCCAGCCACGCTATCAAGGTTGCTATCGACGAGGCTCTCAGGTGCAAGGAGACAGGCGAAGAAAAGACTATATTCTTCGGACTTACCGGAACAGGATACTTCGATATGGTAGCATACCAGAAATTCAATGACGGCGAAATGACCGACTATATCCCCACCGACGAGGATCTCGCGGTAGGATTTGCAGGTCTTCCCGAAGTATAAATATAGAAAGGAAATCAGAATGAACAAAAGGATCAAAAAGGCAGCAGCTGCACTGTGCGCATTTACTCTCTCGGTCGCTTGCATCACAGGATGTGCCAAGAGCGAGAAGGACGATTCCTCCGTCAAGGATAAGAACAGCTCCACAGAGCAGAAAAATACAGGTAAAGAGATCACCGACAGCAAGCTTGATATCTACATAGACAAGGACGGTGCCGCATACTACATCGACTCCGACGGTACCAAGATGATGCTTTACGCTTCTATGTACGAGAACGGCGAAGAGGATCCTACCGAAAACTATATCTACGATCACTATGATTCAAACGGACTGTCATTTGACATTCCCGAAAACTGGTACGCTGATGATTCCTACGGATCTCCCACGCTGTTTATGCAGGGCGAGGAGGACAACCTTGACGAGTACTTCAGCATAGTTCCCACAAATTATGTGCTCGAACCCGACGATAAGGGCTGCTACAACAGCGAGAAGGTCATCAAGGATTACTACGAAGACGGCGTTTCCGAGGGTTACTATCTCTCCTATGAGATCACCGAAAAGGGTGATACAAAGCTGGGCACAGTTGATGCTAAGTATTACATACTCCGCGTAAGCTCAGATTCATTCTCTGAGTCGGGCGAGGAAGAGTTCATACGAATAAAATATATCATCACAGACGGTGATAATTCTCACGCTGCTATACTGACTTCCTTCGACACCGATGAATCCTTCAATAAGGTATCAAGCGCTTATGAAGAGATAGCAGACAGTATCAAGCTTCCTACTGCCGAGCAGATGGCAGCCGCTGAAGAAGAAAGTGACGAGTATCTCCTCGAGGATGACGACGATGAAGCGGGAGAAGAAGTAGACTTTAACGTGCTTCAGTAAACCGAAAAAAATGATATTGTTGCCTCTATTCGGCAATAGTGGTCATTGGCAAGCATTAAAGAGCATTTAAAGCCCGAAGAATCAAGGCTTTTTACGTTAGAAACGAAGAAAAGCCCTGAAACTCCGAAAAACATAAAAATCGCTGTTTTTGAAATTCTTGGTAGAAATTCGGTAGAAGCAAACCGCCGTCAAGAACGGTAGAAAACTGGTAGAAGAACTAAAAAAGCCGGTAGAAAGCCTGTTGACAACAATTTAATAGTGATTTGTAATAGCGGACAGTGTTTCATAATAATGAAGTGCTGTCCGCTTTTTTTGTGTCCAAATGAAAACTGAATATGTGTGAAAGCACTTCTCAAACGACTGTCACCTGACGGTCGGTGAGGTGTGCTTTTTCTTTTCTACAAGAATTATTATCACAGGAGGTCTATACATAACAAAATACCTCCGCCTCAAAAGGCTGTGGGGAATTTTCTTGTTTGACAAAACAAAATGTTGTGACACAGACGGTATTTTATTATTCCGTCTATTGACAACGTTATCATACAATGATATAATGTCAAAGTTGGAAAAAAGTCTTTCCATTTTTTTAAAGGCATCGGTTAGCATTCGCTAACTTGTTAGAGGTCGATATTTGTGAATGATAATCTGATCGAATTGAGTGTAGATTTCAAGTATGAAAACGGCTCCCGAAACGTTCTGTCTGGTATGAAAGGCAATATAGCCGAAGGCAGATGTGTGTGCTTCTGCAGAGAAAGCGGATGCGGAAAATCCACACTGCTGAGATGCATTGACCATCTCGTCCCCGAATTCTATGAAGGAGAATTAACGGGTGCGGTGTGTATCGGCGGCGAGGATATTTCCGAGATGTCGGTGGGCGAAGTGAGCCGAAAGGTATCATCTGTATTTCAGGATCCGAGAAGTCAGTTCTTTACGGTAAACAGTACCACCGAGGTAGCTTTCGGGGTAGAAAACTCGGGACTGTCTCATGAGGAGATAGTCAGAAGGACCGATGAGGCATTTAAAAGGTACGGACTTGAAAAGCTGCGTGACCGCCCTGTTTTCAGGCTTTCCAGCGGAGAAAGACAGCTGATAGCGATACTTTCCGCAGTGGCTATGGACACCGATATAATCCTGCTCGATGAACCGACAGCCAATCTGGATACGGCTGCGATAGACCGTGTTGCAAAGCTGTTATGATAATGGACGAAGCGACTTCAAGCTCTGACCCCGAAAATGAAGCGGCGATACAGCAGGCGCTGTCCGTATCAGCTAAGGGCAGGACCCTGATAATAGTTGCCCACAGACTCAATACCATAGTCCATGCGGATAATATCGCCGTTGTTGACAGCGGAAGGCTGATCGCACAGGGCACACATGAAGAATTGCTTGAGGATTGCGCCGAATACCGTCGGATGTGGCAGACCTCGGGCAGTGAGGAGGCTGATAGGTTCAATGAAGAAGATATTCGCTTTCTGCGGCGATAACAAGAGAACATTTCTGAAGTCGCTGATATTCACCATGCTGAAGAACTTTTTCGGGATAACACAGATATGCGGCATAATAATACTTATGGACGCACTTATGAATGACGCACCCGTAAAGGCGACGCTCATAAAGCTGATCGTGCTGACACTGATATGTATGGCAGGCTCGTTTGCGGCTTCATACAGCGAGCAGGTGGCAATGCTCACCACTGATTTCAAAATGGTGGAGGATAAGCGCATAGGCATAGGAAATATGCTTAAAAGAGTGCCGCTGGGCATATTCAGCAGCAATAAGTCCGAAAAGATACAGGCAACGCTTACTTCCACACTGCGTCGGTCGAGCTTTCTGCGGCATATGCCATATCGGGCATAATCGGCGGATTTCTCTCAACTGCCGTGACGCTTGTAATGCTCATATTCTACGATATCCGCATAGCGGTCATCACCTTTGCGGGCATGGCTGCATATTTCGGTGTGATAAACTGGCAGATGAGCGTTTCAAAGAAGCATTCTCCCGCACAGTATGAAGCCATGAACAAGCTGATAGGCTCTGCTATAACATTCATACAGGGAATAAAGGTGACAAAGGCGTTCAGCTATAAGGACGGCGACAAGTCGGTAAATGAAGCGATCATCGGCTCAAGCAGGGCAAACAGCCGTCTGACCGATATCACCATGCCTTCGCAGTTTGCAGGCAATATATGCATATCGGTATTTGAGGTGCTGATAATACTAGCCGACCTTCTGCTGTATATGAAAAACGGCAGCATCGCTATGGATAAAGCGATAGTCATACTTGTTATAAGCTTCTTTGTATTTGCCTCTCTCAATCAGGCAGGAATAAACCTTTCCATGATAGGTCTGCTGGAAAGCGCTATTGATGAGGTCAACGAAGTGGAAAACACAAAACAGCTCGAAGTCCGTCAGCCAGCAGGCAGAATGTCGGATCAGGAGATCGTATTTAAGAATGTGAGCTTTTCGTATAATGACAATGAGGTGCTGCACGGCATCGACCTTGATATAAAGCCGCAAACTACTACTGCCGTCATAGGCCCGTCAGGTTCGGGTAAGACAACACTTTGTCAGCTCATCGCAAGATTCTGGGACGTTGATTCGGGCAGCATAACTATCGGCGGCACAGACATAAGGAATATCGACGATACCGAGCTTATGGCATAGATCAGCATGGTGTTCCAGAAGGTGTATCTGTTTGAGGATACCATAGAGAACAATATCCGCCTCGGAAAGCCCGACGCCACCGATGAAGAAGTCATAGCTGCGGCTAAGGCGGCAAGCTGTCATGAGTTCATATCTAAGCTGCCCGACGGCTATAAAACAGTGGTTTCCGAGGGCGGCGGAAGTCTTTCGGGCGGCGAGAAACAGCGCATATCCATAGCAAGAGCCATACTCAAGGACGCGCCCATAGTAATCATGGATGAAGCCACGAGCGCTCTTGATGCGGAAAACGAAAAGTCGATCATCGAAGCTATAGACAGGCTCACCGAAAACAAGACTGTCATAATGATAGCCCACCGAATGAAGACTGTGAGAAATGCAGACAAGATAGTTGCAATAGAAAACGGCAGGATAGTTCAGGAGGGTACTCATGAACGGCTCATCGCCGTTGACGGCCTGTACAGAAGATTCATTACCAACCGTGAAAAAGCAGGCGAGTGGAAGATACGATAAATACTGTAAAAGACCCGTGTACCCGGGTCTTTTGCATAGTAGGGTTAGCAAAGGTTAGCTTTTATGAAGGAGACCGATGGAAAGCATGAAAAGATAATGGCAGAGAGAAGAAAATCTCACAGACAGGCCGAAAGCAGAGAAAACACTTCACGAGAGCTTTTTTGAAAATGTAAAGACACATTCCGATAAGACAGCTCTTATATGCGGCGGCGAGAGATATACATACAAAATGACATATGACCGTGCCTGTGCATTTGCGGAAGCTCTCATGCAAAGCGGACTGAAAAGCGGAGATACTGCAGCTGTGAGCCTGCCGAGAAGCATAGATATGATATAGGTCATGATCCACTGGTTCTGCCAATATGTGAACTAATAGCTGTGTTCGGGAGTGTCTATCGTCCAATTGCCGCTGTCATCATCATTGAAGTCCCAATCTTCGATAACTTGCTGATAGTAACGCTTGTACTCGTATCTCAGTTCGCCTATCTCCGACCAATCATACTCGTCTGAACCGTAGTTATCGTCAAGCCACTGATCGAGTAGGTGGTGCTTATACGATGCCTCGGGGAAAGTCGTGCCGTCATCGCCCTTGCCTTTGCGTTTCGGACGGTCGCAGGCTATCGCAATACTTCGTATCGCTCAAACTTGCAAAGCCTGTTTTCGCCTATGGTCTGCATTTCGGGAGCGGCAGTCAGTACCCAATTTTTGATTTTTCCCAGTCGGATTTTGACAAATTATCGGTTATACTTGACTTTACACCCAATATCTGATAGAATAGATATATTAACGATCCGGAGGTGATATGATGTTTACACGAAAATGCGAGCTATGCGGTATGGATTTCCAGACGGCATCGAACCGTGCGAAATACTGCAAATACTGCCGTGACAAGGTGCAAGTCCAGCGTAACAGGGCGTACAAAGAGAAGAAAGAATCGGGTACGGCTGTGAAGATCGGCAGCGAACAGATTTGTCCGCTCTGCGGTAAGACTTTCACCGTGACCTCGGGCTCACAGAAGTATTGCAGAAACTGCACTCCGCCGAGGAAGAAAGCACCCTCAAATACGGAATACCTCAAGAACCATTACGACTATATTCGTGTGAACGTGTCAAAGGGTGAGCGTGAGAAGATCAAGGAATATGCCCAATCGCAGGGCATGAGCGTAAATAAGCTGTTGCTGACAGCTTTGAAGGAATATCAAGAACATCATAAATAAAGGGGATAAATATTATGGCTGATAAATATGATTATTCAACGGATTCTTACACGAATGAACAAAAATAAGGGATAATACAACGAGCATCTTCTTTAGTTGCGGTTTACCTCTTGTGATTATTTTCGCACCCGAACTTATAGAACTCCACTTTGCAGGTCATAATGTTGCTATGTTTTTTATCGGATTGGGGCTGTATATACTTTGGGCAGCTGTTTTTCTTATTTTTATCGCCCGACCAATACGAAAAAATGTCTATGGGGTAAAAAGTCAGGACTTCAGAATAGAGGGACTTATATTATTGTTTGTACTGATAGCCGCTTTGACCGCATACGCACGATACAAATTGGGCTGGTATCTGACATTTTGATTATTCCAGATTATCCCTCACATCGAGGATATGCTTCTTGAAAAGAGGAAGATGGACAAGCACTACAAGAAACTTGGCGGCAAGGAGTACAGCACGGAGTACGATGGCTTTGTGTGTGTTGACCCATTTGGTAAACTCATCAGCCCCAACATGGTAACGCACGACTTCCACGAAGTCATCAAAAAGCACGATAGGAAAAAACTGCGTCACAGCTGTGCCAGCCTTTTGGTTGCAAATGACATTCCGATGAAGGCGATTCAAGAGTGGCTCGGTCATGCTACATTCAACATCACTATCCCCGTTCCAAATAGTAACACGAACCCCGTAGCAGTACATACCAATAAAAGTACTAAAACGGTCATATACAAAAGCACCGCTTTCAGAGATCAACTCGGAAGGCGGTGCTATTTGTGATAAATGCCGATATCCTTGATCCGATTCATAACGATTTTGTGATATGTTAGTAAACATTGTTTACACATCTTGACAAGCCGCCTGAATTGTGATATTCTATATATGTGAACAGTGTTCATTAACGATGAAGGGAGGTCTGCATATGCCGAGAGATAAAACACAAGCGCACGAAAAGATTATCCAAGCAGCGGTCAAAGAATTCATGGAATACGGCTTTGAGAATGCATCTATGCGCAGGATCGCTTCTGAGGTCGGGCTGACCGTCGGCGCACTGTACCGCCATTTTCCGAGCAAAGAGGAAATGTTTGCAGCACTTGTGCAACCGACGATCGACGAGTTAATGGCTAAGTATCAGGCGTTAGTTGAACAGAGCTATGAGGTGATGAAATGCGGGGATGTCCAGCAGCTCTGGAATGAAAGCGAAAGCGAAACAAAGTGGCTGATGTGCTTTGTTTATGACCATTTTGAAGCCTTCAAGCTGCTGATCTGCCGTTCGCAGGGAACCAGATTTGAGAGCTTTGTTCACGATATGGCAATGCTGGAGGAACGCTCCACGCTTGACTATTTCGAGCGCATGAAGCAGTACAACATGACCGTCAACACGCTTTCACAGCAGGAATTTCATATGCTGGTGACGGCGAATGTGTCCGCACTGTTCGAGGCAGTCATCCATGATTTCAGCCGCGAAGAAGCCATTCATTATGCCCAGACGCTGGATGCTTTCTTTTCTGCGGGCTGGAAAAAAATACTCGGCATCTGATGCCGATATTTTTTGCTATCGAGTTAGCTAAATCTAACTATAAGGAGGAATTAAAATGGAACAAACAAAGAAACGCTCTGCGATAAGTTGGGTCATTGAATTCGCAGGGCAGAAGAAACCCAATTACATTTTCAGCGTACTGCTGGCAATGTGTAAGGTCGTGTTCGGACTGATGCCGTATCTGTATATGGCGGACATCGTCCGGAAACTACTTGAAATGCACGCGGGCACGCTTGAAAAGGATATGTCACCGCTGACTGCAAGCATCATCAAAATGGCAATATTCTGGCTGCTGTGCCGTATCTGCCATGCAATTTCGACGACACTTTCTCATGCGGCGACCTTTGAGGTGCTTGCGAATATCCGCAGACAGCTCACCGAAAAGCTGTCAAAGCTGCCGCTCGGCTCGATCCTGTCGCAGTCCAGCGGTACTTACAAAAACATTATCTGTGAACGTGTCGATTCCATCGAAACAACGCTGGCGCACATTATTCCGGAAGTGCTTTCCTCTGCGTTTGTACCGGTCGCGCTTATCATTTACATGATGACGATCAACTGGAAACTGACGCTGATCTCCTTTACCTGCGTGCCTGTGGGCGTCGGATTTTTCATGCTGATGATGGTCGGCAGCAAGGAAAGCTATGAAAATTGCGTGGTCAAAACAAAGCGCCTGAACGATACCGCCGTCGAATACATCAACGGCATAGAAGTCATCAAGGCGTTCGGTAAGGCGAAAACCTCGTATGAGAAATTCGTCATCGCTGCAAAAGAGGGCGCGGATTGCTTCATCGACTGGATGCGCCGGTGCAATCTCTGGCAGAATCTTTCCCTGCTGATCATGCCGTATTTTCTGCTCGGACTGCTGCCGTTCGGGGCGCTTTTCTACATTAAAGGCACGGTTTCCGGGGCCGATCTGCTGATGCTGATCATTCTCTCACTGGGTCTTGTATCGCCGTTTATGACGATCGCTTCTTACTGGGACGGTATCGGCAAAATGGGCACGATCATCGGTGAAGCAACGGAAATTCTGGAGCGTGACGAGCTGAAACGTCCCGAAACAATGACGGAAAAGCCGAACGGTACAGTCATTGTGCTGCATGATGTGCATTTCGGCTATAAGGACGAGGAAATACTCCACGGAATCAGCCTGAATATCAAACAGGGAACGGTCAATGCGCTGGTCGGACCGTCCGGTTCGGGAAAATCGACGATTGCAAAGCTGATCGCATCGTTCTGGGACGTGGACAGCGGCAGTATTTCCTTTGGCGGCGTGGATATACGCAATATCCCACTGGAGCAGTATAACAGGAATATCGCCTATGTTTCGCAGGATAACTATCTCTTTGATGAAACGATCATGGATAATATCCGTATGGGCGACCCGAATGCGACCGATGAAGATGTCATGAATGCAGCGAAAGCCTGCGGCTGCCACGATTTCATCATACAGCTGGAGCACGGCTATCAGACTGTTGTCGGCGGTGCAGGCGGACATCTTTCCGGGGGTGAACGGCAGCGGATTTCCATAGCCCGTGCTATGCTGAAAAATGCACCGGTCATCATTCTCGATGAAGCAACTGCATACACCGATCCCGAAAATGAAGCACTGGTGCAGTCCTCGGTTGCAAAGCTGGTACAGGGCAAAACGCTGCTTGTGATCGCACACAGGCTGTCCACGATTGCCTCTGCCGATCAGATCATTCTGATCAATAACGGTAATGTTGAAGCAGCAGGCACACAGGAGCAATTGCTCACAGATTCGCCGCTGTACCGGCAGATGTGGGAAACGCACATGGCAGTAAAGGAGTGAGTATAATGTTTGCAACACTAAAACGATTCTTTGATTTCTGCAATGCAGAAGACCGGAAAAAGCTGTATCTGGCGATCGGGCTCGGTACGGTCAAGGCGATCTTTGCGGCACTGCGTATCTCGGCGATCGGCGTTATTGTAATGGGTATTCTTGATGATAATATGTCAGGCAAGAATATATGGTTGACCGTTGCAATTCTCGCTGCATCGGTACTCGGACAGCTTTTCATCAACCTGAAAACCACGATGCTCCAGACTGAAGCAGGCTATCATTCCTGTGCGAACAAGCGTATTGAGATTGCCGAGCATCTGCGCTATCTGCCGATGGGCTATTTCAACGACAACAGCCTCGGACATATAACAAGCGTGACAACGAACACAATGGAAGCGCTTTCGGACGTTGCAACCAGAGTGGTCATGCTGACAACACAGGGTATTCTGACAACGATCGTGATTACGGCATTTGTCTTTGTATTTGACTGGCGCATCGGACTGCTTCTGACTGCCGGTGTAGCGATTTATGCGCTCATCAACAGGGCGATGCAGAAAGCCACCCGCAAGGGCGCACCTGCACAGCAGAAAGCAAACAGAGAGCTTGTTGCTGCGGTCATTGAGTTTGTGCAGGGCATTGCAGAGGTCAAGAACTACAATCTTGTCAGCAGCCGTGCAAAGAAGCTGGAAGCCGCGATCAAAGCAAAGCAGAACGGTGACACGCACCTTGAATATGCTGTTATCCCGTATATCACCTTGCAGGAGATCGTCACAAAACTGACAGGTGTTCTGATGTGTGCGGCATCTGTATATTTCTACATAAACGGCAGTATGTCGCTGCTTTATTGTATCATGATGACGATCAGTTCGTTTATGATCTATGAGAGCCTTGATGTCATGGCGGGATTCTCGGCGCTGATCCGCAGCGTATCAATTTGTGTAGATCAGGCAAATGAGATCCTTTCGATCCCGGAAATGGATATTGAAGGTGAAAACATCACCCCTGCAAGCCACGATATTGGGTTGAAACATATCACATTTGCGTATGAAAACAGAACGATCATTGACGGCGTTGACCTGAAAATCCCCGAACACACCACAACTGCGATCGTTGGCCCATCAGGCGGCGGAAAGACCACATTGACCAGTCTTATGGCTCGTTTCTGGGATGTAAAAAGCGGCGAGGTACTGCTCGGAGGGAAAAACGTAAAGGAATACAGCTTTGACAGTCTGATGCGGAATTTCAGCTTTGTATTCCAGCGGGTGTACCTCTTTGAGGACACCATTGCGAATAATATCCGCTTCGGCGAGCCGAATGCACCAATGGAAAAGGTCATCGAAGCTGCGAAAAAGGCACGCTGCCATGACTTTATCATGAGCCTGCCCGACGGCTATGAAACCGTGATCGGTGAGGGCGGTGCAAGTCTCTCCGGCGGTGAAAAGCAGCGTATTTCCATTGCAAGAGCCATTATGAAAGACAGCCCGATCATCATACTTGATGAAGCGACTGCCAATGTTGATCCCGAAAATGAAGCGGAGCTGACAAAGGCAATCGAGGAACTGACCAAAGAAAAGACGATCATCATGATCGCACACCGCCTGAAAACGGTCGAGCACGCAGATCAGATCATTGTCATTGACGGCGGAAAGATCGTGCAGCAGGGCAAGCACAATGAACTAATGCAGCAGGACGGTATTTATCGTACATTTGTAACGGACAGACAGAAGGCGGCAAGCTGGAAGCTGTAACAATTGATCTATGAGCAAATAAAAACGAGCTTATACGAATTTGTATAGGCTCGTTTTTATTGAATCATATCAGAGTACAAATCATTATTTCTTAGCGATCACAGTGATTCACGGCTTTGACGTATGATGATCGGATTTCACGCTTGTGAACCCTGCCGCTTTCAGTGCTGCTGTTATCTCAGCAGGTGTATAGCAGCGCATACCGTCGATGATGGATTCAAACTATTTGCTCGTCTGATCTTTTCCGTCAGATTCGTTGCATATCATAAAGTATCCGCCGTCTTTCAGAATTTTAGCGACCTGCGAAAAGCATTTTTCAAGTCCCGGCCAGAAATAGATGGTTTCAAAGGCTGTTACAAGATCATAGCTGTCAGCTTCAAGAGGCAGCTTTGAAACATCGCCCTGAATGACCTTGCACCTGCCTGCGTCTATCATTGCCTGATTGTATTCCTTTGCTTTTTGAACTGAAAGTGCAGAGTAATCCATCGCACTCACATTTGCCTGCGGATATTTTCTCAGCAGTTCTCCCGCATTTCTGCCTGCACCGCAGCCAAGATCGGCAGCCATTTTCGGAGAGAGCTTCGGCAGATGCTCAAATCCCCAATCAGCCAGCTTTGCATGACCTGAATTCATTCCTTTCAGCATCATCTTTCCGAGTGTGCCTTCGGGT
>JAILFN010000081.1 GCA_024697545.1 Ruminococcus sp.
GCAGCTTTTCGATTCTGCATTTAAGCTGCCAATACTCCGCCTTGAAACGCTCCTTGTAATCTTTCGACTGCATCAGCTCGATCGTGTCTTTCAGTTCCATTTTATCAAGTCCTTTCTGGTTTTGGGTATAAGAAAACCGCCTGACCGAAGTCAAGCGGTAGTATTAATAATCTTTGCGATGAAATCATCATCAAGTTTCATATCGTACTTTTCAACATAGGAAAAATCATGTGCAGACCATTCATATTCGCCGTCTGAATACCAAGCACGGCAATAGTCTTGATTGATACTGTCACTCACAAAATCATGGATTCTTGAAGATGAGGCGGCTGAAACAAAATCACGGCGCTTCATGTATGATATAACTGCTGATTTGATTTCACCAAGTTCAGAGCGTTCAAGTTCTGGGACTATGACTTTTCCATAACGATCACATTGTGCTGTGACTCTTTTCATATATCATTTCGCCCCTTTCTTGAATAGCTTCATTTCGCCTTTGACTCCATCTTCAGAAATTATTTCGACATTTCCTAAAGTTGAGATATTAATATCCTCTGTAGGTGCAAGAACATCAACACCTAACAATTCAGACAGTTCCTTTGCAAAGCAAGTCCCGTCTTTTAACTTTCCGGTTTCACAGCATAAAAGCCGTATAGTTTTACCGTTATAATCGCCTCTCATGACAATTATTCTAGCTAACCCTTGAGCATCTACAAGACTTCCGAAAATCTTTACTGCTTCGGGAGAACCGTGTGCTTTTATGTCATAGTAGTTGTCATCTGACTTAACAAGCTCTACAAGCTCGCCAAACAAGCTCTCAGGATCGTCAATCTCCTTTGTAACAAAATTTGACCCTTGTTGGGTAATTGCACGGAGAATATCACGTTCATCATATCCACCTTCAAGTATACTACCTTTAGCGAATTTTGTCAATACTTGTTCGTTCTTGACTTTTTTCTCCAACTCCGCTGCCTGCTCTTTCGTCAGCACCGTAGGCTTTTCATAGCTGATCTTCTTCGGCTCGCTCGCCCACTTCTTCGACCACACATTCTGCCGCCCTCTGGAACTCACATACTCCACCGTACATCCGCAGTTGTCGTGGCGGCGGAAGATGTCCCGCGGATATCAAAAAATTGTAAATACAAAAAAAGTTACAAAGTACACAAAATAAATACAATAATGATACAAACAGTCAATATGAATTTGTGGAAAATATGTTATTATAATTTACAATGAGCAATAAATCTATAAGTATTTACAGCGGGGCGTAAAAAACCTGTGTGTTTACTTATAGGTTACACTGATGTACGGACATTCAAATAACAACATAACAGGAGGTTTAAAAATGAAGAAACCATTCAAACGTGGAGTCGCAGCCGCAGCTTCACTGGCTCTTGCAGTCGGTAATTTTGCGGGAACGGCTCAGATCACCGCAAGCGCCGCCTACGGTCAGGGCGGAAACGGTACTGCGATCATGGAATACCTTGACCGCGGTGTTTATGCCATCAAGTCGGGAAGCGGTATGTTCATAAGCTGGCGCTATAACGCCAACGATACCGATGATACCGAGTTCAGGCTCTATCGCGGAAATGACCTTATCTACACCAGCAAGGCGGGAATGCCTACCAACTACTGGGACGCAAGCGGAAGCTCCGCTTCGCAGTACCGCGTCGATACTATAGTAAACGGCACGGTCAAGTCCTCTGACAGCTGCAAATTCACTTCGGGCAGCAACTATTTCGATATCCCGCTTAACAGCCCCGGAAGCATCTACTCCCCGAACGACTGCTGCGTCGGAGATGTAAACGGCGACGGTCAGTATGAGATCTTCTTGAAATGGGATCCCAGCGATTCTCAGGATAACTCAAAGACAGGCTACACCAGCAAGGTGTATATCGACTGCTATACCCTTGAAGGCAAGCAGCTCTGGCGTATCGACATGGGCAGGAATATCCGCGCGGGTCAGCATTATACTCAGATGTGCGTTGCGGATTTTGACTGCGACGGCAAGGCTGAGCTTATCACAAAGACCTGCGACGGTACCGTTGACGGCACAGGCAAGGCTATCGGTGATGCGAATGCGAATTACGTTGACAGCTCGGGAACTATACTCACGGGTCCCGAATATCTGACCCTCTTTGAGGGAGCTACGGGCAAGGCTCTCGATACCATCGACTTCCCCGTACCGAGAGGTACTGCTACCGGAAGCACCGCCAAGTCTACATGGGGCGATAATTACGGCAACCGCTGTGAGCGCTATAACGGCGCTATCGCTTACCTCGACGGCGTTCACCCCTCCGCGGTCTACGGCAGAGGCTATTACACAAGGCTCTCACTTTCTGCGGTAGATGTACGCAACGGCAAGCTTTCAAAGCGCTGGGTGTTCGATACGGGATTCGATAAGAGCAACCCCGCTTACGGCTGCGGGAACCATAACGTAATGGTAGCAGACTTCGATAACGACGGCAAGCAGGAAGTCTGCATGGGCGCAAGCTGCATTGATGATAACGGCAGCCTTTTGTGGTCCACAAAGCAGCTCCACGGCGACGCTATGCATGTAGGCGATCTCGATCCTAACCGTGCAGGTCAGGAAGTCTTCATCTGCCATGAGGACGGTAATTACGGTATATCCCTCGTTGACGGCAAAAACGGCAGCATAATCTGGCATTATGACGGCGATAAGGACACGGGCAGATGCTGCTCCGATAACGTCCTCGCAGGTAACGGCACCGCTGAGATGTGGGGCTCGAGACCCGCCGGCGCTGTTTACGATGCAAAGGGAAATCAGATAGGCAGCAAGCAGCCTTCCATGAACTTCCTCATCTACTGGGACGGCGACCTTGAGCGTGAGCTTCTCGACAACATCTACATAACCAAGATGACATCGACAAGCCAGATACAGACCATTTTCACCGCAGACGGCTGCGCTTCAAACAACAGCACCAAATCTGTTCCTTGTCTTACCGCAGACCTCTTCGGCGACTGGCGTGAGGAGCTGGTCCTCCGCACGACCGATAATTCCAAGCTCCGCGTATTCTGCACCAACACCGAGACCAATGTCCGCATGACCACCCTCATGCACGATATGCAGTACCGTATGCAGAACGGCTGCCAGCAGTCTTCCTACAACCAGCCTCCTCACACAAGCTACTACCTCGGCAGCGAGGCTCCCGTTCCCGGAAGACCCAACATCAAGCTCAACAACACTCCCCCCGAGCCCATCAGCGGCACCCTTATAAAGAACCTTAACGTATCCGACAGCCTGAACGCCTCCAACTGGTCCATCTACTCCGGCTTCGGCTCCGGCTCGAAGATCTTTGGCGACCGCGACTTCACGGCAGTGAGCGTTCCCTCGTCGCTCAACGGCGCTGAGGCAATAAGAACTGCCTGCGATTCCAAGTCGGTAACTTCCGACCTCGGCTCCTTCACCGCGGCTTCCGATATCACCGTGTACACCGCAGTTGACAGCCGCGTG
>JAILFN010000007.1 GCA_024697545.1 Ruminococcus sp.
ATAAAAACGACATACTCAAAAACGTATCATTCAAAGCTGACAAGGGTACGATGACCGCACTGGTCGGACCGTCGGGCGGCGGTAAATCGACAATCGCAAGTCTGCTGACACGCTTCTGGGACGTAAAAAGCGGCGAGATACTTCTGAGGGGTACGGATATCCGCAAGATTCCGCTTGCAACGCTCATGGATAATATCAGTATGGTGTTCCAGAGGGTATATCTGTTTCAGGATACAGTCTACAACAATATCGCCGTCGGCAGACCGGATGCAAGCCGTGAGGAAGTCATTGAAGCTGCGAAAAAAGCACGTTGCTATGATTTCATTATGGAACTGCCTGACGGCTTTGATACTGTGATCGGCGAGGGCGGTGCAAGCCTTTCGGGAGGTCAGGCACAGCGCCTTTCTATCGCAAGATGCATACTGAAAGATTCGCCCATTGTCATACTCGATGAAGCGACTGCAAGCGTGGATGCCGACAATGAGAGCTATATCCAGCAGGCGATATCCGAGCTTTGCAAGGGTAAAACACTGTTAGTTATCGCACACAGGCTCAATACCATTGCGGGAGCTGACAACATAATGGTAATCAAGGACGGGCAGATCGCTGAATCCGGAGATCATGAACAGCTGATGCAGCAGGACGGCATTTACAGATCTATGGTGACAAAGCGTGCAGTAAGCACGGGCTGGAAAAACTAAAAAGGGTATTGACACACCAAGCAGAAAGTGTTATAATAAATGCAGTTTGCATACGCTAATCGCGTTATTACAGGAGGTTTATCATGAATGATAACAAGCTGAAAGTAAAGGACTTTATCACGATCGGCATTTTCACAGCGCTGATCTTTGTCGTGGAATTTGCCTGCGGAATGCTGGGCTTTATTCACCCGTACATTGTCGCATCCTATGTGGTGCTGATACCGCTTGTCGGCTCGATTCCGATGATGCTGTTTTATACAAAAGTTGAGAAATTTGGTATGCTCACGATCATGTCGATCTTGATTGCTATTATCATGTTTATGACCGGTATGGGCTGGCTCGGCGCACCGCTGATCATTGCAGCCGGAGTCATTGCCGATCTGATCGCCAAAAAGGGCGGCTACAAGAGCTTTAAGATGACGGCGCTCAGTCACGGCGTTTTCTGCCTGTGGATCTGCGCAAACTACTTCCCGGTAATTGTGACTGCAAAGGACTATCGCAAGAACTTGCTGGAAGGCGGCTATTCAGCGGAATACTGCGATGCCCTGTTCCGTGCAATTAACGGCAAAACAATCGCAATTCTGCTGGCACTTTGTTTTATTTTCGGCGTGATCGGTGCATTTGTAGGTAAAGCAGTTGTCAAGAAGCACTTTGAAAAAGCGGGTATCGTATGATAAAGATTCATCTTGATCCCCGCACAAAGCTGTTTATGATATTCGCTGTTTCATTTATCGTAATGGTCAATGCGATATCGCCGATGGAATGGGCAGTCAGGATCATCGTTACGCTTATACCCGTGTTCCTGCTGGCAAACGAGGGCAGATATGTGTCTGCCCTTCGTTTTTTGCTGTGCTACGGGGTTGCGCTTTTATTGCTTAAATTCTACATTTCTTCGGAATCGACAGGAGTTATTTCGGCTCTGCTTGTAGGCTACTGCGGTATCGTGGCACAGTTTATGCCTGCGATGATCACGGCGTGGTATGTGATACATACAACAAAGATCGGCGAATTTATGTCGGCAATGCAAAAGATGCACATTCCCGACGGCATATCGGTATCGCTCGCTGTTGTGATGCGGTTCTTTCCGACGATAAAAGAGGAATACCTCAGTATAAACGATGCTATGAAAATGCGGGGCATTTCCTTTGCAGGCGGAAGAATTGCTAAAATGATCGAATACCGCCTTGTTCCGCTCATGTTTTCCTGCCTGAATATCGGGGAAGAATTATCGGCAGCAGCGGTCACAAGGGGCTTGGGAGCACCGGTCAGACGAACCAGTCCGGTGCAGTTAAAACTCAAGGCGGCAGACTGGCTGATGATAGCTGTTTTCGCAGCAAGTATGATCCTGTTTGTAATTTCAAAATATTTCAGGTGAGATGATATGATCGAGATAAAAAATGTCAATTTCAGATACAAAGGTTCTGATGAAGGCAGTCTGGAAGATCTGTCGCTGACGATCCGTGACGGTGAAACGGTGCTGCTCTGCGGCTCTTCCGGTTGCGGAAAAACGACAGTCGGACGGCTGATCAACGGTCTGATTCCGCACTATTACAAGGGGGAACTGACGGTCAGCATCACTGTGAACGGTCGTGATATTGCCAAAACAGAGCTGTATGACCTTGCAGGCGTGGTAGGAACGGTGTTCCAGAATCCGAGAAGTCAGTTTTTTGCAATTGATACAGACGGCGAGATCACATTCGGTGCAGAAAATATCGGGATGCCGCCCGAGGCTATTGTGTCCCGCAAAAATGACGTAGCGCGTGAAATGCACATTGAGCGACTGCTTGACCGCAGTATATTCGAGCTTTCGGGCGGTGAAAAGCAGATCGTCGCCTGTGCAAGTGTCAGCGTGCTTTCGCCTGATATTATTGTACTTGACGAGCCGTCCTCCAATCTTGACAGCAGTGCGATAGAAAAGCTGAAAGCCATTCTTGCTGACTGGAAATCGCAGGGCAAAACAATTATTATTGCCGAGCACAGGCTGTATTTCCTGCGTGAGCTTGCGGACAGAATGTTGATACTCGATAATGGAAAGATCGTGAAGGAACTGCACTCTGATGAGATAAAAGAGTTGACCTTTGCGGATACCGAGAGAATGGGCATTCGTCCGCTGTCTCTTTCAGATATAAGCTATTCTCATGAAACAGCACCGAAACGGAAAGAAACGCTTACGCTTGAAAACTTCGTATTTACCTACAAGGACGGCAAGCACGGAATAAATATCCCGAAACTGGAGCTGCCGTCAGGCGGTGTCATTGCGGTCATAGGTCATAATGGTGCGGGCAAAAGCACGCTTGCG
>JAILFN010000072.1 GCA_024697545.1 Ruminococcus sp.
AAAATGTGAACTTCAAAGTTCACATTTTTGCTTTTTGATACGAACTTTTCGGAAATCTATTGACATCCAAGTATATATTAGCTATACTATATTCAACAGATATCCGTGCGCACGTTAATGTCTGAAAGTTCATATAAAAAGGAGAGTTGATAACCGCAATATATCACTTTAATGTCAAAATGGTCACAAGGTCGAATGTCGGTTCATGCGTCGCAAGTGCCGCTTATATCGCGGGTGAGAAGATCAAAAATGAACGTGACGGGAAGATTCATGACTACCGCAAAAAGCATGAAGTTGTTCACAAGGAGATAATGTTTCCATTGAATGCACCGCCTGAATACCGCGACAGAGCGCGACTTTGGAATGCTGCCGAGCGTGCTGAAAAGCGCAAGAACAGTCAAACTGCCCGTAGCATCAACGCGGCTTTGCCGAGGGAGCTGTCAAGAGTAGATCAAATCGAACTTGTCAGACAGTTCTGCGAGCAGTGTTTCGTGAGCAAAGGAATGTGCTGTGATTTCGCTATCCATGACAAGAACGATGGCAACCCTCATGTTCACATTCTGCTGACGACACGAAAAGTGAACAAGTCAGGATTCACGAAAAAAGAACGTTCGTGGAATGACAAAAAGCTGTTGATGGAGTGGCGCGAGCGCTGGGCGGATTGGTGCAATCATAAGCTGTATTTCGTCTCGGGTGCTCGTGTCGATCATCGGAGTTACAAGGAGCAGAGCATTGACAAGCTGCCGCAAATCCATTTGGGTGTTGAGGTCTGTGCTGTTGAGCGCAAGGGCTTCAAGACCGACAAGGGAAATAAGAACAGAAGAATCAGGCGGCACAATCTTGAAGTCGAGATTAAAGAATTGGAACGGCAAATGTCTGACCTACGTTTTGAAATCAGGCAAGAGACAATCGGCTACATTGAAGCCAATATCGGCTGTAAAGTCGCGGACGCTTTTACGATACATGACAAAAGGTCGGTGCTGGAACAGTATGAGAAATTCTTACAAAGCCGAAATATCCCATGTGAACTCATCTTCTACAACGAGGACAAGTACGAATTGTATGTGCCGAAGTCCAAAAGGGATATGGCAGTCAATTTGCTGAAACAGTTCAGAAACCAGTATTGCAAAATGGATAACCAACCGAATTCGCAACAGCTACCAACACCTCAAAAGAAGCCAAAGCACCGAATACATACCTCGAAGAGATGAGGAAGGTGTTCATTGAAGTGTTCAGAGTGATGAAGAACCATCATTACTGTATCATCACTGTCGGGGATGTCAAGGGCAAGCTGGGGGTGGGGAAATGGAAAGTCAGAACGCTGCCGCTTGCTGCCTACTTCATCAGGGTAATGGAGGATATAGGCTTCACTTATGTGAATGAGTATATATGGGACAAGGGAGAACCGAGCGGTGTAAGCAGAAAGAAGGGTCCTTACTATCCGTTCAGATTTAATACTTTCAACTGCTTCGAGCACGTTATGGTCTTTGCAAAGCACATTCTCGATACTAAGCCCGAGCCCTGCCCCATCTGCGGAGGTGATAAACTCGTTCAGGCAGGCTATGGCGGTATAGGCATCAGACGCTGGCAGTGTATGGATCCCAAGTGTAAGGCACTTGAAAAGCGTGATACCGGTAAGGTGTACTCAAAGGTCAGTATTATGGTCAATGATTATATGACCGAGAACAATATAATACCGGAAGAACTGGAGATGGCATACCGCAGGGGATTTATTCACGCCGCTCCTGTAACGACAGACTACAAGGAATATACCACGACCACACATACAATGCTCCTGCCTATGGAGATAGCTGAAATGGCGGTGCTTTATTACAGCGGCGTAGGAGATAAGATACTCGATCCTTTCATGGGAAGCGGTATGACAGCAGTGGCAGCCAATAAGTACGGCAGGGAGTTTCTCGGATTTATCTTCGACAAGAACTGCTATGACAGGGCGATGCAGGTGGTAGATGAAATAAACCGCCCAAAACGCTTTGCGGTAATTAAACGCAGATTGGCAGAAATGAAAGCCGGCAATTGAAAATCGCGGCTGATAAAACAGAGGGCTGCAACGCGGCAGTCCTCTTGGTGATGACGATTATGCGGCGATTTCAAAATTCTTCAAAAACTGTTCTTCGGAGATCTTCGCCTGACCTCCTTCCGACCAGTCTATGAAGATCTGGTCGAAGTCGTCTATATACACGATAGTAGCTGTCGAGCCGACGGGGATATTTTCGCCTATATCCCCCACGAGCTTTATTGTCATGCCAACTGTTATCTTATCCATTGTTTTGCCTCCCGGGGTATTCTTTTGCTGTAATACAGCTCTATTAT
>JAILFN010000093.1 GCA_024697545.1 Ruminococcus sp.
AGTCGTCGGGCGAGAGACCTGATGAACAGAAGAAAAGCGTGGGGGTTTAGCTCAGCTGGGAGAGCATCTGCCTTACAAGCAGAGGGTCATAGGTTCGAGCCCTATAGTTTCCACCATCGCGGAGATCGCGGTCTTAACGGTCTCCGCTTAAATATGGCCGGGTAGTTCAGTTGGTTAGAACGCCAGCCTGTCACGCTGGAGGTCGTGGGTTCGAGCCCCATTCCGGTCGCCATTATATTATTCCTGCGGACAGCGGGGTATGCCTCTGTAGCTCAGTAGGTAGAGCAGGGGACTGAAAATCCCCGTGTCGATGGTTCGATTCCGTCCGGAGGCATCAAGGTCGAAGAGATTCGGCCACACTTATGCGGATTTAGCTCATCTGGTAGAGCGCCACCTTGCCAAGGTGGAGGTAGCGAGTTCGAGCCTCGTAATCCGCTTTTTGTTTTCTCAGATGAAAACAGAGAGCTTATATTTCGGCGCTATAGCCAAGTGGTAAGGCAATGGACTGCAACTCCGTGATCTCCAGTTCAAATCTGGATGGCGCCTCACGATCCCCTGTGATATTCACAGGGGATTTTTTTGCGTTCCTGAGGCTGCCAAAGGCAGGCGTGACGGTAAATAAAAAAACTGCCGCACCGTAGTGCAGCAGCTTTGAGGTTATTTATCACTCGGATCTCAGTGCGACAACAGGATCCTTCTTTGCGGCGCTGCGCGACGGGATCAGTCCCGAGATGAGCGTCAGCAGTATGCTTATCGCTATCAGCACGACCGCCGCGGGAATGGGCAGGAATGCGTTGAGGCTCTGTATGTCTGTGACCTTGTGTATAATGATGTTCGCGGGTATACATATAAGCATCGTGACCGCAACACCGATCAGACCCGATGTGAAGCCGATTATCATCGTTTCGGCGTTGAACATACTCGATACATCCTTCTTTGAAGCACCGATCGCACGGAGTATACCGATCTCCTTTGTGCGCTCCTGAACGGATATCAGCGTGATAACGCCTATCATTATCGAGGACACGATCAGCGAGATGGATACGAACGCTATCAGAACATAGCTTATCGCGTTGATTATCGTGGTTACGGAGGAGAGCATTAAGCCGATGTAGTCGGTATAGGTTATCTTCTTCTCTTCCTCAACGTCCTTGTTGTAATCGTCTATCGCTTCGGTAATGGCGTCCTTGTTCTCAAAGGTCGCGGCGTAGAGGGATATGGTCGCGGGGTGTTCCTTATCGACATAGCCCAGCTTCTTCAGGTTAGCGGCGTAATCGGAATCGGATACCTCGTGCGGCATCACGTCGTTGAAGTAACCCGCGAGTGCAGTCTCATCGGCAGCATCGAGCGCCTGTTTGAGCATTTCTGAGATCTGCGCGGTGGTCATCTCGGCGAGAGCTGCGTTCAGCTGCTCTGTCTTCTGTGCAGCGACCTGCTCGCGCATACCTGTTTCGAGCATCTCGTCAAACTCGGTCTCGCTCATGGAGCCCAGGTACTGCTTGATGGTCTCCTCGTCCATCTCGATCTGACCGCCCATCATCTGCATGAATGCGGCGATCATTTCTTCCTCGCTCATGCCCTTGATCTGCTCGATAGCCATTGCCACCTCTTCATCGGTGGGTATGCTCATCATCGAGACATAAAGCTCGCTCTTCTTGCTCTCTTCAAGACCCTCGGCATACTCCTTGAACGCCTCAGCCTTCTGTGCATCGGTGTAATCGACAGTCTCGTCCTCAAACGGCAGACCGCTGAATATATCGGTATCGGGGGAATCGAGCTGTGCCTTGATAGATTCAGCACCCTCGCTGTTATCTATGACATATTCCGTCAGCGCGTCGGTATAAGCGATGGCTGTCTGGATCATCGGCGACTTCGTGTCCTCATTGGGGCGGATAACGCCTGAGATCTTTATATCAACGCCGTTGTCGTAAAGATATTTAAGTCCCGTTTCGCTGTTTCTCATGTCGGTGTAGTTTCCGCTTTCGTCCTTTGAGAAGCAGTCGGAATTGAGCACCAGCTTGAACTCCTTGTCGCAGATCTCCTCATACGTCCACGACTTTTCGCTGTACTCGACCTCCTTCTGATCCAGCGCAGCCTGCATCATTTCGCTCATCTCGTCGTGGCTCTTTAGTCCGAGAGCGTAAAGCGAAAGATCGTCCAGCTCGTTGTTGCTGTCCAGCACGAGAAGCACTTCGTTGTACTCCGAAGGCCAGTCGCCGTATACAAGGTCATACTGATCCTTCACGATATCATTTATGCCGCCGCCCTCTCGCGTGGGGAGCATCTCTGTCGCCAGCTCTACCCTTGTCTGGAACATACTTGACATTCCCGACATATAGCTGTCGCGCTGTTCCATCATGGCACTCATGTCATAGCCCATCGACTCAGCCATTATGTCCTGCATCATGGTGTTGGGGTCGGAATGGATTATCTTATTATCTTCGTTTTTGGTGTAGATACCGATATCGAGGTCGTAGGAATACTTCACGGCGCTTATAGCTTCGTGCAGCTCGCTGTCCTTGTCGGCGCGTTCCTTTTCGATGTGCTTCTTGAAGGAAGCAAGATCGTTGGTCGTCTGGTTAGAGGTACTCAGCGCATTGACAAGATCGCTGAAGATGGGTTTTGTATAGACCGCATCAAGATCGTGATCCTTGCTCTTTTCCGACTTGCCCGTCATCGTCTCAAACAGCGAGGAAAAGTCCATCACGTTCGATTCTATGGTCAGCGGGTACGCCGAGAGCGATTCCTCCTGAACATCGTTTATATATTTGGTAACGCCTTGGGAAAGCGCGAGTATCGCCGAAATGCCGATGATGCCGATGCTTCCCGCGAATGAGGTAAGTATCGTGCGTCCCTTTTTGGTCATAAGGTTTTTCAGCGAGAGCGAGAATGCCGTGCCGAAGGACATCGAAGGCTTTTTTAGCTTGCCCTCGGAAGCACGCTGCTGCTCATCGTGCGACTTTTCCGAAGCCACTTCCTCGTCCGAAAGCGGCATACTGTCACCCGTGATCTGACCGTCGAGCACGCGGATTATCCTTGAAGCATACTTGTCTGCAAGCTCGGGGTTGTGCGTTACCATTATGATAAGCTTATCCTTCGAGATCTTTTTAAGTATCTCCATGACCTGAACGCTGGTCTCGGTGTCAAGAGCGCCTGTCGGCTCGTCGGCAAGGATTATATCAGGGTCGTTTACCAGCGCACGGGCGATAGCCACGCGCTGCATCTGACCGCCCGACATCTCACCGGGGCGCTTTTTCAGCTGATTGCCCAGCCCGACCTCTTCAAGTGCCTTTATGGCACGCTCACGCCTTTCCGACTTTGATACGCCCGAAAGGGTCAGCGCCAGCTCAACGTTCTGGAGCACCGTCTGGTGCGGGATAAGGTTGTAGCTCTGGAACACAAAGCCGATCGAATGGTTGCGGTAAGCATCCCAGTCGCGGTCCTTGAAGTCCTTTGTGGACTTGCCGTTGATGATAAGGTCGCCCTCAGTGTACTGATCGAGACCGCCGATGATATTTAGCATGGTGGTCTTGCCGCAGCCCGAAGGACCGAGTATAGCCACAAACTCGGAGTGTCTGAAATTCAGATCCACACCTCTGAGCGCATGAACTACGTCATCTCCTGCGGGGTACTGCTTTTTTATGCCTTTTAGTTCAAGCATTGTCTCCCTCCATATCATGTCTTTATTTGTCTAATACTTATAGCTTTATAACACATCAAATATCATGATATCACAATGATATTTTATTGTCAAGCAAAACGGCGTCACGCCGCGGTGAAATGAGCATTATGCACATAAAGAACGCCCCACCGCGAGAACCTTTTGAGGATTTGACGACCGATCATTTAATTCCCGCTCCACCCTGTCTGCCGCCTTTGCGGCAGGCGGCAGAGAGCCTCCTCCATGTACCGACGCAGATAACTGCGAAACGGGATCGCACCGCCGCTAAGCCATGTTAATATTGTAGCATTTTGCAATGTATAAACACCCGGCGGCAGTCAGGCGGCGTATAGCGGGCTGAAATGGTCCTGACAGCGGTATATCTTCTCTTTTTTAGGAGTTTATCCTTATAGAATCCAAAAATGTATTATTGACTTGCTACCTGCCGCATGGTATAATGAGACTGTAATATATTTGTATAAAGGGGCGACGGTCATGATAAAAACACTGTTTTGCGATAAGTGGGAATTTTCAAAAAATCCACTTGGAACAGAATATGAAAATGCTTCGGGCTGGCGGAGGACGGCACTTCCTCACGACTGGCTGATATGGGACACCACCGACCTTTACGAGACTTCAACGGGCTGGTACCGCCGCACAGTTACCCTGCCCGACGACGGTATGCGTACAATGCTCCGCTTTGAGGGCGTGTATATGGATTGCCGCGTATACGTCAACGGCAGTCTTGCGGGCGAATGGAAATACGGCTACACCACCTTCGGCTTTGATATAAGCGACCTGCTGCACAGCGGCGAGAACCTTATCGCCGTGCGCGTCGATCACCGAAGCCCCAATTCCCGCTGGTATTCGGGCGCGGGCATATTCCGCAATGTATGGCTCTGCCGTTACCCCGACACGCATATCCTCCCCGACGGCATTTACATCACGGCGGGCACCGACGGCACTGTGTATATCACTGCCGAGACGGAACGTCCCGAGGGCGAGAGCGTTGAAGGGCTCTCGCTGAAGACCGAGATCTGCAAGCGCGGCGGGCAGGTACCCGCAGCATATGCCGAGAGCCTTTGCTGCGCCGCCGACAGGAGCGCTCTTCCCGACGCTGTGACCCGCAGCGGGTTCGCTTATTCCGTAACCACTCAGACTGTAAAGATAAACTCCCCTGCCCTGTGGGACATCGACGATCCTCAGCTTTATACCTGCACCGTGATCCTCTGCAAGGACGGCGTGCCGATAGACCGCGAGAGCGTGACGTTCGGATTCCGCAGCGCGGAGTTCACCACCGACCACGGCTTTTTGCTCAACGGCAAGCGGGTAAAGCTGCACGGCTGCTGCGAGCATCACGACCTCGGCGCTCTGGGAGCTGCCGTCAACCGCTCGGCTTTAAGACGACAGCTTGAGATACTGCGCGGCATGGGCGTGAACGCCATACGCACCAGCCATAATCCCCCCGCAGTCGAACTCATGGAGCTTGCGGACGAGATGGGATTCCTCATACTCAGCGAAGGCTTTGATATGTGGGAGCTGAAAAAGACCGACTACGACTACGCCCGCTTCTTCCCCGAATGGATAGAACGCGACGTTGCATCATGGGTGCGCCGCGACCGCTGCCACCCGAGCCTTATCGGCTGGAGCATCGGCAATGAGATATACGACACCCACGTTTCCGAACGCGGTCAGGAGGTCACTTCCCTGCTCAGCAGGCTTGTACGCCTGCACGACCCGCGCGGCAACGGCTGTGTCACCATCGGCTCAAATTACATGAGCAGCGATAACGCACAGCGCTGCGCGGATATACTAAAGATCGCAGGCTACAACTATGCCGAGCGCCTTTACGATGAGCATCACGCGGCTCACCCCGACTGGTGCATATACGGCAGCGAGACCAGCTCGGTAGTGCAGAGCCGCGGCATATACCACTTCCCCCGCGACATTGCCATACTCAGCGACGACGACGAGCAGTGCTCATCTCTCGGCAACAGCGCACCGATATGGGCGGCAAAATCATGGGAGGCTTGCATAATCCCCGACCGCGACCGCGAATACTGCGCGGGACAGTTCATCTGGACAGGCTTCGACTACATCGGCGAGCCCACACCCTACTCCACCAAAAACAGCTACTTCGGTCAGATAGACACGGCAGGCTTCCCGAAGGACAGCTATTACGTCTTCAAATCGGTATGGGAGGACGGCAAGGGCGAACCGTTCATACACATCTTCCCTTACTGGGACTTCAACGAAGGACAGGTAATAGACATCCGCGTGGCGAGCAACTGCCCCAAGGTAAAGCTCATGTTCAACGGTGAGGTGATAGCCGAAAAGGACTTTGACCCTCAGCATGACAAGGAGCTCACCCTCGACACAAAGCTCACCTACTCAAAGGGCGAGATAAAGGCACTGGGCTTTGACGAAAGCGGCAGGCAGATAGCCTGCGAGTCGGTGCCGACCCACGGCAGCACGGCGAAGCTCAAACTGAACGTCGATCCCATCGGGAACGGCGGCAGAGATAAGAACAGCCTTTTCCCCGCCGACGGCGAAACGCTTATTTTCGTCGATATATCAGCAGCCGACGAAAACGGCGTGTTCTCTGCAAACGCCGCCGACCGCGTGATGGTCGAAGTAACGGGCGCAGGACGGCTCATCGGTCTTGACAACGGCGATTCGACCGACTACGAGCAGTACAAGGGCGTTTCCCGCAGGCTGTTCTCGGGCAGGCTTCTCGCAATGATCGCTCCCGATACAGAAGCGGGCGAGATCAGTGTAAAGGTAAGCTCCCCCGCCCTGCCCGACGCTTTTCTCACGCTGCACACGGCGGCTGCCGAAGTCCGCGAGGGGATGGCCATACCCGACCCCTGCACCCCCCGCCCGCTCTGCGTAGAAAACGCCCGGAGCGATATCCCCGTAAGGAAGATCGAGCTGCACGGCGAAAAGGTACACTTCGACCCCGAGCACAGAGAGCTTACATTCTCGGTCAGAGCACTCCCCGAAAACTCCTCCTGCGCCGATGATATCGAGTTCAAGCTGATAACCGCCGCGGGCATCGTCACACACAACGCAAGGGTGAAGTCCGCCTCTCACGGCAGTGTTACGGTAGAATGTATGGGCGACGGAGAGTTCCTGCTGCGTGCCCTCTGCAAGAACGGCACCGACAGATACCATGTGATAAGCGACCTCCCGCTCACTGCCGACGGCATCGGCAGCGCACTCATCGACCCATATGAGCTTGTGGCAGGCGGACTGTATTCCGTAAGCGGCGGCAACGTCACGACGGGCATACATCACGGCGCGGGCATCGCAAACGGCGGCGGCTGGTTCGGCTTTGAGAACGTAGATCTCGGCGAGGTCGGCAGCGATGTTATCACAGTGCCGCTCTTTGCCAACTACAACACCCCCGTCCGCATAAAGATATGGGACGGCATCCCCGACAACGGCGGCGAGCTGCTCGGAGACTTTGAGTACGCCCTCGCGCCAAAGTGGCTGACCTATCAGCCGATGAGCTACAAGCTCCCGAAGGTGCTGACAGGCGTACACACCATCTGCATACAGTCGGATACGGCTTATGACGTTCAGGGATTCAGCTTTGAAAAGCGAGCCAAGGAAACGTCAGAGCTTTTTGCCGCCAATGCCGAGAGCATCTACGGCGACAAGTTCACAAAGCAGGCTGACGCAGTAACGGGCATCGGTAACAACGTCACTGTATCCTTCGGCGATTTCGACTTTGCCGCGCCGCCCGAAAGAGTCTGCATCTGCGGCAGGAGCGAGCTTCCCGTCAACAGCATCCACATCGTATTTGAGGGCAGCTGCGGCGAAATACGCACCCTTGCGGAGTTCAGTCAGGCGGCTGACTACACCGAGCGCAGCTTCCCCGTTGAAGGTTTCTGCGGCAAGGGCAAGGTATCGCTGGTATTCCTTCCCGGCTGCGACTTTGATCTGAGATCTGTAAGATTTGAATAATACAAAACGGACGGCTGAAAAAAGCCGTCCGTTGTTGTTTTTATGTGTTTTTATACCGTTATTTCTCCGACCGTCAGAAGCCCGCTTCGGCAAGCTGTGAAGCTAAGAAAATATTGCCTTGGTCAACAGTGACCTTTGTCACCTGACAGCTTCCGCCCATCTGGAAGAGTATTCCGTCAAAGCCCTTTTCGGGATCGCTGCAATTGTCGATCATCTCATTCACAACAGTCGCAGGGATAGTAAATTCTATCTGCGTCACCGTGGGATCGGTGATCTTTATGAATCCGTCGTTCTTCACAAAAACGGGACACCATGTATTCTCGTCGTCAGGGGATACAAGGTTCTCGCCCTTCTTGACCCACTCGCCATCGTCGGATGCAAGGTTGAACTGAGGGTAGTCACAGATGATACCCTCGGGAGTCTCTCCGAACTTGTTCCAGCCGTTTGCATGGCAGGGTCCGATAACTATCTGGGTATCGTGCAGGTCGGTGATCCCCTCGTCGATCATGCCCATGAGAGTCTCGGTGAGCTGAAAATCAACTACAACGTGCAGATCCCTATCTCTCTCGAACGTCCTCGCGTCGATGAAGTCATCGCTCGACTCTCCCTCAACGGTAGTAAAGCCCTGAAAAGCGGCAGCCCACGGAGATGTTGTGCCGTTCTCGATCTCGATTACAGTCTCGGTCGCAGACTCATCGTAGCCCGCCACCTTTGTGATATCGAACTCGGCAGCCTCGGGCTCTGCGGTGGCTTGCTCTGTCTCGGTCTCTGTCTCGGCAGCTTCTGTTTCGTCAGCTGTTGTTTCGGGGGCTTCGGTCTCGGCGGCGGAAGTTTCCGCAGCAGTAGTCGCAGAAGTCTCCTTCTCCTCAGTCTTTGCGCTGTCTCCGCAGCCCGCAAAGCTCAGCGCCATAGCAAGAGCCACAGCTCCTGCAAGAATGTGTTTACTTGTCTTCAATTTAACCAATCCTTTCCGTATCATAAAAAGATACGCAAGTTTAGTATATCACATATCAAGCATTTTTGCAAGAGTTTTCATCTGTTTTCAGAAATTTTCCTGCCGGCGCTTCGCAATTTGCTGCCGTCATTCCTCAAATTGAGAATTGTAAAGCTTGGCGTAAAAGCCGCCCTTTGCGAGAAGCTCATCGTGAGTGCCCTGCTCTACGATGTGCCCCGCGTTCATGACGATGATGCAGTCCGCATGGCGTATCGTGGAGAGGCGGTGAGCGATGATAAAGGACGTTCTGCCCTGCATCATCTCGTCAAACGTCTGCTGTATCAGCAGCTCTGTACGGGTGTCGATGGAGCTTGTCGCTTCATCGAGTATCAGCATTGGCGGCAGTGCCAGCATGACGCGGGCGATGCACAAAAGCTGCTTTTGTCCCGCCGAGAGCATACCGTCGTCGGATATCACCTCATCGTAGCCGTGCTCAAGCTTGCGTATGAATCGGTCGCAGTGGGCAGCCTTTGCGGCGGCTTCGACTTCGGCAAATGACGCATCGGGACGGCCGTAGGCGATGTTGTCGCGGATAGAGCCCTGCCTGAGCCATGTCTCCTGAAGCACCATGCCGAAAGCTCCGCGCAGTGAATCACGGGTACATTCGGCGGCGTTCTCGCCCGAAACGGTTATCCGCCCGCCATCGACCTCATAGAATCGCATGAGCAGGTTTATAAAGGTGGTCTTGCCGCAGCCGGTAGGACCTACTATCGCTATCCTCTGACCCGGCTTTACGTCAAGGCTCAGATCCTCTATCAGCGGTCTTGAAGGCAGGTATGAAAAGCTTACTCCCTCGGCGGTGAGTCTGCCGTCAATGTTTTCGAGCACTTTGCATTCGCTGTCATCGGGCTCGGGCTGCTCGTCTATAAGCTCAAGCACACGCCTTGCACAGGCAAGTGCCCCCTGAAGCTCTGTCACCACTCCCGATATCTCGTTGAACGGCTTTGTGTACTGATTGGCGTAGGTCAGGAAGCAGGAAAGCTGTCCCACCGTAAAGCCGCCGCCCAGCACGGTAACAGCGCCGATTATGCCGACCGCAGCGTACACCAGCCCGTTTACGAACCGTGTCGAAGGGTTGACGAGCGATGAAAAGAATATCGCACGGACGCTTACGACCTGAAGCCTGCGGTTCAGCAGCTCAAACTGCTGCTCCGCTTCCTCCTCACGGGCGAAGGCTTTGAGTATCTTCTGATTGCCCGTCATCTCCTGAACGAATGCGGTAAGGTCGCCGCGCGTTGAGGTCTGCTCGCCGAAGTATTCAAAGGTGTGCCGCGCTATGAACCTCGCCACGAAGAGTGAAAGCGGTGTCAGCACGACCACTATCAGCGTGATCTTAACGTTTATGGTAAGCATGAAAGCCAGCGTTCCGACTATCGTCACGATGCCTGTAAACAGCTGCGCGAAGCCCATGATAAGTCCGTCGGATATCTGCTCGATGTCAGAGATAAGGCGGCTTATTATCTCGCCCTTTGGGTGAGAGTCGATATACGAAAGCGGCAGCCTGCTGTAATTCGAGAACGCCCTGCTGCGAAGATCCCTAAGCGCAGAGTACGCCGCCTTGTTAAGGCAGAGGTTCATGATGTACTGAGAGAGCGCGACTGCCGCGATGGTCACTGCGAACATGGCAAGTATCGGCTTTAACCCCTCAAGATCCACCTTTCCCTTCCCGACTATCAGGTCGATGGCTCTGCCCGTCAGGATAGGCGCGTAAAGGGTCGCAGCCACATTCACGACCGCGAGCAAAAGCGCCGCCGCGAGCTGTACGCGATAGGGCTTGAAGTACCCGAGAAGCGGCTTTATGATACTGAGCCTGCTTGTCCGATCGTTCATCTGCCCACCTCCTCATCGGTCAGCTGGGAACGGCAGATCTCACGGTATACATCGCAGCTTTCAAGCAGCTGCTCGTGACTGCCTATGCCCGCCGTACTGCCGTCATCCAGCACGATTATCCTGTCGGCATGGCGTATAGAGGATACCCGCTGCGATACTATGAACACCGTCATGCCGTCAGTATCCGCAGCAAGCGCCCGCCTGAGAGCCGCATCGGTGGCAAGGTCGAGCGCCGAAGCCGAGTCGTCGAGTATGAGTATCTCGGGCTTTCCCACCAGTGCCCGCGCGATGGTCAGCCTTTGACGCTGACCGCCCGAAAGGTTTCGTCCGCCCTGCTCGAGCATACGGTCCAGACCGTCGGGGTCGCGGTCGATGAACTCCCTCGCCTGCGCGGTCTCGAGCGCTTTGTATATCTCCTCGTCCGAAGCGTCCTGCTTACGCCACTGCATATTCTCACGCACAGTGCCCGAAAACAGCACAGCCTTCTGCGGAACTATACCTATCATACCGCGAAGCTGCTCAAAGCTGTAGCCGCGGACATCGGTGCCGAAGACGTAGACCTCGCCGCGGACAGCATCGTAAAAGCGGGGGATAAGGTTTATAAGGGTAGTCTTGCCGCAGCCCGTTCCGCCGATGATACCGATAGTCTCGCCGCGCTCAGCCTTGAAGGATATCCCCTCAAGTGCGGGGCGTTCGGAATCCACATAGCTCAGATCAACGCTCCTGAATTCAACAGCGGGAGCGTGATAGTCGGGCTGCACCCTGCCGCCCTTATGCTCTGTAACTGTCGGACTGATAGCGAACACTTCACTTATTCGCAGCGAAGATGCCTGCATCTTGCTGAGGCTCATGATAAGCTCCGCCAGACGTATCAGCGAAAGCAGTATCTGCGTCATGAAGTTTACGAGCGCTATCACCTCGCCCTGCGTGATTCCGCCGACGTTCACGCTTATGCCGCCGCACCATATTATAAGCATTATGGCGATGTTCACGAAAACGTAAGTCAGTGGGCTCATCACTGCCGATTCCCTGCCCGCCGCGACCTGCACCGTTTGCAGACTGTCGGCGGCGTACTCGAACCGCTTTCGCTCATCGTCCCCGCGGGAGAATGCGCGTATGACCCTGACGCCGGAGATGTTCTCGTCCGTCAGGCGGGTGATGTGGTCGAGCTTTCTCTGTATCGCGCCGAACATAGGCACGGTGCGGCGGGTGACAAAGTATATCACCGCCGCGAGTATCGGGGTGAACAGCGCAAATATTAGCGTCAGCTTTACCGATATCATCAGCGCCATGATAAGGGCTCCCACCACGATGAACGGTGCGCGAAGAAACAGCCTCAGCAGCATATTAACGCCTGTCTGAGCCGCCATAACGTCTGCCGTCATTCTGGTCACGAGCGTAGAAGCACCGATACGGTCAATATCGGCGTGTGAAAGGGTATTGATATGTTTAAACAGCGCCGACCTCAGCTCGGTGCCGAACCCCACTGCCGCCTTAGCCGCGAAATACTGCGCGGTAAGCGAAGCCGCGAGCCCGAGTATCCCGAGCATCACAAGCACCCCGCCGAGCCTGAAAATATAAGGCTTGTCGCCAGCGGGTATGCCGATGTCTATGATCCTTGCCATAACTATCGGCACGATAAGCTCAAATATCGCTTCGAGAAGCTTGCCGAGAGGTCCGAGCAGCGCTTCCTTTTTGTAATCCTTCAGGTAAGAAAAAAGCCCAAGCATCATGCTGCTCCTTCTGTCTTGATCCTGCTGTCAAGCAGCGCGAACACATTTTTCATGAGCAGCGTGCTGAGGATACCGAGCAGTATGCCCTCAAGCATACCCACGATCACGTCGGTCGGAAAGTGAATGTAAAAGTAGTTCCGCGAAAAGGCTATCAGCGCCGCTGTCGCGTAAGCGGCAATGCCAAGCTTTCTGTTGTAGCAGAAAATAACGGTAGCGCAGGTGAACGACACGCAGGAATGCCCCGAAGGGAATGAGTAGCTCGATGGTCTGAGTACTATCGTGTCGATGTAAGGGTGAAGTGTGAAAGGGCGCGGGCGTTTTACCATGTTCTTTATCAGCACCTCGTTTATAAGAAGCTCTGACACCAGTCCCGCCGAGCAGGAGATACCGAGCCTGCGGGTGCTTTTGAAGATCATAAACCCGACAGCCAGCAGTATCCACACTGCACCTCCCGCCCCAAGGTAGGTAAATACCGCAAAAAAGCGGTCGAGGAATGTATTGTGTATCTTTTGCAGCGCATCCAGCACCGCAAAATCAAAATCGTAAATCGCCTGCATATTTACTCTCCTTTAGCGTCAACGTCTATGATTATCCCGACCTTTGCGAGCGCCTTTGACATGGTGTGCTTGTCGAGAGGGAAGATCTCGCTCCTGTCGGTCTGCTTTTCATAAGAAAGCCGCTTGAACTGTACATAACATTCCGAGTGATCCGCCGAGCTGTATATAAGAGCCAGTATATACTCGTTCTTGACGGCGTAATAGTTTACGGGCGTAAGCCTGAGTATCGCGTCCGAAGACTGCCGCATATCCCGCGTAAGCTCTGAAAAATCGCAGTCCACATAGCTTATTTTGCGGCATTTGAGTTCCTTTATCCTCTTGGCAAGCGGAGTCTCGTCGCCGCCCTTCTTTCTGAACAGCCCCAGCATCGGTATCTCACTTCCCTTTTTAAATACTCCTTTTTTACAAAAGTGTTCCTGATATAGATCAGAATTAGTTGTGGTTGACAATGTATCGGTTGATCAACACTTTCTTGTCTTTTAGAGGAAAATAATCCTCGTCGGTTTTAAAAAATTTACCGCCGCATTTTTGAATGACCCTGATAGAAGCAGTATTTTCTGTCATAGCATCTATCCTTATTTCAGAATAACCTTTGGAAAACAAATAGTCTATCACACAGTGGCAAGCTTCTGTCATGTAGCCATTACCCCAATATTTTCGCGCCAAATTATACCCTATTACAGGAGTACCCTGGACTCCTCCTAAATAACCGACCACATCAATTCCGCCAATCAGCTTATCTTCTTTTTTTAGCTCTATTGCAAAATTCAGGCGTTCGGGTTTTTCATACTCATCAATCCATAAACTCAGTATCTTCTTTGTTTCTTCAATATCTTTGTGAGTATTCCATGTAAGATATTTTGTGACTTCTGGATCGCTTGCCCAGCCAAAGAACATTTCTTGTGCATCCTCTATTGTGAAAGGTCTTAAAATCAGTCTATTTGTTTCCAAAGTTAATCTCATACAATCCACTCCAAATCCCGATTTGTTTTATTAGCAGCACAAAAGAAAAATGGGACTTAAAATATAAACGGGCTGTGACTAAAACAGCCCGTCATTATTCCTTTATCAAATATCAAAGACTACTGCCCGTTTTGGAGTAAACGATAAGTCCCAGCGGTATCGTTATAAGCTGAGAAACGGTGAATCTGATGTTCAGCGTCAGACCGAAGTTTATAACGTAAAAATCAACACCGAAGTTGTTTATACCGAATGTCTTGCCCCAGGCGAGCCAGTCGAAATATCTGGTGCCCGCACCAAGGTACGCGAGGAACGCGCCCAGAACTATCGCCGCGAGCATGAAAAATAAAAATGCTATCGTTTTTTTCACAGCCGTTTTACCTTCTTCTTGAAGCGCCTCTGCGCTTGTTGTCCATAACGTGCTTGAGGTCGGAGAACCTCTCCTCGCTGGTGGCTTTGAACTTTGCCATCATGTCTTCAAAATCCGCATCTCCCGAGGTCGTCCTCACGTCGTATACGGGGGGCGGGTTCTTTGCGAAATCAATAGGCTCGGGACGTTCGGAATAGGAAGAACGTCTTCCGCCCTGTCTGCCGCCCGAACGGCTGCCGCCGCGGTCATTGTCCCCGCCGCGGAAGTTGTTTCTCTGCGGTCTTTCGGGACGAGGGAGCGCCTTTTTTATCGAAAGGCTTATCTTGCCGTCATCGCCGAGAGAGAGCACCTTGACCTTAACGGTCTCGCCCTCCTGGATATGATCCTTGATCTCATTGACAAAGGTATTTGCTACTTCGGAAATATGTACCATACCCGTAGTACCCTTTTCAAGCTCAACAAAAGCGCCGAACCTGGTTATTCCCGTTACTTTTCCTTCATAGATCTTTCCTACTTCAAGCTGCATATTCTTTTACTTTCTCCTCTTTTTGCGTTATTTCCGCAATGTCTGACACCAAGATGTTCTGCGCTCAGTGGGTGTCAACCACATAAAAGCGTCTTTCATTGGGATAAGCGTATCCCAGTTTTTCAACAGCGACCTTTTCCATGTATGCCGCCTCATCATCGCTGGCGAGCATTCTGGTATATTCGTCATTCTGCTGTCTTGCCTCAGTTATCTGCTCGCCGATCTCGTTCTTCTCCTGCTTTAGCCTTACTATCTGCACCTGCTGTGATATTATGACCACAACGGAATAGATAACAAGGCAGAAGGCAGCGAACCAGGCCAACGGCTCAAACACAACGCCCTCGCGTTTTTTCTTTGAGGACAGAACAGCTTCAGTGGATCTTCCCCTGCTGCTCATGCCGCATCAACTCCTTATATTGATTTTTACACAAGTATGCGCTTTGCGCGATGTCACACCCGACCATGTCTGTTTCTAACGTTTATATCCTTGCACAGCCGAGCATTCTACTTCTCCATTATCTATTATAACTTTTTGCAGCTGAACTTTCAAGTGCTTTGTGAGATTTTTTTTCTTTTTTGCAAATTTATGGCGTTTCTTACAGTTTTTGAGTGCAAGTGTTTAGAAAACTTGTTCAGCAAGACAAAGCAAAACTTTGCTATTTTCCCCGATATACCTTTTATTATAAGCGCCGCGAGCCAAACGATGCCCCTGCCCGCCGTAGAGCACCACATAACAGCGCCCGCCGCCATGCCGAACAGCACAAATCCTCTGAGATTATCGGTCAGCGCGATACTGACGGTAAAGTACATCAGCGAGAAAGCGAGTGCAAAAAGCAGGTCGCAGATGACCTCCACCGCCTTGCAGGGGAAAAGGCGGCGGATCAGCCTGAAGAGGTCGTACAGCACCCCCGCGAGCACTCCTGCCGCCGCCGCGTCCCTCAGTACCTCAGGCTCAACGCCCGTCCCGAGCTGCATCGGTATCATGGTATCACCTCATGAGCTTTCCGAGCAGCCCCAAACGCCGCGTGATACGCCTGTCGCCGTATATCAGCGCCGTGAGGCTCCCCTCAACGCTCAGGCTGCCTGTCTCTACGTTCATCTCGTTGACATGGAGCCCCTCGCCGTATATCGTAAGCTCGCCGCATTCGGTGAATACCTTTATGCAGTGCTCGTCAAAGCTGTCGGCGTCGGTCACGCCCGTTATCACGATATTCAGGCAGTCGTTCATTATGATCTGGTGCTTTCCGCACGGACGATCGTTCACATTCATAAAGCACACCCCTTTCGCTGTATAGATATGCCGCGAGGGACGCTTATATGCAAAAAAAGATGCGACCCACGAATGGATCGCATCCTTATCATAAAGCCTTCGCCTTATTAATTGTCATCGTCCTCGTTCTTCTTGCGTACCACGAGTACCGCAAGTGCTGCGAGTGCGATAGCAGAGCCTGCTGTGCCCAGACCGGTAGCAGGGTTGTTGTCTCCGCCGCCGCCGTTTCCGGGGTTGCTGCCGCGGGAGTTGCTTCCCGAGTTGCTTCCGGAATTGCTGCTGGAGCTGCTGCTTGAACTGCTGCTGCTCGAATTGCTGCTGTCGTTTCCGGATGTATCGTCGCTCGAATCGGAATCGGAATCATCAACAGTGCTGGAGTTGGGCTGATCGGTACCGCTGTTGCTGTCGTCTCCTGCCATGGAATCATCGTCCTCTTCGCTGGAGTTGTCAGCGTCAGTACCGCTGTTGCTGTCATCGCCTGCGGTAGATTCGCTCGAATCGGTAGAGTCGTCGGTCATAGATTCGTCGGTCGTGCTTGAATCGTCAGCAACGCTGCTCTCATCTGCCAGACTGGAATCTTCCTCGCTCGACTCGTCAGCTACGCTGCTCTCGTCTGCCGCGCTGGAATCTTCCTCGCTCGACTCGTCAACAACGCTGCTCTCGTCTGCCACGCTGGAATCCTCCTCGCTCGACTCGTCAACTGCGCTGCTCTCGTCTGCCACGCTGGAATCATCCTCGATCACCTCAGCATCATTAATGGTGATGGTCTTGGTGCGCTCGTTCCAGGTGATAGTACCGTTGTCCTCGGTCACCTCGGTGGGTGCAGCAGTTATCTTGCCGCCCTTGATGGTGAAGGAGGTGGTAGACTCAACTACATTGTAGGTCTTGTCGCCGACTACAACTTCGTCGCCGGTCTCCTTTAAGGTGTAGGTGCCGTCGCCGAGGGTGATCTCCTTGGCAGACTTGCCCGACTTCCAGTAGATACCGGTATGTCCGTCGATGGTCTTGACCTCGCAGCCGTTTTCTTCTGCGATCTTAGCCCAGTCGTCAGCGGTCTTGGTGCCGTCATCATAGATGAACAGCTGTGCGCCGGGGAGCTCATCGCTGCCGCCGACAGCCTTCTTGGAGATCTTGACGGTCTCGGTAAGCTCAGCATCGTTTACGGTGAACTTGCTGCCGTCAACGGTGATGCTGCCCTTATCGGTAGCTGTGGGAACAGCGCCGACATTGATGCTGCCTGCCTTGATCTCAAAATCAATTGTGGAATCAACTACTGCATAGCTCTTGCCGCCAGCGGTAACAACGTCGCCGCTTTCGCTGAGAGTATACTTGCCGTCGGGGAGGGTGATCTCCTTGGGAGCACCGCCCGAGATCCAGTAGATGCCGTCGCCTTCTTCGGTAACGTATATGCCGTTAGCCTCGCCGCCGTTCTCCTTGGCGATCCTGATCCAGTCAACGTTGGTCTTGGAATCGTCCTTGATGACGAGCTTAGCGTTTGCAAGCTCCTCGGTGCCTGCGATAGCCTTCTTGGATACGGTAACGGTCTTGGTGATCTCAGCATCGCTGATGGTGATCTTAGAGCTTTCGCTGCCGTTCTTCAGCTCAATGCTGCCGTTCTTGTCCTCAACTGTCTTGTCAGCGGTGGTAACTACGCCGCCTTCAACGGTGAATGTGATGGTAGAGTTTACTACCGCAAAGGTCCTGCCGTCATATTCAACGGTGTCGCCGGTCTCTTCAAGGGTGTAGGTGCCGTCGCTGAGCATAAACTCAACAGGCTCGGTACCCGATACCCATGTAACGCCCTTGCCGTCCTTGGTGACAGATACCCTGCCGCCCTTGGACTCTGCGATCTTCTTCCAGTCATCAGCAGAGATGTCATCGCTCTTCAGAGTAAGGGTAGCGCCCTCAAGCTCTGCAATGCCGCCTACTGCGACCTTTGAAACGGTAACGGAAGCCTGTCTCTCGGCATCGCTTACGGTGATGGTTGCGGTGTCGCTGTCAAGCTCTATGCCGCTGCCGTCGCTGTCGGAAACGCTCTTGTCGGCAGTGATGACCTTACCGCCCTTGATGGTGAATTCAAGCTCGGACTCAACTACCGAATAGGTCTTGCCGCCAGATACGAAAGTCTCGCCGTCTGTGCTGGTCTCCTTGAGAACATAAGTTCCGTCGCCCAGCTTTATCTCCTTGGGAGCAGTGCCCGACTTCCAGGTTATGCCCTTGCCGTCTTCGGAAACGGTAACGCCTTCAGTCTCGGCAGCGATAGCCTCCCACTCTGCTAAAGTGGTCTTGCCGCTCTTGTCGGTGATAACGAGTGTAGCTCCGGAAAGCTCATCTTCGCCGCCCAGTGCCTTCTTGGAGATCTTGACGGTCTCCTTCATCTCGGCATCGCTGATGGTGATCTTTGCCGCATCGGTGTCGATCTCCATAGTGCCGTTTTCGCCGTCTGTTATCTTCTTCTTTGAAGCAGTAACTACGCCTGCCTTTATCTCGAAGTCGATAGTGCTGTTTACTACATTATAGCTCTTGCCGCCCGAGGTAACATAGCCGCTCTCGGGTGCGGTCTCAACGAGGGCATACTTGCCGTCGCCGAGCTTTATGCTCTGTGCGGTGTTGGTGGATACCCAGGTGATGCCCTTGTGACCCGAAACGGTAACAACAGAAGCGCCCTCAACGGAAGCTGCGATAGCAGCCCACTCTGCATCGGTGTGCTTGTCCTCGGTATCGTAAAGAGTAAGTATAGCGCCGGGGAGCTCTTCGCCGCCGCCGACTGCCTGCTTGGAAACTACGATCTCCTTAGTTCTCTCAGCGTCGCTGATAACTATAAGATCCTTGTCTGCATCAAGCTCGATAGAACCGTTTTCTTCCTTAACGGTCTTGTCGGAGGAAGTGATCTTGCCCTTTTCGATAGTGAAATCAACGGAGCTTTCGACCACTTCATAGGTCCTGCCGCCGGATGTAACTACGTCACCCGACTCGGAAAGGGTGTAGTTGCCGTCGCCTAAGGTTATCTCCTTAGCCTTGGTACCCGACTTCCATGTGATGCCCTTGCCGTCCTTTGTAACGGAAACGCCGTTCTCTTCGGCTATCTTCTCCCACTCCGCAGCGGTCTTTGTGCCGTCATCGGTGATGGTGAGTACAGCGCCGGGAAGCTCGTCCTCGCCGCCTACCGCCTTCTTGGAGATGGTAACGGTATCCTTGAGCTCAGCGTCGCTTACTGTGATCTTCTTGTCGTCGCGGTTGTATTCGATAGCGCCATCGCTGTCGTCCTTGCCGTTCTCGTAAACGGTCTTGCTGCCTGTAACGAGTTCCTGATCCTTGATCTCAAAGTCAATGGAAGACTCGATCACATCATAGCTCTTGCCGCCGAAGGTGAAAGGCTCGCCGCCCTCTTCAAGGGTGTACTTGCCGTCGGGAAGGTCGAGAGCCCTTGCGGTCTTGCCCGACTCCCATTCAAAGCCTATGATCTTTGAAGCATCGTCAGCGCTGTAAACAGGGGTAACGCCCTTGTTCTTGGAGATGATGTATTCCCAGTCGGAATTGGTCTTTTCATCGGAAGTGATCCTGAGGACAGCTCCGGGAAGCTCGCCTTCGCCGGCAACAGCCTGCTTGGAAACGACGATGGAATACTCATCATCTATCTCGATATCCTCAAGCTCGGAATAGGGGAAGTGCCACTCGGCATGGTTCTCGAAGTAGCCTGCGGTGATGAGCCAGCCTGTGGAAGCGCCGCCGTTGAGCTGAGTCTCGGACTCTGCACCGGGAACAAGGAATATGCCCGAAGTACCGATAAGCTCAAGCTTTTCAACGGAAGCACAGTTGAATACCACGTTCCTCATAACATACTTGTCGATGAAGTAGTTCTGATCGGAATGATAGCTGTTGCTGGGTCCTATGTTCCTGTCATTGATGGTGTGGCTCTCGCCGTCGTAATCCTTATAGGTAACGAGGTCGCCGTTATCGTCAACGACAGTCATGTAGTACTCATTGATAGAAAGCTCCTCAGCCTCATCGAAATTGAATACGATGACCTGATTCGGCTTCTTGGTGATGTGGAGTATCTCGGTAGCGGTACCCTTCATGATAGACTCGCCGTCAACAAAGATGGTAACGCCGTCCTCATACTTTGAGGTATCAAGCTTTATGTTTCCGCCCTCGGTGTGGACAACGGAAGCATTCACGGTCTTGGAGAGAAGCTCTGCGGACATAGCCTGCATACCCGAGATCACGGGACCTACGACGCTGTTCTCAACGGTCGCAGTATCCATGGGAGTGAACTTGACCCAGTCTCTGGGGTCGAGAATGCGCTCCTCCTTGTCGGTGAAGAGCTCAGCATTGTGATCGCTGTGGCTGCCGCCGAAGAATATCTTCGCATCGGGATCGGATGTGCCGTTTCTGTCGGTGTCGAACTCAACGAAATCGCCGATATAGAACTGACCGCAGGAAGGATCCGAAAGGTCGGGCTCAACGGGCTTGAGCGTCTTGGGCTCATACTCGTTGGCCGCAAAGTTGGTCTGAAGGTGCTCCTGCTGGCTCAGCTTGTCAGCCGTAACACCGAAGGATATTCCCTTTCCGAGGATATCCTTATAGGTATAGTGCTCAAAGTCTGTAAGAGCATTGAGGTCTATATCATAGTAGTAGTCGGAGCTGCCGCTGACAGAAACGCTGCTGCCGCCGACATACTTTACGTTGTATGTCATGAACATCTCACCGTCGGCAATGGTGCTGCAGTGATTGTTGTTCTTGAGCATATTCAGGTTGATGTTGGCACTCTCGGTAGAGTGATCGCCTACCTTGAGCTCGACTGTAACAGTCTCGTTACCGTGGAAACGCTCATTCGGGAGTGTGTTTCCGTTTCCGTCCATCCACTTGTTTATGGCAGATGTCTGGATCTTTGAGGAATACTTGACAGAATTGGAGGTCGATACCTTTTCATAATAGTATGTATCCTCCCCTGTCTTGTGCTTTACGGTAACGAAGATGAACAGTTCATCATCGGGAGCTATATTTCCCTTAGCGCCCTTGAAGTTAAGGTTTATGGTATAGCTCACGGGGTTCTTGGTGAATGTAACATCAGCTCCGCCCGCAGTTATGGTCTTGGCGGGAACATAGTCCTTTATAGAGCTGCTCGTCAGAGAAGCATCCACACAATCCTTATAGTTTGTGATAACTACATCCGAGGTGTATACACACGCGTCGAATGTGTAAACATCGGGATCGAATGCGAACCTTGTTCCGCTTGTTGACTTTCCGCCGTCCGCATAGGGAATGAAGGAACCGAATCCCGCATTTACCTCGCCGCCGAACTCGTCAGCCTCGGGATCTATCTCAACGATATCCCAGCCTGCAACGGCGCTGCCCTTCTTGGCTACGCCCAGAACATAGTAATGCTCGTGGGGGTCGTCGTTGGTGAGCGGTGCAAGCGTCTTTGAGCCGTCGACGTTCGTGTCGTAAAACTTTACATTTACCTTCTGACCGCTGGTCGCGTCGATGGAAAATGTGTTCTTGTACCAGTCATTGGCGCCGAAGTTGGGGGCGTCAAGGGCTGAACCGATAGTATAACTGCCTATTCTGTTGACTACCTCGCAGTTTTTCAGATCCTGTGCGTCACTTGAATTCAAAGACTTGGAGGTGTCCTTGTTTTTGAGGAGAGTACCCTTCATGCTTATACCCGTGTATCCCCAAGGCATCGGGAATACATTGAATGCAGGGGTGCTCCAGAAGTTGCCTTCGTAGCTGCCGTCAAACTCGCCCTCGCTGCCGATCTCGAAGAGCTTGTAATAATTGCCGACCGAGCCCATTCCCTCACCTACTGCCTCAACGAGAAGATAATAGGTATTGTCGGGGATCGAAGGACTTTCGGAAGTCCCGTCTGCCGAAGCAAAGTTGATCCTTGCGTAGTAGTCGTTGAAGTTGTTGGGGTCGCTGTTCCTGTAGGTGTAATCGAACAGATTACCCGCAGTAACAGATTCCTCAGCAGCATCGCCGACAACAGGCTGGATCACTGCGCCGCTGAATGTCGATAACGCAAGAGAAATTGCGGTAAACGAACTAAGCAGGCGGCTTTTCAGATTTTTTTTCATATCCTCATCCTTTCTATAGATAATTTTCGGTTCTTCATGGAAGACCCTTTACAGCACGAACAAACGTTTGTACCCCTTGACGCATCAGGGCACAACGGTGCTATATGGATTTATTATAACATATTTTCGCGTCCATTACAATACTTTTCCTAAAATTTGTATAAAAAATGTACACCTAAATTGAACACTCAAACTGTACAGTTTTCACAAAAAGCTATCAGTGTTAGATTTCTGATATGCTATTTTGTTAATTTATTAAACATAACAAATCCGATTTGTCTGTATTGTGAAGATCATTAGCTGACTTTTGGTAAGTTTACCGTTGTGCCGACAGCAAATAAAGCTTTCCGACAGCAGAAAAACACGCCCTAGATCTCCGCCTGCGGTCTTAGGATATCGGCAGGATAAACTGCCGCTCTCGATCCTGCCGATATCCACTTGACTTCTCTGATAAAATAATGTATAATAAAACATAGTATTATAATAGACTTACTATGCTTAGGTGGTGGCGTATGTTAAACCAATTTTCAAGAACGGAGCTGCTGCTCGGCAAGGATAGCATCGAGCGCCTGCAAAATGCCCGTGTGGCAGTGTTCGGAATCGGCGGTGTGGGCGGATATGTCTGTGAGGCACTGGTGCGAAGCGGCTTGGGTGCTTTTGACCTGATCGATGATGACAAGGTCTGCCTGACCAATCTGAACCGACAGATAATTGCGACCCGAAAAACGGTCGGGCAATACAAGGCGGAGGTCATGCATGAGCGAATACTGGAGATAAATCCCGATGCGAAAGTGAACGTTCACAAGTGCTTTGTCCTTCCCGAAAATATTGACGATTTTCCCTTTGCTGACTACGACTATGTTGTCGATACGGTGGACACTGTGTCGGCAAAGCTGGCGCTTGTCACAAAATGTCAGGCGCTTCATGTGCCGATGATAAGCTGTATGGGGGCAGGAAACAAGCTGGACGGCAGCCGGTTCCGTGTGGCAGATATTTATGATACCAAAGTCTGTCCCCTTGCGAGGGTGATGCGGTATGAGTGCCGCAAGCGAGGAGTGAAGTCACTGAAGGTGGTCTACTCCGAGGAAAAACCCACAAGACCGCTGGAGGATATGTCGATAAGCTGCCGGACACACTGTATCTGTCCGCCCGGTACGAAGCACAAGTGTACGGAGCGAAGGGATATTCCCGGAAGCGTGGCATTTGTGCCGTCTGTTGCAGGACTGCTGATCGCAGGAGAGGTCGTTAAAGACCTGACTACTATTGAAAATTCTAAGGAGAATAGAAGAACATGAGAGAAAACACAAATCCGTATGAGCTGTCCACGGTGACGACCTACCGCAAGGAGATCTGGAACCGATTTGTCAAGGGCATCAACACATATAAGCTGATCGAGCCGAATGATAAGATCGCCGTCTGTATTTCCGGCGGTAAAGATTCCATGCTGATGGCGGTGCTGATGAAGCGTTTGCAGAGGTATTCAAAATTCCCCTTCGAGGTGGAATTTCTCGTCATGGATCCCGGCTACAACGCGATAAACCGCCGCAAGATCGAGGACAATGCCAAACTGCTGGATATACCGATAAGGATATTTGAAACGCAGATATTTGATGCCGTAGCGGCGGTGGACAACAACCCCTGCTACCTGTGTGCAAGAATGCGCCGAGGTCATCTTTACAAAACGGCAAAGGATCTCGGGTGCAGCAAGATCGCACTCGGTCATCATTTCAATGATGTGACCGAAACGATACTGATGGGAATGCTCTGGGGCTCGCAGGTGCAGACGATGATGCCGAAGATACACAGCGAAAATTACGAGGGAATGCAGCTGATACGTCCGATGTATCTTGTGCATGAGGAGGATATCATCCGCTGGCGTGTGCAGAATGACCTGCAATTCATACAGTGCGCTTGTCGGTTTACCGAGAACTGCACCATGTGCGACAACGGGGGCGGCGGCTCCAAGCGTGAGGAGATCAAAAAGCTGATAAAACAGCTCAAACAGACCAATCCCGAAGTGGACAAGCATATTTTCAGGAGCGTGGAAAACGTCAATCTGCAAACCATCATATCCTATCACCTCGGCGACGAATACCACCACTTCCTTGATGACTATGACGAAGGCAGAAGTGTTCGGGGGACTAAGCATGATATACTTTGACTATACAGCAGACACGCCGCCCGACAGACGTGTTCTGGATAGATACATCGCGGCAGCGCAGATATTTGCCAATCCAAATTCTGCCCACAGCGCGGGGCTGGAAGCCAGAAATGAGATCGACGGCAGCATTTCCCGTATGGCGGAGCTGCTTCATGTCAAGCCGAGCGAGCTCATCATGACAAGCGGCGCGAGCGAAGCGAATAACCTTGCCGTCAAGGGGCTGACGTTTACCGACAGGCGCAGGGGCAAACACATCGTATCCACATTTCTTGAGCATTCCTCCGTCAGCGGTGCGCTGACGTTTTTGCAGGAGCAGGGCCGGGAGATCGACATCGTAAATGTAAAGCCCGACGGCAGTATCGACATTGACCATCTCAGGTCGCTCCTGCGTGAGGACACGGTGCTTTGCGCGGTCTGTGCCGTTGACAGCGAGCTCGGCACCGTGCAGCCCATCGGCGAGATCGCAGAGATACTGAAAGACTATCCGAACTGCCGTTTTCATGTAGATGCAACGCAGGCGGTGGGCAAAATCAAACTTGATCTGACACAAGCGGACACGGCTTCTTTTGCCCCGCATAAATTCTACGGCTTAAAGGGCTGCGGAATTCTTTACAAGCGCGAAGAGATCGTCCTTGAACCGCTGATACACGGCGGTGCCAGCACGACGATATACAGAAGCGGCACCCCTGACACAGCAGCCATCGCTGCGGCAGCAAAGGCACTTGACATCGCAGAGCGGGAGTTTGAAGAACGCCTTGCCTATGTCACAAACATAAACCGTATCCTGCGTGACGAGATACGGAATATCCCCGGGCTTATCATCAACAGCCCCGAAAACGCCGTGCCGCATATCCTGAACGTTTCAAGCACGGGCATCAAGGGCAGTAGAATGCAGGTGCTGCTGAATGAAAAGGGCATCTGCATTTCGGTCAAGTCGGCTTGCTCTGTGCCGAACACGCCTTCAAGACCCGTTATGGCGATCACCCACGACCGCAGGCGTGCGCTGTCCTCGTGGCGGATAAGCCTCAGCCATCTGACAACGGAGCAGGATATCGGGGCACTGATAAAGGCATTGCAGGAGATAATGGAGCATGAGGTCGGAAAATGAATGGTGAGATCGAAATAACTATAGAAGAATTTTTGAAGCTGCCGAAAGAAAGCTATATCCTGATAGATATGCGAAGCGAAGCGTACTATCGGCAGGGGCATATCGAGGGTGCAGTCCTCACACACGAAAATATCGGGTCAGCAGGCAATACAGATCTGATCTTTTATTGTCAGTACGGGATCGAGAGCATTGAGACCGCGGCATATTTCAGAAGGTGCGGCTTTAAGGCTCACAGCCTCAAAGGCGGCTATATGCAGTGGCTGAAGAAGCAGTCCGATATGTTCGATATGGAAGAGCTTGAACGCTACGACAGGCAGATAACGCTTGAACAGATAGGTATGACAGGTCAGCAGAAGCTGAAAAATTCGGCAGTGCTTATCATAGGCGCAGGGGGGCTCGGCTGTCCCTGCGGGATGTACCTTGCCGCCGCGGGTGTTGGCAGGATAGGCATTATCGACCACGACGAGGTGTGTCTTTCAAACATGAACAGGCAGGTCGCTCATCGTGATATCGGTGTCGGAAAGGCTCAGTCGCTGAAAAATACGCTTATCGGCATCAATGACAAGATACAAGTGACGGCGTACCCTGAGCGTTTCGGTGCAGATAATGCCGCAGAGCTGCTTGACAGGTATGATTTTGTGATAGACTGCACGGATACTGCCGAAACAAAATTCATGATAAACGACCTGTGCGTGCTGAATGACAAGCCCTACTGCTACGGCGGCGTGATAGGCTTTGAGGGACAGGTGATGACGGTGATCCCTCACAAAACAGCCTGCCTGAGATGTATTTTTGAAGAGCCGCCGACAGGCTGCGAGACCTGTGAGAGCCACGGCATCATAGGTGCGGCGGCAGGCGTTATAGGCTGTATACAGGCACTTGAAGCGATAAAATTCATCACCTCTCGGGAAAGGCTTCTGACAGATAAGATGTTTATTTTCGATATGCTCACCATGAAAGCAAGGATCGCTAAATTTGGCGGTATCAGTTCAAGGTGCAGTATATGTCAGAAAAAGCTATGACCGAAGGCAAAGACGGGCGGCATGGATCTGCGTTTTACCATCGGCAGCGAACCCATCGCTTTGCACAAAGCCGCAGCATTCTTATTATCAGTTTTGCACAAACAAAAAAGACGGCGGTAAATTACACTTTTCAAATCTCTCAATTTATGGTATAATCAGATAAACAAACTGTCCGCAGTCCCGCGTGAGCGTCTGCGGCAGCCCGATGGCGGCGGCATCACCGTGCATCCCGCACATTTATCGGAATATCAGAAAGAGGAGAGATCGTAATGAACGCATATCTGATGAAGAGAAAGCTCGGATCATTTTTTACAGCAGCAGCACTTTCGACAGCTATCCTGCTGACATCCTGCTGAGACAACTCCGACAGACAAAGCACGGACAGCACCGCAGACAACGCCGCGGAAAGCGGTCTGTCGATACAGGAGCAGAAGGTCATAGATTCTCCCGAATGGCTGACAAAGCTTGACGCCGTAAAGGACGCCGAGCAGATAATAGTTGTTGCGGGAGTTGGAGACACCACCGCATATGTAAGTATGCACGAAAAGGACAGCGACGGAAACTGGAAGATGCTTTTGCAGATGCCCGGCTATATCGGACTTGAAGGTATGGGCAGCGCCGACTGTGAACACGCTGTCACGCCCATCGGCACCTTTACCGTAGGCAAGGCATACGGCATCGCCGATGACCCCGGCTGTCAGATAGAATACACCAGGGTGACGGAGGATCACTACTGGTCGGGGGATATGCGCGAGGGTATGCACTTCAATGAGTTCGTGAACATAAACGATGTCCCCGGGCTTGACCCCGATGAGTGCGAGCACCTTATCGACTACACCTACGAGTATCGGTACTTCCTTGATATGGGCTACAATACGGAATGTGTTTACGAAAAGGGCTCATGCTTCTTTTTTCACTGTATGAGTCTCGTAAAGCCGTACACAGGCGGCTGCGTAGCCGTGAGCGAGGCGACGATGAAGCTTATAATGCAAAAGATAAGACCCGGCTGCAAGATCACCATCGACAAGGCAGAGGCTCTCGGGATAGACCTTGACGAGGCTCGCACCACCGCAAACAAGCTGTGCTGACGCGGAGCGGCGATACGCCGATAAGCTCTGCACTTGAAAAAATATAACACGGAGGTAATCACAATGAGAAAGAATTTAGGTGTACAGCCTGCGCTGTTCCCGATGCCTGTTGTTATCGTTGCAGCGTACGGAGCTGACGGCAATATCTGCGCGATGAACGCCGCCTGGGCGCAGATCTGCGATATGGACAAGATCGCACTGTTCATCGATGCCGATCACAAGACCACAAAGAATATCATGGAAACAAAGGCTTTCACGGTAAGTGTTGCCGATGTGCCGAATATGGAGACTGCCGATTTCTTCGGTATCGCAACAGGAAACAAAATGCCCGACAAGTTTGAGAAAAGCGGCTGCCACGCTGTCAAGAGCGAATTCGTCAACGCTCCTATCATCACGGAATACCCCGTTACGCTTGAATGCGAGCTGCTGGAGGAGATAAACACCGAGAATATGCACGCTATCGTCGGCAAGATCGTCAATGTAAGTGCCGAGGAAAGTGTTGTCGGTGACGGTGACGGAGTCACTGACAAGATACTGCCCGAAAAGGTAAATGCCCTGATCTTCGACCAGTACAGAAGCGGTTACTTCGCTGTCGGCGAAAAGGTAGGTCAGGCTTGGAATGCAGGGGCAGGGCTTATGAAGAAATAAGGCGCGTTCATAGTCCCTGAAAACATCATCGGCAAAAGGTCATTTCAGTGAAAAATGTCCTTTGCCAAAACCGATATAAAACATATAACGAGCAGCACCCGACAGAGATACGGTAATTGCTGCTCGTTTTTTTGTGCGATATTGCAACGGAACGGCGTGCGGGATCGACGACGGTTTCTCCGCCTGCCATTAAGACACCCGAATTCCATCAACAGAAAAAAGCCTCTCAGAATATCCGAGAGGCTTTTTCTAAAGTGTTGATCTATTGGAGAATAAGTTGAGAACTATACTGTGCTATTATCTTACAGTTATGGTAACTGCGTTCTTGATAGCATCGGCAGCAGTCCACTGACCGTTGACCTTTGCAGCAACAGCTACCTTGTAGGTCTTGCCGGGGGTCATGTTCTTGGGAGTGGTGTAGGAAGTAGAGGTGAGAGACTGAGTCTGGATCCTCCACTTGCCTGCAAGGTATACTGCAATGCCGTAGTTGGAAGCACCGGAAACAGAATTCCATACGAATCTGATCTGATGATACTGCTCGTTATACTCTATGCTTGTGATCTTGGGAGCAGTTACCTCAACAGAAGGATCGGAATAGCCGGGATCGGGATCGGGATCGGAAGGCTGAGAGGTCGAACCATCGTAGGAAGTCTTGCCGTTAACAGTCTTGCTGTCGTCCATAGCACCGCCGTAAACATCGAAGTAGGAAGAAAGCTTGGAAGTGTCGGTCTGGAGGAAGTAGCTGTTGGACGGAATGTAGCTGACAGAAGAATTGGTGTCAAAGTTTGCATACTTGCAGTCGGTGTTGACCTTGGTGCTCTTCGAGGTCACAACAGTGCCGTTCATGTCGCCCTTGCAGTTGTTGAGTACGTCGTTATAGCTCTTTACTGCGCCGAGCTTTACCTGCATCGGGTTCTTGCAGTTCTCGAAGAGGTTGTACTCGGAGAAGATGTAAGCGTTAGCTCTGGGGTTCATGCAGTAGCTGGTCTGACCGCTGAATATGTTGTTGTACATATGGATATTAGCCTGACGAGCAAGAGGTCCTCTCGATTCGCACTTGTTCCAGTAATTGTGGTGGTAGGTCAGGTGGAACTGAAGGTTGCTGTCGGAAGCGCCTACCAAATTGGTCTTGTGATAACCCTGATAGTAGCAGTAGCTGTTTGTGAAGTACTGACCGCGCTTGAAGTCGCAGGCACCGTCGCCGCCAGCCTTGTCAGACTCTGCGGGGTTGGAGATAGAAGGTGCATAGAATTCGCAGTTGTGGATCCAGCATCTTTCAACAGGTGCAGAAAGATTGGAACTCTCCTGAACGCCCTCCATACCGATGCAGTCTTCGGGAACGTTCTTGAATGCGATGTTCCTTACCTCAAAGCTCTTGCCGAGATTGGGAGAAGCAGACTCGCACATGAAGTGTAAGCCCCAGCCGTTGATAGTAGCATCGGGACCGATACCCTCAATGGTGATGTCCTTGCCCGACTTCATTCTTGCCATGTATCCGTTGTCGCCGACAGACCCGCCGTAATCGGTGGAGTCATATGCAGTCAGACCCGAAGGAGCCTTTACATCGCCGATGATACGAACTACCAGCGGAGTGCCGTCCTCTGCGAGCTTCTTGATTATACCCTTGTTGGAGTTGGGCTTTGAACCGCCGTTGGAAGTCTTTCCGCCGCCGATATCCTGACCTGCGGAATTGAGTATGTTACCGATACCTGTAACGGTAGTGCCGTCCTTTGAAGTTACGCTTACGGTGTCCTTGTTGTCGTTGGTAACATAGAGAACGATAGCGTTGGACTTGAGAGTACCGTTATCATTGTAAGCGCCTACGCCCGAGTTGTAGCTGTAATGAGCATAACCCGAACGATCCTGCTCATTTACGGTGAGAGCGCTCTGGGTAACGGTGCCCTTGCCTGTTGTTACCGATACGGAGTAAGTACCTGCGGGAACACCGGGGATATCAACTCTGAGACCTGCGGAAGTGTCACGAACAAGGTACTTCAGATCGTTGCCGCTAAGCTTTCCCGAGGTAGTGCCGGAATAGGATACGCCTGTAACGTCGGAATCCTTTATGCCCGAGAATACTACATAGAGCATCTCGTTCCAGCCGCCTGCGCTGACTGCCTTGATGCCGTTGAGCTCAACGTTAGAGCCGGAGCCCTGAGAGCTGGAAGAGGAATCGGTGGTGGAGCTGCTCTGAGAATCATTGTTGGAAGAAGAGCTGCCCTGCGAGCTGCTGTCAGAAGGTGTATAGCTTCCGCCTGCGGTAGCCAGCGACATATAGAACAGGTTGCAGGAATCTGCCTTGGAAAGGGTGTGGCTGCCTGCGGAAACGTCTGCGGTGATGATACCGTTGGATGCAGTGATCTTGGTGCCGTCCAGCTTGATGTTAGCTGTGCTCTCGCCGAATACCAGAGTCAGCTTGCCGGAAGAGGGTGCGTTGAAGCTGATGCTGGTAGCACTCTCGATCTTGAGGCACTGGGTGAGGGTCTGTCCGCCGTAGCTTACCGAGCCCTTCTGAGTGGACAGATTGCCCGAGATGGAGAAGAAGCTGCTGGAAATGCCGTCCTTGGTGAAGTTCTGAACATATGTAGCAGAGGTCGTGCTCTGAGAGCCGCCCTGTGAGCTGCTGGAATCAGGCTTGGAGGAGGAGCTGTTGGAAGTAGAGCTGGAGCCGGAGCTCGAGCTGGAAGAATCGGAAGGCTGATAGGGCTGAGGTGTGGTGGAATCGGAGAAGCCCGAGCCTACAGCGATGATGGAATCCTTGTAGGACTTCAGTGCAGATTTCAGCGCACTGTTTACACCATAGTCTGCGTCGTCAACGGAGTTATTGAACTTCCACTTGAAGTCGCCGCCCTGTACACGGCCAGCGTTTGAGGTAACGGTCGAAACAACATCGCTCGGCGACTGTGCGGTGTACTTGTACATAACGCTCGAGGTGTCGAAGTTATTGTAGGTGCTGCCGCCCTGCTTTGCCTTTACGGAAGAAGGTACCTTTTCGGTCGCGCTGCTTGCCTCGTAAGCGTCAAAGTCGGTGGAGTTCTTCTGATAGCTTACATAGCCCTTGGTAAGGTCGCCTGTTACGGTGTTGTTGTAAGCCTTGATGATACCGCCGTTCTCGCCCGAGAATGTACCGCCTGTAGCGTCATCGGAGCCCTGCTTGGAGATCAGCATCGGGTACTTGCAGTTGCGGAAGTAGTTGTTCTCAACAAAAGCCGAACCGCCGAGGGTCATACCTACACCGTACTTGGAATTGCCGTCGAAGTAGTTGTTATAGATATGTACCGAGCAGGTACGGATCCTGGGGTGACGGGAGTCGGAGTGATCGTACCAGTTGTGGTGATAGGTGATATAATTGCTGGTAGTCTCGGACTTCATGCCCTGAAGGTTGCACTTTCCGTTGTCCCAGAAATGGTTGTAGGAATGGGTGATGTAGGTAGAGGTCTTGGTATCAAGTGCGCCGTCGCCCTTAGCCTGGTCGGCATCGGAACCTGCATCGCCGTAGAAGAAATCACAGTTGTGTACCCAGCAGTGATCGTTTCCTGCGGGGAGAGAGCAGTCATCGCCCTCGGAGCTGTTGCAGTTCATGAATCCGAGGTTGCGTACCTCAACATTCGAGCACTTCTTGATGGAAAGGCCAAAGCCGTTGAGCGTTGCGTCCTTGCCGACACCTTCGATGGTCACACCGCAGGTAACGGTATCAACATAAAGGTCGCCGCTTGTAAGTGTCGAAGGATCGGTGATATTTCCGATGAAGCGGATACACACAGGTCCTACCTTGGAGTTGCTCTTTAAGTTGTTCAGGATATTCTGAACACCCTTGAGAGAAGTGGAAGTACCGCTCTTGTTAGGCAGGGTAACGCTGACGGAATCCTTGTTGGAATTGGTGACGTATACTACGGTTGCATTGCTCTTGAGAGTACCGTCGCTGTTGTAAGCACCCGAAGCCGAACCGTTTACGAATGCAAAGCCCGAACGGTCGTGTGCGGTAACGTTCACTTTAACTTCAGCCGCCTTGGAAGAATCCTCCTTGCCGCTGATGATGGGGACGATCTTGAGGGTATGGCTGCCTGCCTTCAGACCGAGAGCGTCTGCGCGGAAGCAGGAAGAATACTGTCTTATCAGCATACTGTCGATCTTTACGCCGTCGGCATAAACGTTATAGCCCGATGCACCCGATACAGCCTGCCATTCGGCATAAGCGCCTTCAGCATAGCCCGCAGATGCAGTTACCGACACCGAAGAAGTGCTTGCTGCACTTGCCACAATGCCGAGGTTTGCGAAAGGCAGTGCTCTGATGAGCTCGCTTCCGCAGGTACCAACTGATGATGCAGCAACTGCTGTTGCCATCATCATAGCCAGCGATTTCTTTCCGATTCTTGCTTTCATGATCTTTCACACTCCTGTAAGTTTTGCTCCGCGACGGTAAGTCGGGAGGGCACATAAGACAAATCCGGTCATTTGTCTTTTTCTTATGCTTTATTATATACCACTTGTTTATGCTTTTCCATTCAAAATTCAGAACTATATATTCAATTTTTGTATATTTTAGAAGATTGAACAAAATCGTACAACATTGGGAAACAATATTGATAAAGTTGCTTCATACAATACTTTCAGACACCTACTATATGCTGAGTAAGCCCGTTTATGAAGATCGGTGTCAGCTCCGCCTGGATAAGCGGACGCGCATAGGAAAGAAACTCCTGAGTCATGTCTGTCCTCTGCTCGTTTATCCATTCAACAGGCACCTTTTTTTCGTAATTCGCAACTTCCTTTATGTCCACAAGCTTCGTGGTACACTGGTACGGATCGTCAGAAAGCCTGTCAAGAGCCACCATCATGGCGGTCTTTCCTTCAAAAGCCGCCTTTGCTGCCGCGCCGCCTACCTGAAATGCTTCGGTTATGTCGGTACGGCTGGAAATGTGTGCGCCGCAGCGCTGGAGTATCGAAAGCTCTACCGCGCGGGAACGTGTCGGCATATTCCTTGCAACAAGGTTTGAAAGATAACGCGCCGTGCCCGTCAGATTGATATGACCGAAAGCGTCCTTTGTGCGGTGATCGTCGGAAAGCTCGCAGACAAATCTTCCGTCCGGGAGTTTCACGCCCTCAGACACCGCTATTACCACCGACTGCTTTTCCTTCTGCATACGCTCGACTTTTTCAAGAAATCTGTCAATGTGGAAAGGTATCTCGGGAAGGCAGATAAGGTCTGCGCCTTCGCAGTCTTCGCCTCTTGCAAGTGCGGCGGAAGCAGTGAGCCAGCCTGCGTTGCGTCCCATCACTTCTACAATGGTGACGAACCTGTTGCCGTATACCGTAGCATCTCTTATGATCTCCTTCATAACGACACCGATGTACTTCGCAGCCGAACCGAATCCGGGGGTATGATCGGTCAGCATAAGATCATTGTCGATGGTCTTCGGAACGCCGATAAAGCGGATGTCCGAGCCTGTCCTTTTCCCGTATTCCGAAAGCTTGCCGATAGTGTCCATGCTGTCGTTTCCGCCGATGTAGAAGAAATATCCGATGCCCAGCTTTTCCAGTATCCCGAAAAGCTTTATGTATACGCTTTCGTCCTCATCGGGCTCGGGGAGCTTGTAACGGCAGCTCCCGAGGAAGGAAGACGGTGTACGTTTCAGCAGCTCTATATCCATGTACGAAGAAAGCCTTTCCGTAAGATCGCAGACCCGCTCCTCCAGCAGTCCCTGAACACCGTTCAGCATACCGTATACGCGGGGCGCTCCCCTCATGCTGCAAGCCTGAAATACACCTGCAAGACTAGAATTTATGACAGAAGTCGGACCGCCGCTCTGCCCTACGATCGCATTTTTTTCCATGATTGATCTTGCCTCCAAACCTTTTTCATTATCAGTTTCGTTTGCTTATAGACCTGTCTGCCGTTTCACGGGATACCTTTCATGACCGACCTGCCCGTAAGATCATTCCGCACCGCAGGGGACACAGGTCTGTTTACCTTCAAATGCCAATTAGAAAAGGCTGCGTTGTCTCTCCGCAGCCTTTTTAAGGATCAAGCTCCGCGTACTCACGACACGGAAGAGATCATTTTGCAAAATAATTTATCGCATTGTTATAGCATATATCCTTTACTATCTGACCGACAAATCCCACATTATCGGGGTATTCGCCCTCCTCTATCAGAGTACCGAACATATTGCAGAGTATCCTTCTGAAATACTCGTGACGGGTGTAGGAAAGGAAGCTGCGGCTGTCGGTGAGCATACCGACGAACTTGGATACCAGTCCGAGCTGCGAGAGTGCTGTGAGCTGACGCTCCATGCCGTCCTTCTGATCGTTGAACCACCATGCCGAACCGAACTGAATCTTTCCGACTACTCCGCCCTCCTGGAAGCAGTTCATAAGCGTTGCTATCACCTCATTGTCGCGGGGATTGAGACAATAGAGTATCGTCTTCGGCAGCTCATGACTGCTGTCAAGAGCATCCAGCAGCTGTGCAAGAGGCTCTGCAAAGCTTCTGTCCTCAATGGCATCAAAGCCTGTGTCGGGACCGAGCAGTCTCATATATCTGCGGGAATTGTTCCTAAGCGCTCCGATGTGATACTGCTGTACCCATTTGAGCCTTGAATACTGTTTGCCGAGATGTACGAGCACATATCCCTTGTACTGCTTGACCTCGTCGGGGGTGATATCATCTCCGTTCAGCGCCTTCTTCACTATCTTGTCTACAGTGTCACGGTCAGCATACTTGTACATTACCACATCAAGTGCATGATCGGAGCATACGCAGCCAACGCTGTCAAAATACTCTATGCGCTTTGTAAGTGCTTCACAAAGGCTGTCGATACCGTCTATCCTTACATCGGCAGCGTCTGCAAGCTTTGCGATGTAAGGCACATATGTGGGCAGCTCAATGTTCACAGCCTTGTCGGGGCGGAACGCAGGTGCTACTTCGACCCCGAAGGTCTTGTCCTCTTTCAGAAGCTTATGGAAGTGAAGATCGTCGATAGGGTCATCGGTGGTGAAAAGCTTTTTGACATTGCTCATGGTGATGAGCTTTCTTGCGGTCAGCGTTTCAAGCTTTTCGTTGCACCTGTTGAATATATCCTCAGCTGTCTCGGGCGAGAGTATCTCCTCGATACCGAAATAGCGTCTGAGTTCAAGATGCGTCCAGTGATATATCGGGTTGCCGATGGCATAAGGCATCACTTCGGCATACTTCATGAACTTTTCAAGATCGCTCTTACGGCCTGTGATGTAGTCCTCGCTCACACCCATCTCACGCATGAGCCTCCACTTGTAATGATCTCCGCCCAGCCAGCATTCCGTTACGGAAGAGAACTTCTTGTCATTGTATATCTCCTCAATGCTCAGATGGCAGTGATAATCGAATATGGGCATATCCTTTGCATACTCTTCGTAAAGCTTCACAGCCGTGGGGTTTTTCAGAACAAAGTCCTTATCCAAAAATTTTTTCATATTACTGCTCCTTAATATAAAGATCTGCCGTACTTTTTTACAGTGTTACTCCCGTCTTGAAGAGTGCGATATCGCGGGAATCATAGCGTTCGTTTACCGTCATGCTGCCGTTCGCGACTGAGATCACAAGCTCGGTAAGCGCTTCGAGCCTGTCGGAAAAGCTCTCTCCCTCAGCGATAGTGCCCGCATTGAAGTCGATCCAGTTGGGCTTTTTGGAATAAAGCTCACTGTTCGTCGAGATCTTTATCGTAGGCACAAATCCGCCGAACGGTGTGCCGCGTCCTGTCGTGAACAGCACCAGATGACAGCCTGCACAGCCGAGATTCGTAACAGCGACCATATCGTTGCCGGGACCGTTGAGAAGATTAAGACCACGGCTTTCAGGTCTGTCTCCGTCGAAAAGAACTCCGCATACCTCGCTCGTGCCCGACTTCTGCGTGCAGCCGAGCGACTTGTCCTCAAGAGTCGTGATGCCGCCTGCCTTGTTTCCAGGCGAAGGATTCTCATAAACGGGCTGATCGTACCTCTGATAGTATTCCTTGAATCCGTTTACCAGAAGAACTATCCTGCCGAATGTCTCATCGTCCTTTGCTCTGTCCATGAGGAGCTGCTCGGCACCAAACATTTCGGGAACTTCGGTGAGAACGGTAGTTCCTCCCGCCGATACTATGTAATCGGAAAACCTGCCGACCAGCGGATTGGCGGTTATTCCCGAAAGACCGTCCGAGCCGCCGCATTTAAGACCTACCCTGAGACAGGAGATGTCCTTCGGGACACGGCGGTCGTTCTTCGCCCGTGAGTAAAGCTTTTCAAGCAGCTTTACCCCTTCTTCTATCTCATCGCAAACGTCCTGCGCTGTGAGAAATTCTGTGCGGCTCTCGTCATGATCGCCCAGTGTATCGCGGAAAACGTCCATGCGGTTGTTTTCACAGCCAAGCCCCAGCACCAGTACACCTCCGCAGTTGGGGTGTCTGCACATTCCCTGAAGCAGCGAACGTGTGCGCTCGTGATCTTCGCCTATCTGCGAACACCCGTAAGGGTGGGTAAAAGCATGGCAGCCGTCGATGCCCTCCGCATCGGGATGCCGTCTGTTGAACTCGGCGGCGATCGCCTTTGCCTGAGAATTCACACAGCCGACAGTCGGTATCACCCAAAGCTCGTTCCTTATCCCCACATCACCGTTTTTTCGCTCATAAACATTGACGGTGCGCGGTGCGGGCTTTTTCAAAGAAACGGGAGCTGCCTTGCTGTAGCTGTACTCAAGAGTGCCCTCGAGACAGGTACGCATATTATGGGTGTGGATATGCATTCCCTTACCTATGTCTTCACAGGCTTTTCCTATGACCTCGCCGTACTTTATTACCGGCTCGCCGGCTTTTATAGGTCTGAGAGCGAACTTGTGACCCTTCTCAATGTCCTCGAGAAGAAGCACGCCCTCAGCGGTCTCGCCCTTTTTCAGAGCCGCAAGTGCAACTCCGACAGAATCATTCGGGGAAATTACTATCGACTTCTTCATGTATCAGCCCTCATTCCCGAGAAAGGCTCTCAGAGCCGCACGCTCGCCCTGTTCGTCGATCATGCGGATATATCCCGCGACCTTGTCGGCATTGTCGTCCTCGTCGAGATCCTGCTGCCAGATATCCTTTGCCGAAAGCACCTTTTTTGCTATCCCGACAGGATCGGTGAGCTTTGATACCTCGGACCAGAAATCAAGATACTGCTTGTCATCGGAAAGCTTTATCTTCTCTTCCCCGCGTTTGCCGCGGAAGAAAACGATCATAGATGCAAGTGAGAAAAGTATATGCTCGGGAGACTTGCCGAAAATGCTGCGATAGTCGTTGTAGGAAGGCAGCAGACGTGTCCTGAATTTCGTCGTGGAATTGAGCGCTATGCTCATAAGCTCATGACGTATAAAGGGGTTCATAAAACGCTCGGTCACGTTCGCTGTAAAAGCATCTGTCTCCTCGGGCGGAAGATCTATCGTGGGCTTTATCTCCCTGTCGGCGAGCCTTCTTATAAACAGACCCACATCTTCATCGCATACGGCATCACGAACGGTATCTATGCCGCAGAGATATGCAACAGGCACCATAGCGGTATGTGAACCGTTGAGTATCTTTACCTTGCGCTGCTTGTAAGGTGTGATGTCGTCGGCAAATATCACGTTGAGCCCCGCCTTGTCGGCAGGCAGCTTTTCGTGTATGAACGGTTCTTCCTGTATGACCCAGAGGTGGAAGACCTCGCCCTTGACTATATTCACGTCCTCAAAGCCTATCTCTTCGCATATCTCGGCTGCATTGTCCCGCGGATATCCAGGGACTATACGGTCTACCAGAGTATTGGTAAAGTGGTTGGCAGCCGTCAGCCAGCCGATGAAATCGTCGTCCATGCCGTTTATGCGGGCAAGCTCCACGAGAACACGTCTGAGTTCATCTCCGTTGTGATCTATAAGCTCACAGGGGATTATCGCAAGTCCCTTTTCGGGGTCCCCGCCGAAGTGATCGTACCTTGCCTTTAAAAATGCCAGCAGCTTTCCGGGAAAGCTGTTCGGGCATACGGTGAAGTCGGTGTCCGTTTCATCAAGAGCTATGCCTGCTTCGGTGGTGTTTGATACTATTATCTCAAGCTCCTCGCTCCCCGCATATTCAAGAAATCTGTCATATTCGGTGTACGGATCGAGAAGATCTCCTATAACGTCTATGACACGCCGGCTCTGCACACGCTTGCCGTTGTCTATGCCCTCAAGGCATACGGTGTAAAGACCGTCCTGCTCTTCCAGCTCTTTGATCCTTCCCGATGGTCTTGGCTGAACTACTGCGACATTCCCGTTGATGAGTCCTTTATCATTAAGATCCTGCAATATCCAGTCAACGAACGCCCTTAAAAAATTCCCTTCCCCGAACTGAAGCACCTTTATCGGTCTTTCAGCCGCGGAGAAATTGGCTCTGTTAAGCTTTTTCATACTACACACCTTACCTTGCTTTGAGTCTTATACGCTTTTCGGTCTGCTTGTCGAAAAGGTAAACACCGTCATAAGGGAGATAACATTCAAAGCCCGTACCGCTCTCGGGAGAAAGGTGGGGGTCTACCTTGAATATAACGTTCTGACCATACATATCGGCATAAACGTTCGTATTATCGCCCAGCAGCTCCACCAGCTCCACCTTTGATAACAGGGCAAAGCAGTTTTCGGGAGCTTCCCCGTCAGAGAGCTGTACAGCTTCGGGACGGAATCCGAAAGCAACTTCCCTGCCCTCATATTCTTCGATGACCTGCCTGTCGGCAAACCTGTTGAGGTCTATGGGATTGTTGGGTATGTCAAGCACTCCGTTCACTATGCGTGTTTCAACAAAGTTCATCGGCGGCTCTCCTATAAAGCCTGCCACGAACATATTCACGGGTGAAAAATAAAGATCGTAAGGCGTTCCTATCTGCTGGATATAGCCGTCCTTCATGACAACTATCCTGTCAGCCATAGTCATAGCTTCCGTCTGGTCATGGGTAACGTATATGGTCGTTGCCCCTGTCTGACGGTGTATCTGCATGATCTCGGAGCGCATCGTAACACGCTGCTTGGCATCAAGATTTGAAAGAGGCTCGTCCATAAGGAATATGTCTACCTTGCGAATTATGGCACGTCCGACAGCTACCCTCTGACGCTGACCGCCCGAAAGCTCACGGGGGAGCCTTTCGAGGTAGTCGCTCAGACCGAGTATCTTCGCTACCGATATAACGCGCTTTTCGATAACATCATCGTCAACGCCCTGAAGGGTCAGACCGAAGGCAAGATTATCGTATACCGTCATGTGCGGGTAAAGTGCATAGCTCTGAAAGACCATTGCCACGCCGCGCTCACGCGGACCCTTATCGTTGGCTCGTTCTCCGCCTATGTAAAAATCACCCTTGCTTATATTCTCAAGACCTGCGATCATACGCAGCGTAGTAGACTTGCCGCACCCCGATGACCCGACAAAAACGATGAACTCGCCCTTTTCGATCTCAAGATTAAAATCGTGAACGGCATGAAAACCGTTAGGATATATCTTGTTGATACCATGCAATGTCAAATATGCCATAGCTTTACCCACACCTTTTTTATATTATCGTTCCGAATGTTATTTAAGACTGAGATTGCCTATCGTATCCATATCGTCGTAGGTCTGATTCTCACCGCACATACCCCAGATAAAGGTATAATTGCTGGTGGCAGTACCGCTGTGGATAGACCAGCTCGGGCTGATGACCGCCTGCTCGTTGTGCATGATTATATGGCGGGTCTCCTGAGGCTGTCCCATCATGTGGAATACGATATTGTCATCATCCACTTCAAAGTAGAAGTATACCTCCATTCTTCTCTCGTGGGTGTGCGAAGGCATCGTGTTCCATGAGCTTGTCTTGTCAAGCTCGGTCATGCCCATCGAAAGCTGGCAGGAGCTGCATACGGCGGGATGTATATACTGATTCACCACGCGCTTGTTCAGGTTGTCAGCACTTCCGAGAGGAATGTGGTTTGCCTTATCCTTTGTTATGAAAACGGTAGGATATGTCTTGTGGGCAGGGCTTGAATTGATGTAGAACTTCGCGGGTGCCGAAGCATCGTCCGAACGGAATACTATATCCTTTGTGCCCATGCCGATGTAAAGTCCGTCCTTATAACCGAGGGCATACTCCATGCCGTCGAGTACCACCGTACCCTTGCCGCCCACGTTGATGATGCCCATTTCACGTCTTTCAAGGAAATAATCGGTGCCGAGTTCCTTGGTGCTTCCGAGTCTGAGCTCGCTGTTCACGGGATTTGCTCCGCCTGCGATCATTCTGTCCTGATGAGAATAGGTGAGAGATATCTCGTCGGGAACGAACACATTCTCGATAAGATATTTCTCGCGAAGAGTTGCAGTGTCATAATGCTTTGAATCTTCGGGGTGGTTTGCGTATCTTATATCTAATTTCATAATCAATGCTCCTTGATCTATATACGTTCTTTTATATGCTTTACAGCGTATGCTATGTCGCTGCCCGTTGTACCTTCAAGCACCAGAGCCGCATCGGGGCATACCTTTTTTATCTCCGACAGTATCCTGCCGTAGTCGAAAATACCCCTGCCGACACCGCATTGTTTCAGCGTTCCGTCGTCGTTCACAACGCAGTCCTTTATGTGGAACACGCATATCCTGCTGCCGAAAGTCTGAAGACCCTCGCCGAGTATATCATACATACTTCCGACGTTTGTCCTGTCAAGATAGTTGTACAGATCGAATATGATCCGTATGTTCGCGGCAGCTATCGTCTTTACCGCGCGTTCAAGGGTCGCGACATCATAGCAGACGTGCCCGAAGGCACCCTCCATGCCAACATTCACTCCCTGCTGCTCTGCATGAGCGCAAAGCTCCGAGAACACCCTGACTACACGCTCAAAAGCTTCATCCGTGCGGTTCATCGGATGATAGATCCACTTATCACCGTTATAAGAACCCGTTTCGGAACCCACGGTATCACAGCCAAAGCTTCGCGCAAGAGAAAGATAGTCCTTGAAAACGGCGATGCCGTTCTCGATTTTTTTGCTGTCGGGATGTACGGGGTTGAAGTATGCTCCTATGAGCGGCACGCTTTTCCCTGCGGCTGAAAATATCTCGGCAAAATGCTCCGCACGCTGCTTCGTTACCGCCCCGGGGAGATATGCTATCTCCTCAAGACACTTGTAAGCTACCAGCTGCACCCCGTCGAGCCCCAGCTCGCCGAGCCTTGCCGCAATGTTTTCTTCGCCCTTGATACCCAGATCGTGGGCACGGATAAAAAGCTTCATATCAGCCTCACATCATCTCTGTACTCTGCCCGAAGCATCGCCGCCTGCAAGCGCCTCTACCTCAGCACGCGATACCAGATTGAAGTCTCCGGGGATAGTGTGCTTCAGCGCGGAAGCTGCGACCGCGAATTCCAGCGCAGACTTGAAGTCCTTGCCGTCGTTCAGTCCGCAGATAAGACCGCCCGCAAAGGAATCTCCGCCGCCTACACGGTCAACGATGGGACAAATGTTATACTTTCTTGAATGATAGAATTCTCTTGTCTCGCCGTCCATTATGCAGGCAGACCAGTCGTTGTTCGATGCCGAATGGCTCTCTCTGAGGGAGGATACCACATACTTGAAGCCGAACTTGTCGATCATCTGTCCAAAGATATCAACATATCCCGAAAGCTCGAGATCGCCCTTTGTAACGTCGGTGTTTCCCGGCTTGAAACCAAGCACCTTTTCAGCGTCCTCTTCGTTTCCGATGCAAACGTCAACATACTTCATGAGGGAAGTCATCACTTTCTGCGCCTTCTCGGAAGTCCACAGCTTCTTGCGGAAATTAAGGTCTACCGATACGGTGACTCCGTGCTTCTTCGCAGCCTTGAGCGCTTCTTCGGTAACGCTTGCAGCAAGGTCGGATATCGCAGGTGTGATGCCTGTGAAGTGGAACCAGTCTGCGTCCTTGAATATCTCGTCAAAATCAAAATTTGAAGCTTCGGCGGTCGCGATAGAGGAGTTTGCTCTGTCGTATACAACGTTTGAAGCACGCATTGAAGCTCCTGTCTCGAGGAAATAAATGCCGAGTCTGTCGCCTGTCCTTGCGATATGCTTTGTCTCAACGCCGTACTTGCGGAGTGCTGCCACCGCACAGCTACCGATGCTGTTATCGGGTACTGCTGTCACGAATTCCGCGTCGTGTCCGTAGTTTGCCAGCGATACCGCAACGTTTGCTTCGCCGCCGCCGTAGTTGACATCGAACTCATCTGCCTGAATGAATCTTTCATTGTTCTTTGTCGATAATCTGAGCATTATCTCGCCCATTGTAACTATTTTTGCCATTTCTATGATCTCCCTTACTGCTTTTTCTCAACAAGATGAACTGCGAAACCGCTGAGTTCATTTTTGAGGTATACTACCGTCATCCTGCCGTTCGCATCGTATTTGGCGGTGGACATATCCACCTCGACACCCTGATAGCCGAGCTGATTCACAGCGCATCTTACGTTGTTGGCAGCTACTGCTATGTGTCCCTTTTCACCCTTGTACGGGGTCTTCATGCACTCGATCAGACTGCCTGCAAAGACGCTGCTGTTGCCCACCTTCTGCTGCCAGCCGAAAAGCTTTTCAAAATCAGCCGAATCGGTAAGCGCCTGATCTTCATTCTCGCAGTTAAGACCGATGTGGGCAAGAGTGAACCCGAGCATCTTGTTTACAGCCGAGCGGCAGAGAGCTGTTATCTCCTCCCACTTGCCTGCCTTTACCAGCTTGTCGGGAACTATCCAGCTGCCTCCGCAGCATACTACCTTGTCAAAGGCAAGATAGCTGTTCAGGTTCTTCTCATTTATGCCGCCTGTGGGCATGAATCTCATCGAAGAATAAGGCGCGGATACTGCCTTTATGTACGGAAGTCCGCCTGCCTGCTCCGCGGGGAAGAATTTAACGAAATCAAGTCCGAGTTCAAGAGCCTGCTCGATCTGCGAACCGTTTGCAACGCCGGGCACGAAGGGTACTCCCCTGCTGAGGCAGTGCTCGACCACCTTCGGATTGAGCCCCGGGGCAACGCAGAATTTTGCGCCCGCTTCGATCGCCTTGTCGCACTGCTCGATGGTCAGCACGGTACCTGCTCCTACCAGCATATCGGGATAAGCCTTTACCATCTCCGAGATCACCTTGTCAGCGCCCTCAGCCCTGAATGTGACCTCCGCACAGCGTATGCCGCCCTCGTAAAGTGCCTTTGCGAGCTTTGCCGCATCGTCTGTATTTTCAAGCTTTATGACAGGAACGATGCCTGTGCATTCAAGCTGCTCCAGAAATTCCTTGTTGTCTGTATTCTTCATTTCATATCCCTCCGTTATGTTCATCTGCCGAGCCAGCCGCCGTCTACGGCAAGGGTGAATCCGTTCACATAATCGCTCGCCTTAGATGCCAGGAAAATTGCCGCACCCATAAGGTCGTCGGGAGTTCCCCATCTGCCTGCGGGGATGCGTTCGAGTATCGCGGAGCTTCTGTCAGGATCCTCGCGCAGCGCCTGAGTGTTGTTCGTAGCCATATATCCGGGGGCTATGGCATTTACATTTATGCCGTACTTAGCCCACTCGTTTGAAAGGGTCATGGTAAGTCCCTTTACCGCAGATTTGCTCGCAGTGTAGCTGGGCACACGAATGCCTCCCTGATATGAGAGCATACTCGCGATGGAAATGATCTTTCCGCCGCCGCCCTGCTTTACGAACTGCCTTGCCGCAGCCTGAGAGAGGAAAAACAGCGTGCGGCAGTTGACGTTCATTACAAGATCCCAGTTCTCCACCGAGAAATCAATGCTGTCCTCACGTTTGATTATCCCCGCGTTGTTCACAAGGATATCAAGTCTGCCGAATTCCTCCACCGCAGTCTTGATTATCCCGTCTATCGGCTCAAGGCTCGAAAGATCTGCTTTAACATACTTAAAGTTATCCTTGCCGAGCATCTCCTGTGTTTCGGTGCTGTCAGACCTTGAAACACCGATCACCTTGGCTCCCGCTTCGACAAATGCCTTTGAGATCCCCTGTCCGAGACCTGTGTTGCTGCCTGTTACAACAGCGACCTTTCCGCTCAGATCAAACATATCCAGTACCATATATAAAACCTCCAAAGTTTATAATTACCTTTTTATCCGAAGATCCCCAGCATACGCATGACTGTAACACATACGAACACTGTCACAGCCCCCGCAAGGCTCGACCATACGACAAGCTGTGCCGCAAGCTCTTCATCGGCGCCCATCTCCTTCGCCATTATGGCGGAAGCCACCGCCGTTGGAGTAGCAAAGACCCCGACATAGCTTGCAAAATGCTCGCCCGTCAGTGCGAAGCTGTCCCGCATGAGATACGCTCCCGTAAGCCCCAGCAGAGGGACCGCCGCATTTCTTGCCGCTGTTCCGAAAAGTATCTCTCTGCGAAGTCTCGGCACAGATGAAAACTCAAACTTTCCGCCAAGTATCATGAGTGCAAATGGCGTGCAGACAAAGCTCAGAGATTCAAGCGTCTTGTATGCAAAAGTTATATCCGTTAAGCGAAAGCCTATGCCTGCGCTGACAAACAGCTCTCTGATGCCCAGCACCGCAAGTCCCGCTGCTGTCCCTATTATGAGAGGGTTGCGTATTATCCCGATGATGATCTTTTTTACATCGGCTTTTTTCCGTTCGCCGCTGCCGTTAAACAGCGTCAGCGTTATGACGCTCAGGACGTTGAACAGCGGTACACAGAATGCCGACATCACTCCCGCGGCGGAGATCCCCGTTTCACCGAAAAGCGACCCCGCAAGAGGAATGCCGATTATCGCATAGTTTGAACGGAACATCGCCTGTATCAGAGCGCCGCGCTTTGCACCGTCTTTGGTAAAGGCGCATGAAGCAGCTGCCGCCAGCAGGGATATCACTATCACCGCCGCCATACCGTAGACGATAAAAGCTATATTTATATCCCCGAGCCTTTCGATCTTGTAAACGTTGATGAAAAGCATAACGGGGAGAAAGACCCTGAACGTCAGCCTGTTGCCCGCATCGAGGAACTCTCCCGTCAGCAGCCCCGCCCGCTTCAGCATAAAGCCGAGCAGCACCATGAGAAGTATCGGCAGTACGGCATTCGCCGCAAAGAAAAACGCATCGGTCATACCGAAAGCTTCTCCTTCGGATAATAGTCCGTCAGATATTTCTTCGTGGCAGAGACCATGCCTGCGAAAAGCTCCTTTGCATCAGAAAGGGAAAGTCCGCTGCATAACGGCTGTGCGGCGAATGCCTCGAATATGCCGTTCACATCACGATCCTTTATCGCGTAATAGGTGTTCTCGATATTCAGAGCATTCCTGAGCACCAGTGCATTCACCTCACGCGGGAGCCTGTTTGCCGCTAACGGCCTCAGACTGTCGTGAGCAAATACGCAGTTGGTCTCGACCACCGAACCGAGCGGCAGATCGGGCACCTGACCCACGTTCAGCACGTTTGCGTTGGATATAACGGGCGGTGTAAGCCCCAGCAGGGCTTTCATAAGCTCAACGACCTCTTCGTCACTGTGCCTGAGCAGTATTTTCTCACTGCCGTCAGCCATGCGCTTTGAGCGTTCGATCTTTTCTATCCTGTCCTTTCGGCGGTGATCTACCGTGGTGAGATGATACAGCCAGTTCTCGGCATCCTCATTGTCCTTCAGATACCAGCTGCTGTTCATAAACTCCGCCAGATGCCTGTCGCCTGCTGCCGCAAGCACACCATAGCGCCTGAACAGATCCATCTTTACCTTGTTGCCGTAAAGGAACGGATCTCCGCGGAAGCCGTCGTAGGGAACTCCCTCACGCTCGCAGTAACCTGTATCATAATACCTGTCGATGAATGCGGGCAGAAGCTCAAAAAGATCCTGATCCTTGTAACGCGCCTCTGTTATCCATGTGAAATGGTTTATGCCGCATACGTCTGAAACGATCTCGCTCCTGTCGGGTCTTTCTATGCCGAGCATCTCCTTTGCGGCACAGCATAAAAATTCCTGTGCGTGAAAGACCTCATGACAGCACCCGAATGCCTTTATCTCGGGGAAAACATCAAAGAGCGTCTTGGTGCAGGCGGTCATCGGGTTGGTCAGGTTTATCACCCATGCCTCGGGGCAATGCTCTCTGATATCGCGTGCGAACTGCTCGTAGATCGGCACCGTCCTCATGGCACGAAGCACACCTCCGGGTCCCACCGTATCGCCTACCGACTGATATATCCCATACTTTTCGGGAAGATGCACATCGGCTTCCATTTCATCGAATGTCCCGGGGAGTATCGAACATATAACAAAATCCGCACCATCAAGAGCCGACGCTATCTCTGTATGTACCGTGTAATGCCAGCGGGCAGCAGCAGAGGCATCTTCATTTATCCTGCTGCCTATCCGCCTGTTGAGCTCGGCTGCGGGGATGTCGATGTCGTAAAGCGCTATCTCTCCGCCCAGACCCTCCGCAAGGGCAAGATCTGTCATGAATACCCGCGCCCACATTTTCGAGCCGCCGCCGATATATGCTATCTTGATCTCTTTCATATCGTTCCTACCTTTTCAGCATCATTCTCATGACCTCGGTATAGCACAGCAGGAACGGGGCTACCCCCTTCGCGTCATTCTCGACTATCGGTTCGGATATATAGTAGCCGTATGTTCCGTCACGCCGTCTGTTGTTTTCGGGTCCCAGCCCTGCCACAAGACATATCCCTCCGAGGTCGAGGCTGCCGTCAGCGCTTGTGCTGAGGTATCTGCCGCATATGCCGTCGAACGTCTTTTTACCGAGTTTGGCAAAGCTTTCGTCGATAACACCGAGCCTTGCGCCTTTCATCATGGCATATGCTATCATGCTGCTGCCGCTGGTCTCAAGATAGTTGCCTTCCCTGCCGCCGCAGTCTACCACCTGATAGTACATACCCGTTTTTTCATCTGCATATTTCGATATCCCGTCTATGACCTCACGGAATATACCTATGAGCGTATCTCTGTCCTTCCCGTCTTCCAGATATCCTATCATATCAGCCAGAGCCACCGTGAACCAGCCTATCGCCCTCAGCCAGAAGCTCTGCGAACAGCCTGTATCCTTATCCGCCCAGAACGCTTTTCTCGAACAGTCAAAGCCGTGGTACATAAGCCCCTTGGCTTCGCTGAACATATACTTTCTGACGTTTTGTATCTGCGAGATCATGTCCGAATGATCGCCGCTGCCGAATTCATCGGAAAAACGTGTTGCAAAGACCTGCGCCATGTAGATACCGTCAAGCCATACCTGGTGCGGATAGATCTTCTTGTGCCAGAAGTTCCCCGTTTCGGTCCTTGGCTGTTTCTGAAGCTGTTCGTTCAGCAAGAAGATCGCCTTTTTATACTTTTCCTTTCCCGTCATTCTGTAAAGATCGAAAAGCACCCGACCCTCGTTTATATCATCGAGGTTGTAGTTCTCCTGTGAATACCCGCGTATATTGCCGTCATCGTCTATGTAGTAGTCTATAAAACTCTCGGCAAAATCCGCATACTCGCTCCTGCCTGTGATCTCTGAAACAGCAAGAAGCGCGGTTATCATGCAGCCGTCGATGTAATTCCAGTGCGGCGGCTTGCCCTGACGTATGCTCTCTATATTCCAGAGAGGCTTGTCCGGAGTCGATGCTGTCAGAAGCCTTTCAATGTATTTATCTATATTCTCGTACATATCATTCTCCGATCATCTCTCCGACATTGTGCATGATGAGCGGGTCGCCGTCGCAGCCCTCGACGCTTACATTGCTGATCTTCAGCTTTTTCACATTGTCGAAGTACATTCCTGCCCTGCACATCTCCTCGGCATTGTTCCTCATAGCGGGAACTCCCTTCTGTGCATCCTCGGCATAGGTAAAACGCATATCTTCGAGCGTTACCGAACCGATAGGCATCTCAGGCAGACCGTCGCAGTAGCACGCCGCTATGTGACAGTTTTTACATTCCATACCGCGGAAGGTAAAGCTTCCGAGATAGGGTGTCCTGTCATCGACGGGAAGTGCTTCGCGGGTCGTGTTGTACTCGGAATATCTGTCAGGATCGCAGCAGTTGTACCACATATTTATCACTATGGGAGTCAGCACGCCGTCCATTTTTATATTCCCGAACAGCACACCGTCGATCACTGCGTCCCTGCCCCTGCCGCGCCTTGTCTTTATCCTCAGACCTCTGTCCGTGTGATAAAAAATGCAGCGCTCTACCGTAAGCTCCTTTACTCCGCCCGCCATCTCGCTTCCGAGAGTGACTGCGCCGTGTCCGTACTGCATAAGGCAGTTCCTTATGACATGGCGGCTTGCGGGCTGTTTGAATTTTTTCCCTATATCTATCTTTCCTGATTTTATCGCGATGCAGTCATCGCCGACGCTGAACCTGCACCCCAGTATCCTGACATCATCGCAGGCTTCGGGGTCAAGGGCATCGGTGTTGGGACTGTCCTTTGGCGCATTTACGCTCAGATCCAGAAATGAAAGCTGAGTCGAAAAATAAGGATGTATCTGCCATGAAGCTGCATTCTGAATGGTGGGACCGTGAACGGTGACCCCCTTGCAGCGGTTGAAGAACAGCAGTCTGGGACGAGGTATCTCCCTCTGCTTAACATTCTCCCACCAGCCGCCATTTCGGGCGTTGCCGTCAATGGTGCCTCTTCCGATTATCGTTATATCCTCTGCATACTCCGCAGATATAAGAGCCTGGTGCATTGCCGAAGCATTGCCCTCCCAGGTCCCGAAATGGATCTCTTCTCCCGTTACCATATCCTTTGCGGTGCCCGGTATCAGCGGGTACCTTGAGGGATCGGCACTTCCGTACAGCACGGCATTTTCTGAAATATCCAGCGTGATGTGGCTTTTCAGAGAGAGGGGTGCCGTGCTGTAAGTGCCTTCAGGGAAGTATAGTCTTCCGTTTTTTGGAAGACAGTTGATAGCAGTCTGTATACTCAGGGTATCGTCGGTGATTCCGTCGCCCTTTGCGCCGAAATCCTTTACATTTAAAGCGCAGCTCTCGTCAGCCGTTTTGAAACCTATGCTGCCGAAGCCTGATACCTCAAGCGTGTACTCCCGCGACGGTACAAGACCGTATACCGAGAATACGTTTGTGTCGCCCGAATAAAGCTTTTTGCCGTCAAGATAAACGTCATAGCTTTTCCCGCTGTTAAAGGGAAGATCGTTTTCAAGCTCAAGGCAGGCGCTTACCGAGCTTATGAACAGTGTATTTATCATTTTGCCTCCGCGCCTCTGCTATTCGTGCATGAGACTTTTTCCTCCGCATCGCGGAAGATCTTTATGAATGTATTCTTTATCGTTATGAAAAGCATATCGAACATAAGATAGAGTATCCCGAACAATACAGGCTCAACGCCCAGCATCGTTTCGGCGGTCGAAGCGTCAGCATTCGGATCAACTCCGAGCACCACGTTAAAAGCATAATAGGTGCGGAACACGCAGTAAAGCACAACTCCCGAATATAAAACGTTCAGAAAGACGGACCAGAATTTTCTTACCGTGACCATCATCCATCTGTCGTTTTCACGCTCCTCCTTTTCAAAGGAACGCAGGAACCTGTTTACCAGTATGTCATTCGCGGCGCCCAGACCTATCGCAAGCACGACAAGAAGATCAAGTCCGTGCAGATAGATCCCCAGCCCCCAGAGGAAGAAATAGCAGACTGCCCCCGCGAACCAGAACTTCATGAGCAGTATCTTCAGCCATGATGGGATATTGAACTTCCCCTTTGAACTGAACTTTCTGATCTCGGCTTCTGTCACCTTGGGTGCATTTTCTGCATTCACAAGGCGTTCCACCGCATCGGTCTTGAGCTTGTAATAGCCCGCCGCCTTGTTTTCCCTGCTTTTTTTCTTGCCCGACATATCCTCACCTCCGATGAAGATCATCTGTCTTCGTCAGAAATATCTATCTCTTCCATGCTGCCGTTGTACTCTAAGTCTATCGAAGTGTTTATCTTCCTTATCGCCTTTGAATAAAGCGGAAGAAGCGCCAGCAGAACGCCCGTTATGCAAATGAAAACAATGTGCAGCGTAACGACTGTCCGCGCGGTGTTGATGTAAAGCGAATTTGCATCAACCACTATCGGGTTGTCCGATCTTGTAACGGCACTTACTATTCGCATCAGGTATACGGAATCAACGAACAGAAGGAACCCGAGCATCAGTGCAAGCAGCACGAGCATTACCTTGTCGGCTTTTTTTCTCCGCGGGAATGTCCTTAAAAATACCACAAAGGAAAGTATTGAAAAAAGCATTGCCGCGAATTCACACTGACCCATATTCGCGCCGTTTATCCTCGCAGTTGTGTTTGCGATCGAGGAAAGGTTCAGCGAATATATCAGGAAAGCTGCAATAAGCGCGAAGAGCGGTATTTTCTGAGGCGAACGCTTCAGCGATACCAGCGATTTCCGGACAAGCTCCTTAAAGCCGCGAGGCTGCCTGCCCCCTGTCTTGCGATCTGCCATTTGCTTTCTCTCCTTCATCCTTTAATTGCCGCGGTCGTATCCTTGTCAAAGAAATGCTTTTTTCTGAAAGTGACATTGACCGAATCACCCGTTTTGTAGCTGCACCACCTGCGGAATTTGCAGGTTATCTTGTGCCCGCCCGCACTTCCGTTCACAAGCGTGTTCTGACCGAGATTTTCGTTAGATATTACGTCCACCATGATCTTGCCGCCCTCTGCGATGTCCTCGGGACGAACGCCCATTATAACGTCCCTTCCCTCGTAACCCGCAAGTTTTTCCTTTTCCTCAGCGGTAAGATCTACGCAGATCTCATTATTGTAGGCCTTCCCGTTTTCTACTCTAACCTCGAAAAGGTTCATCGGCGGAAGTCCTATAAATGTTGCCACAAATATGTTCGCGGGATCATCGTAAAGCTCCAGCGGTGTGCCTATCTGCTGAACGTGTCCCATCGACATACATACGATCCTGTCCGCAAGCGTCAAAGCCTCAGTCTGGTCGTGGGTAACATAAAGCATCGTAGCGTCAAGGCGCTTGTGAAGCAGCAGTATCTCACGGCGCGTAGCACTTCTGAGCTTTGCGTCAAGGTTTGAAAGCGGCTCGTCAAAAAGGAAGACCTTCGGCTTGCGAACGATGGCTCTTCCCATCGCCACTCTCTGCCGCTGACCGCCCGAAAGCTGTCCCGGCTTTTTGTTGAGCTGGCTCGTAAGATCGAGTATCTCCGCAGCCGCAAGCACCTTCTGATGAATCTCATTCTTGTTCTCCTTGCGAAGCATGAGTGAGAATGCCATATTCTCATAAACTGTCATATGACCGTACAGGGCATAGTTCTGAAAGACCATTGCAATGTCGCGGTCCTTCGGCGGCATACGGGTAACGTCCCTGCCGTCGATCAGAAGCTTGCCGCGTGAAATGTCTTCAAGACCCGCGACCATTCTCAGAGTCGTTGATTTTCCGCAACCTGAAGGACCTACGAGAACTATCAGCTCTCCGTGCTTCACATCAAGATCGAAATCATAGACCGCCTGTACTTTATTGTCGTAGATCTTTTCGAGATGCTGTAATTTAAGATCACTCATCGCCCGTTCCCTCACGTTCATTGTTTTCGAGTTTTGCAATATGCTTCTTCAGTTCGGAAGATCTTATCACGCCCATGACTCCCGCAAACGCGAGAAGAGCGGCAGATACGCAAAGACAGATCGTTACATACCTGAACTGACCGCCAGACATGACCGTCGCACACTTTGCACCTGCGACGGGATTCTTTGCCCTCAGCGCTCTGATCGGTATGCCGAAGATCCTTGCGACCTGCAAGACCCCGAGCAGGACCGACAGACAGGCATAGCTCAGCTTGTAGTTCTTTACGCCCTCTGAAGAGAGAAATGCAGCAAGCATGAAAACAAGGTTGTAAATGATCGAACCGCCTATGAAGATCTTGTAGTAATAATTCCCCACATCACTGCCGTAGATGCTGACGAAGTAAAGCGCATTCGCCGCGATGGCAAGCAGTATCATGTTTGAGGAAAGCTTGTTCTTTGTAAAACGAAGACGATCTCTTCTGATCTCTCGTTCTGTTTTTTTGTTCATCGCCATATCATTCACCCTTTCCGCTTCCGATAGCTGAACGCTCTGCCTTCATCAGCTTGCTTTTCAGCACCGCATTTATCACGAGAAGCACAGCGGTAAACAGCAGAAATCCGAAAAGGACAAAGTTTATGTCAAACCAAAAGGTATCCTCGGGGCCTATGTAAAGTGTGCCCCAGTCCTTTGAGAAAGCCTTCAGAGCTTTAAAATCAACTTCATTCTGAAAGCGCGACTTGTAGTTCATTATCTGAGGTATGCACCATGCGGATATCGCCGCGGAAGCCGCCGCAGAAAGACCTACCGAGATGTAGTTGCCGATGTAATACTTTCTTCTGGTGTGGGTGTTCGTGATGAACAGCGAAAGGTTTACAACGATAAGCAGTATGCTCGCCTTGGTGAAGGCAGAGTTGAAACCGAACATATCGTAGTATACCCTCGAACCGGGCACCGATGTCGCTTCAAGATCGTAATCGGGATAAAGGATCGTTCTTGACAAAGCGTCGTAAAGATCGGTCGAAAGCCCCAGCGACCCTACGAACACAAGCGCCGCCGCGATCAGAGCCGCCATACACACATATTTTTGTAATATCATCTGTTTCTTGTACATAAGAACCTTCCTTTATGTATTCTTGATGCCGACACGGTTTTCATGCACGGCAGCAGTCAAAGCCCTTTGATGGGCTTTGACTATACCGCACACTTGTTATAGGGGAAACATTATGGAAATAGTTTTTTTCATTAAAGAGTATTGTAGAACTCTATAAGTCTGTGCCATGCTTCGTTTCTGCGGGTGAGGTAGGTGGAACCGCCCCAGCCGCCGTCGGAAACAGCCTTGGATACCTTGTCAGCGGTAGAAGCTGCATCGGAACCTGCTTCGCCTGTGAAGCCCTTGGCGATTATATCAACAAAGAGGTTTACCTGTTCCTTTGCCTGACCGAACTGACCTGTAGCACTGAGTGCTGTAAGCTCGTTGATGGCATTGCTCTCCGCAACTTCCTGGGGAAGAACGGTCGGCACGCTGGTGTACCATGAATTTTCTGCCAGCGCAAGCTCGGGATGCTTTATGGTGCCGAGAGATATCGCCGAGGAAATGTGTCCTGCACCCTCCTTGCCGACTTCGTGAGTACACTGATACTCAAACGCCTGGCTCTTTACAAAGCTGAGGGTAGAACCGATGTAGTAGCGTGCATAGTTTGTGTAGTTGCCGTTTTCAAGCTCCCAGAGATCCTCATAGGACTCATCGGAGATCACGGGCCAGTCGCTTCCGTTGAAGCTGAAGGTCTCGATATTTCCCGAAGAATCATGCTTGATGAACGCATCGGGACCATAGGACATAAGGATCTGACCTTCGGGGCTGTAAGCATAGTCGATGAGCTTGAGGCAGGCATTGAGCTTGTTGGCATCGCCTTCAACGCCCGCTGCGGATATGCCCCAGCCGTCTACCTTTACCGAACGCCATGACTCGGTGAATCTCATATACTTCTCACTGCCGTCGTCCCAGCGTGCAACGGGCACCATTACCGCCATGTACTTTTCACCTGCCGCATTGTCAAGTGCGGTAGCATTGTAAGCGGTCTGGGTCTGGTTGTAATCGTAGTGCATAAAGCCGTTGTCATCGGTAAGGTACTTTTCGCTGTTAACGTCCTCCTGATTTATGAACGCCTGCGAGATAAGTCCTTCCTCAGCCATATCGTGCATTTTGGAAAGAGCCTCATAAGTCTCGGGCTCATTTCTTGAATCATGCAGCTCGCCGTCGGTGCCTACATAGAGGTAATCAAGTCTCGATTCCATACCGCGCACACCGAAGAGGCTTCCTGCAAAGCGGGACAGGTCAACACGTCTCTGGTTGTTGATGTCTTCTCTGCTGAACAGACCCTGAACACTGTCGGTGCCGTTGAGGGTCTGGGGGTTGGAGACTACGCAGCGCAGCAGAGCTACGAGCTCGTCGGCATCCCATGCAGCATTCTGTCCGATGAACAGGTCGGCACGGTTCTCGCCGTAGTAACCCTCGTAGGTCTTGTCGATATACTCACGGAGCATATTTACTGCGGCAACACCGTCCATCTCACCTGCGGCATTCATCTTGTCGATGATGTTGCCGTAAGCGTCATAGTTTTTGCTTATAGTCTCGACCGCCGAACCGTCTGCCTTTACAACGTCGATATCCACCTTGCCTGATGTGGGCATATAAGGAGTATAGACGGGAGCTGCGGTCTTGCCGCACTTGTCTGCGGTGAATTCGCCCTCGCCGTTGAGCAGCTTCTCTACCCAGTCGGTCCTCATAAGAGGCATACGCTCGATGTCGTTTACACCGTCAAAGTAGGGCGAGAAATAGATAGCTCCCGCATTGGGTCCCGCAGCAGCGCCTGTGATGGAAAGGCGAACGATGGGGTTTTCTTCAAGATAAGCCTTGAAATTGGGCATCTCGTCAAGGTGATCGGCTAAGTTTATCAGCTTGCCCTGCTGACCGTTCTCGGAAAGCAGCGTTGCAGTACCGCTGAGCATATCTACCTGCTCGAGCTGAGCGTCCCAGTACTGGTATTCGTCAGCCGCGCCGTTGCCCTGGTATTTGTCTTCGATCTTTATATCAAGAGTCTCTTCAACAGTCTGCCATGTAGGCTTGAGGTCACCTGAGTTGTAGGTCTTGCCGTCGGCTAAGGTTATGCCCTCGCCCGCAAGCTCGGCAGTAAAGCTCATGCCTGTCTTGTCGCTGTTGTAGCCGCAAGCCATGCGAAGCACGGTGCCGCTCGCTACGGGAAGCTCACTGCCCGCAGCACCGCCTTTTCCGCTGCCGCTGTTAGTTCCTGTCTGTCCGCCGCTGCCTCCGCAGGCACTCATAGCCGATGCTGCTAAAGAAAGCGAAAGTACCATTGAAACAAATTTTGACATTTTCATGATGATGATCCTCCTTTGGGTTCGTTTGAAATCATATCCCTGTTATTATTTTCACCGCACTCCTGCGGAAAACTTACCTTGTTATTCCTTCACGCCGCCGACGTTCACGCCCTTGGCGAAGTATTTCTGAATGAACGGATAGATAACGAGTATCGGTATTATCGAGCATATTATCAGTGCATATATCACCGAATCGGGGGCGTAGGTGTGGCTGAGCTGCCAGTTGGTCGTAAGCTCGGGATCCGAATACTCTTCAAGCCTCAGTCTCATATATACCTGCAATGGCTGTTCGTTGGTGCTGGATATCATCTGTCTTGCCCAGAAATATCCGTTCCAGCGCGAGATACCGAAGAACAGCGCAACCGTTGCGAGTATTGATTTGCTCATGGGAAGGTATACCCGCCAGAGCACCTGCATCTCGGTCGCTCCGTCAACTATCGCTGCCTCTTCGATCTCTGAAGGCACGCCCTCAAAAGCATTGCGAAGCAGTATGATGTTCATAGCCTGCATACCCATAGCGATAACGACGAGCCATTTGTCATCGTATATCCCGACACCCTGGAATGCCCTCTTTGTAGCTAAGTAGTTCAGATACTGCGGTACAAGTCCTGCACTGAACCACATTGTAAATACAAGGAAGAAGTTGAATGTCTTGCGGAACAGCAGACGCTTCTTTGAAAGCGCATACGCTCCGAATATCGAAAGCAGCATCTCCCAGAGGGTACCGTAGAATGTAAGGAAAAGCGTGTTGGTGTAAGCGTTCCAGAAGACGTTGTCGTTGAATACATCTTTAAAAGCGTCGAACTGTGTGTTCTTCGGGAACAGAACTATCGTCGAATCCCTGACCTCAGCATAACCGCTTATCGCAGAGGATATCGTGTAAACAAAAGGGTAAAGGCAGCCGACCGCAAACATTGTCAGCAGCAGATAGCTTATCAGCTTGAAGATAAGCTCAGATAACTCAAGTTTTCTTCTCATAAAGCAACCTCTTTAGTAAAGTGATACGTCGGACGCCTTGCGTGAGATGGTGTTTGCGCCGATCACCAGAAGCATTCCGATGATGTTGTTCATCATCTCCGCCGCCGATGCCAGACCCTTCAGAGAGCCCGCTATACCGTTTCTCTGTGCGAAGGTCGAAACAACATCTGCTGTGACATAGGTGTTGGGATTGTAAAGCAGCAGCACCTTCTCATAACCGATGTGCAGCAGCGAACCTATCCTTGTGATGAGCATTATCACTATCGTCGAAAGTATCGACGGCAGCACAACGTATCTCATCTGTGCCAGCTTGCCTGCGCCGTCTATCTGTGCCGCCTCATAGCTTGTGGGTGATATGGCGATTATCGCCGCGAAGAATACTATGCTGTCGTATCCCGCGCTCTCCCATATACCGCTTATCTGATATATCGCGCGGAAGAAGGTCGGGTTGTTCAGCATACCCGCATAAGCGGTCTTGGGGGAAAGCATCCCAAGCTCGGTCAGCATCTGCGAGATAACGCCGGGCTGCATACCCGATGTATCCGAGCCCTGCTTGACGAGCATCATAACAAGCGAGGTCATAACTACCGTTGACATGAACTTGGGCAGATAGGTGAGAACCTGATATATGCTCCTCGCTATGTTCGAGCGTATCTCGTTGAAGAACAGCGCTATGATTATCGGCATCGGGAAGCCGAACACAAGTCCGTAGAAGCTGAGCAGGAAGGTGTTTCTGAAAGCTCTCCAGAACTGCATCGAAAGCTCCGTATTTCCCTCGCCTACCAGCAGCGTCTTGAAGTAGGAAAATCCCGAGTAATACTGGTCGGCGACCGTCTTTGCGTCCTCCGTCAGCTTGAAACATCCCAGAAGCTCATACATCGGGAAGTATCTCCAAAGCAGAAATACCAGAAGCATCGGCAGCAGCATAACATAAAGCCGCCAGTCCTTTATCACTGTACGGATAACATTCCGCCAGTAGTGTTTTTCTACGTCATCGCGTACCGCCTGTTCGGGGTCTTCTATGTAAGTTCCGCTTTCTTCGTCGAATATCAGAAAGTCGGTAGCTAATTTTTCCATATTCCATTACCTCCAGTGTTCTCTCAGGCTTCGCCGTATTCGGTATCGCCGTGATCGGATAACTGACCTCTCCGCTGTTCTTGCTGCACCCGCTTCAGATATTGAAGCTGATCTTCATACACGCCGTCGAGCTTGCGTGAAAGCTGTACTGCCACCACCGCGAAAACGAGTGAAAGGGAATCGGTGGTGAAAAGTGTCACGATATCTCCCGCAGAGCCGCCCAGCATCAGACCTACGATCCATCTGCCGAGCTGTGCTCCCGCAAATGCCGATACGGTGAAGAGAAGCGTCAGCGCGGGGCTCGTTCTTATTTTTTCCTTGCCGAAGATCCTAAACAGCACAAGCGCCGCCAGAGCCAGGCAGTTCCCGATGCAGTAGACCGCGTACTGTCTCGGCTCCGCTCCCGAAGCCATGCAGAGCGCCAGCCCGCCGCCGAATGCGTGGATCGCGGCATATGCTCCCCAGCGCATCATAACTATGCAGACCATCGCCGTCATAGGTGATAGCACATATATCTCATCGGGGAACCACACTCCCGCGGCTTTTGCGATAAGCCATTCCGCAGCCGCCAGCAGGATAAACATGATCGTGAGATCTATCGTTTTATATTGCTTTAGACTCAAATTCATCTGTGATCTTTCCTTTGGGTGTTTTGCACGTTCTTTTTTAATTATTTTAACTTAATTGAGCTGTAATGTACAGAACAAAATTAGATAAGTTTATGGATATTACAGATATGTGATTCTGAATGTTTAATATTTTATGTTAAAACTTTTACCATTCCTAGACAAAAACCGCCTTTTTCGTAGTAATCTTTGACAATTTATTGTCAACCATTTAGAAAAAAGCCCTCATTATTCCTAACAAGGGCGGTTTTGCCATATATTGTTTAATAAAATCAATATTCAAAAATCAGCACTGCAACGGTATTTATCGATCCGTTTGATCCATCAGCCCGCCAAGGTATTCGTCCATCGCCTCAGCGACCTGCTTTGAATAGTTGACCGCTTCGACCACCGTCCTTGCACCGAGCACAACATCGCCTGCTGCGAATATGCCGTCGCGGGTGGTCCTGCCATAGGTGTTCGTGACCAGCAGTCCCCTGTCGGTAACGTCAAGTCCCGTGGTGGTGGATACTATCCTGTCGCGGGGTCCCTGTGATACGGCGATTATCGTCGATGAAGCGGGGTAAAACTTCTCCGATCCCTCAACGCGCCTTCTTACTCCATTCTCATCTCTTTCGACCGATGCGAATATCGTTCCGTCATCGGTTATCTCAACAGGCTCTACACCCGCCACGAACTGAACACCGTCGAACTTTGCATACTCAACTTCCGTAACGCTTGCAGCAAGCTTTTCCGAACGTGAGAATACCGTGACCTTTCGGCAGCCGTGCCGCAGGGCTGTACGCGCAACGTCCATTGCAGAGTTGCCCGCGCCGATGACGTTCAAGCTGTCACCGAGCGTGTATACATCGGGATTGGTCAGATAATTTATCGCAAAATGCACATTGCCGAGACTCTCACCCTTTATGTGCAGGGTATTCGGCTTCCACACTCCCGTTCCTATGAATATGGCTTTGTAGCCGTCGCGGAACAGGTCGTCTATTGTGATGGTGGTTCCTATCGAGGTGTTGGGGCGTATCTTTATGCCGAGCGAGAGCATCAGCGTCTTGTACCTTTCAAGCAGCTGCTTGGGAAGCCTGAACTGCGGTATCCCGTAGCGCAGTACCCCGCCTATCTTCTCGCGCGATTCAAACATAGTTATCTCATAACCCTTTCGCGCCAGAAGAATAGCTATCGTCATGCCCGCGGGACCGCCGCCTATAACACCGACGTGTATGCCGTTCTTCTTTATCTCGCCGAAATCCAGCTTGTCAAAATAAGCTTCACTTATGTAGTTTTCGATATCGCTGAAATGCACGGGCGAACCCTTTCGCCCGAGGACACAGTTGCCCTCGCACTGTTTTTCGTGATTGCATATCAGCGAGCATATCATGCTGAGAGGGTTGTTTTCAAAAAGCATAGCTCCCGCTTTGTCCATGTCACCTTCAAGAAAGGTGTGTATCACATCGGGGATCTGCGTGCTTATCGGACATCCCTTCCGGCAGGACGGGTTTTTACAGTTAAGGCAGCGGCGTGCTTCGGCTATGATGTTGAATGCCATATGCTATCTTTCCTTTCTTTTCTGTGCGATATAATGCTTCGGCGAACAGCCGAAATATTTTTTGAACACCCTTGAAAAATACAGCGAGTCAGAATACCCGCAGGTAAAGGCTATCTCTGATATGTTCTGCTCAACATTTTCGGTGGAGCAAAGCAGCTTTTCCGCCATCTGAAGCCTAAGCCCCGTTAGAAAATCATGCGGGGTAACGCCAACTTCGCTTTTGAAAAGCTTACGCAGATAATCATAGCTGAACGGCACCGAACGCAGATACTGATCCAGCCTGTAATCGCAGTCGCTGAAATTCTGCATGATGTTGCTCTTTATCTCATCGACCACCCCGCGTATCGGCTTAACGTTGCGAAATGCCGTAACGTAATTTACGATAAGGTTGCCGAGTGCTTCCACCACCAGCGATTTTCCGCTTATCTCGCTGTTGAAGAAATAGAAAGCATCCTTGAAAGCATTGAATATGTGCCCGTCGCTGTCATCGGATATCATAAGCATCTCCTTGAAGCGGAAGGTCGCGTCGGCTATGTGTATGTGTATATTGGTAAAGCCCTCCTCGCTGACGTTGGTGTGGAGCATCTGCGGCGGTATAATGACAATATCGCCGACCCCATATTTTATCACCCTGTCTCCGAACTCAAACTGTCCCCTGCCGCTGGTGCAGTAAACAAGCTCCCAGTCGCTGTGGCAGTGCTGCTTTGTGGAAAAAGTAATAAGATGCTTTCCCGCATATACTATGTTGTTCATGATATCCTCCCTGATCTGCGATCCCCCGCGCAGCCCGAAAAACATCACGAGCCTGCGCTGTAATTTTCAAAAAATCCTTTCAGAAAGACCCTTTCTTCCTCGGTAAGGACACGGCTCCACATCACCCTGCCTTCGGGCAGGTCGCCGTATTCGTAAAAGCGTGCCGTTTTGTCGCGTCCCGAACCGTTCCATTCGTCAAATCCTTCGGCAGATATATGCCTGCCGTATTTGCAGCAGATGAAGCTGCATTTTCCATGATCCCGCCACGGACGTGCGAGGTAGACCGATCCGTCCTCAACACCGTCGTCGCAGGTGAATCGGCAGTTTTCAAAAACAAATCCTATCTTCTGCTGATGGCTGTGTGCAGGTGCGGCAGCATATCCGCAGCCGCGGACATCGTATACCGAGCGTATCTCGCAGCCTTTGAACAGCGCGTTGCCGCAGCCGAAAATGAAATCCACATTTCCCGCGATGAAGCAGTTTTTAAAGACCTGCCGCATATTCCCGCCTACGCGAAGCGCATCTTTCAAAAATCCGTAGTATCTTATGATAAGATCGGTGGGAAGCGGTCCGCAGAACAGCGTATCCTGAGTCGATACGAAGCGGCAGTTCTCCGCAAAAAATTCGTCGGCGCATATCGAAAGCGCGACCTCCTGTCCCTTAGTCTCGGGATACAGGGCGTCATTCTCCACCGCAAGGTCACGGAAGGTAACGCGCGGCGCGAGAACGGCGGCGGTATATGTCCTGAAGGTGTTGAACTCCACCCCCTTTTCATCGGGCTTCTTCGCATAGTCGTCCCAGACTATCCTTGTCTGTGAAGCCCCGCTGCCGACAAATTCGGTATCGGGAACGGTTATCTCAAGCTTTTCCCGATACACCCCGGGCGCAAGCAGTATTCGGGTACCGGCGTTTATCTTTTTTAGCGTTTCAGAAATGCTGTCTTCGGGTGTCAGATATACAGTATCCATAGCCGTCTCCTTAATGCGCCCCGCGCGAAACGATACAAAAATTTCACGCATAAGCAGAACTCTTTTATATATTTTAACCTATCAAAAATGAAAGTTACAATACAAAAAACGAAATGTTTATGGATATTACGGATGTTGGATATGTAAATTACCGTGATGCCTAAACAAGCTGCCCAAAAAAGCCGCGGTATTTTTGTGTTTTTGTGCCAAAGAGGACTCAGCTGCATAAAAAAACGGATATTCCCAAACGGATATTTCGGACATTTTCCATCTCTTTCCTATATATGACAAAAGGCTCGGTCTGTTATTCAAGGCACCGAGCCTTTTGTCTATATATTCCTGTAGGTGGGTGTGTGCTTATGTTGGTCTTACATACGCGCAAGCCTGCGCCGCTTCAAGTTTTCCTCCTCTGTCTGCTATATCTGCTCAAAGTATAACATTTCGCATCTGTGAATTCAATAAGATATTGAACCAAAAGTGTTTCAGTTCTGTTTATTATTATTTGAATGAAATCTGAATCAGCAAGCAAGGCGTTTCAAAATCAACAATAATGCTTTCAATTTCAACTTTAAAATGAGATCTGCGGCATTTTTTATTGCAATATTTATAACGATGTGGTATAATCTGAGTAGATCATCATTTTTGAAAGGAGGAACTGCTTTGAACAGAAAGATAACGGTGATAATACCTGCGGTAGTGGGAATGCTCGAATCGGATCTTCTTGAGGGTATACAGATCGCTGCCAAACGGTTCGACTGCGATGTGATCGTGCTTACAAACTCCTGCAACACTATGGAAGGCACGGATATAAACGACTCCGTAATAGGCGAATACAATATCTTCAGGCTTTTAAAATACTATAAGTCGGATGGCGTGATACTCGCGGCAGGGCGCTTTCACAAAGAGGATATCGTGCAAAAGCTTCTGGATGATATATCAGCCTGCGGCTGCCCCGCCGTTGTGCTCGAACACGAATGCGACAGATTTGAGTCGATATATCCCGAACAGAAAAAGCCCGTTGCCGAGATCACGAAGCATCTGATCGAGGTACACGGCTTTAAGGACATCTACTGCCTTACGGGCCCCGAGGGCAGCAAAGAAGCCGAGGAACGGCTTGAAGCCTTCCGTGAAACTATGGAGAAATACGGTCTTCCATGCTCTGACGATCACACATTCTACGGCGATTTCTGGACCAACAGCGCTCAGGAGATAGCCGACAGGATAGCCGCCCGCGACCTTGAACTTCCCGAAGCGATAGTATGTACCAACGATGTTATGGCTGTATCGCTCATCGAGGCACTGAAGCAGTACAGCATAAAAGTGCCCGATGATATCATAGTCACAGGCTATGACGGCGATATCTCAACGCTTATAACCGAACCCACCGTGACCACCGTGTGCGGCATCGACAAACAGCTCGGGGAACAGGCGGTGTGCAGGCTTTATCATCTTATGACAGGCATAAAGGTAAACGAACCCGAGTTCAAAACGATACTCAGGTTCGGTAAAAGCTGCGGCTGCGAGAACGCCGTCGCCAAAAGCGGCATCACCCCCGACCTTCTCTACCGCGAACTGAGCTTCAACAGGCTGCACACCGAGCTTTATATGAACGATGAATTTGCAATGCTGAGTGCAAGAGTTGAATCTCTTGAGGAACTCAGAGATATCACCAGCCGCCATGTTCACCTGATACCGCGCTGGAAATGGATAGACATATGCCTTTGCACCGACTGGTGCGGCGACTTTGATAACTACGAGGAATTCCGCAAAGAGGGATACACCGACAAGATGTACCTTATGCTCTCAAAGCACGGCTGGCACGTTGAACTCCCCTGCGGCTACACCTTTCCGACAGACCTGCTGCTTCCTTCCCTTCAGAAAAAGCACGATCCCGTCTTCACGGTATTCACCCCGCTGCAATACGGCAAGCAGGTGTTCGGATACCTCGCCATATCCTATGACGATGCCCGCGATTACTATATCGGAAGCGCTCTCATAAACTGGCGCAACTGCGTGAAGAACGGTCTTTTCATACTCAGAAAGCAGCTTTATATCCAGCATATCCGCCGCAAGATGGATGAGCTTTCAAATTATGACGTTTCATCGGGGCTCATCAACAAAACGGGACTGCTCCGCCTTGCCGATGATAATTTCAAAATGGCATCCTCCGTGCAGAAGGTGCTCATTCTGATGTCCTGGCGCAAGACCACCATCGACAATACGGGAAAGGTGATGAACGACAACCACCTTATATCAAACACGCTTCAGCTGTACAGCGATTCAAACTGCGTCCCCGCCAGAATAAGCGAAAAGGTGTTCGCAGTGATAATGAAGTACGGCAGCTCCGCAAAAAACGACTCGGAGCAGTTCATGCTCAGATTTGAAGAGATGCTGCAAAGCATATACAAGGAAAAGAATGTCTCGCGTTTTCCCGAGATACAGTATACCTGGAACATACTGAAAAACGATACTCCGTTTGAAAGTGTCCTGTCAGGAGCTATGCGGGCGCTTGAAGAAAACCTGCATTCCGCTAACGAAAACAATGACTACACCTCAAAGCTCAGGATGATACACAAAAAGCTGCATAAAGACCCGCAGGATTTCAGGCTCCCCGATACACTTGCAGAAGAACTGCATATCAGCAAGAGCTATTTCCAGCTGCTCTATAAACAGCAGTTCGGGATAGCATTCCACAGCGACCTTCTCAACTCGCAGATCGGCAAAGCTTGCAGGCTGCTCCGTGAAACAAGCCTCAAGATATATGAGATAGCCGAAAAATGCGGATTTGTCAACACCACCCATTTTATGAAGCAGTTCAAAGCAAAGGTTGGTGTCACCCCGACGCAGTACAGAAACAGCCAAAAGGATACCGCTGCGGACAAATGATATCCGCCTGACCGCCGTAACAAAAAAAGAGGACCTCCCGCGTTTCAAACTAAACCGCAGGAGGTCTTTTGTGTCATGGCTGTATCATCTGCCGCCTTCCGCCATTCCGTGCTCCGATTCATATATGAGCTCGCCCAGCGTGTTCAGCAGAAGATCCGCTTCAACAGGCTTGCCGATATGCGCGTTCATGCCCGCCTGAACGGAAAGCTGAGCATCTTCGTCAAAGGAATTCGCCGTCAGTGCGATGATAGGTATGCTCTTTGAATCCTTTCTCGGCATGGAACGTATCCGTATCGCTGCTTCAAATCCGTCCATCCGCGGCATACGAACATCCATTATCACCGCAGAATACAGACCCTCTTCGCTGTTTTCAAACATCTCCACCGCCTCAGCTCCGTTGCACGCCCGATCTGCCTTTATGCTTTCAAGCTCCAGGATATTCGTTATTATCTCAGCACTCATCTCCATATCCTCAGCCAGCAGTATCCTGCGGCTGTGAAGGCTCGCCTTGTGCTTCGGCTTGAATATCGAAAGACCCGAATGCCTTGCTATGCGGTCAAGATCACCGATGATACTTGCGGTATACAGCGGCTTTTCAAGATGCGCCTTAACGCCCGCTCCAAGTGCTTCCTCACGGATATCGCCCCAGTTGCAGGCGGTCATGGCGATCACGATGATTTCCTTTCCGTAGCGCTTTACGATATTCACAGAGGTATCCATGCCGTTCATGCCCGACATATCCCAGTCTATAAGCACGATATTGTACGGTTTTTTCAAAGTATGCTGAACTTCCATTCTGTGCAGCGCTTCCTGTCCGCTCATACAGATATCCGTCTTTATGCCGACTTCTTCCATTACCATTTTCGCGTGCTCCGCTTCTATGGGATCGTCATCGACCACCAGTATATGCAGCGCATGGGGGTCTATCTCGCCCGAGTGCAGAACGGTATCCTCACTGCCCTTTTGCAGCGTCAGGAGCAGGCTTACATCAGCGCCCCCGCCGTCTGCGGACTCAAAGCTCAGCGTACCGCCCATAAGTCCCACAAGCTTTTTCGCTACCGCCATGCCGATACCGCTGCCTGCGTTTTTGCAGCTGTCGTCTGCCAAAGTGCCGCGGCTCTGCCCCGAAAGCCTCATGTCCGCTCCCGCTGCCTTACAGCTTATGCTGAAACGGAAGTCGGCACTGTTATCATCCTTCTCCGTTTTTTCTGCACAAAGGGATATCACGCCATTTTTGTCCGCAAGCCCCAAAGCATTTGAAAGAAGATTTTTAAGCACCGTTCTGAGTCTTGTGTCATCGCCGATATATACATCGTCCGACTGCTCGGGAAGGGTGCATTCAAATCTTACTCCTCTTGCAGAGCACTGCGCCATGATCTGCGCTGCGACATCTTCAAGCACCGCATCGGGAGAGAATTCGGAATAATGCAGCACCTGATGTCCCGATTCGATAAGGCTCATGTCGATAACATCATTGATAACGGAAAGAAGCTCGCCCGCGCTTCTGCCGATCTTTTCAAAGTATTCTCGTGTCTCGGCATCGAGGTCCTTCTTTCTCAGCGCAAGTGAATCAAGTCCGATGATGGCATTTATAGGGTTGCGTATCTCCTGTCTCATCTCGGAAAAGAAAAGCTTCTTTGATCTGTTAGCCGCTTCCGCCAGTGAAAGCGCATCGGTCAGAGCCTTGTTCTTTGCAACAGTCTCACGCATCTCCTTGTCGATATCCGAGAAAACTATGATGATAGAATGCTCATCGTTTGCCATACGGGATATCTTCATGTTGACATATACCTGCTTGTCACCGTTCATCTGCCGATAGGTCATGGCAAAGGTGTCGCCCGTGCTCAGTTTTTTCATAAGCTTCTTGCGGTTGAGAGCCGACAGGAAAGCTTCCCTGTCTTCGGGCAGAACCTTCTCGCTGAGTTCGGTCTTGCAGTCGCTGAAGAAATGCCAGCCGTGCCTTATCTCAGAAAGCGTGCCGTTCTCCTCGCCCTTGTGATATTCGGTAAACTCCTCACTGTCGGTGTTTACATAAAACATTTCGGTGTGATCTCTGGCAAGTGTCTGAGCGATGCGGGTATACATAAGCCCTGTATTTATCGCACTTTCATAGGCTTCTTTGGTCATTGCGTGTTCGTGCTTTATCCTGACCAAGTCTGTTATATCCTGACACATACCCAGCACGCATGATCTGCCCTTTGTGTCTGTGTACTTTGTCTTTGTAGTCTCAAACTGACGCGGAGCACCGATGGCATCAAGAACTTCCTCATAGAAAATGTAAGGACGGCTCATGGAAAGGGCAAGCTTGTCATCCTCCTGAAAGTGACGGGCGGTCTCGGCATCGAATATCTGCTCATCGGTAAGCCCGACAACTCGCTCAGGGCTGCCCCTGTGTGCATAATCCGCAAAAGCCTGATTGCAGGCAAGGTATTTCCCCGTTTCCGCATCCTTTGTAAATGCCATTCCGGGCATATTGTTCAGCACCGCAAAGAGACTGTCCTTTAGTTCGGCGACCTTTTCCGCTTCCTCCATTTTCAGCCTGTGCTCCTCCTTTTCGTCATTCACCACAAAGGAATGCAGCAGGCAGGTGCCGAGCATATAGGCTATAGAATACAGCGGAAGATAAGGGAACAGCAGCTGCACAAAAAGGCATATCGCCATTATCATGCCGAACAGCGCCAGTATTCGGTAACGGAACTTCATGCCCGCTCCGTCGCTTTTGTTTATCATAGAGCTCAGGGCGCGGAAGGATATCATCATAAGGAACAGTATCTGTAACACGAGCAGTATATAGCGTATCGGAAGCGCATGATAAACGCTTTCGCTGTCTACCGTAAACAGAACAGGTCTGAAGATGTTCACAACAGCCATGCCGATAACCAGCCCTACTATCACGCGCCCCATAGAAACCAGGAAACGTCCGTAAAAGCTTCTTTCGTTCAGGTAAGCCACGGTGTACTCAGCCCAGAAGGATATTCCCGCCGCCATCGCCATGTAATAGACGGTGGTGTCTAAAAACAGCGCAGATGCGATCTTGTAATACTCAAATATACCCCACAGTATATCCGTTATGTAATATGCCAGCACGGCGATCAGAAACTTTCTGTACACCGTCCATTCGGATCTGTCATATATCCCCGGTTCATACAGGATATCCCAGTTGACGATAAACAATAACAATGCCGCAAGCAGACCGATCGCAGAATAATACATACTATCTTACCCTCTCAGTTTCTTTTTCTCCTTGAGCCGACTTTTATCCTCATACATTCTCTGATCTGCACGTTCGTATACCTGTGCCACCTTTGTGTCATCGTTGTAACATGACACACCCATAGCTATCACGATACCGCCGTTTTTCACGGCTTCTTCGTTGTGGGCATTCATCATTTCAGCAAGCTCTTCGATCCTCGAATAATCCTCGCCCTGCGAGATAACGGCGAACTCATCTCCGCCCACGCGGAATACGGGGCTGCGCTTGAATGTGGTGCATATTATCCTGCAGGCATCTCTTATGAACTGATCTCCTGCCTTGTGACCTTCGCTGTCGTTTACCTTTTTCAGGTCGTTAAGGTCAAGTATAATTATAGCAAATTCGGGAGCGCGGTTCATCTCTATCTGTGCATTGAGCCTGTCCTCATAAACACGGTATGCGTTCCTGTTCTTGACACCCGTCAGCGCGTCGATGTTCGCTTCTATCCTTGCCTGTGCAAGACGCCTGCTGTATTCCTCCTCCTGACGTACCTGAGCATCAATGTCGTTGACACCTACGATAAGGCGGCAGGAATCCTGCTCTTCCACCAGTGCGGCTTTAAGCTGTACATAGCGCGGCTCGTCGTTCATGACAAGGCGGTAGCTCAGCGTGAAGATTCCGTTGTTCCTGACCTCTTCGATGGCATTTTCCATCGTAAGTGCCGTGAACACCCTGTTCTTGTCTTCGGGGTAAACCACCTTTATGGAATTTTCCCTGAAATCCGTGAAGAAGTCTTCGCCCTCCGTGGGCACGGCTATCGCATCAAAGCCCGCCGCAGAGCTGTATTCACGGTAACGTCCCGATTCGGGCGAAACTATATAGATACACAGGAAGTCTCCCGCAAGTGCGCTTATCTTGCTGTATGCGCTCTGCTCCTCCTTCATGCGGTTTGCTGCCTGACGCTGCTTTATCTGCTCATCAACGTCCGTCATACTCAGTATTATAAAGCGGTCATCATCATGCATACGGGTGACTTTAAGATCCATATACACAGGCTGCTGCTTTTTCATCACACGGCAGGTCATCATGAATACATTGTTCTTTTCCAAAGCAGCGGTCAGGGTCTTTCTGTCCATTGCCTTTACAACTTCTTCGCGGTCTTCGTGATAAAGGTACTCTTCCGCAGCATCCATGAAAAGCTCAAAGAAATGCCAGCCTCGCCTTACCTCCGAAAGACTTCCGTCCTTGTCGTCCGAACGGTACTCTATGAACCCTTCGGTATTGAGATCAATGTAGAAAAGATCGGTAAAGCCCTGCGCCAGCGCCTGCGCGATGTGGGTAAATATAATGCCGTTGCTCCGCGCCTTTTCATACGACTCCTTTGTTGAAGCCATGTCCCTTGATATGCGAAGCGTGTTTGAAGCATCCTGAAATACCCCCAGAACGCACAGCCTTCCGTTCGCGTCGGTATACTTCTGCTTTGTGATCTTGACATTTATCATGTTGCCGAGAGCGTCTTCCATGCTGTCGTAATATATCAGCGGCTCGTCCATCGTGAGTACCATTCTGTCATCTTCCGCATGGCGGCAGACTTTTTTATCGCCGAAAAGCTCCTGCGCCGTCAGTCCGATCACTTCCGAAGGCTCCTTTTTTCGGGCATACTCCGCAAAAGCCTGATTGCAGGCAAGATACTCACCTGTCTTTGCGTCCTTTGTGAGATACATTCCCGGCATATTGTCAAGTAGCGATGAGACCGTCTGCTGGAGTTCCGCTACACGGGCGGCTTCTTCAAGCAGATGCCGCTGCTTGTTGGCAATGCGTTCTGCCCTAAGCTTCTGACCGAGCAGGAAAAGTATCAGCAGGAACAGCACCGTAAGCACAGCCACTACGATGAGCCAGTTTGACCTGAGCATCTGCATGAGAGTGATCTCCTGTTCGTCGTACATATATGAAGCGAGCGCTGCATCTATTCGGCTGCTCTTAGCCGACATTGCGATCTTGTTCATGACCGCATACAGCTCCCTGTCTGCTTTTCTGACGGCAAAGGAAAGCGGCAGCGCTTCGCCCGTAGGCACCGCGAACAGCTTGCTCTTGTTCAGCATCTCCTCCTCGGAGGGCATCCTGTAGCTGCTGACAAGAACGCAGTCGGCTTTCCCTTTTGAAACAGCATCGCAGCACGCCTGAAGTCCCGGAAAATGCTTTCTCTCCGCCTCGGGATATATGTCCATTATAAATGTGTCAACATTGACCATATCCGAATTTACGGCAAATATCATCCCGCTGCCCGCTGAAAGCTCCCAGTGATCGGATATCCGCATTATGGCATTCATCTCGGTCTCCATAATGTGATCGGTAAGGCGCACTCCCCTGATGTCTGCATCGTATGTGCTGAGGTAAACGGGGAATACACAGTCGATCTCGCCCGCTGTCAGTGCGTTCAGAGCCTTCTCTGTCGTGTCATAGGGTACAGCGCTGAAGCTGAGGTTCGGGCTGTTGAGTATATCCTTCGCATGAGCGATATAGTCCTTCAAAGCGCCCGTAAGACCGCCGCTCTCATCATTGCTGCAAAACGGCATATAATCACTTCTGTAACCTATGCGTATATCCCCGTGCTTATCCAGCCAGTCCTCCTGCTGCGGAGACAATAAAACGCTGCTCTTACTGTAAATGACACCCTCTTTTGAGACTTTATCATTGAAATAAGGATCATCTTCCTGTATCTCCGCCATAGCCATATTCAGCTCTTCAAGAAGGTCGTGCCGCGATCTCGATACGGCATAGTAATAATCCGAACTTCCTATCCTCGTAACAGGAAGCACGTCCTTGTTGTAGTCAAAGGTAAAAATGCTCGCAAGCCCGTCGATCTCATTGCGGTCTATCATCTCCATGCTTTCGTCCTCACCGCAGGTAAGCGGCAGGATTTCAAAAGATATGCCGTTCTTTTCCTTCCATTCATAAAGAAAATTTTCCTGAATGCTGCCCTTGTTCACGCCGATGCGTTTTCCGCCGAACGATGAAAGATCGTCTGCCTTTATTTCCCTGTTGTCCTTGCCGATATATATGTAATAAGCCTCAGTACCCATAGGGAGATCCGAGAAATACATATCCTTTTCACGCTCGGGCTTGTATGAAACATCGCACAGCAGATCTATCTTCCCGTCTTTCAGCATCTGCATAAGGTTCGGCCAGCTGTCCTCCACATATTCAAAGTCCCAGCCGGTGTACGCCGATATCTTCTGATGATATTCGTAGTCAACTCCGCATCGCCTTCCGAAGCTGTCATAGTAGCAGAAGGAGGAATCGAACCAGCCGATCCGCACGACCTTATTCCCGCCGTCATCGGCAGCCGCCGCGGGAGTCAGTATACTCATAAGGATCGCTGCCATAATAAGAAATATCACGATCCGATCTATTATCTTAATTGCTCTCAATCCCATCGCCCCCATGTTTATATTACCACGACCGGCACAGCACCGAAACGCACTGCGCCGCGACCTTCTCTGCCGCCTTCCGTCTCCGCCCCGAACTCCCGAAAAGACACTTTCTCCGTATCACTTTTCAGAGCAGCCGCAGATCAAAAAGCACTCGCACCATAAGCTGATTTAACGAACTTTTCCAAAATTACTAACAAAGAGTATTTCTTTTATTCACATTATATCACATTCTCCATCATGTTTCAACCCTTTTTTTGCAAAAAAATCTAATTAATTTTACCGAGATGTTTCCTACGCAAAACGCAGGCTCCCCCTGACGCTAAAACGCCCCAAAAAAGCCCTCAGTGAAGACCTTGAAGGCTGTAGGGATATTGAGCTTTATCATCACGAAAACCGTCTTTGTCAGAATAGTCGGAATGAGCATTTGTGCGGTGTCTTTCAACGGAGTGATAAACAACGGTTTCCCTATGGATATCAATATAATACCAAGCAAATAAGGCGAAAAAGCAGCCGAACGGAGTCGGTCTGAAAAGCGTCCGCGGCATAGCTGAGGAATATGCTCGATTTTGACAATGATGCGACTATAGCATCGGTCATTATAGATGAAAACTGACAGCGAAAACCACCCGTCACATTGCGGCGGGTGGTTAATTGTTTATTATGTTGTTTTCGGCGTAAGCTTTATCGACTTGACCATCTTCTCAATCTCCTGACTGCATGGGTCTGATTTTTCGGTGAGATACCGATAATCAACTCTGTAAAGCACATGTTCCTTAAGCATCAAAAGAATATACTCTGACAAAAAATCGTAATCTGTTGTTTTTTCGGTGTTCAGCTGAATGACAGCACACTTAGTACCGTCTATCTTGCGATAGCCTGTCAAATCGTAATACTTAGGGTTATATTCCGATTCATGCTCGCCTATCTCTGCCTTTACAAAATCATCAAGCGTTTTGCCCCACCGTTCTTTGTTGAGCTTTTCGGTGGACATAGAAAACGTAGCGGGGTTTAGACTTTCAGCCCTATCGGCCGCTATGCGTTTATATTGCACTACATTAAAGGCTCCTTTATTTGCAACTGTACATTCCCAGTTTTTATTTATTTTACTGAAGGAATAGTATTCGTTGGTGTAATTTGTAGTACCTGCACCGTACTTTGTAGTCACCTTCTTAGCAGCGCTGTATTTGCTGTAAGCAGTCTTGCCTCCGCTTTTTTTATAGGCACGCAGCTTGAAATAATAAACGGTGTGGCTGTTGAAGCCGTCCAGAGTGTAGGTAGTCTTGCTGCCGCTCTTTATGGTTTTGACGCACTTCCAGCCCTTTGAGGTCTTTTGATATATCTTATAGCCCGATGCGCCCTTGACCTTTTTCCATGTGAGCTTGATGTGCGTTCTGCCCTTTGAGGCTTTGGCGATCACAGGCTTTGAGAGTGCCGAAACGCCGTATACGACCGCTGACGCAGGCGCCGTTTCTGCTGCTGCGGACACAGGTGCCAACGCTCCGCTTATTAGCATTAGTGCCGCCAGTGCTGATGTGATGATTCTTGTAGTTTTTTTCATAGGTCATCCCTCCTTGTCATTTAAATTTGGAATTTTTATGTCTATACTTAAAGGGAACGGCTCCCTTTACTATATACATTCAGAAATAAATCGCAAAGTGTAACACTTTTTGGAGGTGTTTTGAAAAGTTTGTATACTTGCACAGTGTGCAATGCTTGGATTTGTATAATATGCAGAAGTGCAGACCGTATTCCTTATAGGTCGTTTAGGTATGTAGAGTATATTGAAGGAACACATCCTCTGTGGGCATAGATATCGCCTATCAGATGAAGAGCAAATCCCATAATAAGATACTTTCTTTCTCTACTGGTTAATGCGCGTGTCAAACCATTATACTGCTTATAAGTTGTGTATAAAGTATGAATCGATTCAAACAACATTTCCATATCGTCTTCATCATTTGAATTCAAATCTGTCGCGGGATTTGTTTAATCTTGTCAGGTCAGCACAAGCTTATCAAGTGCTTCTTCAACAACCTTTCTGACTTCTTCTTCATTATTATACTCATCGTTAAACATATAATATGCAGGATCATAAAATGCTCTCATTGTGTAGATATAGCCGTCTTTGCATATCATTATCAGCGGGGAAGTGCCGTTTTCACCGTTATCCCACGTCCCGGTATTATATAGGAAAGCGCACTTTGTACCAAACTTTTTGCCGTACTTTATATTATAGTGGTCGCCGTAACCGATAAGAGTTTCGTCGTAGTCGGTATTGTCGTCGTGTTCCTCTTTGAACTTTTCGGCGAAATACTTCAGAGACTTGCCCTTCTCGGATTTGCTTATCTTAGCAACGTCTATCCAGCCGCCTAACATATAAAAGGTCTGACCGATGTGATCTCCGCTGTGATACTCACGCTTTGATTCCTTCAGCCCGAACTCGACTCTGTGGATACCCTGAGTGTATGCGTCATATTCGGAGTCAAAATCCCAGAGATCATCGCCGAAATCCCATTCCTTGCTATCGAGCTTTATTTTGAACTGCTCGCAGGAATAATTGTTTGCACCCGTGCCGTATTTTGTGGTAACTGCTTTTGCGGCGCTGAACTTGCTGTATGTTCTCTTGCTGCCCGATTTTTTATATGCTCGTACCTTAAAGGTGTACTTGGTGTGGCTGTTGAAGCCGTCCATCAGAACAGTGAGATTATCTGCGCCCTTTACCGTTTTCACCCATTTATAGCTTCCCGTCCTTGTTTTGCGGTAGACCCTGTATCCCGAAGCGCCCTTGACCTTTTTCCATGTGAGCCTGATATGCGCCCTGCCTTTTCTTGCGCTTACGATCTTAGGCGTTGCCAGCCCGCCTATGCTATAAGCATATCCCGCCGATTCCGAGCCTAGCATTCCGCCCTCAGCCGCCGCAGGCAATGTCCCGCCGCTGACCAGCATGACCGCCGCCAGTGCTGATGTGATGATTCTTGTAGTTTTTTTCATAGGTCATTCCTCCTCGTCATTTAAATTTGGAATTTTTATGTCTATACTTAAAGGGAACGGCTCCCTTTACTATATACATTCAAAACACCCCCAAAAATTGTAACACTTTTTAGGGGTTGTTTTGAAAAGTTTGTATACTTGCACAGTGTGCAATGCTTGGATTTGTATAATATGCAGAAGTGCAGATCGTATTCCTTATAGGTCGTTTAGGTATGTAGAGTAATTATCCAAAACTATATCAGAAGCCTGAGTTATCATAAGTAAACTTTACACTATCGAGCACCTTTTTTATCTCCTTCTTATATTGCTCAAGATCCGAACCTCTGTAGTTATAATACTCGGAGATATAATACAGATATCCGTTTTCTAATGCCATCATAAGAACTCCATGGGGATCCTCAGTCTCTTTCAGAAACGCGCATCTCATTCCGAATCTTTCACCATACTCAACATCGTAGTAAGTAGGGTGATACAGACCTGCGAGTTCGGAGGTAAACTCGTCTACAAAGAATTCAAGGTCTTCATTCTTCAGACGTTCGGGTACATCTTCGACGCTTATTATGCCGCCTACATTAAGAATGCCGCCATCAGGGGTCATGCGTAGGAACTCCACGCCTTCGTCATCCAAGAAGTTACCTCCTTCTCTTAATTTCCAGATGCTTGTATCAAATTTTACGCTGAACGCTTCGTCTGTATAGTTTGAAGTCCCCAAGCCGTATTTTGTAGTGACCTTCTTAGCAGGACTGTATTTGCTGAACGTAGTCTTTCCGCTATTCTTTTTATAGGCACGCAGCTTGAAATAGTAGACGGTATGGCTGTCGAACCCGTCCATCAGGCAGCTGACGTTAGAGCCGCCCTTAACGGTCTTGACGAGCTTATACTTGCCCGATTTGGTCTTGCGGTATACCTTATAACCCGAAGCTCCCTTGACCTTTTTCCATGTGAGCCTGATATGCGCCCTGCCTTTTCTTGCCTTTACGATCTTTGGCGCTGCCAGCCCGCCGACCTGCGAAACGGCGATGGGTTCTGTCACAGGAGCGCTGTCAGCTGCTGTGACGGGTAATACATTTGTACTTAATAACACACCGGCAGTACATATTATGTTCAATGATCTCAATACATTATTCATGACTATCAACCTCCTGAATTAATATTTATAAGACAGCAGTTACCGCCTACTGTTATCACTTACAGTATCTCACTAAATATATATCATGTCAAGTGTTAACCTTAACAAACTTTAACATTTCGTTTTAGAACAATTAACAAAATGATCTTGATAATACAGCACCTATCCGTTGTAATCATAAAACAGCTTATCGAGCATTTTGTCAAGCCCGCTCCTGTCCCCGAGAGCGGCTTTGATAAATGTGCCGATATTGCAGAGCATCAGCCTGAGATAAAGCCAGTCGCCCATATCATCGTATTTTCTTGTGGAATTGATAAGCACGTTTTTACGCAGAATGGTATATTTCTTTCCTTTACGCTTACCATATGCTTTCAATAATTTGGCAGTCGCAGCGTCTTCCATTGCTTTCTTTTCAACAAATCCGCCTATTGCCTGAAATGTCGATCTCTCAGCCCAGAAGATACCGCAGTACAGTCCCGTAACTGCAAAAGACACTCTGCACAGCAGGTCATTCAGATGCAGCGGGAAAGAATATCGTTCAAAACGGATAGGCGCACCGCCGCCGATGTATTCTCCAGTACTCAGGAGATATGCTATCTCTTTCAGCGTTCCCCTTGTCATACGGTTATCGCAGTCTATCGTCACAATAATATCGCCGTTCGCATTAAAGATCCCTGCATTTCTGACCTTGGCAATACACCTGTCTCCGTTAAAAATGACCTTCGCGCCCTGTTTTCCGGCGATCTCCGCCGTTCTGTCAGTACAGCGGTTGCACACCACGATGATCTCGACCTCACTGCCGTAATGCTTTGCGGCAGCTTTTACAGAACGGATACACCTTGCAACATACTTTTCTTCGTTATGGGCAGGAATGATGACTGAAATACTTTTCATAGTGAAATTCCTTTCCGCAGATATAGCTGTTTCCAGTGTTCTATCATTTTCAGATAATCATGCTCCATCTCATCAGCGTTCAAGCTGCCTTTTCTTATCTTTTCAAATAAATAACCTTCGCAGGCAAGGTAAATATTCCTGTACATCAGTTCAAGATCAATACCCTTTATAAACTGATCGGAATCAATGCTGATTGGTGCTGTTTGATAGGCAAAGTCCGAATAGCTGGTTATAAAATCTAAAACCTCCGCTTGTATCTCTGGCTCATTGTCATAATATGCTTTCAGTTCAAACATCACACATTCCGGATATGAACGGAGCATATTAGTCATTGTAATCATCGAATGCGAAAACATCTCAAAAAAGCCCGAACCGCCATAGCAGCTCTGTTCTTTTATTCTCTGACTCTTTATCTCTGCACAATATTTCAGAAGATACAGATAGAGTTCCTTTTTATTCTTGAAATAATAGAACAAAAGTGATTTGCTTATCCCTGCTTCTTCGGCGATCTCGTTCATGGGACTTTTTTTGTAACCGTATTTCGAGAATACACCCAGGGCAGCGTTTATAATAGACGTGCGCCTATCATCAGGCAAACTCAGAAAGCTATTATTCATTATTCCCTCCTCCTGACCGTTCGGTCAATAATATTATAACATGACTGACCGTTTTTGAGAAGGCCCTTTTCACAATATTATAGTTTATTTTACCAAAAACAAGGCAATGCCTTCCGCTAACGGAGGACATTGCCCTTTTCTTATGCTATGATTATATTAGTTCTGAATCTCCTGCATCAATGCCACACCGTCCTTGAAGCCAACCTTGTAGGCAGCTCTCATCTCAGCGGCAGCAGTATTGCTCACGCAGTCAAGTATCTTGTGGAACACATCAATATGCTCCTCACTCAGCGAATCTTCAAAGGGAATACAGAGCTTGTTAAACGCATCTGAGAACTCAGCGGAGTGGATCTCACCCTGTCTGTAATTGTACATCGCATCAATCATTCGTATCTGTCCTTTCGGTTTAATTGCTGTAAAACCAACCGTCCAAACTTTACCAAATAATCGTTGCTAAGGTGTTGCCTACGGCACACCTTTTCACATATTTACATTTTCTATATCTGCATAAACCCCGGCTTCGGCTCAGGATAGTCTATCGCTTTCTCCATGACCATATTCGTCAAAGCATTCTTCGCAATCCTGCCTGGATCACCGTCGGGGCGTATCCATTCTCTCAAATTCTCTTTGCCGAGGATAAGGGGCATTCGGTCATGGATAGAGCTAACGGGTTCGACCGATTCTCTTGTTATCACGGCAAACATCGGTATCTGAACACCTCTATGCTCCTCAAAGCGGTACAGTCCTGCAAGGTATGTGATCTCAGCGCCTTCCGGCTGTATCGCATACTTTTCTTTTTTGATGTTCCGCTGTTCATTTGCGTTATGATAGCCGACCTCAGAGGGCGGTATGCCCCATTCGTAGTACCATGAGGCAGGGATCACGCACCGCCGCCTGAACCAAGAGTCTTTCCATACGGACTTCTGGTCCGCTGTTTCGATACGACAGTTGATTAGCGGTTTTGATGATTGTTCGACCGTGAAACCCCATATCATCGGGAACACCGCCATATTTCCTTGCTTATTCGGAGCGAACACCGCTGCCATATCAGTGGGACGGATATTGCCCGACATTTCCGCCGAACGTGACATAGTGTTCCTGATCGTATCCGCAAGCGGTAGCTGCTGTGCCTTTGTGATGATCGGTGACAGCGTGGATTTTTCAGCATAGAACCAAGTACACATGGAGGTTCACTCCTTTATATTTCATTGGCATTTTCATTATTTGCCGATAAGTTTTTTACCGTATTTATGCATGAGACTATGGGCAAACTTTAGATTTATAATCATTCCGATGATTGCAACAGGTATCAGAATTATAGTCATCAAATCTATGCTCATGATACTCAATGATTTTATGATGATTATTACGCTCGGAGGTAAGCAGATAAGGCTTGTTATCAGTGAAGGGATATACTTTCTGATATAAATGCTCTGTCCGATATGCACAAGAAAATGTGCCGTCAAAGAGATCATAAGACCAAGCCACAGTGCGTTCAGCACTTTACACGGAAAGAAAAACGCCAATAAGCTGATACCAAAGAACGGGATAAACTCCTCATACACAGCCAAAGCAAATCCTTCAGTCGAGAAATCTTTGTATGCCGCAGTTATCTTAGG
>JAILFN010000069.1 GCA_024697545.1 Ruminococcus sp.
GTGGAAGATCCAGACCCAGTCGATCCCCGCAGGCACCACCAGCTACACCTCGCCCAAGCTGAAGGCAGGCGACACCTACAAGATGATCGTTTGCGCTAAGGTAAACGGCAAGTGGGATCTGTCCGCACTGAGCAGCAGAGCGTTTGAGGTTACTGTGAAATAAAGAGATCATGACATAACTTTGGACAACTTCTTTGATGACTGACTATCATCAAGACCGACAGCCCCCTCTTTCGAGGGGGTTGTTGGTTTTTTGTTTTCCGAGCCTTGACCCCGCCCTATGGGACTATCACAGCAGCCCGTAAGCTTGCCAAAGACGACAGAGCGACGAAAAAAACGCCGCCCCCACTATTGCAGGGACAGCGCCGTGTAGCGTTATATGGTTTTGCGGGCGTGCGGATGATACAGCCCGTGATCGTGCGACCAAGACATCACTTCGTCATTTTTCTGATGCTTTCTTTGGTGCCCATTACAAGCATTTTTTCTTCGCCTGTGAAGCGGTAGTCGGGGCTGGAGAGGGCGTTGAAGGTGGAGCCCTGTTTCAGCGCCAGTATGTTGATGTTGTACTTCTGACGAACGTTTTTCTCTATGATGGTCTTGCCTATCCAGCTTTCGGGGACTGATACCTCGAAGATGGCGTATTCCTCAGAGAGCTTGAAGTAATCGAATATCCTGTCCGAGCTGAATCTCATAGCAAAGCGCTCGGCAGTTTCGCGCTCGGCGTAGATGACCTCATCGGCACCGTTGCGGAGCAGGAATTTTTTGTGTATGTCGCGGTTGGCGCGCGCAAAGACGTATGTTGCACCCTTTTCTTTGAGCAGGCAGGTAGTCTCCAGCGAGCTCTGGAAATTGTCGCCGATCGCGACGATGCAAACGTCAAAGTTGTTTACGCCCAGCTCTTCAACGAACTGCGGGTCGGTAGCGTCACCTATCTGTGCGTCGGTGACGTATTTGAGGGCGGCGTTGACTCTGTCCTCGTTGATGTCTATGGCAAGTACCTCGCTGCCCTGCTGGGTAAGCGTCTTTGCCATGTGCTTTCCGAATCGTCCAAGACCTACGATAAGAAATGAACGTGCCATTATGTTTGACCTCCGAATTTATCAGCCTACCATTATCTTTTCCTCGGGGAGCTGAGCACTGGTCTTTGTGTTGCCGTGGGTCAGCGAGATTATGAAGGTTATACCTCCGATACGCCCGAAGAACATTATTATGGTAAGCAGGGTATGTGAAATATGTGAAAGCTCAGCCGTGATGCCCATTGAGAGCCCGCATGAGCTGATAGCCGATACGATCTCAAAAACAACAGGCGTGAGCTGCTGGTCGTCAAAGCCGCATATCGCTATGGCGGATAGTGTTACGACCGCAAGATAAAGCGTTATAACGCAGCATGAGTTGCGGACGGTAGCATCGTCGATACGTCTGCCGAAGCACTCGACATTCTTTCTCTTGCGGAAAACGCTCACGATGGTAAGGATCATCACGGCGAAGGTGGTGGTCTTGATACCGCAGGCGGTAGAGCCCGGTGCGCCTCCGACGAACATAAGCACCAGCAGGATCATTATCGTCGCGGGCTTGAGCGTGCTGACCACAAGCGGTGCGAATCCCGCATCTCTTCCCGAGGTGACGAGCATCGAGGTGACGAGGACTTTGTCGCCGACGCCCTCTGCGAACCCCAGACCGTCGTCCCATTCAAGGAGCAGTGTCAGCAGCGCAGCCGCGATGTAGAATATCAAGGTTATGACCAGAACTATCTTGCTCTGCAGCTTGTATTTTTTCAAATGCCATTTGTGATGGACGATGTCGTCCCAGGCGATAAAGCCGATACCGCCGATGTTGAGAAGTATTATCAGCGTCAGGTTCAGAAGAACGTCGTCGTAAACGGTACACATCGAGCTGCCCGGCTCGAAATATCCCATAAGGTCGATGCCTGCCGTGCAGAAGGCTGATACCGAATGGAACACCGCAAAAAATATGCCCCTGCCCACTCCGCACCGCGGGATATAATGCAGACAGAGAACAGCCGCACCGACCGATTCAACCAGTATCGTGCCCTTGAGTATGAACCGTGCGCTTTTTACAGCGCCGCCGCCGTTTATGCTCGCCACGGATTCACGCATGGTAACTCTTTGCCGCAGCCCTATCTTCTTGCTCGTAAATGAAAGCGCGAAGACGGTCATAGACATGAACCCTATGCCGCCTATCTGTATCACGATAAGTATGACGATCTGCCCGATGAATGACCAGTGGCTGTATGTGTCGTAAAGCACCAGCCCCGTGCCGCTCAGTGCCGAAGTTGTCATGAATATACACTCGCCGATGGGGGTGGATTCGCCCGCGCGGGAGCAGAAGGGGAACGTCAGTATCACCGCACTGACCAGAACAAGACCCATGTATCCTAGCACCAAAGTCTGAGTAAAGCTGAGACGATTGATCGCCTTTCTGACTCGGTCTGCTATATTTGATGGCTTTAATGCTTCTCCCATAGAATAGTCCGTATCCTTTTACTTCAACACGATAATGATGCGCCCTCGCAAAAGCTTGAAAAAAGTCGAATGAGCGCACAAAAACACTGACCGCGATATAATATCCTATTATAACACCACGAATATTAATTGTCAAGGGAAAAAATGTAAGTTATTTTTGTTTTTTACGAAACCGTTTCGCAAAATATAGTGTTTTCAGTGTCATTTTCTGCCTTGTTTTATTACAAAGTGGTTACAGTCGGTATTTTGGGACAGTTGGCAATATTTGCAATCAACAGTGCAATTGTTGAAAACTCTGTTGAAACGGTTAAAAACTATTCTAAAAAGCGGGTCATACAGCCTGTTTTTTGTCAAACGTGTGTTTAAAGTCCGTTTTAACAGACAAAGTTCTCTTTTACCGAATTGTAATTTTCGCTCTTGATCTACGAAAATCAATTGAGCAAGGATTCGATAACGTTTTCAAAACCCGTTGAAATACAAGCACTTTAGCTTACGAAAACGCATAAGCTGCTTGCTCGCGATCCTGCTTCGGCAGATTTTTGGACAGTTGAAAAAGCATCGCATCGGCGTTTGAAAATGTTGAAAACTCTGTTGAAACTGTTAATAACTATGTGTAAAGCACGGTTTGAGCGACACGGATTTTCAAGGTTCGGTTTAAAAGTACGCTTTATCGGACAGGTTGTAACCACACTGTAACATCTCGGCTTGCAGCACGGCTGTAAATTTCTGCAAGCCGATGGCGCGGGCGGGTTCTATTGACAAAAAACGGGTACGGTGGTATAATTATATGAGCAGTTTATTATTTCCGAACGGGAGTGAGAGCCATGTATTGTATAGTTTGCGGAAATCTGATAGCCGAGGGTGAGGAGTGCTGTTCCAACTGCGGAGCGGCGGTAAAGCGCAAAAAAGAAGGACCTGCACCCATGCCGGTGTACGCCGCACAGGAACAGCAGGCGGTCCCGCCTCCGCCGCAGTCGCAGCAGCCGACAGAACAGCAGGCGGTCCCGCCTCAGCCGACAGAGCAGCAGCCTGCACCGCAGCCGATGTCGCAGTATGTCCCGCCGCAGCAGTTCGGGCAGCCTGTACCGCAGTTTTCGGCTTACGGCAATGCCGCCGTGCCGCCTTATGCGCCCGTTCAGCTCCCGCCCGTCAAAAAGGGGCTGCCGTGGTATGCGTGGCTTCTGATAGCGCTGTCGGTGCTTGTCATGCTATCGCCGTTTTTGACGGCATTTGTTCCTTCACTGATGACCTACAGGGGAAGAAGGAATCAGGCGGCTGCCAACAGAAATGCCCAGCTTGCTTATATAGCCTTACAGGAATACGCCACAGATCATGGCGACAACAGCGAAGGCTGTGCATATACGGTGTATGAAGAGCTGGAGTACGGCGAAATAGACTGCGAGGCGGCGCGGGACGAAGATGGTGCGGTCGGTGCAATGGCCGCTGAGATGTGCGAAAACAACGCATCTTCCGACCCCGGGTATCTCTTCATCATATTTGATGATAAGGCACCGAACGGGTACGCTATACAGTGGCGCGAATCGTCCGGATACTCCGCCAAGATAGGGCAGTATCCGCTGATGGTGAATTATGACCTGAAGGATCGCAAGCCTGTCTGGGGTACCTATTACACTCAGTATGATTATTGATATTCCCGGCGAAAGCACAGAGATCCCGTCACGACGGTGAAAATGATGGTTTTTACAAGTTTAGAAAGGAAAACTGAAATGATAAGGATAAAGAACGCAAGGGTAATGACGATGGTGAATGGCACCGAGATCCTTAACGGCGAGGTGTGGACGGATGGCGATAAGATCGCTTTTGTCGGCACACCGACCGATGAACAACTGAAAACCGCTGTGTTCGAGCGTGAGATAGATGCCGCGGGCGGCGTGGTGATGCCTTCATTCAAGAACGCACACACCCACTCTGCCATGACCTTCCTGCGCTCATATGCCGACGACCTGCCGCTTCAGGAATGGCTGTTCGACAAGATATTCCCGATGGAAGCAAAGCTCACGGGCGAGCACATCTACTGGCTCTCAAAGCTTGCAATACTCGAATACCTCACAAGCGGCATGACCGCGAGCTTTGATATGTACTTCGAGCCCGAAGCTTACGTCAAGGCAAATATCGAAAGCGGCTTCCGCACCGTCCTCTGCGGCTCGGTCTCGGGAGAGGCTTCAAATATCGAACGCCTGAAAGGCTATATGAAGCAGTTCAACGGCATCAGCCCGCTGATATCCTACCGACTCGGTTTCCATGCCGAGTATACAGCCTCCTATGAGCTGATGGAGGCTTTGGGCGAGCTTTCCCGTGAAACGGGTCTGCCGGTGTCCACCCACATCTCAGAGACCGAAAAGGAAGTGCGCGAGTGCGTCGAAAAATACGGCAAGACCCCTGCCGAGCTGTTCGACAGCCTCGGTATATACGACAACGGCGGCGCAGGCTTCCACTGCGTACACCTGACCGAGCATGACATGGAGATATTCCGCGACAGGGGAGTGTACGCCGTTACCTGCCCCGGCTCGAATGCAAAGCTTGCAAGCGGTATCGCGCCGCTCTGCCGATTCAGGGAGATGGGCATACCGATAGGTGTCGGCACAGACGGACCTTCCTCCAACAACTGCCTTGATATGTTCCGCGAGATGTTCCTTGTGACGGCACTTGCAAAGCTGCGCGAAAAGGACGCGGCGGCGTTCCCCGCGGCTGATGTGCTCGAAGCGGCTACCGCAGGCTCGGCACGCGCTATGGGTCTTGACGACTGCGATGTACTTGCGGAGGGCAAGCAGGCAGATATCATCATAATAGACCTTATGCAGCCGAATATGCAGCCTTTGAACAGTATCGCCGAGAACATAGTTTACAGCGGCAGCAAGCAGAACGTCGCACTTACCATGTGCGCGGGCAAGGTGCTTTACGAACGCGGCAGCTTCTTTATAAACGAAGACGCCGACAGGATATACGCTAAGGCGAATGAGATAATAAACAGCATGAGATGATGCTTTGCGGCACGGGGATGAAAATGCTTCCGTGCCGCTTTTTTTCTTTGAAAAATGCGTGCCTGCGGAGCTTTTTAAAAAAGTGGGTAAAAAATATCTCAAATGCTCTTGACAAAAGAGGTAAAATATAGTACAATTAATATGTTGCATTATGTTTTTTGACATTCTCCTGCCGGCCCTTTTGCGGCGGGCAGCAGTTATATTGATAAAATAGAATGCTCAGTACGTCGGGAGCATGGCAGACGGCTAATGCCAATGATGCCCGTCGGCTGCGAAAAGACCGATGAAAAAGTCGGTTTTTTCCTGTATCTTTAAAATTTCATAATATTGTAAAAGGAGGAAGGCTATACATGATTAGTATAGGTGTGGCCGTTATCCTGTGTATCGCGGCGCTTATCATAGGCGCAGCCGCTTCAGGCTTTATCGCGTTCAAACAGGGTGTCCAGTACCGCCAGCGTACTGCTGAAGCTGCTATCGGTTCAGCCGAAAAGGAAGCCGAAAGACTTCTTGCCGAGGCTGAGAAAAATGCCGAATATCTGAAGAAGGAAAAGCTCGTTGAAGCTAACGATCAGATAAACAAGCAGAGACAGGAGGCTGAGAAGGAGATCAAGGAACGCAGAGGCGAGGTCTCCAGACAGGAACGCAGACTCAATCAGAAGGAAGAATCCCTTGACCGCAAGATGAACCAGTTGGAGCGCAAGGAGGATTCACTTCAGTCCAAGATCAAGAGGGCTGATGATAAGGTCGCCGAGGCTGAGAAGATTAGAGAGGAACAGCAGGCAATGCTTGAAAAGATCTCTAACTTCACCGAGGATCAGGCTAAGGAATACCTGCTCGAAAGGCTGGATCAGGAGCTTGACCACGAAAAGGCTGTCCGTATCAATGCTTATGAGGCTCAGATCAAGGAGGAGTGCGAGAGCAAGGCAAGGCAGTATATCTCCCTTGCTATCTCAAGATGCGCTGCGGATCAGGTATCTGAAGCTGCCGTATCGGTGGTGCAGCTGCCCAATGATGACATGAAGGGCAGGATCATCGGACGTGAGGGCAGAAATATCCGCGCTATCGAAACTCTTACAGGCGTTGATCTTCTTATTGACGATACCCCCGAAGCTATCACGCTGTCCTGCTACGATCAGGTAAGACGTGAGGTCGCAAGGATCGCTCTTGAAAAGCTTATCGCAGACGGACGTATCCACCCGACCCGCATCGAAGAGATGGTCGATAAGGCTCGCCGCGAGGTAGAGCATAAGATCAAGCAGGAGGGTGAAAGAGCTGTACTTGAGACTAATGTACACGGCTTAAATCACGAACTTGTAAAGCTGATTGGAAGACTCCGTTACAGAACGAGCTTCAAGCAGAACGTGCTGGATCACTCGATAGAGGTCGCATACCTCGCGGGTATGATGGCATCTGAGCTTGGAGTTGACGCAAACCTTGCAAGACGTGCAGGTCTGCTGCATGATATAGGCAAGGCTCTCAGCAATGAGATCGAGGGCAGCCATGTTCAGATAGGCGTTGACGTATGTAAGAAGTATAAGGAATCTCCCGATGTTATCCACGCAATAGAGGCTCACCATGGCGACGTTGAGACAAGGACTGTCGTGGCTGCGCTGGTTCAGGCTGCTGATGCTATATCCGCCGCAAGACCCGGTGCCAGAAGCGAAAACCTTGAGAACTACATCAAGAGACTTGAAAAGCTCGAGGAGATCTGCACTTCGTTTGACGGCGTAGAGAAATCTTACGCTATACAGGCGGGCAGAGAGGTCAGGATCATGGTCCAGCCCGAGAAGTTCAACGATGAGAGAATGGTCATTGTGGCTCGTGAGATCGCAAAGAAGATCGAGAACGAGATGAACTATCCCGGACAGATCAAGATCAATCTTATCCGTGAGAGCCGCGTTGTTGATTACGCGAAGTAAAAGCTTTTAAACAGAGGGCGGGCATTTGGGTGTCCGCCTTTTTGTATTTTAGTATTATGTTAGAATTGAGGTGATATCGTGCCGGAATACGGTAAGACTGCAATGGTCGGAAGTACGGCGATCAATGTATACTCCGAAGGTGATGGTGATATTACTGTTGTTTTTATGGCAGGATCCGGAGTTGGATGTCCCGCTCTTGAATATAAGCCGGTTTACAGAAGAATGACCGACAGATACCGTATCGCTGTTGTCGAGAAAGCGGGGTATGGTCTCAGCGGCATCGCTATGACGGAAAGGACGGTCGAAAACCTCGTAGAGGAAAGCAGGAATGCATTGAAGAGCCTTGGTATACTGCCGCCTTACATACTTGCTCCTCATTCCTATTCGGGGTTTGAAGCGATATGGTGGGCAAATACTTATCCGGAAGAGGTAAAGGCGGTGCTTGGTATCGACATGGGCTTTCCGAATATGATGAAAGCTCAGGCAGAGGAGATACCTCACGAAAAAAAGAAAGCTATGGTCGAAAAGTCAAGGCGGCTTATGCAGAGAATAGCAAAGCGCGGACTGACTGCCCGACTTCTCAGAAATAAGACCGTAAATGCCTCGGGACTGCTTGACAGCAGCGAACTGACATCAGAGGAAAAAAAGATCTATGAAGAGATCTACTATAAAAACGCTGCCAGTGAAGCGGTTTTTGAAGAGTCGATACTGGCTGAAGAAAATGCCAAAGGTGCTGAAAGGACCGGGTATCTGACTTGTCCCGCCTGTTTTATAGTCAGCAATATGAAAACGCCTGTGAGGTCGCTGTCATGGCAGCAGGCTGCAGAGGATTATGCAGGACATTGTGATGCTGAGATACATATGATAAATGAAGGCCATATGATGTATACAAAGATACCTGACAGGATAGCCGGGATCTTCATTACATTTCTGCAAAAGACGGGTCTTTAAGATCTGCATATACATTTATATAAATGAAAGGGAGGCTGTGTAAGTGGCTAAGAAAAATGAAGTTACATTCAGCAACAGTTCCGACAGGCACAAGGAACACAAGCATTTGTTCAATTCCTCGAGCAATTCGGATTTTATCATCAATATGTCGGCAGAGGGCGCAAGAAAACTCTGCGGCGTTTACAGCATGATCGCTATGATACTCATAGCTTTGTCATCGGTGCCGTATTACATATCAAAGGCGATGGGCAGCAGCGGTACTTACAGTATGCTGCACAACGACTCAAATGATACTGCGGCATTCCTGATAATGACCCTGCTTATATGCGCGGGCTTTATCGGTATGCTCATATTTATGATCTGCTGCGTGAAAAAGGAGATCGTTATACAGAACAACAAGGCGGCTGCGGTCTTTGTCGCGATCCTTATCTCGGCTGTCGTGTCCGCTCTCGCTTCGGAGGATCTCATGAGCAGCATACTCGGTTATCTCGACAGAGCCGAGGGTCTTGTTACCATAATAGGCTATATCGGATTCTATGCGATAGGTGCGACGCTTACCGATGCCAAGTGGCGCAGACGCGCTGCCCAGACGGCGGTCATCATCGGCACGGTCAACGGGCTCATGGGTATACTGCAAAGCATACCTGCCTGTTCAAAGTTCATCCCGAGCTATTATAACTATCTGTTCATGGGTTACAGAACAGAGGTCGAGTTCGCGGGATATTTCAATGCCTACGGCGCATATGACCCGTCCTATGCGGCTGACGGATTTGCCTGCTCGCCCTTTGCACTGGGAGCGCTGCTCACTGTCTGCTGCGCTTTCGCACTCGGTTTTGCCTGCTTCGGCGGGTCTGCCAAGAGGCGTATACTGAACCTTGCGGCAGCGGGCATCATGACAGGCGCTGCCATACTCACCCAGACTTTCCCCGCTATGCTCGGCATCGGTGCGGATATCGTTATAATGCTGGTGTTCGCCATAGCGGCTGCTGCAAAGGATAAGCCCAAGGGAGATGAGAAGCCCGTGGGCAAGACCCCCGTTCTCATGTCTGCGGCTTCTGTTGTCATAGCTGCGGCGATAGCTCTCGGCATCACCCTTACGGGCAACTTCCGTATGCGTAACGAGCGCATAATCTTCACCGATGCTTTCGAGAGACTGAGCATTGCATTCGATATTCATTCTGAGCATGAGGATAACATTTTCTTTACCCTCTGGTCGGACGGATCCTTTGTCTTTGAGGACAACATCGTGTTGGGCACGGGTCCCGATAACTGGGCAAAGATGTACAACGACGGCGACGGCATGGAGACCGACCGTTCCTACAACGAGTACCTTGACATTGCGATAACCCGCGGTATCATAGGTGCGGCGCTCTACATTCTGATGCTCATCATCACGCTTATGAAGATGGTGCGTATGATAAAGGCGGCGTTTGCAAAGCGCGAGGGCGTTGAGTACGCTGCGGCACTCGGTGCGGCGACGGCTCTGCTGGCATACATGGCTCAGGCGTTCTTCAATATCAGCTCAAACTATTGCACACCGTTCTTCTACCTGACGGTGGGCATGATATGGAGCTATGAAGCGGCGGGCAAGCTCGGCGTTTCGGAAGCTAAAAAGGAAGCAAAGAAGAGCTGACGGCTGATAACTGCCGAAAGCCCAAAAAAGCTTTGGGATAATATGAAGCAAACAGACTTCGCGGTGCGCGGGGTCTGTTTTTTTGAATGTTTGTGAAACAGATTATTCATGAACGGCTGCGGGAAATTGCATTTTTATAGTTGAAAATGCCCATATATACGTTATTCTGCGGCATTGTACTGTTTAAATTCATGATTTTTTGCAAGTTGCAAAAAATATACTTGCAAAATCCGCACTTTAGGTATATAATGGTATAGGTAAAAATTATGTCGGATAATAATGTAAATATGATCATACGGAGGAGAAAGCAATGGTATTATCTGAAATGAACAGAAAACAGCTTGAAGCCTTCAAGGCTGAGGCTCAGAAGGAATATGACGGCTACAAGGCGCTGGGTCTGTCGCTCAATATGGCAAGAGGCAAGCCGGGTCACGAGCAGCTTGCGCTCACCGCTCCCATGCTTGACAGCCTTAAAGCAGCCGATTTTGACGATATAGATGACAACTACTTCAACTACGGTCTGCTGGGCGGTATCCCCGAGGCTAAGGCGCTGTTCGCTCCCATGCTCGGCGTAAAGCCCGAGAACGTTCTGGTGTTCGGTAACTCCAGCTTAAAGATCATGTACGATAACGTTTCCCGCTGCTACAACTACGGCGTGGGAGGCGGCGAGAAGCCCTGGAAGGATCAGGGCAAGCTCAAGTGGCTCTGTCCCGTTCCCGGTTACGACAGACACTTCGCCATCACCGAGCAGTTCGGCTTTGAGATGATAACCATACCCACCGACGAGAACGGCCCCGATATGGATATGGTAGAGAAGCTTGTAGCTGAGGATCCTTCTATAAAGGGTATCTGGTGCGTTCCGATGTACTCGAACCCCACGGGCATCACCTATTCCGATGAGACCGTTAAGCGCATGGCGGCTCTCTCGCCCGCTGCAAGCGACTTCCGCATCTTCTGGGATAACGCTTACTGCATCCACCACCTGTCCGAAGACCAGGACAAGCTGCTGAACCTCTATGATGAGGCTGCAAAGAACGGCAAGGAGGACATGGTGTTCATGTTCGCTTCCACCTCTAAGGTGACCTTCCCCGGAAGCGGTGTAGCCATCATGGCTGCAAGCGAGCGCAACCTCAAGGCTCACACCGACGTTATGACCATATACACCATCGGCTACGACAAGCTGAATATGCTGCGCCATGTAAAGTTCTTCGACGGCAAGTTCGAGAATGTTGTCGAGCACATGAAGAAGCACGCAGCTGTGCTCGCGCCCAGATTCGATACCGTTATCAACACCCTCGATAAGGAGATAGCACCTCTTGGCATCGGCAGCTACAACAAGCCCAAGGGCGGCTACTTCGTAAGCTTCGACGCTCTGCCCGGCTGTGCAAAGAGAATAGTTTCCCTCTGCAAGGAAGCGGGCGTTACCATGACCGGCGCAGGCGCTACCTACCCCTACGGCAAGGATCCCGAGGACAAGAATATCCGCATAGCGCCCACCTTCCCCTCTGTTGAGGAGCTTGCAAAGGCTATGGAGATATTTGCCTGTGCAGTTAAGCTCGCATCGGCTGAAAAGCTTCTCGCTGAGTAAGACATAAGTAAAAGAATTAACTATAGCCACCCGCAGGACAGTGCTTCTGTGGGTGGTTTTTTGTGCTGTGTCTACAACTTTATCGGGTTTGTTCGGGCTTTGATTTGTGTATTCATACAAATTTCATGTTTTTGTATAATATCTCTTGACAAACAATACTATATGGCATATAATATTATCAGACGAAGATACTATACAGCGTATAATATAGATGAAGTGTATAGTATTATACAATAATAAATACTGCGGAGGAAATAACAATGAAAGCATTAAAGATCACCGGAAAAATACTTCTCGGACTGCTGATAATAATAATCGCGTTCCTGCTGGTAATGTTCATCATTCACAGGATACTGCTCGCAAAGGAAGAGCCGCTGCTTGAGCCGCTCGGTCAAATGGTAGAGGTGGACGGAAACCAGATGAGCATCTACACAGAAGGCGAGGGTGAACACACCATAGTCATCATGGCAGGCTCCGGAATGCCATCACCTATACTTCAATATCGTTCGCTGTACAGTAAACTGAGTGATACCTACAAGATCGCAGTTATAGAAAAATTTGGTTACGGATTCAGCGATGTGGTGGACGGAGAGAGGGATTTCGACACCTTGCTCCGTCAGGATCATGAAGCACTCCAGAAGGCTGGCGTTGAAGCACCGTATATCCTTTGTCCTCACTCCATGTCGGGAATAGAAGCTATCCTCTGGGCGCAGAAGTACCCCGATGAGGTGGAAGCGATAGTCGGGCTTGACATGAGCACCCCGAAGGCTTACACCGAAGAGATGCTCGAAGATGACGGAAAAGGAATGATCGCTCTCTACACATTCCTCAGAGAATCGGGAGTCGGACGGCTGGTGCTGACCGACAAAAATATACCGGACAGCTATGACAAGCACGAAAAGGATGTCTTCAAAGCTTTAGTTTTCAGAAAGTTTGCCAACAAAAACACCTGCGATGAAGGCACACATATTGCGGACGCTATCGACGAGATTAACACCGCCGACAAGCCCGATGTACCGACTCTGCTGTTTATGTCCGACGGCAAGGAGACTGGCGGACAGGTGTGGATAGACGCCATGTACGATTACGCCGACGGTCTCACCGACGCGAAGGTGATAGAGCTGGACTGCGGTCACATGGTAGCTGATGAAAAGCCCGATGAAATAGCCGAGGCTATGAGAGAGTTTATCGCGGGGCTTGACAGGTAAGGGAGAGCAACATGAAAAAAGCACTGAAGATAACAGGTAAGATACTGCTGGGAATACTGATATTCCTTGTGTCGGCAATTATCATACTGCTTGCCGCAAGGCTTATCGGCAGGGCGGTAAACGGCAAAACTCCCGAAGGCGGCATCAACGAATCAATGCTTGTCGATATCAACGGAACGAAGCAGTGGATCAACATATACGGACAGGACAAGGATAACCCCGTTCTGCTGTATCTTCACGGCGGACCGGGTTCCGCAACAAGTCCATACGACTATGCGTTCACAAGAAAGTGGAGCGATGTTTATACCGTTGTCACATGGGATCAGCGAAACTGCGGAAAAAGCTATGACACCTCTAAGACGGATACCATAACCTCAGACATCATGATGCAGGACGGCAAGGAAATGACTGAATACCTGCTTGACTACATGGGCAAGGAAAAGATAACTCTTCTGGGTCATTCCTGGGGGTCGCTGTTCGGCGCAAACTTAGCTCTCGAATATCCCGAATACTACGATGCGTTTATCGGCACGGGACAGTTCATCGACGATCGGGAGAATGAAAAGAGACTTTACGAAGCGGCACAGAAGTGGAGCGAGGGCGATGAAGAGGGAAAGGCACTGCTTGAAAAATGGTCGCCCGACAACGCAGACACAATAGAGGCTTTTCGGGCACGAAACGAGATCATGGACAGATACGGCTACGGCATGATGAAGGACGGCACAGATTATAACTTCTATTCTACGATACTGTTCAACCCGAACTATACGATCAAAGATCTTGTCGGGTATGTCAAAAACAACGAAGCTTCATTTGAGCCGTATATGGACTTCCTCACAGGCGATATGTTAAAGATGTCGCTGCTCGGCAGATACGATTATCAGGTACCATATTACAATATAAACGGAGATATGGATTATCAGACAAATTATCAGCTCGCCTGCGAATACTTCGAGCAGGTGAACGCTCCCGAAAAGGAGATGTTCGTGATGAAGGACGCGACCCACGGTCTGCTGGAATCCCGTTCGGAGGAGTTCTCGCAGCTCGTGCATAAGATAGCGCAAAAAAGATAGATACGGGAGGCAGCAGACATGAAAAAAGCATTAAAAATAGTTGGCAGGATATTCTTAGGATTGCTGATACTGTTAGCGGTATTCATTATCATCATGACGATATACAATCAGATAATGCTCCGAAAGAACAAAGACCTGTACGAAACACCACTTGGACAGATGGTAGAGGTTGACGGTCACAAGATGAGCCTTTACACCGAGGGCGAGGGCGATCATACGATCGTGTTCATGTCGGGCTGGGGCACTTCCTCTCCGATCCTCGATTTCAAGCCGCTTTACAGCAGGCTTTCCGATGATTACAGGATAGTCGTTGTAGAGAAATTCGGCTACGGTTTCAGCGATGAGATCGACGGCGACAGGGATATGGACACCATTCTCCGACAGGACAGGGAAGCGCTTGAAAAGGCAGGCATTGAAGGTCCGTTTGTGCTGTGTCCCCATTCCTTCTCGGGCTATGAAGCTACCCTCTGGGCGCAGAAATACCCCGACGAAGTAGAGGCTATAGTCGGACTGGATATGTGTACAGCGAACAGCAAAAGCGAGGATCTTTACAAAAAAGAGCAGGGTCTTATGAAGCTTGCTATCGGGGTAAATAAATTTGAAAAAGCAACGGGACTTTTACGGATCGGCACTTTCGACCAATCCGGGACGCTGACAGAGGAAGAAAACAAGATATACACCGAGATCTGCTGTCACAAGCTGCTTAACGAAACGATGATGAACGAAAGCAAACAGAATAACGAGAGGGCGGTAAATGCAGAGATAAACGGTTCTGCGCTGCCGACTGTACCAATGATACTGTATCTTTCTCCCGACAGCACACAATACGATGAAAGCTGGGAAAAGGGCGCACAGGCGATGGTCGATGCTTCGGAAAACGGACAGCTTGTAAAGCTCGACTGCGGACATTATGTGCATGACTTTGAGTACGAGCGGATAAGCGCGGACATGAAAGAGCTTATCGAAGGGCTCGACAAATAAGGAGATAATGACATGAAAAAAGCACTTAAAATAGTAGGAAAAATATTCCTCGGACTTCTGATACTGATAGCGGTATTCCTTATCATCATGACCATATACAATCAGATCATGCTGAAAAAAGAGGATAAGCTGCTGGATAGCTACCCCGGGGAGCGGGTGGAGATCGACGGGCACAAGCTGAACGTTTACGTTGAGGGCGAGGGAGAGCAGACGCTGGTATTCCTGCCGCCCTCTGCCGATACCTCTCCTGTGTTCACCTTCAAGCCGCTGTACACACAGCTGAGCGATGAATACAGATGCGCGGTGGTGGAGCGCTTCGGTTACGGCATGAGCGATGTAATCGACGATGACCGTGACTTTGAGACTATAGTCAAGCAGGACAGAGAAGCCCTGCAAAAGTCGGGCGTTGAAGCGCCGTATATCCTCTGCCCCTACTCGATGTCGGGTATCGAGGCGCTGACATGGGCGCAGCTCTACCCCGACGATGTGGCGGGCATAGTAGGAATAGACATGGCGTTCCCCGAATCATACGATGATACTAACACCGATATAAGCGGCGAAGTAAGACTCATATCGGCTGTAAAAGCCACAGGTCTTATAAGACTGTTCGTTGGCGACGATAAATTCCCCGATACCGACTCCCCCGAGGATATAAAGCTTGAAAGAGCACTGGTCTGCCGCAACTTTCTCAACAAGTGCCATGTTAGCGAAGCGGAAAACATCAAGGCGAGCGTCAAGAGGATAACCGACGGCGAAAAGCCCGACGTTCCCATGTATCTGTACCTCACCAACGGCGGGGGCACGGGCTCGAGCGAGGAAGAGTGGCAGGGCTTTGCAAAAAGCTACACCGAGGGCATGGCAGATGTCCGGTCAGAAAGCTTTGAGTGCGGACACAGCGAAATAATCACAAAGAAGCATGAGCAGCTTATCAAGGGCATAAGAGAATTTGCCGAGGGGCTCGGAAAGTAAAGTTAAGGACTTTTTAAGAAATAAAATGATATAATAGATACAGCAAAAGAAACAGACAGCTGTAAGCTATGATATAGAAAGAAAACGTGTAGAACAAAAGAGAAGAGACAAACTAAGCGAAAAAGAAGGAGGAAGCCAAATTGAATACTTTCCCGATAAGTGCCGGATTGCTTGACGCATTGGTGCTTGCGGTCACCGAGAACGAGGACAGCTACGGTTATCAGATAACCAAGGATATCCAGCAGCGTATAAACGTTTCTGAATCAACACTTTACCCCGTGCTCAGAAGACTGCAAAAGAACGGTCATCTTGAGACCTATGATATGCCTTACATGGGGCGCAACAGACGATACTACAAGATAACACCTGCGGGCAGGGAGCAGCTCAGGCTCTACCGCCAGGAGTGGAAGCACTATACTACACAGGTCGGTGCGTTTTTGAATGAAAAAGGAGATGTTGAGAAATGAATGTACAGGAATACAGAAACAGACTTATAAACGCTCTTGAAGGCTGCCTTCCCGATGAGATAGAAAGCGCGGTAGAATATTACACGGAGCTTATCGAAGAATCGGAAGACCCCGATGAGCAGATGGAAAAGCTCGGCTCTCCCGAGGAGCTTGCAGAGCGCATAAAGCGCGAGAGCGGCTGGATACAGCCTGCCGAGGGGATATCCGCAGATGACGGACAGGCACCTCCCCCGCAGGGCTTCGGCGCTCAGAACTACGGCGCACAGCAGGCGTATCAGCAGCAGACCTCAAACGGCGGCGCAGTTGCGGGAAGGGTCATTGCACTGATACTGACTTTCCCGTTCTGGATAGCAGTTTTTTCGGTACTCATCTCGCTCTTCTTCGTGATCTGGGGCGTGTACATAGCATTTCCCTGCGGTGCCCTCTCGGCATTTGCGGCGGGCATAATGGAAATGAAGACATATGCAGGCTACGGAATGCTGATCTTATTCTGCTCGATACTCTTTGCGGGTATTGCGGTACTTCTTGCAAATCCTGCCGCAAACCTCACAAGGCTCACAGCACACGGAACGGCTTCATTCGCAAGATTCCTCTTTGCGCCGTCTGCAAAGGGCGGTAAGTTTGAATGGAAAAAAACGGGCAGGGCAGCGCTCGCAGCGGGAATCGGACTTGTGATTGTAGGTCTTTTTGCAGGCGGAGCTGTATTCGGGATAGTACGTCCCACTCCCGAAAAGTACGGTGAGCATCTGGGTCTTGAGACTAAGGAATACGACCTGACTGCAGACCACAGGAGCATTACGGCGAACATCGACTTCGGCAGCGTGACCGTAAAGAAGGCGCAGGACGGCAAGGCTTCTCTCAAGGCGATGAACGTTGAGGCAAAGTACCTTACCGTAAGCGATAAGACTGCTCTTTTGATCAACTACAAGAGAGCAGACAAAAATTACTTCAACTTTGATCTGTTCGGAATGAAGTCGATGAACACGGCAGACACAAAGTTTGAGATTTACTTACCCGATAAGGAATATGATGCCGTGAAGATCGAGGCTGATCTCGGCAAGATCGACATAAGCGATCTGACTGCCGATACCATCGAACTCGGCGCCGACTGCGGTGCCATCAGGACCGGGAACATAACTGCTGTGAACTTCACTATTGAAGAATCCCTCGGCAAGGTGACGCTCAATGACGTTACGGCAAACGACCTTGATGTTATCAACAACTGCGGTGCGGTAAAAATGAAGAACGTTACCGTAAGCGGCAAGATGACCGCCGACCTTGACTGCGGTGCTGCGAAGATCGATGATACAAAGGCTGCGGAAGTCATCGCAAAGTGTGACTGCGGAGATTTCAAATACGATGGCGAGATCACGGGCAGCGGAGATATACAGGTAGATGTAGGTGCTGTTGATATGAAGCTTTCGGGTCAGGATTACAACGTCAGTGCGGACAGCGATACAGGCAATGTGAAGGTAGATGATACCCTGAAGGGCGGCAGCATACGCATAGACGTACACGATGACTGCGGAAACGTAAATGTAAAGGCAGCCTGAGTTTTCACTAAAAGCACACAAAATACATTTGCAGTGCTCACAGAAATATGTTAACCTTACATAAACGGGCGGGAGATGTCCTTCCGTCCGTTTGTTATATCATATCACAGGAGGAATGAATGCTATGAAGTATGTATGCACAGTATGCGGATTTATCTATGACGAGGCAGAGGGCTATACCGACGGCGGTATCGAAGCAGGCACCAAGTGGGAGGACGTTCCCGAAGATTTCGTTTGTCCTCTCTGCGGCGTTGGCAAGGATCAGTTTGAGGCTGAGTGAGCTTTGGGACTGTTCGGAAGAAAGAAGCCGCAGGGAACGCCGATGAAGGAGCTTTCCGGCTTTGACGGAAAACGCCTGAGCTATGTCGTCGAGCGCCGCGGCGCAGATGAACAGGTCATCGGGCGTGAAGGCGGCATCACGGTAGACGAAACGGGCGGAAAGCTCACGATAGTCTGCAACGGCACGCCTGTCGCTGACATGAAGCTCGAGGGACTTGTGTGTGCCGAGCTTATGAGCCGCAATGGCTGCGATATAAAGGGTACCGATACCACAGGCGTCCGAAGGCACCTTGTCGCGCATTATTCTTCCCTCAGAGACTGATCTGCGGCATCCGTAGATAAATTGAAGCCCCCTGTTGATGGGGGGCTTTTTGTGTAGTTTTTTATATCTTTTTAAGAAAGGTATATTTTTTGATAATATATGTTGACAAAATAAAAAATGTGTGGTATAATTATGTTGACATTTTGAAAATATCTATGTCGGAAAGGAGGGAATCACGGTGAATGAACTCTTGAACGTGCTTGCGTATTCCGCAGATTCTGCTGTTCAGCAGGGCAATACCTTCAGCCTCGTTGCATCCGGTGTATCGGGTCTTATCAGTCTTGTATGTATGTGGATGATCTTCAGCAAGGCAGGCGAAGCGGGCTGGAAGTGCATTATCCCCATCTACAATGCCTACATCGAGTTTAAGATCGTTTACGGCAACGGCTGGAAGTTCCTGCTGATGTTAGTTCCGATCCTGAACATAATCCTGGCATTCGGATTCATGATAAGACTTGCCCACGCATTCGGAAAGAGCACCGCATTTGGTGTAGGACTTATCTTCTTATCACCTATCTTCATGATAATCCTCGCTTTCAGCGACTCTCAGTATCAGGGTCCCTATCATGGCTTTATCTGACATGAGATACCGCAGACCGCTTGTTCATAAAGAATAAGCGGTTTGTTTTTATTTTTGTGAGATTATTTTTATTGACAAGCAGGGCTTGATGTGATATCATTAAAACGCTGTGTTATTATGTTTATATCTGATAACATTGTACTTCAAAGCATGGCATATTTTTATAGGGGGAAATGAATATGACACAGAGTGAAGCAGAACAGCTGGTCACCGATGAACTCGGCAAAAAGGGCAGCACAGATGTAAAGTTCAATAACGTCGTTATGGGGGAGAATACCATAAGAGTAAACGCTTCTTACAAAAACAACGGCGTCGGCGAATCGAAGGAGCTTCTGGTTCTTCGCATGGGCGGACGCTGGCGCGTACTGCTTTGAGCCCGTAATTGTCAGGCATCAAAAAACACCTTCGTTTTTCAGGGGCGAAGGTGTTTTTGTTTTGTATTGAGCGTTAAAGCATTTTGTCGATCTGTATATCAGAACAGCCGTGTGCTGCCCCAGTCGGTGTCGAAGCGGTAGCCCATTCCGTTCAGTTCGCTGAGCTTTATGTTCAGAAGGTTGGGGTTTACACGCAGCTCCATAGCCGTGCGGAAAACATCGTGACCGTCTTTGAGTAGAGCTATCATCTCGGCATCATCTATAAGAAGATGCGCCGCGAAGATGTTCGCGTCGTACTCGACCTTGTCTTTCATATTGAAGATCTCAAACTCCCGCAGGGTGCTTTCCTTGGCAATCGCAGAATGAAGAAAGTAATGCCCCAGCTCATGGGCGCAGGCGAGCCGCCTGTCCTCATCACACAGCGACGATGATACTATTATAACGGGGACGTCGCCGATATAGGTGAACAGCCCGCTGAGACCGCCAAGCTCATCGGTAAAGCAGCTGACCCCCAGCTCCCGGCAGAGCAGGAAAGGATCCCGCGCACCGTGCTCGGCGATAAGCTCGTTCACCATATCATAGATATAACTCAATTATCCTTAGCCTCCATGTTCTTTTCCTTGACCTCCCAGTAAGCCTTCTGAAGGGCGAGCATTACGGCATCGGCGTCCTCCTCGCTCAGCTTTCCGCCCGCGAAAAGTCCCGAGATCTCGCTTACCAGCTTTTCAGCCTGTATCTTGCCCTGTTCACCGTGGGCGTACATCGAGGCAAGACGGAAATCGTCATCGCTCTCGGTAGTCCAGAACTCTACGGGCACATCAAAAAGCTCGGCGAGCTTTTGGTAGGTGCTTTCGGAGCGGGGTATGCGCTCTCCTTTTTCGTAGAGTATTATCGTGCGGTTGCTGATGCCCACCGCGTTCATAACGTCAGACTGGGTCATTTTTCTGCCTGTTCTTATGTGCCTTAGTTTGTCACCGAATTTCATGTCGTATAAACCTCCAGATAAGCCTAAGTACATATTTCGTGAGAATAATGTGTACTTTGTTATGGATATTATATCACGGCGGGAGCGTTATGTCAAGTGTATCTTCGCAAAAAATGCTGCGATTTATGGATCTTTGTGGCTTTGCAAAATATGAAGTTCACATTTTTGGAGCTATGCACAAACCTCCCGCCCGACGAAATAATATATTCTATATTATTTTTTTGTAAATTTAAAAAAAGGGGTTGTTTTTTGCACGAGTATTTGTTATAATGTATTTATATATGTTTTCAGAATATTGTGGAGGTTTATTGTATGTCAACTAAGTATGTATTTGTGACAGGCGGCGTTGTATCGGGACTCGGTAAGGGCATTACCGCAGCTTCTCTCGGCAGGCTTCTGAAGTGCCGCGGTTACAGCGTTACCATTCAGAAATTTGACCCTTATATAAATGTTGACCCCGGTACGATGTCGCCGTATCAGCACGGTGAGGTTTTCGTTACCGATGACGGTGCCGAGACCGACCTCGACCTCGGTCACTATGAAAGATTTATCGACGAGAATCTTTCGGTGAATAATAATGTCACCACAGGCAAGATCTACTGGACAGTGCTCAATAAGGAGCGCCGCGGCGATTACCTCGGCTCCACCGTTCAGGTCATCCCCCATATCACCAACGAGATCAAGGACAGGCTCTATCGCGTAGCTAAAGCCAACCACACCGAGACCGATGTTGTTATCACCGAGATCGGCGGCACTGTCGGCGATATCGAGTCTACTCCATTCCTTGAAGCTATCAGACAGGCTTCAAAGGAGATGGGCAGAGGAAACAGCGTGTTCATCCACGTTTGTCTCGTGCCTTACATCTCCGGCTCTAAGGAGCTCAAATCCAAGCCCACACAGCATTCCGTCAAGGAGCTGCTGAGCCTTGGCATACAGCCCAATATACTGGTGCTTCGTTCCGAGCAGCCTATCCCTCAGAACATGACCGAGAAGATCGCCCTTTTCTGCAATGTACATAAGGAAGACGTTATACAGAACCTGACCGCACCCTCGCTTTATGAGGTTCCCATCTGGCTCGAGAAGGAAGGTCTGGCGGACGTTGTCTGCGAGCATCTTGGTCTTGAAAAGCGCAAGCCCGATCTTACAGGCTGGCTTGAGATGATCGACCGCGTGAACGGCTGCGACAAGGAAGTTACCATCGGCCTTGTCGGAAAGTATGTCGAGCTTGAGGACGCTTATCTTTCTGTTGCCGAGGCTCTGCGTCACGGCGGTTTTGAGAACAGCGCTAAGGTCAACATAAAGTGGATACAGTCGGAGGACATCACCGAGAAGAACGCGGCTGAAAAGCTCGCGGGCTGCGATGGAATCATCGTTCCCGGCGGCTTCGGCGACAGAGGTATCGAGGGCATGATCGAGTCTATCCGCTATGCGCGTGAGAACAAGATCCCGATGTTCGGTATCTGCCTCGGTATGCAGATGTCCGTTATTGAATATGCACGCCACAAGGCAGGCTTTGCCGATGCAAACTCCACCGAGTTCACTTCGGAGACCGCGCATCCCGTTATCGACATCATGGACACCCAGAAGGACGTTACCGAAAAGGGCGGCACCATGCGTCTTGGTCTTTATCCCTGCAAGCTGCGCGAGGGTTCCATCTCGGGCGGCGTATACGGCGAGCCGCTCATCTACGAGCGCCATCGTCACCGCTGGGAGTTCAACAACGCTTACCGCAAGCCGCTGACCGAAGCGGGTCTTGTCCTCGCGGGACTTTCCCCCGACGAGAATCTGGTCGAGATCGTTGAGCTGCCGAAGGACGTTCACCCCTGGTTCGTGGGCGTTCAGTTCCATCCCGAGTTCAAGTCCCGTCCCAACAAGGCGCACAGGCTCTTCAAGGACTTCATACGCGCCGCGGTTGAGTATTCTCAGAAGTAAAAAACGTAAAGTTACAGCAAGTGACGTCCCCGAAATGGGGGCGTTTTTCTTTTGCCGGCACTCGATTTAGTTCACTCTTTTTACTATTTAATTTATACAAAACGCATCGAAAACGATATCGTCGTGTTGGGCGTAATGCACAAACGTATACTTTTTTGCTATAACATTTAAATAATTGTGCGGTTGGCTTATGAAAGTGTACAAGAATTGTAGAAAACGCCGAAATTATGTTTAATATGTTGATTAAAACACTATTCCGTTGACAAAATATTGGTTATGATGTATAATTAGTATATGAACAGAAACAAAAAAGTGCTCCACGGGGGAGCACAGATGACATGATACGCTATAGAAATACGATAAGGAAAGAGAGTGATCTAAATGAAAAAATATAACAGATCTGAAAAGGGATTTACCTTGGTGGAGATGGTCATAGTTATATCGATAATCGGTGTGCTTGCTGCTATAATCATTCCTTCGATAATCAATTATGTACAGAAGGCTAACCGCAAGGCTGACATAGTTACAGCCCGTCTGATCGGTTCTACTGTCGCGTCTCTTATGCTGGAAGATCCCGAATTCTATGATAACTTCTATAAAGGTTATGACAGCAATGGCTCGGGCGTTGACTATGAAGTAACGATAAGCGGCGAAAGCTACGTTTACAGAAATGTTGCCCGCGCTGACGGTTCAAAGAACTGCCTGGATGACCGTACTCAGAACAGGTACGGCTGGAGACGCGGCACAGGTTGGGAATTTACTTCCGGTGACCCCGCTTACAGCTATGTTACCGAGACCCTGAACGATACTCTCGAAGAGATCATCGGCGGCGATGCCGCTAACATGAGCTTTATCCCCATGAGAAGCACAGGCTATAAGCACCCCGCTTCCGAGTGCAATCATGACAGAGGTATAGGCAGAAGCTCGAGATCCAGAGATAAGTCGGATACTTACAGCTACACCGACAAGTGGCTGGTCGGCTATCGTGTTGAAAAGCGCGGAAAAAACAAGAAGAGAGGCGGACAGGTAGAAGTCTGGGCAGGCGATTCTTACGGCACGGCAGCAAACGGTCCCCGCTGTCGTCTGTGGCCCGCTCCTCCTTCCTATTATTGATACCCCACTTTACAGGAATACACGTCCCAAATGAAACACTTGACCAAGCCTGAGAACGAAGACGATTCGATCTCGGGCTTGCGTTTTTTTCAGAAAAACCGCGGCTTTCCCTTGCCCGCTACTTGACAAATCAACGCCTTAGTGCTATAATAAATCAGCATGACTATCTAAGGAAGAATGACGATGAAAAGACTTCTTACAATACAGGACATTTCCTGCTTCGGCAAGTGCTCGCTGACGGTGGCTCTGCCTGTTATATCGGCTATGGGGGTCGAGACTGCCGTTATCCCGACGGCTGTGCTGTCAACGCACACGGGCAGCGGGTTCTCGGGCTATACCTTCCGCGACCTTACCGATGACATCGCGGGTATCACCGCACACTGGAAAAAGCTCGGGCTGCATTTTGATACCATTTACACGGGCTATCTCGGCTCGGTCGAGCAGGTGGATATCATAAAGCGGCTTATAGACGATTTCCGCACCGAGGATACATTCGTGGTGGTGGATCCCGTTATGGGCGACGGCGGCAGGATGTACGCGGGCTTTGACAACCGCTTTATAACGGCAATGCGCTCTCTCTGCGCGGTCGCCGACTGCATACTCCCCAACGCCACCGAAACGGCTCTTCTGCTCGGGGAGAATTACCGCAACGATCTGGATCTTGAAGAGATACAGGACAGGCTCCGCAGGCTGACGGCGCTCGGCAGCCGTATGGCGATAATGACGGGGGCTTCTCCCGATAAGCAGCACAACGGCGCGATGGCTTATATAGCCGACGAGGATCGCTTCGTGACCTCATTCGGCAGGAATATAAGCGGCAGCTATCACAGCACGGGTGACATATTCTCTTCGGTCTTCTCGGGCGGCATGACGCTCGGAATGGATATACAGAAGGCGCTTGATCTGGCAGTCAGCTTCACACGGCAGTGCATCGAAAGCACTCTGCCCGTCAGGGAAGATCACTGGTATTCCGTCAGATTTGAGCCCTGCCTCGGCACCCTCGCCGATGCTTGCAGGGAATATGTCGGGGAACAGTCCTGAAAATCGTACAGCAGCACAGCGGTTTGCATTTTGCATCCCGCTGTTGTTTTTTTGTCATTTACGGCATATCATCATATCGGGGGTGATGTTATGCTTGAATTTGAAATAACTGGAGTAAGGGTGCGGCTTTACTTCGGGTTCTTCGCCGCCGTAATGCTTTATCTGTACATCGGCGGCAGGACGGGGGCTTGCGTTGAAGCGGCACTTCTTAGCTGCCTGCTGCACGAGCTCGGGCATCTTTCTGCGATGCTTCTTTTCGGCTGCCCGCCTCGCAGGGTGAGCTTTTATGCGGGCGGGATAAGCATCAGCACAAGGCGGATAAACAGGCTGGGCAGAGGGGCGCGGGCGGTGATACTCTCGGCAGGCTGCGCCGTCAATCTGCTGCTCGCGGCGGTGTCGTATCTTCTGGGGCTTTACGGTGCAGCGCAGATAAACGTGACCCTCGCGGCGTTCAATCTGCTGCCACTGCCAAAACTCGATGGCGGCAGACTGCTTTCGCTGTTAAAAGAATAAGCGTGACGCTCTTGAAAAATTTGAAGAAATTGCAAATTAAGACCTCTAAAGACTTGAAAATTTTATTGGCTTATGGTATAATATAAAAAGATATGCACTGATAATGCTAAAATTTACAGTATTGACGATACAGTGCTCAAATGATATAATTGATAAAGAGGAAAGGAAGATGTGCTGTGAAGGTCAAATTGCTGACTTATACCCCCGAACCCGAGAAGTATATCGCTACTGCCGCAAAGCTCTGCTATGCAAATTCTGATGTAGATTCGCTGCTCGACGGACTGACTGAGGAGAAGGTAGATTCTTTCATAGATATGCTTGCGTCCATCGGACATGAAAGCCCGATAGAACACGTTTCCTTTACCTTCGCGATAGAGGGGATCTCACGCGCCTGTTCGCATCAGCTGGTGCGCCACAGGATAGCTTCATACTCGCAGCAGAGCCAGAGGTACGTCAGCATGGACGGCTTTGATTACGTTACCCCGCCCGAGATCGCCGAGGACGAGGAGATAAAGGCACTCTACGATGAGCAGATGTACAACATCACCGAGAGCTACCGCGCACTTGCAGACGCTCTCGAGCAGAAGCACTTCAAGAGCTTCACCGAGCAGGGTCAGGATGAAAAGACCGCCCGCAGAAATGCTAAAAAGAAGGCGATAGAGGACGCGCGCTTCGTGCTCCCCAATGCCTGCGAGACAAAGATAGTAGTCACCATGAACGCCCGCACGCTTATGCACTTCTTCAGACTGCGCTGCTGCAACCGCGCACAGTGGGAGATAAGGGCGGTGGCGAACGAGATGCTGCGTCAGGCATACGCTGCGGCACCTCACATTTTCCGAAACGCGGGACCCTCCTGCGTGAGCGGCGCTTGTCCCGAGGGGAAGATGAGCTGCGGCAAGGCAGCCGAGATGCGCGCGCTTTTTGAAAAGATGAAGGAACAGGACTGCTGAAAAGCTGCGGTCATAAAAATGATACAGTAAACTGCCGCGGGTTTCGCGATGATCTGTCACGCAGTTTTCGCGGCGGAAAGGAAGAATGGTATGGTATATGTATTTCTTGCAAACGGCTTTGAAGAGCTTGAAGCACTCTCGCCGATAGATGTGCTGAGACGCGCAGGCGTTGAGACTGTTACGGTAGGTGTCGGCGGCAAAGAGATAACCGCGGCACACGGTGTTAAGTTCACCGCAGATATCACCGAGGATCAGATAAAGCTCGGCGATGATGTCGAGATGATAGTTCTCCCGGGCGGTATGCCGGGCACAAATAATCTTGAAGCAAGCGTGAGCGTGCAGTCGGCTATCGACTTCTGCGCCGCAAACGACAGATATGTTGCCGCTATCTGCGCCGCACCCAAGATACTCGGTGCAAAGGGGCTGCTAGGCGGCAGAAATGCTATATGCTTCCCCGGCTTTGAGGGCGACCTCAGGGGCGCTTCGATCTCGCAAGACCACGTTGTCTGCGACGGCAGATTCGTGACCGCAAAGGGCGCGGGCGTGGCGCTTGAGTTTGCGCTGAAGCTCGCGGCTCTGCTCACTTCCGATGACAAGGCGGCGGCACTTGCAAAGTCGCTTCAGTGCCGATGAACACGGCGGAAGACAAGAAGGCGCTCAGACGCCAGCTGAGACAGATGCGCTCTGAGATGCCCGCCGAGCAGCGGCTCGGATTATCGGAAAGAATAGCCGACAGGCTGATATCGGAAGAAGCATACAAAAACTGTGAGACCGTGCTCTGCTTTGTCTCCACCGCTATCGAGGTCGAGACGAAGAAGATCATCGACACGGCGTTTGCGGACGGCAAGCGCGTGGCAGTCCCGCGCTGCATATTCGGCACGCATGAGATGGAGTTTGCTTTCATCGAATCTCTTTCGGAGCTTGTCAGCGGCGCTTACGGCATACTCGAACCGCCGCTTCACAACGAGCTTACCCTCGGCGGCGAAAATTCGATATGTATCGTCCCAGGGCTCTCGTTTGACGAAATGGGTTATCGCCTCGGCTTCGGCGGCGGGTATTATGACCGCTTTCTTTCGGAATACAAGGGAATATCCTGCGGGGTATGCTACGGCAGCTTTGTTGTCGGCAGGCTGCCCTGCGAGGAATGCGATGTAACGGTAGATAAGATCATTACAGAAGAAAGAACGATAGACTTGAGCGGAAAACAAAATGCAAGAGTCTGATAGATCTTCAAAAAGGAAAGGATCTGCAAAGCATGGAAAACAAAAACACAAAGCCCGAGATCTCCTTCGGAGCGGCAGGCGGGAACAATGCAGGACAGCACGCTAAAAGACCTGTCCGTAATGTAAAAAGACCTGCTCCGCCTCCGCATCAGGGCGGCACCGTTAAAAACGTCAGACCTGACGTAAAGGTGAGCCCCGAGGCAAGAGCACGCATAAGCGAGCATCAGGCTATGCTCGACAAGGCGCTTGATGAGATGGACGCTCCTGCGGCTGCTCCCGTTCATTCGAGGGAAGAGGTCTCCGCAGGCGCTGCCAGAGCGGCAAGGCAGGCGGCCGCAAAGCAGTCTCAGTCCGCACCTGTTGCCGTAGATGACAGACCTGTCATAACGCCCCGAAGCACTTCCGCGGAAAGGGAAGAGGCAAGAAGACAGCGTAATTCCTCTGACGGCAGAAAAAAGCAGGGCAAGGGTAAGAAAAAGAAGAAAAAGCTTCGCTTCAATGTGTCCATCGTGACGGGACTTTCGATCGCCATCGTTATCATATGCACTTCCATCGTGCTTTCAACGGGTGCTATCACCGTCGGCATGGAATACCTCGGCATTAACAAGTCGGAGCAGGAGATAACCTTCAATATACCCGAAGGTTCAAGCAACGATGACATAGCCGAAATACTGGTCAAGAACAACATAATCAAGAACAAGAAGCTTTTCAAGGTAGCTCTGAAATTCAACAACGACCCCGTGCTTTATCCCGGGGATATCTCGCTAGCACCCAACAACAGCTATGCGGATATCATCGAAAAGCTTTCCGTGATGCGTGAGTCGCGTCAGACCATTACCCTCACCTTCAAGGAAGGCACCAACCTTTACGCTGTTGCCAACAAGCTTGAAAAGAAGGGCGTATGCTCCGCAGAGGATTTCCTCTTCCAGTTCAACACCAAGCAGGACTACGATATCGACAGCAGGATAGTTCACAACGAGGACGCTTACTATGATATGGAGGGCTATTTCTTCCCTGATACATATGAGTTCTACCTCGATGACTCGGCGTTCAACGTTACAAAGAAGCTGCGCGAGAATATGCAGTCGAAGATCACCGATGAGATGTATGACAAGATGGACAAGATGGGCATGGACCTCAACGAGGTAATGACCCTTGCTTCCATCGTTCAGGCTGAGGCGGGCACCGCTGAGGATATGCCGATCGTGGCTTCCGTTTTCATAAACCGTCTGAACAATCCCGATGAGTTCCCGAATCTTCAGTCGGACGCTACAAAGAACTACATCAAGAAGGTAATAAGAAAGGCAGAGACTTCTACGGCTATGGTGGAACACTACACCAACGTATATGATACCTACATCTGCTTCGGTCTGCCCGCAGGTCCTATCGGCAACCCCGGTATGGATGCCATTAACGCGGTGCTCAACCACGCCGATACCAAGTATTACTACTTCTGTAACAACCTTGACACAGGTGAGGCTTTCTATGCAGAGACTTATGAGGAGCACAAGGACAACCTGAAACTTGCGGGGCTCAGCGAATAATGGGTATCTGCGGTAAACAGCTTAATTACTCCCGCCCGCTCGAGGTGCTTTCTCCGGCGGGCGATATGGAGCGCCTTGAAGCGGCGATAGAGTTCGGAGCCGATGCGGTATACCTGGGCGGAAAGATGTTCGGTATGCGCGCGGCATCGCCGAATTTTACCGATGAACAGCTGAAAGAAGCCTGCGATAAGGTACACGCAAAGGGCAGGCGGGTATACCTCACCTGCAACACCCTCCCGAGAAACGATGAGATGCCGCATTTTGAAGGCTTCGTAAAGAACGCTGTCGGGGCGGGCATAGATGCGCTGATAGTCAACGACATAGGTGTGCTCTCGCTCGTGAAGAAATATGCCCCCGATATGGAGATACATATGTCCACACAGACGGGCATCGTCAACTACGTTACGGCGCAGGAGTTTTACAACATGGGCGCGAAACGTGTCGTGCTGGCAAGAGAGCTTTCACTTGACGAGATCGCCGAGATACGCGCAAAGACCTCGCGTGAGCTGGAGATAGAGTGCTTCGTCCACGGCGCTATGTGCGTCAGCTTTTCGGGCCGCTGCCTGATCTCCCAGTACCTCATAGGCAGAGATGCCAACCGCGGTGAGTGCGCTCAGCCATGCCGCTGGGGGTATCACCTCATGGAAGAAAAGCGCGAGGGCGAGTTTTATCCCGTGTTCGAGGACGAGCGGGGGACTTACATTCTCAACGCAAAAGACCTTTGCATGATAGACCACATCGACAAGCTTGCGGAAGCGGGCGTTGACAGCCTTAAAATAGAGGGCAGGGCTAAGTCCTCATACTACGTTTCGGTGGTGACCAACGCTTACCGCCGCGCGGTTGACAGCTTCCTTGAAGCGCCCGAGAGCTTTTCGCTTGCCGAAGACATACGCTCGGAGGTTTTCAAGGTCAGCCACAGGGCTTACTGCACAGGCTTCTTCTTCGGTCACCCGAAGGACTGCCAGTATTACGAGAACAGCGGCTATATCCGCGACTGGGACGTTTGCGCCATCGTTACGGGATATGACAGCGAGCGCGGTCTGCTGGAATGTGTTCAGCGAAACAAGTTCCTCAAAGGCACGACGCTTGAACTGCTCGAGCCCGAGGGTCTGCCAGTGCAGCTTGCGGCAGACGAGCTTTACGATGAGAATTTCGAGCCTATTGAGTCCACGAACCACGCGGCTATGAAGTTCTATATCAAGTGCGGCAAGGCTTACAAGCCGCATTCTATCATTCGCAAGGAAAACTGATATCATCATGAGGCGGGGAGAGTATCCCCGCCCTGTTGCAATAGGCAGGTGAAAAGATGAAGACCGAGTATAAAAACGACTGCCCCGATTATCTGGCGGACTATCTGACCTACCTGAAGGTAGTTCAGGACAGGACAGACCGCACGGAGGAAGCCTATTACATCGACCTACGGACGTTTCTCAGGTACCTGAAGCTGATACACGGCGACGTTGCCGACGATACCGAGTGGAAGGCGATCCCCATAGCCGACGTGCCGTTCGATTACGTCAGGTCGTTCACACTTTCGGACGCTCACAGGTATCTCTACTACCTTCGCGAGGAGCGGGGAAACTCAACCGCGACCCGCGCGAGAAAGGCATCGGCGCTGAAACGGTTTTACTTTTACCTTCACGTTAAAGCCAACCGCCTTCCCGAGGATCCGCTTGAATACCTTGAAATGCCGCGCATAAAAAACAAGGAGCCGCGCTTTCTGACGCTCGAACAGTCGCTGCAAATGCTGCAAAGCATAGACTCGGCTCACCGCGAGCGTGACTACTGCATGATCTGCCTGTTTCTCAACTGCGGTATGCGTCTGTCAGAGCTTGTCGGGCTCGACCTTATAGATTACAGCCGCGAGAACCGAACGCTCAGGCTGTTCGGCAAGGGCAGAAAGGAGCGGATAGTCTATCTCAATGATGCCTGTATCGAAGCGCTCGAAAGCTGGCTTGAAGTGCGAAGTGCTTTGCCCGTTTCCGAATCGGCAAAGAATGCCATGTTCCTTTCGGCGCGCAACACAAGGATAACCAACCGCCGCGTGCAGCAGATCGTCGATGAGATGCTAAAGCGCGCGGGGCTCTCGAATCTCGGCATATCCACCCACAAGCTGAGGCACACCGCCGCGACGCTCATGTATCAGCATGGCGGCGTAGACACGCTGGTGCTGCGCGATGTGCTTGGGCACAAAAGCATCGCCACGACTGAGATATACACCCATCTCGGAAATGACAGCCTGAAAAAAGCTGCCGAATCCTCGCCGCTTGCCAAAGTGAAGCCGGATAAGAAGTAAAGGCAGATCTTCGGCATAAATGAAAAGACCGCAGAACATGATGTCTGCGGTCTTTTCGATTACAGGAAGTCTATGCTAAGTGAGGTGATCTCTTTTATCAATATCCGAACATCCCGGGGAACTCGCCGAAATCGCCGAAGCCGTAGTCTTCAAAGCCTTCTCCGGGCTGTCCGCCGCGTCCGTTCTCGCTGCCGAACTGCTGTGCGTTCTGCTCAGTTTCCTCGTCGGAAGTGTCGTCCTGCTTCTTTTCCTCGACCTTTACGGTAACGTCAACGTACTCGCCCTGTCTGTACACTTTAAGCTCGAGCTTGTCGCCCGCAGCCTTTGTCTTGACAGCCGCGATAAGATCCGATGAGCCTTTTATCTCCTTGCCGTCGGCAGCTACGATAACATCGCCCTCCTTGAGCCCTGCCTTTTCGGCGGGAGCACCTTCGGTCACGCTCTTGACGGCAGCACCCGAGGGTATGCCGTAGCCTGTTGCGTCTTCGCTTACGTCCTCAACGCCAATGCCTATGTAAGGCTTGGTAACATAGCCCTTTTCGATTATCGAGGTCACGATATCCTTGATGGAATCTATCGGGATAGCGAAGCCGATGTTGTCGATGGAAGCTTCGTTAGAGCTGTTGGAGGAATACTTGGCGTTTGTGATGCCGACTACCTCGCCGTACATATTGAACAGCGCACCGCCCGAGTTGCCCGAGTTGATGGCGCAGTCGGTCTGGATAAGGTTCATGGTCGCGTTCTCGGTCGTTACCTCTCGGTCGAGAGCGCTCACAACGCCCTGCGTCAGAGAGAATGTAAGCTCGCCGAGGGGATTGCCGATGGCTGCGACTTCATCGCCGACCTTTAAGTTGTCAGAGCTGCCGAGCACAACGGGGGTAAGTCCGTCGGCATCTATTTTGAGCACCGCGATATCATTGGAGGAATCCGATCCGATAAGCTCTGCCTTGTAGGTCTTGCCGTCGTAATCGGTAACGGTGATGGTGCTTGCGCCCTCAATAACGTGGTGGTTCGTAAGGATATATCCATCGGCGCTGATTATAAAGCCCGAGCCTGAAGCCGCGGCAGTAGTCTGGTAGCCGAAGTAGTTGGTCTGGTTGATCTCGGTGGTGATGCCGACAGTCGAGTGAACGTTCTGCTCATATACCTGAGCCGCTGTCATAAGAGTTCCCGTTTCAGCCGAAGCGGTGTTCACGACATTCTTTCTGTCGGAAGTGAGAAGCGTTGTGGACTTTTCGTTCTCTTCGCTCTTGGTACTTACGGAAGTGCTCTGTGCGGGGGAGAAGTATTTGATACCCGCGAACATACCGCCTGCGCCTACCGCACCGCCGAGCAGCGAGCAGCAGATCGCCGCCGCGATGATCCTGCTTCCCGAGCCGCGCTGCTTTTTGACATTTGCAGCGGGTGTGTTGTTATATTCGTTGAAGCCGCCTGCATAGCCGTGACGGTTGTTTGCGTTCTCGTTTGCATTTGCGTTGTAGTCTCCGTTATAATTGTTCTCATACATGATGATTACTTCCTTTCTGTCAAAGCCTTTTGTTTGTCGGCTTTTGTTTTTCTATGTCTTAATTATATAGGCGCTAGCTTAAATCTAATTTAAAAGAGAATGAAAAAGCTGAGAAACTTTCTGACACAAGCATTTCACAATGTGATAGAATGTGAAGATAATATGCTTTCAGGACATAAACGGTTAACAAGCTGCTGCTTTGCAAGGGGGCGTAAGGTCAAAAAAAGGCTGCCGCACCGCAGCGCAGCAGCCTTGAAGTGTTGTGATGTGTCAGTGAATGTCCGAATAAAGACCTATGTAGAGTACAGCCGAACGCTTCCAGCTGAAGTCCTCACGCATAGCAAAGCCTACCAGGTTGTTCCAGCGTGCCTTGTCGTCATACGCGACTCTCGCGCGGGTAACAGCGTCGAGCATATCGTGTGCGTTGTAGGTCTTGAAGGTGAAGCCGTTGCCGTTTTCGCCGCCTGCGTCCCTGATGGAATCGCGCAGACCGCCTGTCTCACGAACTATCGGGATAGTGCCGTAGCGCAGCGAGATCATCTGTGCCAGTCCGCAGGGCTCGCTCTGAGAGGGCATAAGGAACATATCCGCGCCCGCATAGATGCGCTTTGAGAGCGAAGGCACGAAGCCGATGGTCACGCCCACTCTGTCGGGATAGCGGTACTGCATCTCGCGGAAGAAGTCCTCGTAGATCTTCTCGCCCGAGCCGAGTATGGCGAACTTGCAGCCGAGCCTTACCATGTCTTCAAAGACATACTTCACAAGGTCAAGACCCTTGTGGCTCACAAAGCGGGTAACGATGCCGATAACGGGCTCGTCGCCCTGTGCAAGCCCGAACTCTTCGAGCAGCTTTTCCTTGCATATCTTCTTGCCGCCGCGGTTCTTGAAGGAATAGTGCGCGGGAAGATTGGGGTCGGTCTCCGGGTTGTATACATCCTGGTCTATGCCGTTGAGGAAACCGCAGAGCTTGTACTGCTTCTTGACGAGTATCCTGTCAAGACCGTAGCTGTACCACGGGTCGAGTATCTCCCACGCGTAGCTGGGGGATACGGTGGTGATCTTGTCGGCGCACTCGATAGCCGCCTTCATGAAGTTCACGTCGCCGTCGTATTCGAGCAGGTCGGTGTGGTAAAGCGGTATGCCCATCAGGTCGCCGATGATCTCAAGACCATAGCGTCCCTGATACTGTATGTTGTGTATTGTGAACACCGTCTTGATATCCTCATAGCCGCCCTGATAGCGGTAGAAGATGTCGTAGTAAACGGGCACGAGGGCGGTCTGCCAGTCGTTTGCGTTGATGACTTCGGGCTTGAAGTCGATGTAACGCAGCAGCTCGAGAACGGCGCGTGAGAAGAATATGTATCTTTCTGCGTCGTCATAAAAGCCGTAAAGTCCGTTTCTTGCGAAGTAGTATTCGTTGTCCAGCAGATAATAGGTCACGCCGTTGACTACCGCGGTGAAAACTCCGCAGTACTGGTTTCTCCATGCAACGGGAACGGTGAAGTTTGTAAGATAAGTGCACTGATCTTTAAGCTCCTGCTTTATCTGTCCGTAATAGGGTATAACGACGCGGCAGTCGTGACCCTCCGCATTGATAGCGCGGGGGAGTGAGCCTGCTACATCTGCAAGTCCGCCCGAAGCGATAAAGGGCAGAGCTTCCGAAGCTGTGTAAAGTATATTCATATATGCTGACCTTCTTTCTATTTTTTTCTTTTGACGCGAAGCCGCGTCTTATAATTACAGAGAAGCCTCTTTTCCGACGTACATGGGGTACTCGGGAGAGCTTATGAGCATTCTGTTTGCTCCAACGTTTACGTTCTTGTCGGTGATAAGATAGCTGCATTCAGCGCCGTCGTTCACCACCGTGCCCTGCATGAGTATGCAGTTCTTGACCTTGGCACCCTTGCCGACCTTTACTCCGCGGAATATAACGGAGTTCTCAACATCGCCTTCTATTATGCAGCCGTCTGCGATAAGGGAATTCTTGACGTTGCAGTTGAGGTCATACTTGGCGGGGGCGTTGTCGGATACCTTGGTGTAGATAGCTCTCTTGGGCAGGTAGAGCTGCTTTGCATTCTCGGGCTCGAGGAGAGCCATGTTGGCTGCAAAGTAAGAGCCCACGCTGTATATCTTCGAGAAGTAGTTGTTGTACTCATAAGCCTGAATGTTGAGCTCGCCGCACTTAGCCTGAAGAACGTCAGACTCAAAGCTTACCTGACCTCTTGCGATAAGGTCGTTCACAAGGTCGATAAGGAAGGACTTCTTCATGACGAACATATTAAGCGATGTGGTGCAGGTGCCGCTGATGTCGGGTCTTATCAGAACTCCCGTAACTCTTCCCGACTCGTCCTTGTTGAGGACGGTGGACATCTTTATCTCCTCGTTGGTGTAAACTCCCGTGTGGGCAACAACGGTGATATCCGCGCCGCTTTCTTCGTGAGCGTCAACTATCGGTCTGTAATCAATGTTTGTAACGATATCGCAGTCGCTGAGGATAACGTAATCGCAGAGCGAATGCTTGATAAAGCTCATAGCGCCGTTCAGAGCCTCGATGCGTCCCGTATAGAGAGCAGCGTTAGCGTTGCCGAAGGGGGGCAGGATATAAAGTCCGCCCTTCTTGCGGGCAAGGTCCCACTCTCTTGCGGAGCCTAAGTGATCGAGCAGCGACTGATAGTTGTCCTTTGTTATAACGCCTACGGAATCAATGCCGCTGTTTACCATGTTGGAAAGCGGAAAATCTATCAGGCGGTATCTTCCTCCGAACAGCACAGAACCCATAGTTCTGTTTTTTGTAAGTTCGCCGACCGTCATGTCGTGCATATTAGCAAACACAAGGCCGAGCACATTTCCCATATTTACACTCATTGTTATTGTTCTCCCTTCCTTTTACATATCTTCGTAGATGATAGCCTTGGGAAGTACGTTTGCGCCGTCGGAGATGTTAAGCTTGTTGCCGACTACCGCAACGCCCCAGGTGTCCTTGTCCTCGATGGTCTCGGGTCTTGCACCTATCTGTGCATTTTCGCCGATGACGGTATCTTCACCTACGATAGCATATTCGACCTTGGCACCCTTCTTTATGTGAGCGCCGGGCATAAGGATAGAGTCATAGATGACCGCACCCTCTTCAACGGTAACGCCGTCGGAGATGATGGAGAACTCGATGGAGCCGTCGATAAAGCAGCCCTCTGTTACCATAGAGTTCTGTATCTCCGCCTTCTTGCCGATGGACTGCGGGGGCAGTATCGGGTTGCGGGAGTATATCTTCCATGCGGGGTCATAGAGGTCTATCGGGATATTCGGATTGATAAGGTCCATGTTCGCTTCCCAGAGCGAGTCAATGGTGCCGACATCCTTCCAGTAGCCGTCAAAGCGGTAAGCCACAAGCTTTTCGCCAGCCTCACGCATATCGGGAATTATGTTCTTGCCGAAGTCCTTTGAAGCATTCTCGTCCTCTTCGTTTGCGATAAGGAACTTCTTGAGCTTTTTCCAGTCGAAGATGTAAATACCCATCGAAGCGAGGGTAGAGCGGGGATTTGCGGGCTTTTCCTCAAAGTCGATGATGTTGTCATCTTCATCGGTTATCATGATGCCGAATCTGCTTGCCTCTTCCTTGGGAACATCGAGTACCGCAATGGTAGCGGCAGCATTCTTTGCCTTGTGGAAGTCGAGCATCTTGTTGTAGTCCATCTTATAGATATGGTCGCCCGAGAGAACTACAACGTAATCGGGATCGTATCTTTCTATAAATGGTATGTTCTGATAGATAGCGTTAGCGGTGCCCGAATACCAGTCCTTGCCGCTTGCTTTCTCGTAAGGAGAAAGAACGTGAACGCCGCCGTGGAGTCTGTCAAGGTCCCAGGGCTGACCGTTTCCTATATATTCATTGAGCACAAGAGGCTGATACTGGGTGAGCACACCCACGGTATCTATGCCTGAGTTTATGCAGTTTGAAAGGGGAAAATCAATGATACGATATTTTGCGCCGAAGGGGACCGCAGGCTTTGCAACGGTCTGGGTCAGCGCATAAAGACGGCTTCCCTGACCGCCCGCGAGCAGCATCGCTACGCATTCTTTTTTGTTGAACATAAATATTCACCGTCCAGTTTCTTATATTTTTTCTTTTTCCTGTTCGCACAGCGGCTTTTTCCTGCCGCTGCACGAGCATTTTGACATTACTTATCAGCCGACTTCGGTCTGCGTCCGCGCTTCTTTTCGGCGGGAGCTTTTTCAGCTTTAGCCGAAGCCTTTTTTGAAGCTGTCTTTTTGGCGGCTGTTTTCTCCGAAGGCTTACTTTCGGCAGCCTTCTCCTCCTTCGGCTTCTTCACCTTATCCTTTTTGATGGTGAAGTACATACAGCCGTAAGCGGGGATATCTATGCAGATGGAGTGTTCAAGTCCGTGCATGGCGACGGGCTTTGAATGTACCGTGCCGTTTGTTACAGGCGAGCCGTCGGGAGATGTGCAGTTCAGCACCTCGGTATACTCGCCCGCGTAGGGAACGCCGAAGCAGTAGCTCGTGCGTGCCACGGGCACGAAGTTGCAGACTACGATGACCTCGTTGCCCTTCTTGTCGAAGCGGCGGAAGATTATTATCGACTGCCTGTAATCATCGTTTGATATCCACGAGAAGCCTTCCCATGAGAAGTCTCTCTCCCACAGTGCGGGAGTGTCTTTATAGTAGCCGTTGAGCGTCTTGATGTAGTTGAGGTAGTTGCGGTGCTGTTCAAACTCATCTATCATGAACCATTCCAGACCGTTCTCGTAGTCCCACTCTCTGAACTGAGCGAACTCGCTTCCCATAAAGAGCAGTTTCTTTCCTGGGTGAGCGGTCATGTAAGCCATGAACAGCCTTGCCTGTGCAAACTTCATGTCAACGTCCGAGCCGAACATCTTGTTGACCAGCGAAGCCTTTCCGTGAACGACCTCGTCATGTGATATCGGCAGAATGAAGTTTTCCGAGAAAGCGTAGAAGAACGAGAATGTAAGCATATCATGATGGAAAGCGCGGTGTATCGGGTCCATCTGCATATACTTCAGCATATCGTTCATCCAGCCCATGTTCCACTTGAAGTTGAAACCTAAGCCGCCGTCGCTGACGGGTTTTGTGACCATAGGCCATGCGGTGGATTCCTCAGCTATCATAAGCGTCTGCGGGTCGCGTGCGAAAACCGCTTCGTTGAGCCTGTGGAAGAAATCTATCGCTTCAAGGTTCTCATGTCCGCCGTATTCGTTGGGCGTCCATTCGCCGTCGCGTCTGTCGTAATCGAGGTAGAGCATAGATGCCACCGCGTCAACTCTTAGTCCGTCGATGTGGTATTTGTCGAGCCAGTAGAGTGCGTTGGAGATAAGGAAGCTCCTTACCTCGGGTCTGCCGTAGTCGAACACCCTGGTACCCCATGCGAAATGATCGCGCTTTCTGGGGTCGGCGTATTCGTATGACGGACCGCCGTCGAACTCAAAGAGCCCTGCCTCGTCACGCGGGAAGTGTGCGGGCACCCAGTCGAGTATAACGGAGATATCGGCTTGATGGAACATATCCACCATCTCCATGAAATCATGCGGAGTGCCGAAGCGGGAAGTCGGCGCATAATAGCCGATGCCCTGATATCCCCAGGAACCGTCATAAGGGAACTCTGCCAGAGGCATGAACTCGATGTGGGTGTATGACATCTCTTTCAGGTATGGGATGATCTCCCGTGCAAAGCCCTGATAGCTGTAATACTTGCCTGTCTTGCAGGCTTTCCATGAATTTAGGTGTACTTCGTATATATTCATGGGGCTGTCATAGACGTTGCCCTTCTGTTTTTTTGTCTGGAATTTCTTGTCGCCCCACTTATAGCCGTTTATATCAAAGACCTTTGATTCGGTCTCGGGCGTAACGCCCATGTGATATCCGTAAGGGTCGGCTTTCATGCGGGTAACACCGTCGCAGCCGATCACGGCATACTTGTAAGCGTCATATGTGGTAAGCCCCGGAACGGTGATCTCCCATACTCCTGTATCGCCGATCTGCTCCATGTGTGCGGCGTTAACGTCCCAGTTGTTGAAATCGCCGACCAGCGAAACACACCTGGCGTTCTGAGCCCATACTCTGAAGACATGAGCAGGCTTGCCGTCAAGCTCTGTCGGGTGGCAGCCGAAAAATTCATAGGCTGCATAGTTTGAACCCTCGTGAAAAAGATACAGCGGAAGCTCATAGCTCTCGGGTATTTTTTTTGCCATTTGCAATCCTCCTTATCAACAGCCCGAACTGCAAGCCGTGCGGGCGTTTTTTTATTTATATCACAGGCGGCGCGGGCGCAGCTTGACCGTTTTCGCTGTGACTGACCGCCGCTGTCGGGAAGGCACACTTATGGCGCATATTTTCCCTAACTTATTTTAACCGATTTTGAACAAAAAAGCAATAGCTTTAGTAAATATTTTCAGTTTCGTACATATTTCAACCGACTTGTATGTGCAGACTGACTATAAAAAATACATCTTTATTACGGAATTGCCCTCTTGTTCAAAAATAGCACGGTTTTCAGCGTCTCGATACAGCGCCCGCGGCTGTCCTGCGGACGGGCTTTGAGACACGTCTGTCGGTGATCTTCACCGCCGCGATGGTGATATCGTCCTGCCTTTTTTGAGGCTCTCCGACGCATGAGGAGCCCAGCCTGAATGCGAGCTGCTCTGCTTCGGCGGCGGGGTCCTCAGCGCAGATGATGACTGCACGCTCGCAGATATCCTCGGGCGCACCGTCGGTGGTCATGATTATCACATCGCCGTCGAAAAGCTTGCAGCTGTAAACGTCGGGGTCGCAGCTTACGAGTATTCCCGCGGGGAAGGAATCGCATTCTATTTTTACTGCGCTGCCGTCGCGGATGAGGTAAGCGGGGGCAGCGCCCGAACGCAGGAACTCCGCACGTCCCGCAAAGAGGTCGAGCCGCAGCAGATCGAGTGTCGCAAAGCTCTCCTCCCAGTCCTTTACGCCGAGGACGGAGTTTATCAGACGCTGCGCCGTTGACATCGAAGCGCCCGACCGCAGCAGCCTGCAAGCCAGCTGGAGAGAGATCTGCGAATCAAGGCGGGCACGTCTGCCGCTTCCCATGCCGTCGGAGATCAGCACATACTTTTCCCCCGCTGAGCAGCCCAGCGTCTCAACAGCGTCGCCCGAGCAGAGCGACGACCCCGCCGCCGAGTAGCTGCCGAACGCCGCCTCAAACGGCGCAGTCTCGTCAAATTCGAGTTTGGTTATGCTGCCCGCCGCGGTCACTCCGGGAAGTTCGAGATCCAGCTCAAGTGCGCGGCAAAGTCCTGCCGTCACCGAAAGCGCCTGCTGTTCAAAGCTTCCGCTGATATACACCTCAACGTGCCTGCCGAGACTTTCATCGGTGTAGACGCAGGCACGCACTCCGCCGAATTCAAGCCTCTCGAAGTACCTCTTCGCGGCTGCGGAAAGCTTTACGTCAATCTCGCGGCGGCGGGAGAGGCGGAAGGAAAGATCGTTGAGCAGGTCGGACATGGTGCCGAGCTGTTCGCGGAGCAGCAGCCGCAGCTCTTTCATACGCACGGCTTCGGCGCGGTCGGCGAGCTGAGCCTCGCGGCAGAGGGCTACGAGCTTTGGGAGCTCGGCAGCGCGTATGCAGCCGACTGCCATCGGTTCGCTGCTGCCCATGCGGATCTGCGCCCCGAGGTTTTTGGCGCAGCCGTTTTTCCTGCATTCCTCCTCAAGACGGCAGCCGCCGCAAAGCTCTGGCATGACGCGGTCGGCAAGGTCGGGGTCTTCGGCGCGGGCTTCGATCGTTTCGGAAATAAGTGTCAGCCGCTTGCGGATATCGGTGATGGTCATCGCCGCGAATGTAAGGCGCGATGAAGCCGTCTGCCCCGCGTTGTCCGCCGCCGAGCCTAAGAACATGAACTTCGACATGAGCTTTGAGAAAAGGTTGTAGGGGATCGCTGCAAATATCACAGCGCCCGCGATGATGTCCGCGAGCATATTGAAGGTGTCAGAGTTTAGCCCCGATGTCGCGAGAGCCGCCGCTGCCGAGAGCATGAAGGCTATCGCGGGAACGACCCGCCCGAGGTCGCAGAATGCCGAGCATATGAGCCCCGCAGCTGCAAGCAGCATGGTGTTCGCCGCCAGTGCCGAGCTGCACATCATGACCGATACCGAGCTGAGCGCACCCATCACCGCACCGCCTGCGGCACGGCGCTTTTTCGCGGCTGCGGGTATCGCGGCACAGGCGAGCACCCTGCCTGCGTTGAACGGTCCTATGCTCACCGAGCATAGGGTGGCGGCTGCTGTCATGTATATCATAGCCAGATATACGGCGTTTAGCCCGCGTACCTTCACAGCCTGACCTGTCCGCAGCTGTCCGCCGATGAAGGCGGCGGCGTAGACTATGCAGCCGCAGAGCAGAGAGGATATTATCCGCATCGAGACATTGAACTCGCTCATGTCGGCGGAGCTTACTATGCAGCTGAGCAGAAGCGTCACTGCGGTCGCGGAGAGCGAGAGCCTGATGGGGTCACCGTCCTTACTGTAATTCGGGAAGAATACGTTGAGTGCGGTTATAGTCAGCATAGAGCCGAGCTGCACGGCTTCTCCCGCTATTGTCCCGCGTATGGCACAGCATACCGCCGCACCGAGCAGAGCCGCAGGCGAGAAGCTCTCGCAGACGGCGCATACGGCAACGTTCATAAACGAGGGGAACCCGACCATGCGTCCGAACGTGCATACGAAGCAGGCTGACGCTGCAAGCAGACAGCGTATTATGTACCCCTTCGCCCTGCTGTCGGGCAGATGCTCTGTGCGCCGCGGGGGTGCGGCGTTCCTGCGGCTGATGTGGTGCTTAAAAATGTTCATTCCTTTGCACTTCCTTACAAGATATAAAATAGCAAAAGACATTATAACGCAAGCGTCCCGCGAAAGCTGTCACAATCGGGCAGGGCGGCGGGATGAAGCACTGCCCGACGGCAAAGCCTGCTTTAGTCTTGTGCATAGCAGCGGACTGTAGATCTGAAGAGCTGCTCTGCTTCGGCTGACCGCCGTAATAAGTTCCCTTTGCACACCTTGGCAAAATAACTAAAAATAGCAAAATGGAAATATTAGTATATAAAAAGATAATTAAAAAAGCTTGCTGTTATTGACAAGCTTTGCATAATATGTTATTCTGAACAAAATAAGTTGATCTTCTACTTGTTTTTTGACTATTTTAATGAGGTGATCGTAATGAGATTCAAGCGTATGGTAAGTGGAATGTGTGCATTCGTAATGGCAGGCTCCTGCCTTGCTATGAGTGCTTCTGCGGCAACATGGCTGCCCGATGTGGTGCATCCCGACCCCGATAATGCGGAGATAAATGATGCCTATTACAGCATCGGCGCTCTCGGCTTCTACATGAACAACAACTGGGAGAAGTGGCAGCAGAGCAGTTGGGTAGGTATAGACGATACCGGCACTATCGACATGACCTTTGAGATCAAGAAGGAATGGACCAGCAAGGAAGATCCCGACGCTCTCGGCTCTCTCGGCATGATGGGTATCATGATAGCGAATATGCCCGGTGATAAGGAAGGCGACCTTGACAAGTACGGCGAGACATATCCTTACAACATCAGGGTGCTTGAGGCAAACTTTACCGACCCCAAGGGCAAGGTGACCGAGTTTGAGTCTATAAAGGCGATAACCGAGGCTAACAAGCATCCCGAAGGCGGCATTCGTCTGATAATCCGTCCCAACGACGAGGTCAACGAAGAGACCGGTGAGGTCACCAGTCCCGCTGCTCCCGAAGTTGCAGGCTGGGGCGACGCAGGCGCATTCAAGGGCGGCACGCTCCATATCAAGCTCTGCCTTGCAGAGGAAAAGGAACCCGAGCCTCAGCCCGTTTCCATCAAGGGCGCTAAGATCAAGGTCGCCAACAAGACCTATACAGGCAAGGCGTTAAAGCCCGCAGCCAAGGTAACTCTTGACGGCAAGACCCTCAAGAAGGACACCGATTATACCATTTCCTACAAGAACAACAAGAACTGCGGCAAGGCTACCGTTACCGTTAAGGGCAAGGGCGATTACTGCGATTCCAAGAGCGGAAGCTTCATCATCAAGCCCAAGAAGGCTGCTGTGAAGAAGTTCACCGCCGAGAAGAAGGGCACCGCCAAGCTCACATGGAAGAAGTCCGCAGGCAAGGTAGACGGCTACAAGGTACAGGTTGCTCTGAACAAGAAGTTCAAGGGTGCCAAGACCTACACCGTCAAGAAGGCTGCTACCGTTTCCAAGACCGTTACCAAGCTCAAGAGCAAGAAGGTATACTACGCAAGAGTAAGCGCTTTCAAGAAGGTCGGCAAGACTACCTACAAGGGCGCATGGAGTGCTGTAAAGAAGGCAAAGATCAAGTAATTTTCGTTACATGATAAAGAAAAGGGGCTCGTTGCGAGCCCCTTTTTGTGTGCCGCACCGCGGGAATTACGGTACGATATTTTGTACAGTTTAAGCGTTTGCCGTATCTTTGAGCTTTGCGGCGAACAGGAGCATCTGCTCCATTGTCATGGCTTCGGGTCTGACGGCGGGGTCAAGACCTGCCGATACTGCCGCTTCGGAAACGGCAGCCTTGCCGATACCGAGGGTAGCCGATACCGAATTGCTGAGCGTCTTGCGGCGCTGCTGGAAAGCCGCCCGCACCACGCGGAAGAACCATTTCTCGTCCTCGGCGGACTGTGCAGGAGTCTCCCTGATGTCGAACCTTACCACCGCGCTGTCAACGTTCGGGGCAGGGAAGAAGCTGCCGCGTGATACGGAAAACAGCTGCTTCGGCTCGGAGAAATACCGCACCGCGAAGGTCACAGCTCCGCTCTCGCGGGTGCCGCACTGCGCCGTCAGCCGCGCCGCTGCCTCCTTCTGCACCATTACCGTCACAGCGTCGATCGGCAGGCGTTCCTCGAGCAGCCTCATGATGACGGGTGAGGTGATATAATACGGAAGGTTCGCACATACCACGACTTTGAGCCCCTGCATCTCCTCGGCTATAAGCTCATGCAGATCTATCTTCAGGATATCTTCGTTGAATATTTTTACATTGTCATGCTCGGCGAGCGTTTCCCCGAGCACGGGTATGAGCCTGTCGTCCAGCTCGACGGCGCAGACCTTGTCCGCCCGCTTTGCAAGCTCGTGGGTCAGCACCCCGACTCCCGTACCGACCTCGATGACCCCGACACCCTTATCGGCGCCGCCCATCTCGGCTATCCTCGGGCATACCGAGGGATTTATAAGGAAATTCTGTCCCAGCTTTTTCGAGAATGAAAAGCCGTGACGCTCCATTATGCTCCGTATAGTTGATATTTCATATAAGCCTTCCATCAAGCGTCCTCCGTAGGTTTTATCGTCGGGCTGCCGCTTTATGATCTGCAGGCAGCCGTTTTTGCGTTTCATATCATTATATACGATCGGCGCCGAATATAGCGGCGATCAGTTTGCTCTGTATAATTTTATCATGCAATGCAGCTTTTGTCAATGTTATTTCCGCGGAAATACCCGACGGGGAATAGAACTTTGCCTTGCGGGGAAAATATATATGCGTTTGTATGACGCTATTTTTATTGTGAGGTGATGAACTGTGATGGGCAGGTGCGTAAACGGCAGGGATCTTCCCATGAGCATGAGAGGAAAAGGCACGGCGGCGGCGTTTGCCGCCATGGACGCGGACGGGCGGCAGAAGCTTACGGATTCTATGAGCAAAAGCCTCCACGAAAATGAGACTGAGGAGATCCCCTATTCCACGGGAGACCGCCTTTATCCCGAGGGATATTACCTGTAAATGGATATTTTTGTACAAACTGAACAACTCTTCGTAATAATTATGTCACAAATTTTATATCAAAATCTGTTGAAATTCACTGCGGTATATAGTAAAATATATAGTGTAAGACTGCATACGCGGCTTTGTTCGGGATTTTTTGTGCGGCAGGTCTTTACAGACTGCCGCTTTATTATTGCTACGGCACCGCGTCTGCTAATTGTTATATGGAGGAATAATATGAAAAAGGTCGCAGTAATAATGGGCTCAGACAGCGATTTTCCCGTAGTGAAGAACGCACTGACCGAGCTTAAAAAATATGGCGTGCCGTTTGAATGCAGGGTCATGAGCGCTCACCGCACTCCCGAGCTTGCAGCAGAGTTTGCAAAGAACGCAAAGGAAAACGGCTTCGGCGTTGTGATATGCGCTGCGGGAATGGCGGCTCACCTTGCCGGCGTTATCGCGGGCAACACTACGCTGCCTGTTATCGGCATACCGATAAAGTCTACCTTTGAGGGTCTTGACGCACTGCTGGCTACCGTCCAGATGCCGTCGGGGATACCCGTTGCAACCGTTGCCGTGAACGGTGCCAAGAACGCCGCAGTCCTTGCCATCGAGATGCTCGCACTTTCCGACGAAGGTCTTGCTTCAAAGCTTGAAGCGGCAAAGCGCGAAATGGTCGAGGGCGTTGTCGCAAAGGACAAGGCTCTTCAGGAGCAGATCGCGGCTCTTTAAGATACAGTATAACATAACGGCAGCGCCCGGGGCACTGCCGCTTTGCTCGTTTATTGAGGGTGTGACAAACCGCAGCCTCTGAACAGAACAGTACAAAAATATGTACTGTAAGAAAGGAATTATCATCAATGAAAAGTTTTTCTGACAGCTACAAGGAAGCGGGCGTTGACGTTACCGCAGGTTACAGATCCGTTGAACTGATGAAGCAGTATGTCGCCCGCACCATGAACGCAGGCTGCATCAGCGGCATCGGCGGATTCGGCGGACTTTATGAGCTGGATCTCACAGGCATAAACCGCCCCGTACTGGTGTCCGGTACAGACGGCGTGGGCACTAAGATAAAGATCGCTTTCCTGATGGATAAGCATGACACCGTCGGTATCGACTGCGTTGCTATGTGCGTCAACGATATCATCTGCTGCGGCGCAAAGCCTCAGTTCTTCCTCGATTACATAGCCTGCGGCAAGAATATCCCCGAGAAGATCGCAGAGATCGTGTCGGGCGTTGCAGAGGGCTGCGTTCAGGCAGGCTGCGCTCTCATCGGCGGTGAGACCGCAGAGCATCCCGGTCTTATGCCCGAGGACGAGTATGACCTCGCAGGCTTCTCGGTAGGTATCGCAGACCGCGACAAGCTGATAAAGCCCGATACCCAGAAGGCAGGCGACGTTATGATCGCTATCGCTTCAAGCGGTGTTCACTCCAACGGCTTCTCGCTCGTGAGAAAGGTATTTACCGTAAACGAGCAGAACCTTGCAAGACACAACTCCGATCTTGGCGCACCCCTCGGAAGCGTGCTTCTCACTCCTACCCGCATTTATGTCAAGCCGATCATGAGCCTTATCGAGCAGGTGACCGTTAAGAGCATCTCTCACATCACCGGCGGCGGCTTCTATGAGAATATCCCGAGATCTCTGCCCAAGGGTCTTTCCGCAAAGATCGCCCGCAGCGATGTTCAGGTACTTCCTATCTTCAACGTTATCATGGAGACAGGCAAGATCCCCGAGAGGGATATGTTCAACACCTTCAACATGGGCGTCGGCATGACCGTTGTTGTTGACAAGAATGATGCCGACAAGGCGGTAGAGATACTCAATGCAGCTGGCGAGACCGCTTACGTTCTCGGTGAGCTTACCGAGAACGACGAGGGCGTTATCATCTGCTGACAGATAACTGTACAAAAATCAGGACTTGTTTGCAGTCTGTCGGAGGTGACCGCCGTGAATGTATCGCCCGAGCTTATCGGGAATTTTGTGATAGCACTTGGCATGCTCGTGATCTTCTATGTGCTTTTCGTTGCCACAGCAAAGCGCATGAAGAACAAACGATACGGAAAGGCTGAAGCCGTGGTGGGATCCATAAAGCTTCTGCCGAAAAGCGGCGGACCCGAAAAGAAGATCAAATGCCCAGTGATAACATTCAAGGCAAAGGATACCGATGTCACAACGCAGCTTTTTGATCTTGCCTGCGATGAAGATAAGGAATGCAGCCTTAAAGAGGGCGATACCGTTAAGATATTCTACGAACCAGGACGTCCCGACAGGGTATATCCCGAAGAGGACATGAAGCTTAAGAAGGGGTATCTCATCTTCGGGTTTGTTATTGGCTTTGTCGTTATCGCGATAGGCGTTTATCTTCACACCATTGATCTTTACAAGTGACCGGAAGGGATAGTATAAACATGAAAAATATATGCGTACTCGTTTCGGGCGGCGGAACGAATCTTCAGGCGCTCATCGACGCGCAGAATGAAGGCATCATCAAAGAGGGCAGGATAACCTGCGTCATATCCTCAAAGGAGGGCGTTTATGCCCTTGAGCGTGCCGAAAAAAACGGCATAAAGACCCGCGTGATCCCGCGCAGGGAGTACCCTGATACCGCTTCATACACCCGCGCTGTTACAGATGCGCTGATCGAAGAAAAGGCGGACCTTGTGGTATACGCAGGATTTATGATAATTCTCGACGAGCAGGTTTTCGAGGCTTTCCCCTACAAGATGATGAACATACATCCTGCTCTGATACCAAGCTTCTGCGGCAAGGGCTTCTATGGTCTTCACGTTCATGAGGCGGCGCTTGAAAAGGGAGTTAAGATATCCGGCGCTACCGTTCATTTCGTAACGCCCGAGTGCGACGGCGGTCCTATCATCATGCAGGACACCGTGGCAGTAGAAAACAACGACACCCCCGAAACGCTCCAGAAGCGTATCATGGAAAATGTTGAGTGGAAGATACTCCCGAAGGCGGTGGCACTCTTCTGCGAAGACAGGATAACCGTCAGGGACGGAAAGGCGTATGTTGACTGAGGCAGCACCGCCCGAACGGCGGTAGGCTCTGCACGACGTTAAAGCCTGAAAACAGCAGACATACAATTATCATTTTCTGTTATCTATTTTTAGGAGGTAATCGACATGAAAACTCTTGACATCTATGAAGAACTGAAAAGCAACAGCTATCCCGGACGCGGAATAGTTATCGGCAAGTCTGCCAACGGCAGTAAGGCTGTTACCGCTTACTTCATCATGGGCAGAAGCGTAAACAGCCGCAACCGCGTGTTCACCGCTACCGATGACGGCATCAAGACCGAGGCGGCTGATCCTTCAAAGCTCTCCGATCCTCACCTTATCATATATTCCCCCGTCCGCAAGCTGGGCAACAAGACCATCGTTACCAACGGCGACCAGACGGATACTATCTATGAGCTGATGGACAAGCAGCAGACCTTTGAGCAGTCGCTCCGCACCCGTGAGTATGAGGACGACGCTCCCAACTACACACCTCGCATCTCGGGCATCATGCACGTTGAGGGCGGCACATATAACTATGCTATGTCCATTCTGAAATCCGCAGACGGCGACCCCGCCTGCACCGAGCGTTTCACCTATTCCTACACCTCACCTCTTGCAGGCATAGGACACTTTATCCACACCTACATGGGCGACGGCTCTCCGCTGCCTTCCTTTGAGGGCGAGCCCAAAAAGGTAGCTATCCCCAATGATATCGAGGAGTTCACCAACGGGCTCTGGAACGCGCTGAACGAGGACAACAAGGTATCGCTGTTCGTAAGATTTATCGACATCGCAACAGGCGAGGAGCAGACTAAGATCGTTAACAAGTTTGAGAAGGTCTGACCGCCATTCGGCACCTGACCTGCGGATCTTATTTAAAACCTAAACATTGTTCTATACAAGTGCTGCTGTCCGCGATGACTGTATCTCCCGACGGTGATATCCGAACGGGCGGCTGCGCTGACATAATACAGGAGGATAATAAAAATGGCAAACGAAATGTTATTGAAATACGGCTGCAACCCCAATCAGAAGCCGTCCAGAGTTTTTATGGAGGACGGCAGTGATCTGCCTATAACCGTGCTCAACGGCAAGCCCGGCTACATCAACCTGCTTGACGCATTCAACGGCTGGCAGCTGGTGAGCGAGCTCAAGAGGATAACGGGTCTTCCCGCGGCTACCTCCTTCAAGCACGTTTCCCCCGCGGGCGCTGCTGTCGGCAAGCCCCTTTCCGATACCCTCAAGAAGATCTACTGGGTAGACGATCTCGGCGAGCTTTCTCCCCTTGCCTGTGCATATGCAAGAGCAAGAGGTGCTGACAGAATGTCCAGCTACGGCGACTTCATCGCACTTTCCGATGTCTGTGATGTTCCCACCGCAAAGATGATCCAGCGCGAGGTGTCCGACGGCGTTATCGCTCCCGGATATACAGATGAAGCTCTTGAGATACTCAAGTCCAAGAGAAAGGGTACATACAACATCATTCAGATGGATGAGAGCTACAAGCCCGATCCCACAGAGCGCAAGCAGGTGTTCGGCGTTACCTTTGAGCAGGGAAGACAGGAGCTGCTTATCGACAACGATATGCTCGCAAACGTTGTGACCGAGAACAAGGATATCCCCGATGACAAGAAGATGGATCTTCTTATCTCGCTCATCACTTTAAAGTATACTCAGTCCAACTCGGTATGCTATGTAAAGGACGGACAGGCTATCGGTATCGGCGCAGGTCAGCAGTCGAGGATACACTGCACACGCCTTGCAGGTCAGAAGGCTGACAACTGGTGGCTGAGACAGTCCCCGCAGGTAATGGGTCTTCAGTTCAAGGACGATATCCGCCGCGCAGACCGCGATAATGCCATCGACGTTTATATCGGCGATGAGTATGAGGACGTTCTCGCAGAAGGCACATGGCAGAACATCTTCAAGGTAAAGCCCGAGGTATTCACCCGTGAGGAAAAGAAGGCATGGCTCGCAAAGAACACCGACGTAGCACTCGGCTCCGATGCGTTCTTCCCCTTCGGCGATAACATCGAACGCGCTTACAAGTCGGGCGTTAAGTACATCGCAGAGCCGGGCGGCTCTATCCGCGATGACAACGTTATAGAGACCTGCAACAAGTACGGTATGGCTATGGCATTTACCGGTATCAGACTTTTCCATCACTGATATCGGTTAAATAAACTAAATGAAAAGGAGAACAAAAAAATGAAAGAGATCAACAAGAGATTATTCGGAGCAGGTATGGCGGCAGTGATGCTTGCAAGCGGCGCGGCAGTTCCCGCATCGGCAGAAGGCGTTCAGCAGCAGGCAGTGGTATCTTCCGCGTATACAGAGCAGCTCGGCAAGCTTTCAAAGCCGAAGATCGTTGCTACCAAGAAGGGTCCTTCCGCTGTTAAGCTTACCTGGAAGAAGGTAAACAAGGCAACAGGCTATAAGGTATTCATGAAGACCAAGACAGGCTGGAAGTGCAAGGCAGTGGTAAAGGGCGGCGGCAAGCTCTCCGCAAAGGTGCAGGGTCTTGATTCAAGGACCGAGTATTCCTTCAAGGTGCAGGCTTACAAGAAGAGCAAGGGCAAGACATATTACAGCTCATTCAGCGCTCCCGTTGCAGTTACCACCGCTTACGGCCTCGGAAAGAACAATTACACCTGTAAGTTCTATGATATGAGATTCTCTTCCAAGAAGTGGGATAGCGAAGAGCTCGGCGAGGGCGGCCTGGTTCTATCCTATAAGGGCGATGAGAACATACCGGCATACAGCGTCGGTATTATGATGGCGGCTGCCATTAAGCCCGCGGAATACGATGGCATGACCATCGAAGAATTTATGGAGAGCGAAGAGGTACAGAAGGAGCTCGCTGAAGATCCCTCCGTTACTTTTGAAGGCTATATCAACCTCGACGGCAAGAAATTCGCTATTATAGACATGACTGACGAGGACAACGCAGTTATCCGTCAGTTACTGGGCTTTACAAAGAAGAGCATTTATTCTGTCCTTGCTCCATATAGCAAGGATAACGCCTATGGGAACAAAGTCCTTATGAACCAGCTCAAGAAGATAGATATCAAGAAGTAAGGATCGACATAATGTTAAAGATGCGAAATATAGTGTCGGCTATGCTCGCGGCGGTGATGCTCATGAGCGTTACCGCCTGCGGCAGCAAGGATAGCAAGGAAAGCAGCAAGGCAGAGACCACCACGGCTGCCGGGACAACGTCTGCAACTAAGGCAGAGGAACAGCAGACAAATACCGAATCTGACCAGAAAAACATAATCGCTACAAGTTCAAAAGACATTAGTGATATAGATGTCAGTTTTTTGGATAGTGTAACAAATGATGTTACTGGTAATTGGCAATGCTTAATCATCAATTCAAAGATTGATTTCTTTGATTATGCTTTGTCCATCTATAATACGTATTATGAAGAATCAAAAGTATTGATTGTAGAAGATATTCCTGATGAAAAAAGCGTGAATTTTTCGCAAATAGATAGTAATACAGTTGAATTTGTTATTCATGAATATGTTGATGGTGAAGAAAAAGATGCAAATTCGATGGTAGCAGGTTCAGTTATAGGTCAATACTGGCTGTATTTGGATAGTGGTGAAATTGAGGACATATTAAACAATTCAAATAAGACTCCGGGAACCTATTCTGACGGCACATTTGACTGCGAATATTATTCCGTTACCGTTGATGAGAGCAAATGGGGCTACACCGAAGGCTCGGATATGGACTGCCTGTTCAACTACATCGGCAAGCCCGATGATGATGTTTACAGCGCTTCATCCCTCAATGTCGCTTCATTCACCGAGGACACGATGGAGGGCATGACGGTTGATGATTATGCCGATCAGATAATCGCGGCATATAAGGATTCCGAGGGCTATGAGGTATCCAAAAAGAATGCAGAGCTTGACGGTCAGGAGGGCATTGAGATCACCATCAATTTCCCGATGGGCGAGAGCCGTATGACCATAAAGCAGCTGATAGCTATCAGGAACGGCGCGGTAATTGCAGTAAGCTACGGCGCAATGGATGATATCTACAAGAAAATGCAAAAGCAGTTCGATGAAGTTATCGGCGGCATTAAACTCAAATAACAAAGGAGAAACTGTTATGAACATTCTGGTAGTAGGCGGCGGCGGCAGAGAGCACGCCATTATAATGAAGCTGGCGGAGTCACCCCGCGTTGAAAAGCTGTACTGTACCCCCGGCAACGGCGGTATATCAAAGTACGCCGAATGCTTTGACGTTGCGGCAACGGACATAGACGGCGTTGTGGCACTGGCTGAAAAGCTGAAGCCCGATATGGTGGCAGTAGCACCCGATGATCCGCTGGTACTCGGTATGGTCGATGCACTTCAGGCTAAGGGCTTCAAGACCTTCGGACCCAAGGCGAATGCAGCCATAATCGAAGGTTCTAAGGTGTTTTCAAAGGAGCTTATGAAGAAGTACGATATCCCGACAGCTGCTTACGAGGTGTTCACCGACAGCGAATCAGCTATTTCGTATCTTAAAGAGCAGAACAGCTACCCCGCAGTTATCAAGGCTGACGGACTTGCTCTCGGCAAGGGCGTTATACTCGCGCAGAATGAGGAAGAGGCTGTTCAGGCTGTGCATGAGATGATCGACGAGCTGAAATTCGGCAAGTCGAGCGCACGCATAGTTATCGAGGAATATCTTACAGGACCCGAGGTATCGGTGCTGAGCTTTACCGACGGCGAGACTGTTGTTCCCATGATATCATCAATGGATCACAAACGCGCACTTGACGGCGATGAGGGTCTGAACACAGGCGGAATGGGAACCGTTTCGCCCAACCCCTATTACACCGACGCTATCGCAAAGGAGTGCATGGAGACTATTTTCAAGCCCACCATCGAAGCGATGAAGGCTGAGGGCAGGACCTTTGAGGGCTGTCTTTACTTCGGTCTTATGATAACCCCGAAGGGCCCCAAGGTGATAGAATACAACTGCCGCTTCGGCGACCCCGAGACTCAGGTGGTGCTCCCCATGCTGGACACCGATCTTGCCGATATCTTTGAGGCGATCTACGACCACAGGCTCGCCGACCTCAAGATCAGCTGGAAGACGGGCAGCTGCGCCTGCGTGGTAATGGCATCGGGCGGATATCCGCTGAGCTATCCCAAGGGCATCGAGATCAAGGGTCTTGACGAAAAGGGTCAGGTCGAAGGTGCTTTCGTTTACCATGCGGGCACAAAGCTTTCGGAAGACGGCAGGTTCCTCACTAACGGCGGAAGAGTTCTGGGCGTTACCTGCACGGCTCTCACCCTCGAGGAAGCGCTCCGCCGTTCCTACGAAGCTGTTGACAAGATCACCTGGGAGAACGTGCATTTCCGTCACGACATCGGCAACCGCGCACTTCAGGCACACGCCGACCCCCTCGATCTGTACTACAAGGACGACATGGAGGACTATATCGAGTCCAACGGTGTTTATCTGAGACAGTGATGTGTACAAAAAAATGTACTTAAAAAGCGGCGCGGGGAGAGCATAAGCTCGGCACTTTGCAAAAGACCGCAAATAACTATTAAGAAAGACAGATGCTTCACAAGAGGTATCTGTCTTTTTGGGTCTATATAGAACCGATCGCAGTCTTTGCGGTACAGCTTGCGTTGTTCGGCATAGAAAAACGTCTGCCGATTTAGGGCAGACGTTTGTGAGTGTTTAGCTCTTGGTTTTTACTGTGACGGTCTTTGAAACGTGTCCGTATATCACGTTCGAGAAAGCGCCATTCTTGGTCTTGACGGGGAACTTCTTTGAACCTACATAACCGTAAGTCTTTATACGGAATTTGTACTTTGTCCCTGACTTCAAGCCTGAAACTCTGGCGTTTGTGACTTTCAAGTCTTTGATCGTCTTGGCAGTTTCCCACTTCTTTGTCTTGGTGTTGTACTTCTGTATCTTATATCCGGCACACCATTTCTGCTTAACCCAGTACAGCCGAACGGCATTTTTGCTGCGGGAGGTCTTGACAATTCTCGTCGGATTCGGAAGTGTGCGGAAAGTTATAGACTTCGAGACAAGCTTTTTCGTCACGATATTACCCTGCTCGTCCTTTACCTTGTATTCGGGGCAGACCAACCTACAGGTCACCTTGCTGTAAGGGTTTATGTCGGCATAGTGATATGTCATGTACGGATAATTTTCATACCACAAGGGATTTAGACGAAAGTCGTCGGAGTCACGGTACCAGCCTCGCTTTTCATCCTTCCTTTCAAGATGGAAAAGAGACTTTCTGTTGTCCTTGACGGAATACTTGAGATAAAAGGACAGATCACAGGAATGCTCTCCAGTGTGATCATAATAAAAGCCCTGATAGCCTGCCCCATTGTATAGTATCGGTCAGTTTTTCATCGACAGGATAAGGGTCAGTCTCTGCAAATGCGGACACCGCACCGCCGGTAAGCAGCATGACAGCTGCAAGACCTGCTGTTATGATTCGTTTTTTCATATAAACCAATCCTTTCTAAAGTTATTAATACATTACAACATATCTTACTATCATTATACCACCCGAATTGTTAAAAATCGATAGATAAACTATTGCAGAAAAATATCCGTGAAGAATGAACAAAACAGCTGTTAAATTCTTAACAAACTATACAAAGCGACCAACGGTCATTTTGCAGCCCCGGCTGATATGTGCGTTTATTGTGAAAAAAATACGGCAGTATTCTCGTGGAATATCGCCGTATCATCTTGTATAAAATTGTTTTTGCTCTGAGATCAAAGGTACCAATGGTGTCAGTTGAACTCAAACCCCTTGCCGCGGATACCGTCGATGACATCGCCCAGCACCTCGGCGTTGGTCTCAGACACCGAATGCAGCAGATATATCGCGCCGTCATGGGCAGCACCGATCAGCTTCTCCTTAGCTTCATCGGGGGCGGGCTGATGCTCGGTGTCCCAGTCGGCGTAGGCGTAGCTCCAGAGCATCGTTTCGCTCCCGCATTCTTCCGTCACGGCAAGCGTCTGCTCGGAAAACTCGCCCATCGGCGGACGGAAAAGCGTCGGCAGATAGCCGAAATTCTCCTTGATATACCGCTGCAAGCCGCGCACCTCCTGTTTGCATTCCTCGGCGGAAAGCTCGGGCATAGAGCGGTGCGTCACCGAATGGTTGCCGACAGTGTGCCCCTCGTCGATCATTCTCTGCACCAGCTCGGGATTCTTTTCGGCATAGTCCTGCAAAACAAAGAATACTGCGTGAACGTTCTTCTCCTTTAAAGTGTCTAGAATTTTGGACGTGTATCCGTTTTCGTAGCCCTGGTCAAAGGTCAGCGTTATCTTCTTGTCGCCCTCGCTGATGGCTTTTGCGT
>JAILFN010000070.1 GCA_024697545.1 Ruminococcus sp.
GACTGCAAATCCCCCCGTGCAGACAAATCCCACGCCCGACACGGTGATGCCCTTGATGCTGTCAAGCTGTTCCTTTTCCCGGCGGCATTCTTCATGGGTCATGGGGCGGTCGAAGTATTTGCATTCGTAGAAATATAGTACCACATCTTTTCTGAAAATATTTTCTCTGAATCATTTTTCAGTATGATGATATTAAATCACAATAAGCTGCCTATGTCAAGTCAGTTTATGTACCTCCAAGCCTTTCTCCCAGCCTGACAAATGCGGACATAAACTCCATTTCGCTGTTTTGTGTCAATGCTGTCAGCAACGGGTCGCCCTCGCGTATCCTCATAGTACGCCTTATCTCTTTTGGTATCACCACTCGCCCGAGGTCATCTATTCGTCTTACTATTCCTGTTGCTTTCATGGCATTATCTCCTTGGAATTATTTTGGTGAGGATAGTTTGTGCAGAAAATGTAAAAATATGCGTTTTAAAAGCAATAAGGTAACACCGCACGATCGGCGGTGCATAACTTTGAGCGGCGCTGCTTGCAGAACGAGCAGGATGGTTAGAGAAAAAAGTAAGCTTGAATAATAATAACGGCAGGGAGATCACTCTCCTTGCCGTGATGATATATCTTATCCGCGGCAACACCGTCGGACTGCCGACTTGCGGTATTGCGCTAAAACTTCAATCTCATCTGATACCACTCAACGCCGCCGATGACCGAGCCTGCCGACACACCCTCGTTTTCAAAGCCGAACTGCTCGTAAAAGCTTATCAGCCGCTCTTTGCAGGTAAGCACGACGCCCTTGCGTCCCTGTTCCCTTGCAAGGCGAAGAAATTCGGTCATCAGCGTGTGGGCAAAGCCTTTGTGCCTGTGATCGGGATGGGTGCAAAGCCCGAAGATCATCTGCCATGCGCCGTTTTCATCGTGCAGGGCTGAGTTATCGTACATATCGTCTGTCAGGTCTGCGATGTCTGTCACAAAGCCGTTTATAAAAGCTGCCGCCTTTCCGCTGTCATCACAGAGAAGCAGGAAATGCCCGGGATATGTTGTGAGCCTTTCTTTGAACTGCTCTCTTTTTGCAGCCTGTTCTTTTGGGAAGCAGCTGCGCTCGATGTCGGTTATCTCATCAAGAAACGTAACATCTGCAAAGCGTATCTTCATGTTCATTCTCCTTAGCAATAAGTTTGCCGCCGTCCATGGTATATACCCTGTCGGCATAAGCCAATGCAGCGCTGTCGTGTGTGACTATTATGACTGCTGCACCGTTTTGCGCCTGCGCTTTCAGCATTCCGAGAATAAGTGCGGCATTTTCGTCGTCAAGATCGTTTGTAGGCTCGTCTGCAAAGATCACGGAGGGCGAATTTATCAGCGCTCTTGCTGCTGCGAGCCGTCTGAGCTCTCCTCCCGACAGTTCATCGGGGCAGGCGTTTTTCAACCCTTCAAGCCTCATCGCGCTTATAAGCTTTTCGGCTTCTTCGGTTTTATCAATGCCCGCCAGCACCGAGGGAAGAAGTATGTTCTGCAAGGTATCAAGCCCCGAAAGTGCGCTCGAACACTGCGGGATATAGCCGATGTTCAGATTCCGAAATGCGGAAAGCCGTTCGTCATCTGTCTGATATACCGGCATATCATCATAATATACCCTACCTTCAGTCGGTGCAAGAAGCCCTGCCATTATATTTATAAGCGTTGTCTTTCCGCTGCCCGAACGCCCCGTTATGACTGTTACTTCACCTGCGGCGGGCGCGAATGAAACGGCTTCGAGCACCTTGATGCTGCGGGCTTTTTTCTTGTAAACGATGCTTAGATCTTCGGCTTTGATGTTCATTCAGCAGCCCTCCCTGAGTATTTTTCCGGTGTCGATATGGCTGAGCCTGTGTGCGGAAAATGCTGACGCTGCCGAGCCTGCGAGCAATACTGCTATTATAACAGCCACGCCGTACAAAAGCGTTAAACTTACCGACGGCATGAGCAGCGGAAGTGCGGTCTTGTGTTCAATGACGTTAACGAAAGGAAAGACGACAACTGCCGTAAGCATAACACCTGCCAAACTGCCCGCACCTGCGGTGATGATGGCTTCTTTCAACACGATACCGCTCAGCTTTTTTCTTGAGAAGCCTATCGTCCGCAAAACCGCGAACTCCCTTTTACGTTCATTTGCGGTGACGTAAAAAACGGTAAGCATTATAACAGCTGCCAACACCCACACAGCGGCGGTAACGGCAGCGGCACTTTCCGAGATAACACTTAGTTTATCGGCTGTCTCGGTCAGCATCGACCTTGTGCGTACTGCCTGCACGCCTTCAAGTTCGGTGTTTATCTTTGAAGCAAGATCGTCTATATCGGTGCCGTCAGCCGCTTTTATGTAAACGGAGGAAACAACATCTTCGGGACTTTGCTTTGAAAGCACAGCTATGCCCTGTTCGGCAGAGCCCTTTATCAGCCGCTTGACCGTTTCGTTGGTGGTGTATACAGCAGTATCAAGACCCGTGCCCGTTCTGCTCAGCTTGCCAACGGCTTTGCATTCCACTCCGTAAAGGGAAAGCGTATGCCCGACACGGGTGGAAAGCCCTGCGCCGACTATTATCTCATTATCGCCGAGACTGCCGCTGTATGCTTCGCGGAGCCAAGGCTTAACGGTAATATCAGTATCCTCATCAAAGCCTATTATCTGCACCTGAACAGTGCAGCACTCGGCGTTTGCGGACACAAGAAAATACTGCGGCGACAGCTTTTCAACGCCCTCAACAGCCGAAAGCTTTTCCATCACCGACTTATCCATATAGAAATACCCGGGTGTGCCCTGCAAGAGAATGTTTTTAAGATCCACCTTGTTTTCAGCACCCTCGGGAAGAACTATTATATCGGCACCGAGGCGCTGTTCAAGGCTGTCAAGACCTTTTTGCAGCGCCTCAACAAATACACACCCGCCAAAGATCGCCGCTGACATCACCATTGCTGTCACGATCAGTGCAATGGTACGCAGCGGCTTTCGGTGAAGGTTCAGAACGGGCAGAAGACCGAGCTTCATCTGTCTTTTCCCGCCTTGATGATACCGATGATACTGTCTGCACCCGACGCTACAGCGAGCAGCGATGCTATGACTATCACCGCAGGCTTGAAGGTGCTTACGCAGCGCATTGTGTCCATCATGCAAAGCGGGATCACTTTTCCGGGTATTGATATGACAGCTGCCGCCGAAAGGAAAATACCTGCGGCAAGTCCTGCCTTTATGCCGCTGTTTTTCAGCAGTATCCGCAGCAGCGCCTGTATGGAAATGACAGCACCGATAAGGGTCACGGCGTGCTGTGACCAGTGGCACAACATAAATTTTCCGTCATGCCCGCCGCAGGCTTTGAAAAATGTTACCGAGCCGACGGTAAGCAGTACAGCAAGAACAAACTCAACTATTCCCAAAATATTCTTCTTCATCACATTTTCTCCTCATATTGTATATTCAGGCTGGGGCTGCGCCTGTGCAAGTTCAAAAAGCTCAAGGATCTCTCGTCTGAGCGAAAGGAACTCAACACCGCCCCTGTGCCGTGGTCTTGGCAGGTCAACTTCGATCACGCGGCTTATCTTACCCGGGCGCGGGGTCATGATAACTATGCGGTCACTCAGATATATTGCTTCGTCTACATCGTGGGTCACAAGTATCATCGTCGTGCCCTTTTCTTTCCAGAGCTCGAGCAGCTTATCCTGAAGATCGGCTCTTGTAAAGGAATCGAGAGCACCCATAGGCTCATCGAGCAGAAGTGCTTTGGGGTCGTTGATAAGCGCCCTTGCGATCGCAACACGCTGTGCCATACCGCCCGAGATCTGGTGGGGATAGCTTTTCTCAAAGCCCTCAAGCCCTACCATCGAGATATACTCGCTCACACTTTTTTTCTTCTGTCTGAGCTGTCCTCTTGCTCTGAGACCATAGGCGATGTTATGTTCGATATCGAGCCACGGAAAGAGGCTTCCCTGCTGAAAGACATAACCGCGCTCGGGGTCAACGCCTTTTATTTTTCTGCCGTCTATCGAGAGCGAACCCGACTGCGGCTTGTCAAGTCCTGCGATGAGCCGAAGCAAGGTAGTCTTGCCGCAGCCCGAAGGACCGATAAGCGAGATGAATTCCCCTGCCCTTATGTCAAGATCAACAGCCTTCAGCGCCTGAACGGCTTTACCGTCAGTGTCGGTGTAGGTGCGGTCTACATTTTGTATATTAATGCTGCTGCTCATTTTTTCACAACTCCCTCCTGCCACCTTAGCGTGTGCTTCTGTATCCTGCCGATGATGTGGTTGATAAGCGAAAACAGCACCGCCATTATCACTATCGCCGCCAGCACTTTGTAATAAGCGCTCCACACCTTAGACTGGTTGATATAATAGCCAAGTCCGCCCGGCTGACCCAACATCTCGCTCATGACAAGGGTGGTGAAAGCCATTGCATTTGCAGAGGTTATGCCTGTGAAGATATCGGGCATGGCGTGTGGGATCGCAACATGAAGTATAAGGTCGGCGGAGTTGCTGCCGAGTATCCTTGCGGCTTCATAGCTTTGCTTAGGAGTTGACTGTATGCCCTGCGCCGTCAGGAAGGCTATCTGGAACCATGCACAGATAACTATCAGGAAGACCGCTGCCGTGAAAGAGTTTGGCAGCAGGGTCAATGCAAAGGGCATCCACGCCACCGCGGGCACAACTCCCGTTATTTTAAGCACGGGGAACACCCAGTAATATACCTTCGGGAACCAGCCTATCAGTATTCCTGTTCCCACGCCCAGCAGCACGCCGCAGGAGAATCCCGCCGCATAAAGCCTGAGTGAGTATAGCGTGTTCTGCAAAACATAGCTGCCGTCGGAAAGGTATGCTTCAACCACCTGTGCGGGTCCCGGGAAAAAGGGCTGTGCAAAGAATTGCAGCTTAGTACCGCCTATATCCCACAATGCAAGGGCTGCTCCGACTGCAAAGCGGAATGCCGCATTTTTGCTGTACTTCTTACGTCTGTCCTTATCCCCCCATGAGCGCACTCCTGCTGCCGCGTAAATTGAGGCAAGGACTACAAGCAGGAAGATGTATGCGTCATTCATGGTAAGGCTGATATCAACGCCGAGCAGGCTCAGAACATACTGTTTTATCTCTACCGCTGCTTTCTGCGGAAAGAGGATATTAACGCCGATCGCGATAATGAACCCCGAAACTGTGAACAGCATCTTCAGCAGAAAGTATGCGTTGTTCTTATAGTTCCATGCGGTTCCGGTTTTGCTGTCAGCGTTTACCGCTACCGAAAGCTTTACTGCGGCTGTGCTCATTTTTGTACCTCAACTTTCTGATAAATGTCTTTTGCAAACTGATCGGGGTCGCTTTCAAGGTAGCCTATCTTTGAAAGCCCGTCAACAAAATACTTAACGTCGGTCTCAACGTGAGAATCCCAGTTTTCGTCATGCTCTGCCGCCGAGGGGAAGCCGTAGCTCTTGATAAGCTCGACCGCAAGATCCTTGTCCTCGATGGAAGCGTAGTTCTTGTCAACGATGATATCGACCGCCTCCTCGGGGTTCTCATACAACCATTCCTGTGCTTTACGGTAAGCTCTCAGAAGTGCTGCGACCTCCTCGGGGTCTTCATCCAGCACCTTTGAGGAAGCATACAAGAAGCAGCAGAAATGATCTACAAAGTAAGGATCCTTTCCGAGGTCGAAGATTATCTTCACATCGCCTGCCTTTTCGTGGATAGAGCCGAGCGGATCCCAAAGTGCCGCAACATCTATCTCACCATTTGCAAGGGCTTCAAATTCAAGGTTGCCGTCAGAGTAAGGGAGGAATGTTACCTCGCCTGCCGACGGGTCTGCGGATATGCCTGCATTTTCAAGCCACAGCGATGCGACCTGATGAGGTGTGCCGCCGATCTCGTCAACGCCTATCTTCTTGCCCTTGAGGTCCTCGACCGAGCTGATGTCAGAATCGGGGCGAACGGCAAACTTTATGCAGCCCTCATGCAGACCGTCTACGACCTTTACGTTAATGCCGTTTTCGATAGAGGGGAAGAACTGGAAGTCGCCGTTTACTATCGGGATAGTTCCGTTATTGAGCCCTATCTTTCTGGTCTCAAAATCGGCGGAGATTAAGTTCACATCAAAGCCTTCTTCTGCAAAATAGCCGTTTTCGTAAGCGATATAGATAGGTGCGCCGCAGAGAGCGCCGTCCTTGCCGGGAATGTCTATCTTGCCGTATTTGAAGTCGGTCTTGGTATTGCTTGCGGCTGCCGTGCTTTCATTGCTGCTGCCCGCTTCGCTCACCGAGCAGGCGGATAAAAGGTTTGCACCTAAAACAAGTGCAAGTGTGAGTGCCAATAGTTTCTTTCTTTTCATCTTTCTCTACCTCCGAATAATACAGTTTAAGGTCAACTGCTGTGATTAAAGTTTATCTCAAATGCGGCAAAAGGTCAACGAAAAAAGGTGACAACGTTTGCACACAGCCGCAGACAGCCATTATCTGATAAAGCCTGTGCGGCGGCACAAGACCGCAAAAAGGGCGGTATAAAAGGCCTGCGGCTGCAAATCGTGATAACGATATCACGCTGCTCGGGCATACATTTCAGCTTATTTTACCGCAAGAACTGCGGCGAATACGGACTTTTATCTTCCGTTATATGATAACGCTATCATAGACCCTTGTTGATATAGACAGAGTCTATAGCCTGTGATAGACGGGGTATATCACGCGGATATGATCTTTATCAAAACGCTGGGACGGCTGTGCGTTTTTTTCTCAGTATGCGGAAGGTGTTGACAAACGGGGCAGGGTATGTTATAATTCATACAAATCATATTGAGCAGGTGGGATTATGACTTTACAACAAATAAACTATGCGCTGACCATTTCGGAATGCGGTTCGATGAACAAGGCGGCGGACAAGCTGGGAATATCTCAGCCCACGCTGACGAGTGCAGTCAGGGAGCTTGAAAAGGAACTGGGGCTTACCATTTTCATGCGTACCCACAGGGGCGCTGTTCCCTCAGCGGAGGGGCTTGAGTTTTTGCAGAACGCAGGTCAGCTTTACCGACAGTATGAGCTGATACAGGAAAAATACATTAACCACGAAAAAAAGCGCCGATTCGGGATATCGACGCAGCATTATTCCTTTGCGGTAAGCGCTTTTATAAATACGGTAAAGCAGTACAACACCCTTGAATTTGAGTTCGCCGTCCGTGAGACCGAAACGCTTTCGATCATACGCGATGTTGCCGAGCTCAAAAGCGAGATAGGCGTGCTTTACATCTCAAATTTCAACCGCAAGCCGATAGCAAAGCAGCTTGAAGAAAACGAACTCGTCTTCAGGGAGCTTGTGCGCTGCAAGGCTTATGTTTACCTGTGGAAGGAGCATCCGCTGGCTAACGAGCCCTCCATAAGTCTGGTGCAGCTTGTTCCCTACCCGTGTCTTTCCTTTGAGCAAAACGGCAAGGAGGGATATCTCTATGCCGAGGAGATACTCAGTGAGAACATCTATCCCCGAATGATAAAAGCGACCGACCGTGCCGCCATGGGCGAGATGATGCAGCAGCTCAACGGGTATACCCTGTGTTCGGGAATACTCTGCAAGGAGCTGGGCGGCGATGATTACAGGGTAGTACCTTTCCGCGAGGACAACGACAACCGCAACAGCATAATGGAGATAGGCTACATCACAAAGAAAAACATTCAGCTAAGTGCGATAGGTGAAACATTTATCAGAGAACTGAAAAAGTCGCTGGAGCTGAATACCGCCCGTTAAAGGCAAAGGCGGGGCAGCTGCCGCGATGACGGTACAGCACTCGGACGATCATAAACAATGCCCGCATGGTCGGTGCAGATACCAATACACAAGCAAAGCCCCGAAACACTTTGAAATGCTTCGGGGCTTTGTATCGAGCTGTTAAGATGTATCCGAACTCAGCTGTTCTTCCGTTTTTCTGCGTTGACAAATCACATCTTTCGTGGTATAATATATCAAAAATAAAACTCGGACAGGAGTGAAAACAATGATAAAAGTATATTGCTACAACAGATGCACCACCTGCAAAAAGGCGCTGAAATGGCTTGACGACAATGGTATTGCTTACGAAGCCGCGGATATCAAGGGCGAGCATCCCGACGAAGCCGCGCTGAGAAGCTTTTACGCCGTGAGCGGTCTGCCGCTGAAACGATTCTTCAACACAAGCGGCATACAGTACCGCGAGCTGGGGCTTTCCAAAAAGCTGGGAGAGATGAGCGAGGACGAGCAGTTTGCTCTGCTGGCTTCCGACGGTATGCTGGTAAAGCGTCCGCTGGTCGTTGGCGATGGCTTTGTGCTGACAGGATTCAAGGAGCAGGAATGGGCAGCCAGACTTCTCGGAGAGTGACCCGAAACACCCGCAGGTAAAGACTAAAAAATGACCGTGCAGTTTTAGCTACTGCACGGTTTGTTTTTTTATTCCCTTACGGCTTTCATTGCCTTCTTGCGCTCATACATATTCATATCGGCGCGTTTGAAGACATCATCGGCGCTGTTGTCGGAAGCGGGGTCGTAGAGGGCATAGCCGAAAGCGGCGGAGAGCTTTTCCCACGGTTCAAGGGAATCATCTTCCCGCAATCGTTCGATCTTGCTGTTGAACTCCTGCTCTAACGATCTGATCTTGTCATAATCGTTGTTTCTGAGGATCACGGCAAATTCATCTCCGCCGATACGGAAGACGGGGGAATGAACGAAGATATCGCATATCAGCTTGCTGAGAGAAACTATGGCTGCGTTTCCGTATTCGTGACCATAGGTATCGTTAATCACCTTCAGGTAATTGAGGTCGATCATCGCGATGCCGTATTCGGTCCTGCCGCCTTCCTGACTTCCCTGCTCGACAAGCTGTATCTCCTTATCGTAGGCGAGCCTGTTGCGTATGCCCGTCAGCGAATCGAAATACGCCTGCTTCTGGATATCATCGGCTTGCTGCCTTGCGGAGGAGAGCTGTTCCTTGGTCTGGGTCAGATTAAGGATATAGTTGTCGATATCCCGTTCCATCTGCACCATCGAGCCCAGAAGTACCTCAAGCTCATCGCCTGTGCGTATCTTCAGGCTGCTGAATTCGCGGTGGCTGTTGCCCTGATTCTGTCCGTACTGTCCCGCAGCCTGCGATAGCATATTTATAGGCTTTATTATCCTGCGTCTGATGTAAAAAATCGAAAGAGCAAAGATCGGGATTGAGACCAGTGCAAGAAATCCTGCGAGCATCAGTGAAAAGCGGGTCTGCTCGGCACGGATGGCGTTCATGCTTATGTCAAGCATAGCGTAGCAGATAACGTTTCCTTCAGCATCGTAAACGGGAGCGCCCGCGGTAAGCAGCCAGCCGTATTCATCGGTATTGGTGATGTAAGCGGGAAAGCCTCTTTCGGGGTCTGTAAGGGTATCGTAATTCATCTCATATATAGGATCGAAGCAGCCCGGGGAAACAGCGTCCTCCTCTGCCGCGTCAACGATATACACAAAAGCCTTGTCATCGGGGGCGACTGCTACTGTATACATACAGTCAACGCTGTTCAGCTCCTGAAATCCCCTGAGGCTATCCCTTATCGCGATATAATCTGGGTCGTCGGTAAGATAAGAGAACTGCTCTACATATTCATCGTAGCCATCTTTCTCCCATTCCTCATTGCTGAGCTTTGTTTCGGAAGCATTGAAAGCGCCGATGACCTTTTCGGTTATGGCAGACATCTGTTCCTTGTCAAGTGCCTTGCCGACAGTCGCAGCGAGCTCGTTTGCCGAATCGCTGTATTTTTTATCTATCATATTTCGCATAACGATATTGCTGACGAGCATGGCGGCGCTACCGAGTATGACTGCGATCAAAAAAATCGAGATTAGGAGTTTTCTGCCAATGGAGAGCTTCATATTCGATCACCTCATATAAACGTGGGGTTGAAACATCTTTGTCACATTATAACATATTATTTTTCTTTCATCAATAGTTTTTAGCAAATTTCTTAGAAAAAATTTTGTTTTTCCTTCAAAAAATGCGCTGCTATCAGGGATCACACTAAAAAACGGATACTCTTTGGAATATGCCCCACGGCTGATGTTAAAAAACAAAAAGAAGGTGCTGCGGCTGCAACACCCTCTTTTGTTATTGAACTTAACAGTTTAGCCGTTTACTTGTCGGCGGGAAGATCTTTCTGAGAAAGCATACCCGCTGCGACCTTCTTGACAGCTGTAATGTCGGCAGCGTTCAGACCGTCGGAGGCAACGCAGTCGGCATTTTTGAGACCCTGCTCACTGATGGGATACTTCTTGGAGTTCTTGAGATACTTTGTCATAAGTACCACATCGGAAAGATCGACCGTGCCGTCGCAGTTGGCGTCGCCGTAGAAGATGTTTTTATCTGCCGCGGGCTGATCGGTCTCGGGGACGGAGCCGTCGGGCTCGATGCCGCCTACAAGCTTGCCGCCGCTGTATACGCAGATGTTATCGTTCTTGACTTCGTTGCCTGTTGCGAAGAAGGCATCATCTTCCTTGAATATCTTGAGACCCTGATAGCTCCAGTCGTCATCGGGCTTCCAGCTGTCGCCGTAGTAAAGACCAACGGTGAACTGATACTTTTTGCCCGAGTTTGCGATATTGTAGTTATCCCACTTGATCTCGGCATAATAAACATCGTCCATCTTGTCATACTTATAAGGACCGCTGATAGTTCCGTTTGCGGGAGCAGCTTCAACGGCAGCCTGATCGTAAAGCTCGTTAACGGTGATATTGTTCGGGTTCTTCATGCCCTTTGTGCTGAAGTAGTAGCGAACAGTGAGGTCTTCGACCTTCTTGGTGGAAGCTGTCATTACATAGAGCGAGACCTTTGTAACGCCCGCGCCGTCAGCATTGAGGTCGTCGATACCGCAGGAAGTTACCCAGCAGGCGTTGCTTGTCGATTCGCCGTTCGAGCCGTTGAATGTGGGCTTGGGCGGGAAATTCTTGGTGGGCGCCATCTTGGAAGTGCCGTAATACTTATAAAGCGCAGCGCTCGCGCCTACGAATGCGGCGTTGTAGTCGATGGTCACTTCGTTGTATGTCCAGTTGCTCGTAACATCATCGTGCCTGTCCTGATTATCGGGACCGCCTGCAAGAGCGCCGAAAAGAACATATCTCTGCGGATCGGGGTCTTCGCACTTTGTAAGACCCGAGCTTGCTCTGTGGTGAGGATACTGAACGGAATTTTCATTGAAGCCTACGATGAAGCATCTGCTTCCGTGTAGCTCATCTTCGCTCCAGGGCGCGGGCTCGCCTTTCTTTTCGGCTTCGTTGTTTGCATTTATGCGCTCCAGGTAAGTGATGTCGTTCTTGCCCATGATGTATTCCATCTGACCCTTAGCCCAGTCACTGTACTTGTTCGGAGCGTCGCCGTTATACTTTGTGTATACGAGTGCCATGAGCTGACCTGCGGTATTATAGCGTGCGCTGCCCCATGTATCCAGCCACCAGTAGCCCTGAGGTGTTACCTTACCTATACCGCCTGTCATATAATTATTTATAGCCTTTTCAACGGAAGCCCAGCAGTCCATCTGCTCATAAGGGCTCTTGTTGGCAGCTTTCTTGAATTCATCAATGAAATCGGGGTAAACGTATTCGCCCTTATTGAAGGGGGTCTCTCGGCAGATCTCACCGAGTATGCACTGAGTACCGCCCCAGACATCGTTCCAGCAGTGAACATAGCAGGGAGCAGCGTAGTAATCGTAATTGGGATAGATCTCTTCGAGATACATATGGTCGCCTGTGATCTTATAGAGCCATGCGGCAGCCCAGCAGTAGTCGTCTTCCCACTTGCCGGATCTGTAATAGCCCTTGGGACCGTCGGCATTATCCGAAAGCTCCTTGGGGTGATCCATTGCGAACTTGAAGAGTGCCTTTGCGTACTTTAAGTTCTTTTCGGCATACTTCTTATCGGTGTCCTTGAAGTTCAGGTAGTTTATAGCGAGTGATGCGGCAGCAGAAGCGACATAATCGGTCTGCGGCTTATCGGGAGTGAGGAAGAACGCGGGTCTTCCCATCTCGTCCATTTCGGGAGAGTTCCAGTACTTATGATCCTCATCACCATCGCCGACCTGATAGCAGTGAAGAACGACCTCACCCTTATCGTTGAGGAAGGTACACTTCATCAGGTAGTCGTTGAAGTGACGAAGAATAGTCTCGATATGATCCTGCTCACCGATATCAATGTAAGAATCGCGGAATTCATAATAGCCCCAGCCGACTGTCGAAGCGGCGTAGTTTTCGGGCATACCGAATTCAACGTGGTCGCCCGCATCGTGGAAACCGCCCGCAACATCGACACAGCCGTCGCCGTCGGGGTCGAGAATATCGCGGTACTTTTCGATCTCTGCCGCAGTGAGGTTCACGCCCGTCCAGTTATCAAGCGGACGAAGCGGCACCTTAGCGTCATAGGTATGGCAGTTGCCTCTCCATTCAAAGCGGTTGTTCCCCTCAACATCATCTCCGCACATATTAGCATCGTAGAAGTACATGGAATACTGCAATGCTCTTGCGAAGTCGTACTCAACGCCCGATGAATTTGCTATTGCATCTTTCAGCTCATCGGCGGCGTTGACGGTCGGGACATACATCCCTGCCTGACCGATCGCAAGTGCCGCGCCTGCGGCGAATGCGACCAGCCTGTTTTTCAGCTTCATAATAACTCCTCCATATAATATATATTCTGCAACTAACAGCGACATCCCGAAGGCGTGAACTCTTTACTGAAACGCTTTCGGAAGTATCACTGTCACATTTCAGACATCAAATGATACTTTACGTCCCGCCGCATATTCCGCGATCTCTTCGGCATCGCGGGCGGTAAGACCGTCGCCTCTGTTTGCGACATCGGCATTATCCCTGCCCTGTGCGGAGATGGGATACTTTTTCGGGGCGGCGAGGTACTGCTTTACGAGCACGGCATCTGAGATATCCACAATGCCGTCGCAGTTGGCATCGCCGTAAGCTGTCTCTCTTTCAGCGGGCTCGGGGCTCTCGGATATGGGGTATGTTTTAAGATCGGGGAGCTCATCGAGAGTAATGCAGTAATCGCTCTTATAAACATCAACGAGGTTATCAACGGGGTTGTTCTGCTCGCTGGTGAGGTAGTTCATATACCACGGGCAGAAGTATAGCCAGCCTGCCCTTTCGTTCGTAAGGTTCTCGACAGACGGGATAGAATCGTTTTCAGACATGGTCACCATCTTCTCTCCGTTGGTGCTCTGCACGAGGCTGTAGAAGGTCGATGAGATGGCGCTGAGATTCGGCAGACCGTCCTTGGCGTTGTACTTGTCATAGCCCACGATATCAACAACGTCATCACCGGGATACCATTTGGATGAATTCGGTGAAGTATAGCCCGTCCACACCCAGATAAGGTTATCAAGACCGTAAACGTTAGTCAGCTGATCGTAAAGCAGGCGATATAGCTCCTTGCAGGGCTCGGCACCCTCTGCGCCCCACCAGAACCAGCCGCCTTCGGCTTCGTGGAGAGGTCTCCAGAGAACGGGGACATCGGCGTCCTTGAGCTTTTTCAGCTCTCCTGCTATAAGCTCGATATCAGCCATGAGCACTTCATTCTCCCATGTGCCTTCTTCAAGGGCTTTGGAGATACTGAAAGTCGTGTACTTATCGCTTGCGGATTTTACATAGAAAGCGATATCACTGCTTCCCTTTTCGCAGGGAACGTTCCAGTGCCATGTCATTGTGACAATGCCCTTATACTTGTTAGTCCATTCGATAGCGCGTTCGGGGGCATCATCGCGCCATGTGGAAGAGGTGCAGTATGCCAGCAGGTCAATGCCGCGGATCGCGGGCTGCTTGCCTGTCTTATCGAGGATATATTCAAACTCCGCCTCATTATCCTTGATAAAGACATCGGGGCTGTTCCATGAATTATAGTTATGAGAGCCGCAGTATTCCTGCTGACCTGCGATTATATGCTTTCCGTACTGATCGCGCAGGTAGCTGTAAAGGCGCTTTGCCGACTCGGAAGCATTCGGGTTTGAAAGCTTTGCGGTAGGCGAAAGGTTTGAGATCTTATCGGGCGCGGGCGAAAGCTTCAGGTAGTCAAAGTAGGTATAGCCCCAGTAGCCTTCAAGCTCGATGGTATTCTTGCCCTTGTTGAGCAGAACGATGCCGCCCGAGGTTTCGGTAAAGGATTCATTATAGGGAAAGGTGACCTCGCCCTGATTCACGCCGTTTACATTGAGATACTGCACCTTCTTGTTTCTGTCGCTGGGCTGGCAGTAGCTGAATGAGAGCTGATACAGACCCTTTTCGGGAACGGTGACTTCAATGCTCACGGTAGTTCCCTTCTGGTCGAGGTATGAGAAGCCGCTTCCCGAGAAATTTGTAAGGTCGGTGTCATCGCTCCAGTCGCCGCCGCGCTTGAGACCTTCGGTGCCGTTTGAGAAGATCTTGCCGCCCGAGGTCATGCCGTTTTCAAATTCATAGATCTGAGCCGCTGAGGTATCGGCATAGGTCGGGACGGAAGGTACTGCCGCCGAGAAAGTCATTATGACCGCGACCATCGCCGAGACAGCACTTGATATACGTTTTTTCATATCACATCATCCTTTCATGTTATCAGGTAAATCAACACCAATAATATATCACATTCCGTGAAAAAATGCAATAGAATCAACAAAAAGTTAAATAAATAACAGAATTCATTTGATAAAATACCCGCGAAATAGCGCGTTTTTTTCAATATCGGGCTCAGGCGGCGGGCTTTTATGCTATGATCCTACCGACCGAGGGAGTCGAATACCTATGAATTTTTAGTGAATGATCCCACAGTGAGCATTCGCAAATTTACACAATATTCATCTATATTAATACTTTGTTTATATCTTTGTGATATAATTATAATAAATGGACGTGAATGGTAGATTTTAGAAATGAATATCAGGGAAGATATTTAGGGGGGGATCATTATGACAATTAGTTCGATCGGACTGTCGGAGAAAAGAAACAGAAAGAAAGCCGTGTGCGTGATGCTTTCGGCGGCGATGTGCCTTAACATCGCTTCGTCGGGCACCGTTTCTGTAAGTGCTGTGGAGGACGAGGGATATATCGTCCCCCGAGTATACATCACAACTGCGGACGGTACCGGCAATACCCTTATCAAAGAAGACGGGTATATTTTAGCGGATATCAAGGTAGTTGACAAGAACGGCAGTGTCGTTGAGGGCAACGGTCAGGTAAAGGTACGCGGCAACACCACCGCAAAAGGCGAGAAAAAACCCTTTACCGTTAAGTTTGAAAAGAAGAAAAACGTTGCAGGTATGGGCGGGAATAAAAAATGGGCGCTGCTTGCAGATAACTTTGACCCCACCCTGCTCAGAAACTATGTGGCATTTGAGCTTGCGAAGGAGCTGGGGCTTGCATATACCCCGAAGCACACATTCGCCGAGCTTTACATGGACGGTGTTTTCAAGGGCTGCTACGAGCTGACCGAGCCTATTGATGTAAAGTCGAACAGAGTTGACCTTGACACAGAGGGCAACAAGGATTTTCTTCTGGAGTATCAGTCGAGCCGCAGTGAAGCAGGTGTCACCTACATCAAGGCAGACGAGCTGAGATTCGAGGTCGTTGAGCCCGAGGAGCCCGAACGGAATCAGCCGTCGTATATCGCGGACACCATGAACCACATTTTAGACGTTATAGACTCGAGAGATTACGATGAGATACAGAAGGTCATAGATGTAGATTCATTTGCGGCTTACTTCCTGCTCAACGATCTTTATAAGACGGTAGACTTCGGCTTCAGCTCTGTTTACTACTATTACAAGGACAATGTTCTTTATGCGGGTCCCGCATGGGATTACGACCTTTCTTCGGGGAATACCTACGACTACCATCAGAAAAAGCTCTCGACAGAGGGTATGGACGCTAACGCACAGCTTTTCACACATCTTTGCAGATGTCCCGAGTTTATGTACAAGGTGCGCGAGGTGTATGCAGAGCATTACGATTACATAACGAACATCTATGCACCCGGCGGACAGATAGACAGTTTGGCTGAGACATACAAGGATGTTTTTAAAAGGAACTATACGGAAGCGGGCTGGGATGTATCAAAGAAATATTCTCAGCTGAGCCACGATCCACAAAAAACCTATCAAATGAACCTCGAGTATTTCAAGAAGTGGCTCATGAAAAGAAATTACTGGATGAGCGTTTTCTACTGTGTTTCGGACGAGGACTATGAAGCGAAGTATATGAGGAATCTTTGCTCTGCGCCTTATGTTTATTCTTACCCCTGCGAGAACAAGGCAGAGCTCTCATGGACGGGAGTTGCGGGCGCTCAGAGATACTGTGTAGTCGGCTACGTTAACGGAAAATGGATAACGATCGCCGAGGGCAGCAAGAACAGCTGCGAGCTGACGGGACTAACCCCCGGGTATCAGTACAATGTCGCTGTAATTGCCAAGATAGGCGGAATATGGAAAAGAGATTATTCACAGGTGATAACCGTTTCCCCCGCAGTGCCCGAAAGTGAGTATCCCGTTGTATCGTCGGTCGCTTACAACAGCAAGTACCATCAGGCAGAACTCAAATGGCAGCGCGTCGAGGGCGCGACGAAGTACGCCGTTGCCGTAAAGTCGGCAGGCAAATGGAAGATACAGACCATCACCGACGCCACGGCATACCGTTCGCCGAAGCTGAAGCCGGGAGTTTCGTTTGATGCAGTCGTATGTGCGTACAAGGACGGCGTATGGGATCTGAACAGCATTGATTCGAGAGTGGTAAGAGTTACCATAAAATAACGATAGAAAGAGCAGCCGAAAAAGCTGCTCTTTTTTATGACTGAAAAACTCCGTACAGTTTTGATCTCTGCGCGGAGTTTTGTTTTGTCTGTATTTGATACAGCAGGCGGGGATCACTTTTCGGTGCAGAACTCTACCGTTTTGCCTTCGAGGATCATGTTAGTCGTCCTTACCGCGCACATCTTGCCGCACATGGAGCAGGTGTGTCTGTCGGCGGGCGGGGTGCTCTCAAAGTAAGCCCTTGCCTTATCGGGATCTGCCGCTATCTTGAACATCTCATCCCAGTCTACCTTGTGCCTTGCTTCTGCCATTGCGTTGTCCTTATCCCTTGCGTGGGGAACGCCCTTTGCGATATCGGCAGCGTGGGCGGCTATCTTTGAAGCCATGATGCCTTCCTTAACATCGTCGATATCGGGGAGTCTGAGGTGTTCGGCGGGGGTGACATAGCAGAGGAAATCAGCGCCGTTTGCCGCAGCGATAGCGCCGCCGATAGCCGACGTGATATGATCGTAGCCGGGGAAGATATCGGTCACGAGGGGGCCGAGGACGTAGAAGGGGGCGTTATGGCAGATGCGCTTTTGCAGCGTCATATTAGCGGCTATCTCGTTCATAGCCATATGACCGGGACCCTCTACCATTACCTGAACGTCCTTCTCCCAGGCGCGGAGGGTAAGATTGCCAAGCTCGATAAGCTCGGAGATCTGACCCGCGTCGGTGGCGTCGTCGATACAGCCGGGGCGGAGCGCATCACCGAGACTGATGGTGACATCGAACTCCCTGAGTATATCCAGCACCTCGTCATAATGCTCATAGAAGGGGTTCTCTCTGCCTGTCATCATCATCCATGCAAAAAGAAGCGAGCCGCCGCGGGAGACTATGTTCATCTTTCTGCCTTCTCGTCTGAAAGCCTCGACCGCGCGTCTGTTGATGCCCGCGTGGATTGTCATAAAGTCAACGCCCTCTTCGGCGTGGGCGCGGACTACTTTAAGGAAATCTTCGGCGGTGATCTCCAGAAGATCCTTTTCAAGATAGCCGATAGCGTCATACATAGGCACGGTGCCTATCATGGCAGGCGACTTTTCTATAAGCTGTCTGCGGAAGGTGTTGGTCTTGCCGTAGTTGGAAAGATCCATGATAGCCTCAGCGCCGAATTTGTGGGCGAGGTCTACCTTCTGCATCTCCTTGTCGTAATCCTTAGCGTCGCCCGAGATACCGAGGTTGACGTTTATCTTTGTCTTCATCTTAGCGCCGATGCCCTCGGGGGAGATGGCGGTGTGCCTTACGTTACAGGGGATAGCCACATGACCCTTAGCCACAAGCTCACGAAGCTCCTCGGGGGAGATATATTCCTTTTCGGCAACTATCTTCATCTCGGGGGTTATTATGCCTTTCTTTGCCGCCTCCATCTGTGTGCTGTATTCTCTCATATCAAGTATTCCTTTCTGCTGTATATTCATTGTTCATCGCAAATGCGTGATCCATAGGACCGCTTCCCTTTCCGAGGTCCAGCATAGCCGCAAGCGCTCCCGATATATAATCCTTCGCCCTTTTTACCGACTCTTCCAACCCGAAGCCTTTTGCGAGATTTGCGGCAATGGCGCTGGAAAGGGTGCAGCCGGTGCCGTGGGTGTTGGGATTATCTATACGCCTGCCGCCGAACCATTTACAGATGCCTTCACCGTAAAGAAGGTCATTGGCATCGTTGGTCTTATGACCGCCTTTGAGCAGCACGGCACAGCCGTATTTTTCAAATATCTTTTTCGCGGCGGTCTCCATATCCCCGGCTGTCGCTATCTTCATGCCGCCCAGAACTTCCGCCTCGGGGATATTCGGGGTGATAAGATCGGCTATGGGGATAAGCTCCGATTCAAGCCGTGATACCGCTTCATCGCTTACGAGTTTTGCGCCGCTCGTCGCCACCATAACGGTATCAAGGACTATATTTTTCGCTTTGTAGAATTTAAGCCTGTCGGCTATCGCCTGTGTGATATCTACCGAGGACACCATGCCTATTTTCACGGCATCAGGGAAGATATCCTCAAACACGCGGTCGAGCTGTTCGCCCACAAAGGCGGGGGAAACTTCATATATCCCCGACACGCCCATCGTATTCTGCGCGGTAAGCGCCGTCACCGCCGTCATGGCGTATACACCGTTTGCCGTCATCGTCTTGATATCGGCTTGTATGCCCGCGCCGCCGCTCGGGTCGCTGCCCGCTATACTCAATGCCGTTTTCATAAGTTTACTCCTTCAGAACTCAACGCTGTGCTTACCTTTTCCCGAAGACTTGCTCGGAAAGCTTTTTGAGCTCGCGACATTCGGCTTTGATATCCTCAGCCGCGAACACCGCAGACACCAGTGCTGCACCGTCCGCGCCGCAGCCGCAAAGCTCACGCATATTATCCTTTGATATGCCGCCGATAGCCGCAACGGGGATATCGACCGAAGCCGCGATCTCACGGAGCATATCGTTTGTTATGCGTATAGCGTCGGTTTTTGTGGGCGAGGGGAAGACAGCGCCCACGCCGAGATAATCGGCGCCTGCCGACTGTGCGGCTTTTGCCTGCTCTACCGTCTTTGCGGTAGCGCCTATTATAAAACTCTCCCCTGCCATGCGGCGTATCTCATCGACGGGCGTGTCCTCGATACCGACGTGTACGCCGTCTGCGCCCGCTGCTATCGCCGCCTTGTAATTATCATTCACGATAAGCGGCACGCCGAAGCTGTGGCATATTCCGACGAGTTTTTTTGCCTTTTCGGCAAGCTCCTCATCATCGGCTGCCTTATCCCTCAGCTGTATCAGGGTCGCGCCGCCCTGCAATGCAGCTTCGACGGCTTCAAAAAGATCGCGTTCTCCGATAGCTTTATTATCCGTTATCGCGTAAAGTGTCACATCCACCTTTGGCATATATCTCACCTCTTAAACTGTCCAAATATTCAGACACATTCTCAGCCTTCATCAGGCTGCTCATCATGCAGATGCCTTCTGCTCCCGCGGCGATACACCCGCCTGCATTTTCGGGGGATATCCCGCCGATGGCATAGACGGGCACGCTGACGCTGCCGCAGACATCTTTCAGGAACCCCGTACCTCTGCCCGCAAGACCTTTCTTGCAGTCGGTCTCAAAGATATGCCCTGCTATCAGGTACCCCGCACCGAGGCGCACAGCCTCGCGGGCTTCATCTGCCGAATGGCAGGACGCGCCTATCACATCGAACTCCGCCTTTTCGGCTTCCGTCAGCGTTCGCAGGATACTGAGCGGAAGATGGATCCGCTTTATACCCAGCTCAGCTGCCGTTTTATAGAAGCTGTTGACTGCAAGCGGGACGGCATATCTGTTGCAGAGCCCGCCGACTTCCTTCGCAAGTGCGCGGTATTCGGGCTCGTCAAGATCCTTTTCACGCAGTATCATAAGGTCGGGTCTGCATCGGGCGATCTTTTCCAACTGTCCTAAAAAACTCCCTTTTACCGATCTTCTGTCGGTCACACATATTATCTTACACATAGATATAATCATTTAGCACAGGCTGCAAGCCTTCGGCGGACATATCCTTGTACATAGTCTCAAAGCTGCGTGGGTCGGCTATCTCGAACTGCTCATCGCCTTCGGCGTCGCTTTCGGTGCCGTTGTACTTGCTCTCATGGTCGCCGATACCCGTGGAAACTCCCGCGGATATCTTGGTCGCCGCGATCTTGACTATACCGTCGCGGAAGCTTTTTGACTCCCTTGATGATACCGTGATGCCCGCAAACGGCAGGAACAGTCTGTAAGCGCACAGCACCTGGCAGAGCTGCTTTTCGCCGACATCAAGGGGGTCTATCTTATCGTTATTGATTATCGGGCGGAGTCTGGGACATGAAAGGGAGATCTCTGCGTGGGGGTACTTTCTCTGGAGGTAGTACATATGCAGTCCCGTGGCGAGGGCATCCTTTCTGAAATCAGAGAGCCCGAGCAGTGCCGAACCGGCTACCCCGCGCATACCGCCCATAAGCGCTCTTTCCTGAGCTTCAAAGCGATAGGGCCAGACACGCTTGTGACCCGCAAGGTGCAGCTGTTCGTATCTGTCGCTGTCGTAGGTCTCCTGAAAGACAGTTACATAATCTACTCCGCATTCGTGGAGGTACTTATAGTCATCAACATTAAGCGGGTATACCTCAACGCCGACCATGCGGAAGTATTTCCGTGCGAGCTTGCAGGCTTCGCCTATGTACCTGACATCGCTCATGCTCTTGCTCTCTCCCGTGAGTATCAGTATCTCCTCCATGCCGCTGTCGGCGATGAGCTTCATGTCATGCTCTATCTGCTCATAGCTGAGCTTCATCCTGCGTATCTTGTTATAGCAGTTGAAGCCGCAGTAAACGCAGTAATTCTCACAGTAATTGGCGATATAGAGCGGGGTGAAAAGATAGACGGTATTGCCGAAATGCTTTCTTGTCTCGATGCGGGCGCGTTCTGCCATCTGCTCGAGAAAAGGCTCGGCAGCGGGCGAGAGCAGCGCCTTGAACTCCTCGACACCGATAGTGGTCTTCTGCAAAGCGCGGGATACATCAAGGGCGGTGTAGGCGTTATAGTCATAGCTTTCAAAAGCTGCCATCACCTTATCGCGGATATCGCTCTCTATCTTCTGCTGACCCTCCATGTATTCCATATGGTCAGTCCTGAATGAGGGGTCGTTTTCAAGCTTGTGCTTGCGTTCGAGGGCAGCTTCGGAAAGTCCCTCCGAATCAAATAAATAATTGTTCTCCAAAATACTCACCCCTTAGTCTCTCAGGAATCCCGTCAGAGTATCGGAAGGCGAAGCGCCTCTTACCAGCACTCTGCCAAGACCCGAAAGGTAAGCCTGACGACCCGCCTCGATAGCCTTGCGGAAAGCGTCTGCCATCATGGGCAGATCTCCTGCTGTGGCAAGTGCGGTATTCGACATCACTGCCGCAGCGCCCATCTCCATAGCCTCACAAGCCTGAGAGGGTCTGCCGATGCCCGCATCAACGATTATCGGCAGGTCTATCTCGTCTATCAGTATCTGTATGAAATCGCGGGTAGCGAGTCCCTTGTTGGAGCCGATGGGGGAAGCAAGCGGCATTACCGATGCGGCACCCGCGTTGACAAGATCGCGGGCGGTATTCAGGTCGGGGTACATATAAGGCATTACCACAAAGCCTTCCTTTGCGAGTATCTCAGTAGCCTTTATCGTTTCGGCATTATCGGGCAGGAGGTATTTGGTATCGCGCATTATCTCGATCTTGACAAAGTCGCCGCAGCCGAGCTCTCTTGCGAGCCTTGCTATGCGGACGGCTTCTTCGGCATTGCGCGCTCCCGAGGTATTCGGCAGCAGGGTAACGCCCTTCGGGATATGGTCGAGGATACTCTCGTTATCCTTTGTATTGGCGCGTCTTACCGCTAAAGTTATCAGCTCAGCGCCCGCATTCTCTACCGCTGCTTTTATAAGGGAAAGAGAATACTTTCCCGAACCGAGAATGAATCTCGAACCGAATTCGTGTCCGCCTATTATAAGCTTGTCATCGTTTTCCATTTATATTTTCCTCACTTTCAGGGCTCATATATGCCCGCTGTAATCCTAAGTATCATATTCGCCTGATGTGCCGCGCAGACTGCCACCCTTGCGGATATCAGTCCCATACCGTCGGCGACATCGCTGCTGCCGTCGCCGCATATCCAAAAATTCCTGCCGAGCTTTCGGGTGACGATATCATTTGCACTGCCGAGCCCCGCCATTCCCGATGCCGCTACCAGGTATTTCCGCGGGAATAATTCGAGCACGGAATTTACCAGCATCGCCTTTTGTTCTGCGTTGTCAAAGCATTCGGCAATGACATCGTAAGGCTCAAGCAGCTTCGGGATATTTTCCTCGTCGAGGCGCACCGTCTGCGAGGTGATATCGCAGTATGGTGCGAGCCGTTGCAGCGTATCTTTCAGCGCCTGAGATTTGTATTCCCCGAGCTGATCGGGGAAGTACTGCTGGCGGTTTAGATTTGTGATATCTACCGTATCGAAATCGATAAGGTGAAGCCTTCCGATGCCCGCGCGTGCAAGATGTATCGCCACATTTGAGCCCAGACCTCCCAGACCGCAGACCGCAACGGAAGCAGCGGCGAATCTCTTCTGTATCTCCGCCCCGTGACGTTCTTCAAGGGCGGCGTACATTTCTTCCTTTGCCGGTATCATTCAGCCGCCTCCCACAAAGCTGACTACCTCGACAGAGCAGCCTTCGGCAAGTATCGTGGTATCATACTCCGACTTAGGAACGATATCAAGATCCAGCTCAACGGCAACACGCTCTCTTTTGTAACCGAGTTCATCAAGAAGTTCCGCAACGGTCTTGCCGTCGAAGGCGTACTGTTCTCCGTTTACCTTTATCATTTTCATCCCTCCGTTCGATCATAACAACAAAAAAGGGAGACTGCACGCAAAAACAGTCTCCCGAAATACACGGTATGATATGTCCCTACGTTGGCATTATCCAAATCAGGTAATAGGTCGATAGTTCATTCACTATCCTCTCAGCCTGTCTACAAGCTCCCTTTTTTATTCATTTCCGTAAAATATTATATCACTTCATTGTGAACAATCAAGCAATATAATGTAAACAAGGTATATTATTTGTCCGTTAGTGCCGCTCCCGCACAAAAGCCGCCGCCCATCGGAACGACCCGACAGACGGCGGTCATATCATGCTTTTGTTCTTACTTTACTGTAATTGTCTTGGTCTTTGTATAATTGCCGTAGTATCTTACATGGTCTATGGTCTTATATGTACGCATATGAACATAGTACTTCTTGCCCTTCTTGAGGTTCTTGAAGGTGCGGGTGGTAGTATTGTTATTCTTGATAGTTGCAACACGGAAGCCCTTGCTGAAGGTCTTGCTTGAGGATATAACTACCTCATATCCTTCTGCGAAGGATACCTTCTTCCATGTAACCTTTGCAGTCTTCTTGCCTGCGGAAACAGTCACCTTAGAGGTCTTGCCGGGGAGTACGGACTTCTTCAGGCTGCTGTATTCCTCAGACTCAAGTACTGTAGAAGACATGGTACCGTTGTAATAATAGTAGGTGGGACGGGTATTCATCATCCAGTCATATCCGAGCAGATTACAGGTGCTCTCGCGGTCAAAAGAGGGCGGGATGATGACCTTGTCGAGCTTATCGCAAACTCTGAGGTCTGTCCTGTTGTTCTTGACGCCGTTTCTGATCGTCAGCTTCCTGAGCGAATCGCAGTCGCCGATAGCGCAGGATTCGATCATCTTTACTCTTGCAGGGATAGTCAGCTCGGTGATGTTATCATTGTTAAAGAAAGCGCTGCTGCTTATCCACTCTACCTTATTGGGGATAGTGACATTGCCCTTTGCATTCTTGCCGCTGAGCAAAGTCTTGCCGACGATAACGAGTCCCTTCTGATTATCCAGCCAGGGAGTACCCGCGAATGCTTCACCGTCGATGTATTTAAACGACTTGGGGAAGTTGACCTCTTCGAGGCACATACAGTTAGCGAAAGCATAGCTGCCGTCCTCTCCCGGCTCCATCATTGTTACCAGAGTTTCGGGAAGAGTTACCTTTCGCAGGCATACACAGCTTACAAAGCTGGTCTCAAGGTTTGTAAGGGGTGCTTTGAACTCAACTTCGTCTACGATAGTCAGACCACAAAACGGAGTGTATGTTTCCCAGCCGTATTCACCCGGTATCCTGTAGTCCTCCAAGCCGAGCACCTCCTTGCCGTTGATCTCGGCGGGGATAACGATCTTGGACTCATAGCCAACATAGTGATGGATAACAACGCCGCCGTCTACCTCAGAGTATACAAAGTCGTCATCGCTGATCTTATATCCGGCATCTATAAAACGCTCTCTAAGATAATCTACCAGAGAATTCTCACCGCCCTCAACTACATTGAATCCGGTGTTTGTGTCAGCTGACATAAAGTCTGCTGAAGCGGATATGCCACCGACCATGCTCATTGCCATTACTGCTGCCATTGCTGCTGCTGTGATCTTAAAGTTTTTCATAATAAGTACCTCCTGAATGTTTGTTTAGGTTTTTGGTTTTCTTTTTTTGCGGGCTCTTTATCGCCCTCTGTCTATAAGTCGGAGTTACAGCAAAAAGGTTACGCTTTTTTTCAGAAAAAAACTCATTCTCTGTTTTGCACAAATTTTATAGTCAGATTTGTTATATTTCACCAAATGCAGAAGTAAAACAACACCGTCTGCCGTTTTTACGAGCCGACAGACGGTGTTGTTTCCTTTACAATATCGTGTGAATTGGATTTATTCCATGCCGATAAACTTATAGTCCTGAGCCTCTATCGCCGCTTTGATGACCTCAGCAGGGACTTCCTTTGCGAGAGTAATGACGGCGGTATCGGTGTTATGGTCGGGTGAAGCGCTTTCGATGCCTTCGATAGCTTCAAGGGTCTTCTTCACTCTTGCTTCGCAGTGTTCACACATCATGCCTTCGATCTTTAATGTCTTTGTCATTGTTTTTTCCTCCGTTTTCGTTTTATATGGTTTTATCTTTTTATCATGACTTGCATCATGTATATTGATAAGGTCCAGTCTGAGAGCGTTCATGCAGACGCAGAAGCTTGACATCGCCATAGCCGCCGCGCCGTATGCGGGCTTCATCTCGATACCGTACAGCCCCATCGCCAGCGGTATGCAGACGGCGTTGTAAATGAACGCCCAGAACAGGTTCTCGTGAATATTGCGTATTGCCGCGCGGCTCAGGCGTATTGCAGCCGAAACATCTGTCAGGCGGTTTTTCATTATAACGATATCGGCAGCGTCAATGGCGATATCTGCGCCCGCGCCTATTGCTATGCCCGTATCGGCGGTGGTCAGCGCGGGGGCATCGTTTATGCCGTCGCCTACCATTATAACGTTCCCCTGCTTTTTAAGCTCGGCGATCTTCTGTGCCTTGCCGTCAGGAAGAACGCCTGCTATCACCTCGTCCACGTCCGCCTGTCTGCCTATCGCCTTAGCGGTGCGGATATTGTCGCCCGTCAGCATGACCACTCTGAGCCCCATGCCCCTGAGCTCATTCACAGCTGCTGCCGAGTCGCTCTTTATAGTATCGGCAACGGCGATGATACCTATGCAGCTGCCTCCCTTTGCGAACAGCAGCGGAGTTTTGCCCTCGTCGGAAAGGGCGGCAGCCTTTGCGGAAAGCTCGGCGGGGATATCGCAGCTTTGAGAGATATGCTCAAAGCTTCCGCCCTCTAGCAGTTCGCCGTCAAGCACAGCCGAAAGCCCGCTTCCCGCGAGCGCTTTGAAGTCGGTCACTTCGGGGAGCTTCATGCCCTCGGCTTTTGCCATCACAGCCTTTGCGAGCGGGTGTTCGCTTTTAGCTTCCAGCGCCGAAGCGAGAGTCAGAAGCGTATCCTCGGTGATGTCGTTCGGGATAATATCGGTAACGGTAGGCTTGCCTTCGGTTATCGTACCCGTTTTGTCGAGTGCGACGGTATTCGCCCGACCGACTGCTTCAAGCGAAGCGGCGGTCTTGTAAAGTATCCCGTTTTTTGCGCCGACCCCGCTGCCGACCATTATGGCAACGGGTGTCGCAAGCCCCAGCGCACAGGGGCAGCTTATAACGAGCACCGATATCGCCCTAGCGACAGCAAAGCCCGTCTCTTTTCCCACTGCAAGCCAGCCTGCGAGCGTCAGCAGCGATATCGCCATAACTGCGGGAACGAATACCCCCGACACCCTGTCGGCTATACGCGCGATTGGGGCTTTGGTGGCAGCGGCATCGGAGACCGTCTTGATTATCTGCGAAAGGGTCGTGTCCTCGCCGACGCAGAAAGCGCGGCAGCGGATATATCCTGATGTGTTTATCGTCCCTGCCGATACCGACGAACCCTCGGATATGTCCACGGGTATGCTTTCGCCCGTGAGTGCCGATTCGTCAACGGATGTCGAGCCGTATACCACGATACCGTCGGCGGGTATGCTCTCACCAGGTCTTACCACGAAGATGTCGCCCACACGGACTTCTGCGATATCGACTTCCTGCTCCCTGCCTTCTTTATACAGCACCGCTGTCTTTGGTGCGAGCTTCATCAGTCCTTTCAGAGCATCGGTGGTACGCCCCTTTGACCTTGCCTCGAGCATCTTGCCTACCGTGATAAGCGTAGGTATCATCGCGGCGGACTCGAAGTAAAGGTTCATTCCGTACTTCATGACGATATCATTTTCGCCGTTTCCCTGCGCGAGTATCATTATAAAAAGCTCGGCAAGCGAGTAGCCGAATGAAGCGGAAGAACCGAGTGCCACAAGGGTATCCATATTCGGGTGTCCGCCGAAAAGGGACTTAAAGCCGTTTGTGAAGAATTTGCCGTTTATCATCATTATGACGATAGCGAGCAGCATCTCAAAAACGCCGAGGAACACATGGTTATCGAACGCGGCAGGTGCGGGAAAGCCCCACATCATATGCCCCATCGAAAAATACATCAGCACCGCAAGGACCACGACCGACCTTACCAGACGCTTTGCGAGCTTAGGCGTTTCGGTATCACGAAGCGGCTCGGAGCTGTCTTCCGACCTTGCCGCAGAACCTTTCTTTGAAGCGCCGTAGCCTGCATTCCGAACGGCGCCGATTATATCGGCTTCGGAAGCCGTACCCTCTACGCCCATCGAATTGGTAAGCAGGCTCACAGCACAGCTTTTTACACCAGGTACTGCCAGGACCGCTTTTTCTACCCTTGAGCTGCAAGCGGCACAGCTCATTCCCGTTACATCATACTGCTCCATTAACTGATCCTTTCTATCATTTCATGATCTTCTGCAATGTCGCCGCGAGTTCGTCTATCACATCATCCTTTCCCGCGCGGATATCATTTACCACGCAGCTTTTCATATGTGAAGTGAGCAGCTCCTTGTTGAAGCTGTTAAGGGCTCTGTTTATCGCAGAGACCTGTATCAGGATATCGGGGCAGTAAGCATCGTTTTCCAGCATCTTTTCAACGCCGCGCACCTGACCCTCTATTCTTTTCAGGCGGTTCATAAGCGACCTGAATTCTTCCTCGCTGCGCTTCTTTTTACGCTCGCAGCAGCATTTTTGCTCTTGCATAGTACACCTCCAAACATACCCCCGCAGGGTATCTCTGATACTATTATATACCCCCGCAGGGTATTTGTCAAGAGGGTTCGGAGGATTTTTTTCCGAGCGGACTGCACAAGTGCAAAAATTGCGAATATATCTGCGCTTTTTCAACACAAACGTTAAGATACCCCGCCCGACACAAGGAGTTTTCGGTAAATTATGGGCGGCAATATCTTTTTATTGACAGAATCTAGAATGTGTGCTATAATAAATATGCAATTTTTTCAAATGCAACACTTATTTTTTGGAGGAATTCACAATGAAAGGAAAACTTTTGAAAAGGCTGTCAGCAGCAGCTGCTGCCGCAGCGATCGCTTGCTCGGCTGTTCCGTCTTCGGCTTATGCTTCTTCGCCCGAGATCAAGGTGACGGCTGCCGCAGCTTCGGGGAATGCCGGATTCTCGACCGACTTTGAGGACGGCAATGTTTCAATGTTCTCAAAGCGCGGTGACAGCGACACTTCCGTCATCAAGGCAGTTACCGACAGCAACGCACCGAGCGGCAGCACCGTAATGTCCGTATCGGGACGCGCTCAGAGCTGGAACGGTCCTTCGCTCTCGGTCAATGGCATACTCCAGCCCGGTGAGAAGTATGACATTTCGGTAAAGGTAAAGGCTGCCTGGTACAACACCGTTTGCATTTCGCTCCAGCACACCCCCGGCGGTTCGGATCAGCCGCAGTATACGAACCTTGTAAAGGGAATTTCGCAGGGCGACTATGTTGAACTTAACGCAAGCTTTTCATACGGCGCCGATGAAAAGGACGTATCCATCTACATCGAGACATGGGGCGAAGCCAATGATCTCTGGATAGATGATTTCACGATCACCCCGTCACCCAACAATATGGATCCCGCCGCACCTTCGCTCAAGAACGTTTACGGCAATATGTTCAAGTTCGGGACCGCTACCACAGTTTCCGAGATCGCTCCCTCTTCAACTCAGGAGCTTGTAAAGAAGCACTTCAACAGCCTTACCGCAGGCAACGAGCTCAAGCCCGAGAGCGTCCTCGACAGAGAGGCTTGCTTAGCGCTTGCTGCCAATGGCGATGATGAAAACCCGCAGGTAACTCTCGAGAACGCAAAGCCGATACTTGAGTTCGCGCGCAAGAACAACATCCCGATGAGAGGTCATGTTCTCGTATGGCATCAGCAGACTCCCATGTGGTTCTTCAAGGAAAACTACGATCCCGACGGCGCATGGGTATCAAAGGAAAAGATGCTCAGACGTATGGAGAACTACATCAAGAACGTATTTGCTGCGGTCGAGAAGGATTATTCCGACATCGACTTCTATGCATGGGACGTTGTGAACGAGTGCTTTACCGACGGCGGCTCGCCCAGACAGGCTGGCTTCCCCGATGACTCAAACAACAATCAGGCTTCGCCCTGGGTAAAGATCTTCGGCGACAACTCATTCATAAAGCCCGCATTTGAGTACGCAAAGAGATACGCGCCCGAAGGCTGCAAGCTCTACTACAACGACTACAACGAATATATGCAGAAGAGCGACGCCATCGTTGAGCTTTGCAAGGAGATAAACTCCGACGGTCACTACATCGACGGCATCGGTATGCAGTCGCACCTGAACGTTACCAACAACGGCGGCTCAGATCCCTTCCCGAGCGTTGATATGTACAGAAAGGCTCTTGACAAGTTCAGCAAGACAGGTCTTGACATTCAGATAACCGAGCTTGACGCTACCGTAAACGACAAGCGTTTTGATCTTCAGGCCAAGTATTACAGCGACATCATGGACGCTATCGTAGATTACAAGGACTATATCTCGGCAGTTATCGTATGGGGCACCACCGATGACCTCAGCTGGAGAGCAGACCGCGATCCGCTCCTCTTCAACAAGGATTACTCGGTAAAGCCCTGCTTTGAATCCATCGTTGACGGCATAGAATACACCGAACCCGAAAAGCAGAACCCGACCGCTTCCGCGACCGCAGGAAATGGTGCCGTAAAGCTCAGCTGGTCGCCTGTTGACGGTGCTGAAAAGTACGGCATCGCGATGAACATAAACGGAAGCTGGGATCTCGTATCGACCACCGATTCGACTTCCTATGAAGTGAAAGGCCTCACCGCAGGCAAGGAATACACATTTGCTGTTATTGCGATGTTTGACGGCGCATGGAATCTTGACTACTCAAAGGCTGTCAAGGCAACTCCCTCCGCTGCGGCAGTTCAGTATCCTACCGTAACTTCCATCGACTACAACGAGACCTATCATCAGTTCAGAGTAAAATGGAAGGCCGTAGACGGCGCTTCACAGTACGGTATAGCTGTTAAGCTTTCGGGCAAGTGGAAGGTACAGGGCTACTTCGACCCCAAGACGACCACCTTCACCTCGCCTAAGCTCAGGGCAGGCAGTACCTATGAGATGCTTATCTGCGCCAAGGTAAACGGTCAGTGGGATCTTTCCAGGATGACAAGCAGATCTTTCAAAGTCACCGTAAAATAACCGACCTCCTATAAATATAAAAGACCTCAGCATCCCAAGCGGGTGCCGAGGTCTTTTGCTTTACCAAGCCATATGCTGTTCTATCAGCGATATTTTGTCATAGCTCCCCGTTGAAGCCGCGCCGAGTGCGAAGAGAACGTCTGTCGCGCCTACTTCATTCGTGAACCACAGCGAATTGACATTGAAAAAGCGGTCATCGCAGATGTATATCTTAGAGAACGACTGCGTCAGGAACGGCACAAGAGCGTTGCCGTAGCTGTCCTTGAATATCACGAGAACGCGGTCGTTGTCGGTGTCGGTATCGACCTCTATGATGGCATCGTCCGTGCCGACGAAAACGGTGTAGCTTGAATAGATGTCCATGTCCTCAAAAAACAGCTGATTTTCATACCTGCCGCCGAACCATGTGTCATAGAAATATGTCTTGCAGCTGCCGAGGTTCGCGGGCTTATAGTAGGTGAAAAGATCGGGGTATTCGGCGAGGGCTTCGATGCTGTTGATGGTATAGAAGGCACCGAGGTATCCCTCACGCTCAACTGCTTCATAGGTATCGAACTCTGCAAAGGGGACATCGGCTGCTGCCGCAAATTCCCTTGATGCGTAATAAGCCGCCAGCGGCTGCCAGTGGTAATCGGTGCGGGAGTACAGGTACTCCGCCTTATGCTCATTCAGGATATCGGCTATCTTAACGCCCTTGGCGGCGGTCAGCTGCTTGTAAGTCTTCTTTTCGCTCCTCAGCTGATCGGGCATCGTCTTTTTCAGCTCCTCGGGGGCGTAAAAAGCCTCGGAGCTGGGTATCATCATGAGGTAGGTGTTTACTTCTTCTCCGACATTTTCCGCGAAGCTGTTTATGCAGTTGGCGAGATAGCTCCCGTCGTCGTAGTAATACTTTTCCATCGCCCTGACCTGCGGCGTGCCTTCATAAGCGAGTATGCAGGCGCCCGCCATCTCATAGCTTTCATTCTCAGGCGGTGCCGAGGTCGAGACAAGAGTTGAAGTCTCGGTGACGGCAGAGGTCACGGGCGGGGCTTCGGTCAAGATAGGGGGCTGCCCGACGGAAACGGAAGTCTCCTTCGGCTTTTTATCGAAAGACTTGTCCCCGCAGGCAGTCATAAGGCAGACAGCCGCCGCGATCATCATCGTTATTTTCTTCTTCATTTACTATCCTTATGTTCCTCTTTTCTTCAGTGAAGCCACCACAACGCTTCGCGGCTCTAAGGTCAGCAGGTTCCACTGACGCTCTATCAGCTTATTGTAATCGGTTGACTTTTTATGCGGGGCGTTGGTATAAAAATCAATACTCCAGTCGTACTCGGGAGAAAGCCCCGGCAGCTCAACGGGACAGCGTTCCCAGTAGGCGTTTATGCCGATGAACACGGCATCGTCCCTGCCGCGCTTATCCTTGCCCGCGAGCATCACGCCAATAACATGGTCGTCGTCACGGAAATTCTTGTTCCATGCGGTAGTGTTGTGTATACTGATCTCGGGGAAGCCGAAGGAGCTTGCCGAGGTCGCGTGGCGGATCACCTCATGTTTTTTGCGGAAGGCTATCATATCCTGCACGAAATCGTGGATCTCCTTGTACTTTTTGAGCCTTGTCCAGTCGAGCCACGAGACTTCGTTATCCTGACAGTAGGCATTGTTATTGCCGAACTGAGTGTTACAGAACTCATCGCCTGCGTAGAACATGACGGCACCCCTGCTGCACAAAAGCGCCGCGAATGCGTTCTTTATCATACGCATACGCAGACGGTTGATCTCCGGGTCATCGGTCTCGCCCTCAGTGCCGCAATTCCAGCTCGTGCTGCTGTTATCGCCGTCGGTGTTGTCCCAGCCGTTGGCTTCGTTGTGCTTTTGATTGTAGGAGTAGAGGTCGTACATCGTAAAGCCGTCGTGGCAGGTGAGGAAGTTGACGGAAGCATTGTGCCAGCGCTCGGGAGGATACAGGTCGGCTGAACCCGTGATACGCTGAACGGCGTACCAAGCCATGCCGTGATCCCCCTTGAGGAAGCATCTGAGGTCATCGCGGAACCTGCCGTTCCACTCAGCCCAGCGGTTCCAGCTCGGGAAGCTGCCTACCTGATATAGTCCGCCTGCGTCCCAAGCCTCGGCGATGAGCTTTACGCCGCTGAGGATCGGGTCAAAGGCTATCGTCTTGAGCAGCGGCGGGTTCTCCATAGGAGTACCGTCCTCACTTCTGCCGAGTATAGATGCAAGGTCAAAGCGGAAGCCGTCCACGCGGTATTCTATCACCCAGTAGCGAAGGCAGTCGATTATGAACTGCTGGACTATCGGGTGGTTGCAGTTCATGGTATTCCCGCAGCCGCTGAAATTGACATACTTGCCGTCGGGGGTCAGCATATAGTAAACGCTGTTGTCAAGTCCCTTGAAGGAGAATATAGTTCCGTCCTCGTTGCCCTCGGAGGTATGGTTGAAAACAACGTCTAGGAAGACGAGTATACCGTTCTCGTTGCAGGTGCGGATAAGGCGTTTCAGCTCGTCGCCCTCGTGGTTATACTCTATCTCCGAGGTGTAGCTGGTATTGGGTGCGAAGAAGCAGGTGGTATTATAGCCCCAGTAATTCATCAGCAGGTTGCCATCGTGCCTGCGTTCCTCGTAAAGCTCGTCGAACTCAAACACGGGCATGAGCTCGATGGCATTTATGCCGAGCTTTTTGAGGTAAGGTATCTTTTCGATAACGCCGTCAAACGTGCCGCGGTTCTTAACGCCTGAGGTAAGGCTCTGAGTAAAGCCGCGCACATGGAGCTCATATATCACAAGGTCGGCAAACGGTATATCCTTCTTGCGGAAGGTGCCCCAATCGAATTTATCGGTACAGACTCTTCCGTGGTAGCAATCGGCTGTGCCTGATCTCTTTCCCCACCTGCTCTGACCCGTCACGGCGCGGGCGTAAGGGTCGAGGATATTCGTCTTTTCGTTGAACAGCAGACCTTTTTCGGGAGCATATTCACCCTTGAAGCGGTAGCAGTATTCTATCTCATAGATATCAAGATCATAGATCATGATCGACCATGTATCTCCGATGCGGTAGCTGTCGGGAATAGGGATTATGGCGAAAGGCTTAGTCTCGCCCCTGCGGAACAGCACCACCGAACAGCCAGTAGCATTTGAAGAATGTATGGTGAAGTTTACCGCCTTGAACATAGCGGAAGCGCCGTTCAGGTTATAAAGCCCAGGTCTGCACTTAAAGCCGGAGATCATATCGGTCGCCTTATAGGTTTCGGAGTTTTTCAAAAGATCACTTCCTTATAATAGATTTTGACAGCTACGGTCAGTTTTATTTCATGTGTTTTTTGATGAAGTACCTTACTTCGATATAGATATCCTTGCCGAAGAACAGCAGAAGATTTGCCAAAGAGAAAAGTATAACGATCTTTATGCGCATACCGCCCATCAGGAACATAGCTGCGAGCAGTACGCTGTCAATTATCGCCAGCCATTTCACCTTGACCGGCAGTACGAAAAAGATCAGAAACTCTTCATTTGGGAAGAAAAGCGCAAATGCGATAAACAGGCTCATATTGAGATACAGGTTTGAGGTATACCCGGAAATAAACCCGGCGGCTATACAGCCTATCATTCCCATGATGTAATAGGTATTGAACCTGAATGCTCCCCACTGCTTCTGCAGCGATGCGCCTATCAGCCAGCACAGATACAGCTCAAAGACTATGAATATCACGCTTGTATTCTCCGGGATGAAGATAAAGGTTAATATCCTCCACACCTGACCTTTCAGTATCATCTCCCTGTCAAAGCTGAGCACATCTGCAAGGGTGAAATCCAGGTTGGGATTTGCGTCGGTGTACAGGTTAAAAAGATAGACCAGTCCCATGCCGCCGACTATGTACATCATCAGGTCTTTCAGCGCGTACCTGCCGTACTTTTTCTCAAGCGGGTCAAGTATCCTGTCCATGAAGTATTTCGGCTTGGGCTTGCCATATCCCCTACCCATCTGTATACCCTGTTGCCGACGGGACCCTGACGTTGAAGTCATACTTATCTTTCTTCCGGTGGAAGTCCTTGTGTAGTTCTTATTTTTCCGCGAGCCTTTCTTACCAAACATTTGTTTTCTCCTTACTTTACTGTATATATCCATAACTATTATAATTATATACTATTTCTTGTGTTTTTTCAATTGGTTGTTTACATGAAAAACAGCATAAATATTTGACAATAGCGATATTTGTTTAACTTATTTTGCAAAAAAGCGGCCGCCACTCAGGACGACCGCTTTGTGTTTCATATCTTTATATTGAACACCAACAGCGCTATATTGAAGAATACGAGCGTCGTTGAAGCGTCAACGATAGTCGATATAAAAGGCGCTGCCATAAGGGCGGGGTCTATCTTGACCGCTTTTGCCGCCATAGGCAGGATACAGCCGATGAGCTTTGACATCACGACGGCTGCGAATATCGCAAGGGAAACGCATATGCCGAGCTTAACGGAATCCACCGACGTGTCTTTGGAATACTGTATACATATACGCAGGAAGTTTACAGCTGCGAGTATCACACCGACGATGAGCGAGATACGCAGCTCCTTGAACATTACCTTGAAGAAGTCTTTCAGCTCGATCTCGCCGAGGCTCATTCCGCGTATCACCATCGTGCTGGTCTGGGTGCCGCAGTTACCGCCCGTACCCGTAAGCGTCGGGATCGAAGCGACGAGCAGCGGGATAGTGGCGAATGCAGCCTCATAATGCCCGATGATTATACTTGAAATGGTGGATGAAAGCATCAGCACCAGCAGCCAAACGATACGGTTGCGGGCATGGGCGATAACGGAAGTCTTGAAATAGCTTTCCTCGGATGTCATGGTCGCAGCCATGTGCGCCATATCCTCGGTAGCCTCTTCTTCAACTACGTCCATCGCGTCATCGAAGGTCACGATACCGACGATGCGGTTTTCGTTATCAACGATCGGGAGGGCTACGAAGTCGTACTTTGCAAACTGTGCCGCCACCTGCTCCTGGTCATCGGTGGTCAGCGCCGTTATGACGTTCTCGTCCATTATATCTCCGATGATATCATCGTCATCGGCGGTAAGCAGGTCGAGTATCGAAAGAACGCCGACAAGCCTTCTGTCCTGTTCGGTGACGTAGATGGTATATACCGTTTCCTTGACCATACCGAGCGAGCGTATTTTTTCAAGGCATTCCTTTACCGTCTGATCGCGCTTCATGTAGACGAACTCGGTCGTCATGATGGAACCCGCGCTGTCCTCGGGGTATTTGAGTATCATATTTATCATCTTGCGCGACTGCGGGTCCGAAGCCGCGAGGATCCTCTGCACCACGTTCGCGGGCATCTCCTCGATAAGATCGACGGTATCGTCAATAAAGAGGTTATCAACGATATCCTCAAGCTCTGTATCGGTGAAGCGGTTTATCAGCAGCTCCTTCATATCGGTCTCCATGTAGGTGAAAACCTCAGCCGCCGTGTCTTTCGGAAGCAGTCTGAACAGCAGAGAGATATCCTTGGCATCGACCTCCCTGTTGTCATGGAAGCCCTGCATAAGATCCGCGATATCGGCTTCCTCAAGATGTTCAAATGTCTCCTTGACCGTCTTGAAATCCCTCTTGTCAACTGCTTCTTTAACCATTTCGTACATACTCAACACCCCTTTTTCAGATTTAAAGCAGCACTAAAGCTGCCGCTCTGCCTGGGGCGGCAGAGCAAATGACCGTGACAGTATCGCTATCCGATCACACGACAATAAGATCGGCAGTTTCCACCCGCACGACCTTGAAAAGATCATCGGGTGCGACTTCGACCTGAAAGCCTATCCTGCCGCCGCTGAAAAATATAGTCTCATACTGGGCGGCAGTTTCATGTATCGCCGTCGGGAACTGCTTTTTCATGCCTATCGGCGAGCAGCCGCCGTGGATATATCCCGTCAGCGGAAGAAGCTCCTTTGACTTTACCATAGCTATCGACTTTTCGCCGACAGCCTTTGCTGCCTTTTTAAGGTCAAGCTCCTCGGCAACGGGCACCATGAACACATAATGCTGACCCGACTTCCCGACTGTCACAAGGGTCTTGAAGACCCGCTCAACAGGCTGACCCATCTCGCGTGCGATCTCAACGCCCGATGTATATTCACCGTCAAAGGTGTACTCGTTATAGCTGATCTTAGCGGCATCGAGCACGCGCATGACGTTGGTCTTCTGCTGTTTCTTAGCCATTAGCCTTCTCCTTTTTTGAGATCAAACCGCGGGTAAGCTTTATGAAAGCATCACTTACTCGTAGGCAGACCGTTGACGGACACGTTTTCATCAAGTGCTATGACAAGGCATCTGCGTCCGCCTATCTCCTGAGTATGGACCTTATCAACGCAGTCCTTGCCGATGTTCACGGTAATGCCATCTGCCTCCACTACCGTCTTGCGGTCGATGAGGTTTGCGGCGGTAAGCGGCTTATTTTCGGTAGCTGTCTCAAATATCTTGGGGACGAGCTCCAGCTTATCCTGAGACACGCCCGACTCCCAGAGTATAGAGCTGAGCTTGTTGGCATCGACCTTGGGCGGCTCGGTCTCGTGGGTGTAGCTGTCAACGAACTCGCAGAGCTTGTCGTTTACCTCGGTGATAAGGCTGTAATCAAGATCTTCACCAACAACGTTCGAGAGTATCTTCTGGAAGGTCTGCTTCTCGCTCGGTGCGGTCATTACAAAATCGCAGCAGAGGTAATCCTGCACGACGGTCACGTTAGGCTTCTTGAAGTTCTTGGAGTAGCACATCACGGCGTTGACATCGGGCGCGCGCTCGGAGAATACGGGATAAAGGAAGCCGTCGGTAGGCATACCGATTATGCGGTCGCTGGTCGGCTTCTTTTCAATGCGCGAGGACTCATCGTTATATACAAGTCCGTCGATACGCAGTTCAACAGGGCATATCGCGGTGATGATGAAATTATAGTCGAGAGAAGCATCGTCTTCAAAATCATCGTTCTTGTTCTTTTTCAGCACCGAATATGTGCAGTGAGCCGCGAACACCGCAAAGGTGGAAACATACTCGACCTTTTCGGCAATGCGCTGAAGAAAAGCCTCATTCAGCTCATCGTCTGCCAGCTTGCTGCAAAGCATATCGTAGAGGTGCTTCTGCGAACCGCCATCGTTATACTGATCGTTCGGGAAGGCATACTCACGGAGATTCTTGCCGAGCGTACCCGAAAGAGTCTTTTTGAGCAGCTGCATGATAAGCTCCGCCTCATCGGAAGGCAGGAGATTATACAGGCGGTTCTCCTTATACTTTATATTCTTTTCGCTGTCGATAAAAGCCGAAAGCACCTTTCCGACGGTAAAAAAACCGCTGTCATCGGAGAAGTTTTTCTTTATCTCGGCGATCTCTTTCTTATTCATATACTCACTCTTTCCTATCGCATATATATGATTATTATACCACAAAATCAATTATAGTTCAATAGAAATGAACAAATTTTCACGGGATATTCAAAAAACCGCTTTCAAGCCAAAGCCCGAAAGCGGTCATTTTATTTCTGTATTATACAGTATGCACCTTTGCAGCAGCGTCCGAGTTCTTGCCGTCTACGCCGTACTTCTTGTTGCAGCGTGCCTCGAAGAACTTGGGAGCTACCTTCGGGAACATAGCGTAGGTGAGGACATCCTCTTCCTGCTCCGTCCACTCGGCGCACTCCTCGCGGAGCTTGTCAAGCTCGGGCTGGATAAGGTCTGCGGGACGGCAGGTTATGGGCTCCTCGCCCTTGAGTATCATCTTCTGGAATTCGGGATCAATGGGCTCGGGGGTCTTGCCGTACTCGCCCTTTACTACGCCCTTGAACTCCTTGGTGACGGTCTTGTAGCGCTCACCTGTGATAACATTGAACACAGCCTGAGTGCCGACGATCTGGGAGGAAGGAGTAACCAGCGGGGGCGAACCGCAGTCGCGGCGAACACGCGGAACCTCAGCGAGAACTTCGTCAAGCTGATCTTCCTTGCCTGCCTGCTTCAGCTGAGACAGCAGGTTGGAAAGCATACCGCCGGGAACCTGATAGAGCAGAGCCTTGGCGTCGGTAGCGAGCATCTTGGGGTCGAGAAGACCACTGTCGATGTACTTCTTGCGAAGACCCATGAAGTATTCGCGGATCTCGCCCAGCTTTACGAGGTCGATACCGGTATCCCATTCGGTGCCCTGGAAAGCCGCAACGATAGACTCGGTAGGAGCGTGGGAGGTACCCAGTGCGAGAGGAGACATTGCGGTATCAACAACGTCAACGCCAGCTTCGGCAGCCTTGATTATGCACATGGAAGCAAGACCTGTGGTGTAGTGGGTGTGCAGCTGGATCGGGATCTTGATCTCCTTTTTAAGAGCCTTGACAAGAGCGTCAGCCTCATAGGGAGTCAGCAGAGCTGCCATATCCTTGATGCAGATGGAATCAGCGCCGAGAGCCTCGATCTGCTTTGCATAGTTTACATAATACTCGTGGGTGAAAACATCACCTGTGGTGTAGGACATAGCGATCTGAGCGTGTCCGCCTTCCTTCTTTGCAGCCTTAACGGCAGTCTCGAGGTTGCGGATATCGTTCAACGCGTCAAAGATCCTTATGATGTCGATGCCGTTCGCGATGGACTTCTGTACGAAATACTCTACGCAGTCGTCGGCATAGTGACGGTAGCCCAGCATATTCTGTCCTCTGAACAGCATCTGGAGCTTTGTATTGGGCATCTCGCGTCTTATAATGCGGAGACGCTCCCAGGGGTCTTCGTTAAGGAAACGTATGCAGGCATCGAAGGTAGCGCCGCCCCAAACCTCAGCGGAGTAGTAGCCTATCTTATCCATTTCCTGCATAATGGGCTTCATTTCGTCTATTGACATTCTTGTGGCAATAAGAGACTGATGTGCGTCACGGAGGACTGTCTCTGTAATACCCAGCTTAGCCATGATATATCAATCCTTTCGGTAATAATTGTTGCTTACTGAAAAACAGCATCAGCCGATCACGCAAACGATAGAGCCTGTCTCAACGGTCTCACCCTTGTTTACGTTTACGCTGAGTACCTTGCCGGCGCAGGGAGAATTGATATCGTTCTCCATCTTCATAGCCTCAAGGATAGCAACAGCCTGACCCTCGGAAACGGTATCGCCTACCGAGACCTTTACATCAAGGATAGTGCCGGGCATAGGTGCGGATACCTTAGTGCCGTCAGCTACGGGAGCGGCGGCTGCTGCGGGAGCGGGTGCAGCGGCAGCAGGTGCGGGAGCAGCAGCAACGGGTGCGGGTGCAGCTCCTGCCTCAAGCTCTTCAACAGCTACGTCATAAGCCTTACCGTTTACAGTGATATTATATCTTTTCATATGTATTTCCACCTTTTCTTGGTTTTTATGTTTTAGCAGCAGCCTGCTGCCGAAATACTTTCATTGAACGAAACGTCATTTCCGACGAAAAAGCACCGAAAGCACAGTCTGTTCGCCGAGGCAGGTCCTCTCGATATTTTCCTCGATATCAATGACCTCAAACCCCGATGACCCGACAAGCTTTCTCATAGACCTGACGGTATAAAAATTGATATGCTCGTTCATTGGCATGAACGGAGAGCGCCTTTTCTTCAGGTAATATGTCGCAAGTCTTATATTATTGAACAGCGGATCCGCCAGCATTCTGAGGTTCTTTGTAAATGAGAACTTATTCCTGCCCGTAAAGGGATTCTCGCTCGGGACTTCTATATAAAATACAGTGTCCTTATTCCCGAGGCTGCCTATCCTTTCGAGCATTTCAACAGGTTCGGCGAGATGTTCAAAAAGATGATTGCACATTATAAAGTCATACTCATGCTCTCTCAGCTCATCAAAATCAGAGATGCCCTTAACGCCCTTTATGGTAGGTATTCCCGATATATCAAAGACATAGCGTTCCTTTGTACCTATCCTCTTGAAGTATGTCCTGCCTTCATTACCGCCGTAATCGAGCGAAACGCGAAGCTCGTGATCCATGTTCTTCTTTACGATCTCATTGATGACACGTTTCTGTTCCCTCAGCCCGAGTTCATCTTCGTTCAGAGCGCGATTGACCTTTTCGGTATACCAGCATTCATGCTTTTCGCGCGTTTTCTGATATTCGGGACCGCGGTATTTATCATAAAGCCTGTCACATTCTTCATCGGTTATCCTGTGGTCGTAGAAAGCAAAGGTGCAGTCTCTGCAAAAGCAGAGCTTCACGGGTCTGTTCATGCCGCAATCGGGTCTGAAATCATCGGTGATGCGATCCATCACGAAATCAGAGATGACGGTATCAACAGTTTCTATGTTCTCCGAGCCGCATATAATACATTTCATCACAAGCACCTCTCAAAAGGGCAGATCAGATCAAAGCTGGATATTGCTGTGCTTCTTAGGAAGTCTGGAAACGCGCTTGCCCGCGAGTATCTCAACTGCGGAGATAAGAGTATCTCTTACAGAAGCAGCAGTTACAACGCCGTCGATGCAGCCCTTTGCAGCCGCCACAACGGGGCTTCCCTCTTCAACTGCGTAGCGTGCAGCGAGTGACGCTCTCTTGTCCTTGAGGTCTCCGGCGCCCTTGAGCTCATCGTGATAGAAGAACTCGGCAGCGGTGATGGGATCCAGTGCGGTGATAACAGCGTCATCGGTCGCATAGGAAAGATCTGCGTTCGCGCCCTTGCCCGCGAGTGCGATAAAGGCTGCGCCGTAAGCTCTGCCTGTAACGACGGAGATCTTGGCGGTGGTAGCCTCAGCATAAGCGTGAGCAAGCTTTGCCATGCTCTTTACCGCGCCCATAGTCTCGGTCTCGGTGCTGCCCTCAAAGCCTTCGGTATCAACGAGAGTTATCACAGGAACAGCGAAAGCATCGCAGAAGCGAACGAATCTTGCGATCTTTGTGCAGTCGCGGCAGTTAAGCTTTGCCGCTGCCTTGTTGGTCGCAACGATACCCACTGTCGCACCGCCGAGAGTTGCAAGCGCTGTATAAGAAGCCTTGCCGTATTCTGCGTAAAGCTCGCAAAGGCTGCCCTTGTCGGCGATAGCCTCGGGAGTCTTGTCCGCAGCGGCAGGCTGCTCGAATTCATACATGGGGATAGGCGAAAGATTGTTCATCGGGAGTCTGGAGAGCAGCTGCTTTGCAGCCTCAACAGCTTCCTTATCGGTCTCGGCGCCCAGTGCTGCGGTACCGTTCCTGAGAGCATTCTCGCTCGAGGACTCTATATCCGCATTGGGAGCGCTGTAAAGCTCGCCGTTCTTTGCCATAACAACGAAGTCTGCCGACTCTGCCATGAGTGCCGATGTGCCCGAGCAAACGCCCGCCACAACAGCGATCTGGGGAACTACGCCCGACAGATTGGACATACAGAGCAGAAGCTCGCCGTAAGCGGTGAGAGCCTGCTGACCGTCGGAAAGATCCGCGCCGCAGGAATCATAGATACCGACAACGGGAACGCCCGTCTTGGCGGCAAGGTCATAGATCTTTGCGATCTTATCAGCCTGTGCCTTATTCAGAGCGCCCTTGTTTACGGAAACGTCCTGAGAAAAAGCATAGCAGGGATTGCCGTCGGTATAGCCGTAAGCAGTAACTACGCCCGAGAGCTTATCGCCGTTTGAAGCGTAAGCATCGAGCTCGGTATATCTGCCCCCGTCAAAAAGATATGTAAGCCTGGTCTTTGCGTCACTTGCGGCAGCAGCTGCGGCGGCAAGCTCGGCAGGATTTGAAAATTCAGCCATTCTTCTTCCTCCTATCAAGCGGTCATAAATGACCACACTTAACTATTATACTATAATACATTAGATTTATCAAGCGCAAGCCGTCGAAAAAAATCAACTTTTACGTTTACAATCATTTTTTTTAACAATTGATACACATTTATCATTTTTTGCGGGGCTTTTTGGTCTGTTCCGCCTTAGTTATCGCGTTGTGGAGAGCTCTGAGCTCATCGGGTTTAAGATCGCGCCATTCACCCGGCTTGAGCATTCCGAGCTTCAGCGGACCGACTGAGTTTCTCCTAAGCCTTGCGACCTCCAGTCCCACAGCCTCGCACATTTTGCGTATCTGTCTGTTCCTGCCCTCGGTTATCGTCATCTGAAGTACCACCCTGCCCGGCTGTTTTTCAAGCACCAGCACGGTACAAGGCAGCGTCATCCTGCCGTCTATCATAACGCCCTCGGAAAGCTTGACCAGCGTTTCATCGTCGATGTCGGGGCGGACGGTCACGCGGTAGGTCTTTGAGATATGCTTTGAGGGGTGCATTATATCGTTTGCAAGCTTGCCGTCGTTTGTAAACAGCAGCAGACCCTCGGAATTTTTATCGAGCCTTCCTATCGGATACACGCGCTCTTCAACACCTTCGAGCAGCTCGGTGACGCATTTTCTGTCAAGCTCATCGCTCATGGTGGTCACATAACCGCGTGGCTTGTTGAGCATAATATACCTGTAAGACTTCTTACGCTCAAAGATCACCCTTTCACCGTCGATGGTGATGATGTCCTTTGCAGGGTCGGCTTTGTCGCCGAGCGAACAGGGTCTTCCGTTTACCTTTACTCTTCCCTGCTCGATGAACTGCTCTGCCTTTCTGCGCGAGCACACACCGCTGTCTGCGATTATCTTCTGCAATCTGATCTTTTCCATTTTAACTCTCCTTACCGATATCCCATCGGGTATTTATGTACGGGCGGCGTTCGCCCGTTATACTAGCCAAATCTTTCAAGAAGCTTTTCAACTCCAATGAGCAGCTTCTTCCATTCGTTCTTCTCACGCTTTCTCGCGGGAACGCTTTGCTCCGCCTTAACTGGCAGCGTCTTTATCAGCCTTCCGTCAAGGTAATACATCACGCTGCCGAGCTGTTCGCCTTTCCTTACGGGCGCTGCCGCAAAGGGTGCAAGGCAGACCTTTGTCTCAATTGCTATGCCCTTGGGAAGCGTGACGTTCAGTTCATCGCTGCGGGCGCTGACGGTATCCTCGCTGCCGCCTGCCACGGGCACATCAAAGCACCTGCCCGATGCGGGCAGCTTCACACATTCTGTGCGGGAAAAACAGCTGTCATAAAGCGCCGCGTGGTCGCGCCAGTCGTCGGGGTCGTTCAGCGTAACGCATATCAGGCGTGCGCCCTTTCTTTCGCAGGCGGAGACAAGACATCTGCGTGCCTTATCGGTAAAGCCCGTCTTAACACCTACTATACCCTCGCAGCTGCCGAGCAGCCTGTTGGTGTTGGTGAGCCATCTGTCCGAGGGCGGGTCGCCGAAGCTCACCTTTATGCTCTGCTGCGAGCATATCGCTTTGAACTCATCATTTCGCATGGCATAAGCTGCGAGCCTTGCCATATCGTAAGCGGTCGAATAATGCTCATCGGTGTAGTCGTCAAGCCCCGAGGGTGTCACAAAGTGAGTATCTTCGAGCCCCAGTTCAGCCGCGCGTTCATTCATTAGCCGCACAAAGCCCTCGACGCTCCCAGATATCCTGGCCGCCGCCGCATTTGCCGCATCGTTGCCGCTCGGAAGGAGCATACCGCAGACGAGCGTCCGCATGGTAACGCGGTCGCCCTCACGCAGCCCCATAGACGAGCCTTCGACCTTTATCGCATCACTGTCAACGGTAAACTCACGGTCGAGGTCGCCGTGCTCTATCGCGATAAGGGCGGTCATTATCTTTGTGGTGCTCGCCATCGGAAGGCGTTCACGGGAGTTCTGCTCAAACATGACAGCCCCCGTAGCCGAATCAATGACAACGGCAGAGCGTGCCGAGGTCGAAAGCTCCTCACCGTGAGCAAACACGGGCTGTGCCATCATAACTATAAGCATGGCGCACAGCAGTGTGAATATAAATATGTTTCTGTTGTTCTTCAAGCTGCATCTCTCCTCGAAAAATGATCTCGGGAATAGAATGTGCAGCTTTATCACCCGTCATTCGTGCAGCGGGCGTTGTAAATTATTCCTCTGTTGTATCTGCGTCTTCGACAGATGTCTTTTTATCGACAAAATCAATGATCTTGTCAACGACCTCGGGGATAACGTTCACCATAGCGTTCTGATAGGGGGTATTGTTCGTCAGTTGTAAAAGCTTGGTCTCGCCGTTGCGGATTACCACGAACGCCAGCGGTGAGATGGTAATGCCCGCGCCCGAGCCTCCGCCGAAGCCGTTTTTATCCTGACCGAGATCGGTGCCGCCGGATGCCACGCCGAAGGAAACTTTGGAGACAGGGACGATCATCGTGCCGTCGGGTGCTACGATAGGCTTGCCGACAACGGTCTCGCTCTCGGCGACTTCTCTCGCCTTCTGCATAGCCGACTTCACCAGTGCTTCAAGCTTTGTAGGATCACTCATATCAATTACTCCTTTATATCACGCGGGATCTTTATGTGCAGACCCGCTTTTGTTTACACGTTCACGCCTGTGCCGCAGACTTCAGAGCCTTTCTTGACGCAAGCTTTTGTCTTATCCAAATGCCCGCCGCATTGAATGCGATGAGCAGGACTATCCATACTGCCGTTGAGGGGCGCAGGCGTACCGAAAGATCGGCGCTGCCGTAAAAATAATTCTCGGCAAAGCGGCAGTTTATATCGCACTTTTTCACCTTTACGGTGAACATTCCCGCGAGTAGCGTCAGCAGCTGACTTACCGCCGCCTGCGTCTGTCCGTAGAAGATCGCGGCTTCGTGAGCGTCCTCTCTGCCGACCGTCAAGCGCACATCGTCTATGCGTATGCGAATGATCTTGAGCAGCTTTTTGAACATCTTCCAGGTATAGGGTATGTAGGGCTTTATCATCGCGTACTTGCTCCTGAGCCCGTCTATCTTTGCGCGAAGCCCGCCTTCGTTTCTCTTGCTGTCCGTTTTATTGGACTTTTCCTTTTTAGGCTTGTCTTTTTTGACGCTCTCTTTTTTCGATCGTTTATCAGCCTTCACGGAGCTTTCGGACTTTGTCTCGGCAGAGTCGGCAGGCTCGTCCTCCGAAGGCTCGGAAGGCGCATCGGGCTGCTTGTCCTCAAGCTTTTCTATGTCGCTTTCGAGATCGTCTTCCCCGAGGTCGAGGTCGGCAATCTCATCATCTATCTCATCATAGACCTCCGAGGGAGCGTCTTCTTTTTTGTCCGTTTTTTTGGACTTCTTCTTCCTCGGTGCCAAGGTGAGCCCCAGATACTTCACATTCCACCTGAGACCGTCAGCAGCGATATGCACCCTGACCACAGCCGAGAAGTGCAGAAGTATTATCAAAAGCAGGATAAGCGACAGCAGCACCCAGCCGATCACCCTGAATATCAGCCCGACTATCGCCATAGCCGCCGCTCCTTTCATTAAGATCTTTTATCAGTTATCGCAGCAGTCACCGCAGTCAACGCTTCCCTCTATCGTGCATTCGTTGTCGGTGACGGGGCTGTTGTTGCCGTTATTGCAGCCGTTGCCGCAGCCTACCCTCAGCCCCTTCTTTACGGGCGCTATCAGGAATCCGACCACCACGCCCATCAAAAACAGCGCAAAGCCTTTCCAAAAGAAGCTCGCCGCGAAATCGGGTGTCTTTATCTTCTCATTGTAAGATCTCATTATATTCTCCTTCATGTTGGTCTCCTTATGGGGGTCATTTTTCCTCTTCGGCAGCTTCGTTGTTCATAACGTCATCGAGCGTCATCTGCTCGCGGCGCTCGGGGAGCTCGGGGAGATCGTCAAGCGACGACAGCCCGAATGCGCGGAGAAAATTGTCGGTAGTCTTGTATGCGACGGGTCTGCCGGGTAGATTGAGCCTTCCCGTTTCGCAGAGCAGGTCCTTTTCCACGAGCGAATTTACGACACTCGAGGAATCCACGCCTCTGACGTGCTCGACGAAAGCCTTTGTTACAGGCTGGTTGTAAGCTGCGATAGTAAGCACTTCCATAGCCGCGGGGGAAAGGTTCGCACTTTTTTTGATCTCAAGCGCGTTCTTCACGCCCTCGGCGTACTCCTTTTTCGCAGCAAGCTGATAAGCCCCGTCAAGGCGGAGCAGCTCAATGCCGCTTTCGGGCTGAGAATATCTTTCATCAAGACACTCCACAGCTTCGGAAAGATCGTTTTTCGGAACGTTCAGAGCCTCGCAGAGCTTAACGGTGCTCATCGGGTCTCCGCTTGCAAACAGCACCGCTTCGAGCTGTGCCGCAAGCTTATTCTTATCAGTCATATTCTTTCCCTCCAATAGCTCCAGCAATTTGAGGTCTGCGCGGGATATCCCCACCTGCATCGGGCGGAGAATCTGTTGTCCTTTGCAGAGCAGGATACTTCGGCAGCCTCCGTTTGTTCGGCGCTGCAAGCCGGGATCTCGGCTATGCAGGGGATCTCATCGGGTGTCGGGAGATCCTCCGCCGTTTCTTCGGCGGGGACTTCTATGTACACGGGAACTGCCAGCGAATGTGTCCTTCCGACAGATTCCAGCGCGTATTTTGTAATATGTACGGGTTCGGGAGCAGGCTCGGGTTCGGGCTTGAACTCGACCTCGGGTTCGGGAGCGGGCTCCGGCTCGGGCTTGAACTCCACCTCGGGTGCAGGTGCGGGTGATTCCGTAGGCTGCTGTGCGGGTGCGGGTTCGGGAGCAGGCTCGGGCTTGATCTCGACCTCGGGTTCAGGTGCGGGTAATCCCGCCGGCTGCTGTGTGGGGGCGGGTTGGGGAACGGGAGCGGGCTGTTCATCGACAAAGGGCTGCTTTGAATGCCTGCGGGGAGTTTCCTTGTTGAAGCATATCAGCGTGTTGTCTTCGTTCAAGTATATCCTGCCCGACTTTGCAAGCTCCAGCACTGCGAGAAAGGTCGCCACACGAGCCGACTTGTCGGTGATGTTATCGTAAAGCTCCGCCACAGTGCATTCGCCGACCTTGTAGAGCTTTTTGAGAACGTATACTATCTTGGAAGTAACGGTAACTATGCGTGATGCCACTATGGGTGAGAACTGCCCGGCACGGACGGGACGCATTTTACGCGCCTTTGCCGTCATGCCCATGTAGGCATCTATCAGCGCTTCGGCGGGCATATTGCCCGTGAAGGTCATGTTGACGGGTATCTTCTCGGGCGGGCGGACAAAAACATCGCCGTAGACGCATTCGCGCCTCAGACGCGCCGCAGCTTCCTTGCAGACCGAATACTCGATCAGCTCGCCCTGAAGCTCCTTCTTCATCTCCTCGGCTTCTTCCGCCTGCGGGAGGAGCGAACAGGTCTTGATGTAAACAAGCCTTGCCGCCATCGCAAGGAAGTCTCCCGCCGCATCGAAATCCTGCTCATCAAGCGAGTCGATGTACTCAAGATACTGGTCAAGCAGCATCGAAATCTCTATATCATAAATGTTCAGCTTGTGCTTGATGATAAGGTGAAGCAGCAGATCCAGAGGACCCTCAAAAGCTTCAAGCCTGAATGTCAGTTCGCTCATGGTAAATGGAATACCGCCTTTGCAATGATGTCCACAAAGAAGGTGAGCTTATAAAGACCCGTGTAGACAAGGTTTCTAAGCATACCCGGAACGGGGGTATTAAGCAGAGCGAAAAGTGCAAGCGTCAGCAGCATCTGGTTCTGATAGAAGAACCTGTCGAATTTCTTGCTTGTGAAATAGCTCAGCACCTTCTGTCCGTCAAGGGGCGGTATGGGTATCATATTGAACACCGCCAGTCCCACATTTACGGAAGCGAAGACTTGAAATATCATGTAAAGCCAGTAAGCGGCAGTAACAGGTTTTTCTCCCGCGAGTATAGCGGACTCGTTAGCCGAGTACCATGCGTACCAGCTGAACTTTGATACCGTTATGCCGATTATCGCCGCTATTATATTGGAAAGAGGTCCCGCGAGGGCTGTCAGCGCAACGCCTTTACGCATATTGCCTTTAAAGCGCAGCGGATTTATCGGCACGGGCTTGCCCCAGCCGAAGCCTACCAGCACCATAAGTATCGTGCCGATGGGATCCATGTGTGCTATGGGATTAAGAGTGATACGTCCCTGTAAGCTCGCTGTATCATCGCCGAGCTTTTTTGCCGCCCATGCGTGAGCGCATTCGTGTATAGGGGTGATGAGCAGGATTATCATGAGGTATACGCCTATCGTTATGATGATCTCCTGCGGATCACCGCTTCTTATAGCAGAAATCATTTTGCATACTTTCCTTTCCGAAGGTCAAGTTAAATTTCAATATACATTATTTATTATACACCATTCCGAAAAGGAATGCAAGCATTAGTTTGAATTCTTCATAACTTTTTAACTACAATTAAAAACAAGTCTTGAATTAACAAAAAGTTCAAATGTTTTTTCAAAAAACACTTGCATTTTGATTTTTCATGTGATATAATATTATCTGTTGTAATGGTTTGTGCATATCAGTGCATTCAGCCATTAAGTCGAATGTTAGTATGCACGATTAGTAAGGAGGTGCTTTTTTAATGGCAAAGTGTCAGTACTGCGGCAAGCAGGTCGTATACGGTATCAAGGTATCCCATTCCCACAGAAGAACCAACAGGACCTGGAAGCCCAATGTAAAGAGAATAAAGGCGTTAGTTAACGGCACTCCCCGTCACGTTTACGCTTGTTCCAGATGCCTGAGATCGGGCAAGGTTGAAAGAGCGTAAGCTTTTCATCTTATGAACAATACAGGGGCGCTTCGGCGTCCCTGTTTTTATTTTGCGTAAACACATCAAAAAATAACGGACGATCTTTTTGCGGATCGTCCGTTTTGTTATTTAAAAGATCAAGATCACTTCTTTACGGTCACAGCCTTTGCAGCGCTGTACTTGCCGTAATACTTGGTCTTGCCGACCTTGATGTAGGAACGGCTCTTTACATAGTACTTCTTGCCGCCCTTGAGCTTCTTGATGGTCTTCTTGACTGTCGAGTTCTTTGCAATGTTTACATTCTTTGCAGACTTGAACTTGCTGTTCAGAGCGTAGGTGATCTGGTAGCCCGTTGCGAGCTTATCCTTTTTAAGGGTAACTGTCAGCTGCTTCTTGCCTGCCTTTACGGTGGGCTTTGCGGGCTTCTTGGGAACTATGATGAAGCTCTTGGAAGCGCTGTCGATGTAGCTGCCCTTGCCGGTAACGGTAACTGTAGCCTTGCCGGGCTTGGTGTTGTTCTTGTACTTAGCGGTAAAGTCGGTGCCGCTCTTTAAGGTCTTGCCATCGAGCTTGACAGTGATGGAAGGCTTGAGAGCCTTGCCTGTGTAAGCGGGGGTACCCTTTACGGTGATCTTAGCCTTCTTGATGGAGGTATACTTCTTCTCCTCGGGCTTGCAGACTGCACCGGGGATCTGCTTGTTGATGTAATCGCCGTCTACGACAACGGAGTTTGAGCCGTCGGAGGACTGAGTCTTGGCAGTGCCGTCGCCTGTTACGCTGTCAGCAGCGAACATACCGTTGGCGCCGAAGTTGAAGAGGATATACTGATAATCGGCAGCAGACTCTGCACTGTAGGGATGATACTCCCACTTGGTCTTGGAGTCAGCCTCGATGGTGACTTCAAAGGTAAGTGCAGCGAGGTCATCGTCGGTAAGGGTGAGCTGAGCCCAGTTGCCGTTGAACTTGGTAGAGCCGGAGTTCCAGCCGTTTATATCGCCTGCGCCCGCAGCCATTACCTTTTCGCCGTCTGCGTTATAGGTATGAGTCCAGCCTTCCTTATAGTCAGCGGGCGAATCGCCGTTCCACGAAGCCTGTACGGTGTACATATATGCCTCATTGGTGACCTTTTCGCCGTCGAAGATATTATCCTTGGTGCTCTTTACCTTAATGGTAACGATTTCCTTCTTAGCGTGTCCGACCTGTATATTGCAGCCGAAGTTATAGTTATCTACCTCACCTGTCTCGGGATTGGTATAGCCTACCAGCTGTCCCTTAGCGTCCTTGTTCCAGTCTTCGCCCTCGGGGTCAACAGCCTTGGCAACATCAGCGAGCATCTTCTCACCGCTGTAAGTAATTACCCACTTACCTGTTGCAGCGTAAAATTCATTCTCTACGGGAGCTTCGGCGGAAGCGCCTATTGCCATGCAGGAAGCAGCGATAGCCGCAGCGGAAAGACCCGAGATAAATCTTTTCATCATCATTTCAAAACACACTCCTTAAAAGATCATACAATATTCGCAGGACGCTTTTGCATCCATATAGTATTATAGCACAGCCCGTCTGCGAAATCAATAGTTTTACCAAAGTTTTTCTTCATTTTTTATAAAACTCGCATAAAAACGATTACATTTGCAGTTTGTTCGGCAAATATAACAAAAAAGCTCTCCGCACCACATCGGGTACGGAGAGCATATGTTTCTTATTTGAGGGAGGACTTTCTGTAAATGATATCCTCACGCTTGGGTCCGTTGGAGACCATTGTGATCGGGTAGCCTATCTTGCTCTCTACGAACTCTATGTACTTGCGGCAGTTCTCGGGGAGTTCCTCATAGGTGCGGATGCCGCGGATATCGCATTTCCAGCCGTCGAGTACCTCTATAACAGGCTTGCAGCGCTCGAGCTCGCGGGTGGTCGGGAATTCGGTTATGACCTTGCCGTCCAGCTCATAGCCTACGCATACGGGGATCTTATCAAGATAGCCCAGTACATCGAGAACGGTAAATGCAACATCGGTAGCGCCCTGCATACGGCAGCCGTACTTGGAAGCCACGCAGTCGAACCAGCCCATTCTTCTGGGTCTGCCGGTGGTAGCGCCGTACTCACCGCCGTCGCCGCCGCGTCTTCTCAGCTCGTCAGCCTCATCGCCGAAGATCTCGGAAACGAATGCGCCTGCGCCTACTGCGGAAGAATAAGCCTTGCAAACGGTGATGATCTGCTTGATCTCATAAGGCGGGATACCTGCGCCGATAGCGCCGTAAGCTGCCAGTGTGGAAGAAGAAGTTACCATCGGGTAGATACCGTGGTCGGAGTCCTTCAGAGAGCCCAGCTGACCTTCGAGGAGGACGGTCTTGCCCTCGCTCAGAGCCTTGTTCAGGAAGAGGGAAACATCAGCCACATAAGGCTCGATCATCTTTCTGTACTCAACAAGGGTGTTGAAAAGCTCAGCCTGATCTATCTCGGGCTTATTGTAAAGATACTTGAGCAGAACGTTTTTCTGTGTGCACACTCTTGCGATCTTTTCTTTAAGGTAATCCTCATCGAAAAGCTCCTGCACCTGGAAGCCTATCTTTGCATACTTATCGGAATAGAAGGGAGCGATACCGCTCTTTGTGGAACCGAAGCTTGCCTTTCCGAGACGCTCTTCCTCATACTGATCGAAGAGAACGTGATAGGGCATAACTATCTGTGCTCTGTCGGAGATGAGGAGCTTGGGAGCGGGCACGCCCTTTTCCACAACGGAATTATATTCGCTGAACAGCTTGGGGATATCAAGTGCCACGCCGTTGCCGATTATATTGACGGTGTTCTGAGAGAACACGCCCGACGGCAGAGTATGCAGCGCAAACTTACCGTAATTATTTACAATAGTGTGACCTGCATTTGCGCCGCCCTGAAAGCGGATAACTATATCAGACTCCTGCGCGAGCATATCAGTGATCTTGCCCTTGCCCTCGTCGCCCCAATTTGCGCCTACGATTGCTCTTACCATTTGAAGAATCATTCCTTTACATAATATAGTTGGCATAAGCAAAAGCTCACCGCTTCTGCGTTATTGACCAATACTTTATTATAATAACACAAAGAAGACCATATGTCAAGTGTATTTTTCAAAAAAGCACACCTCTCCCCCGTTTATCGGCATAAAATTCGCGGGATTATGTAAAATTTCTGTTAAGTCCTTGAAAGGCGGCTGTTTGTGTGCTATAATTATCTTGTACATTTTGTAAAACGCTGTGATCGGACACAGTAAGCTTGTCGGCAAAAGTCCGAAAGAGAGAGTGCGCCATCGGCTGGAAGCGCGCTTCCGACAGTCTGCAAGCTGAATTTCACCCGTGAGCGGTCCTGCTGAACGGCAAAGCTTGCGCTTTGGCAAGGCTTGCGCTTTGTATTGCAGTAGGCAGGGACGTTGCCCGCGTTAAGGGTGATGGGAGTGACGGCTCTCGGACGATATGGGTGGTTTATAAGCAAGCGATGTCTTGTCCCGTATTGGGGCAGGGCTTTTTTTATATCCGCATCTGCATCGGAGCAGTCACGGGATCATGCAAATTATTATATTGGAGGAATAGAACATGACAGAACAGTTAAAGGCTATCGAGGCGAAAGCCCGCGAGGAGCTTTCAAAGGCGGGCGACCTTAAAGCTCTCGACGACATCAGAGTCAGGTTTCTCGGAAAGAAGGGCGAGATCACTGCCATCTTAAAGCAGATGGGCAAGCTTTCTCCCGAAGAAAGACCCGTTATCGGTCAGCTGGCAAACAAGGTCAGAGCCGACATAGAAGCTTCGATAAGCTCGGCTCAGGACAGCATCAAGAAGAAGGCGGCAGCACTCAAGCTGGAGACAGAGCGCATCGACGTTACTCTTCCCGGAAAAGCCCCCCGTCTCGGAAAGGCTCACCCGCTGAACGCCACTCTTGCAGAGGTAGAGGAGGTATTCCTCGGCATGGGCTTTGACATCGTTGAAGGACCCGAGGTAGAGACAGACCACTACTGCTTTGAGGCTCTGAATATGCCAAAGCACCACCCTGCCCGCGACACTCAGGATACATTCTACATCAACGAGAACGTTCTGCTCAGAACACAGACATCCTCTGTTCAGATACGCACTATGGAAGAGCGCAAGCCTCCTATCCGCATAATCAGCCCCGGAAGAGTTTACCGCTCCGACGCCGTTGACGCTACACACTCTCCCCTCTTCCACCAGATCGAGGGACTTGTTATCGACAAGGGCATCACTATGGCTGACCTCAAGGGAACTCTCGAGCTGCTGCTCCGCAGACTTTACGGTGAGGAGACTCAGCTGAGGTTCCGTCCCCACCACTTCCCCTACACCGAGCCTTCGGCAGAGGTAGACCTTATGTGCTTCAACTGCCGCGGCAAGGGCTGCTCCATGTGCAAGCAGGAGGGCTACGTTGAGCTGCTCGGCGCAGGCATGGTACACCCGAAGGTGCTTGAAGAGTGCGGCATCGACCCCAACGTTTACTCAGGCTTTGCGTTCGGCATCGGTCTTGAGCGTATAACTATGGGACGTTACAGCATAAACGATATGCGTCTGCTCTACGAAAACGATATGAGGTTCCTCAACCAGTTCTGATAACGGAAAGGTATGCTTATGTACAGACAAGCTATCGCAAAAAAGAAAAAAGGCGCTCTGCTCGGCTCGGGCGTTATCGTCCTGTTCCTGATCGCAACCTTCGCCATCGCCATGAAGTATACCATGGGCTGGGTACTCTTCGGCTTTTGCGCGCTGTTTGCGGTGCTGATGATATCATCACTCATACATATCAGCCGCAGCATTAAGCAGATGGAGCAGGATTATCCCGGTTCGCTGGAGCTTGACGTTGACAACTGCGACCCTGACGATCAGGTGGCGGGGAAATACTTCTTTCTGCCGACCCACCTTGTCGATCCCTTCAACGCCCGCATGATAAAGTACGATGATATCAGGTCGGTAAAAAGCATAAAGACCAAAAGCGACAGGCATGACGTTGCCGCATCACGCGACGGACGTACCGTGAACATCGTCACGAAAAATATGGCGGGCAGCGCAATGCCGATAATATTCAATGATTTCGGAAGCGGCATGGCGAGGATAGACGACGAGACTATCGCCAACTACGAAAAATTCATGTCGCTGCTCAGCGCCCATCTCGGAGAGGACGTTGACATTACGGAAAAGCGGCTGTGATACACCGACTGCTTTTTCATGGCACGGGAGATCAAGATATGTTTGACAGGTTAAAAAAAGCAAGGCTTCGGTCACTCGACAAGTCGATCATCATAACAGCCTTGCCGATGGCAGTGTCTGCGTTTTTTGCACCCGTAAGGGCTTTGACATTTGCTCTCGGGATATTCTTTATAATAATGCTTTATGCGCGGATAAGGCTGGGGATAAAATACAGGCAGCTGAAAAAAAGCTTTCCCGCCGACCTCAACGCCGAATGCGAGTCATGCGCCGAAAGCGTGCTTCCCTGCTATTTCTTTCTGCGCGACGGATTTCTTGAAGCTGCCAACGCTTACTTTATCGGCTACAGCGATATAGAGCTTGTTGAAGCGGCATCGTTCGTTGACAGCAGAAGCGGAAAGAAAAACTACCGCTTTGTTATCACGTCGGGCGGCAAAAGATACCTTATCATGAAGATAGGCAGACAGGGCGAGGAGGCGCAGGCATTTGCCGAGATGTGCAGGCTTTTTGCGGCGCATATCCCCGCCGACAGGATAAAGACAGATAACACATGAATACGGACGCAGAGTCCGTACTAACGGAGGTAAATAATAAATGGATCTTTCAATGAGATGGCTTGCGGACTATGTTGACTGCAAGTGCGATGTAAAAAAATTCTGCGATGAGATGACACTCAGCGGATCAAAGGTAGAGTGTGCAGCAAAGGAAGGCGACTACCTTTCAAATGTTGTGGTAGGTCACGTTGTCGATATCGTGCCCCACCCCAATTCCGACCATATGTTCATATGCCAGATCGACGTGGGCGAAGGCGAGCCCGTTCAGATCGTTACAGGCGCTCAGAACGTAAAGAAGGGCGACTACGTCCCCGCCGCAAAGCACAAGTCCACCGTTCTGCACGAGGGCAAGCAGGTGAAGATCACCAAGGGCAAGCTCCGCGGCGAGGCTTCAAACGGTATGCTCTGCTCTCTTGAAGAGCTGGGTCTTACCCTGCACGACTTCCCCTATGCCATCGAGGACGGCATATTCATCTTAGGCGACGACTGCGAAAAGGTTCCCGGCATGGATATCCGCGAGGCTATCGGCTTCAACGACGACATCGTTGAGTTCGAGATAACCTCAAACCGCCCCGACTGTCTGTCTGTTACGGGTCTTGCAAGAGAAGCGGCAGCTACCTTCAACGTTCCCGTCAACATCAAGGAGCCGACCTTCAAGGGCATCGACGGCGATATCAACGAGATCATGAAAGTAGAGATACACAACCCCGCGCTTTGCTCACGCTACATGGGCGGCTATGTGAAGAACGTAAAGATAGGACCTTCTCCCCGCTGGATGAGAGAAAGGCTCCGTGCAAGCGGCGTTCGTCCCATCAACAACTTCGTTGACATCACGAACTACGTTATGCTCGAATACGGGCAGCCGATGCACGCTTTCGACCTGAGATATGTTGACGGCGCAGAGATAAACATCCGCAACGCAAAGGCGGGCGAGAAGATCACCACTCTCGACGGCGTTGAGCGTGAGCTTTCGGAAGAAATGCTCGTCATCGCTGACAAGAACAAGCCCATCGCTGTTGCGGGCGTTATGGGCGGCGAGTTCAGCGGCATCATGGAAGACACCACAGCAGTCGTATTCGAGTCTGCGATGTTCGACGGTGCTTCCGTCCGCACCACCGCCAAGAAGCTCGGCATGAGAACAGACGCTTCGGCACGCTACGAAAAGGGTCTTGACCCCGAGAACTGCTATTACTCGCTCATGAGAGCTTTCGAGCTTGTTGAAGAGCTGGGCTGCGGTGAGGTAGTACGCACCTACATCGACTGCGACAAGTCGGACAAGGTCAGAAAGGGCGTTGAATTCGATCCCGACTGGATCAACGGCTTCTTAGGCACCGATATCCCCGCTGCACAGCAGGAGGAATACCTCACCCGTCTGGGCTTTGAGATCAAGGACAACAAGGCATACGCTCCCTACTACCGCATAGACATCGAATGCGGCAGCGACCTTGCCGAGGAAGTTGCAAGACTTTACGGCTACAACAACATTCCCAACACCATCGTGCGCGGCGTTGCAAATGCAAAGCTCACCCGCAAGCAGAAGTTCGATCGCACCGTTACCGCCGCTATGCTCGGCATGGGCATCAACGAGATCACTACATTCTCCTTCATCAGCCCCAAGTATTTCGATAAGATAAGACTCCCCGAGGACAGCAAGCTCAGGAACACCGTTGTCATCAGCAACCCCCTCGGCGAGGACACGAGCGTTATGCGTACAAGCATTATCCCCTCCGTTATGGAAGTGCTTGCCCGCAATTACAGCTACCGCAACGCAGACTGCTATGCTTTCGAGCTGGGCAGCGAGTACATTCCCGTTGAGGGCAGCGTTCTCCCCGAAGAGCCCGAGCGTCTCGGCGTTGGCATCTATGACACAGCGGGCAAGATCGACTTCTACACCATCAAGGGTATAGTTGAAGAGCTGCTCGACAAGTGCGGTGCATCGGGCGTTGAGTACAGCCGTCCCGACGAGAATACCGTATTCGGCGAGGTATCGGCATTCCACCCCGGCAGAGTTGCTGTCGCTTCCATCGAAGGCAGGGAGATCGCGATATTCGGTGAGCTGCACCCCGAGACTCTTGAGAACTACGGCATCGGCTGCCGTGCTTACGCTGCAAAGGTGAACATCCCCGAGCTTATGGAGCTTTGTGCCGAGCAGAAGACATACACTCCCCTGCCCAAGTTCCCCGCCACCACCCGCGACCTCTCACTCATCTGCGACGACGAGCTTCCCGCGGCTGTCATCGAAAAGACTATCCGCAAGGCAGCAGGCGCAACACTCGAGAGCGTGACGCTGTTCGACATATACAAGGGCGAGCAGATCGCACAGGGCAAGAAGAGCATATCCTATGCGCTCTCTCTGCGTTCGCACGATGGCACACTCAACGACGAGCAGGCTGACAAGATCATGCAGAAGGTCATCAAGGCTCTGTCAGAAGCAGGCGCAGAGCTTAGAGGCTGATACGCCGAACCTCGGTTTTCTACTGTATTTTTCTTTCAGCAAGGTAATCAAGCACAAAATTGTGAACTTTTTATTGTGTAAAACGCCCAATATTTTGCACAGGTCTTGTTATTTTTGAAATAATGAGGTATAATAGTTATAGGTATTGAATATGATATATTATCATTTATCAGCATTCATGCAGAAGTAATTAAAAGGAGCTGAGAAAAATGCAGGATCGTACAATGGAATTTTCCGCAATCAAGGAAAATGATGATAAGCTTGAAAACACATTAAAGCTTGTATACGAAGCTCTTGTTGAAAAAGGTTATAATCCGATCAACCAGATAGTAGGCTATCTCCTCTCTGAGGATCCGACCTACATAACCACATATAATAACGCAAGAAACGAGATCCGCCACATAGACCGTGACGAGCTTTTACAGGAGATGGTCCGCAACTATCTCGGAGTAAAGGCGAAAGAAAGAAAGATCTGAAAAAGCTTCAAAGCCCCGCTTTTTACGGCGGGGCTTTTTTATTGTATTTATGCAGTTTTTAAAGGCGGCTTTTCAGGACCCTTGTTACAGCCATAACAGTAACCATCACGATCATAAATCCGCCGATATATGTTATTATCTTTCCGCTGACATCGACATTCATAGCTTCGGGTATATAGACATTCTCGGGGTCTCGCGGATCGACATAGAATCCGTATGTTTCGCCAACGACCTTTGGCTCATAATTCTCGGTTTTTATGCGTCCCATGACGGTATGCTTTTTCCCGCCGTACTCATATTCATACTTAAAATCCTGATACGGAACACGATTGTTCGCGTCAATACCTCTGTTGGTAAAATACATTTCACCCTGATACTCCTTAACACAGACGCCGGTCACGAGTTCGGTACAGGCTGCATTCTGCCGCGCTGTCTTTATGTTCTGCGAGACACCCGCCATCAGCACTACGACTGCTATACAGTACAGCACGATAATGACTATAAACCCGCCTTTTGAGGGCTTTCTGTCCTTCTCGCTGATATCATAGATACCCGGGATATCGCGGATATCCTTAACGCTGCTGACATCGAGGTTTTTGTAATCAAAGCCTTTTAATTTTTCAAGATCATTATTCATAACATCCTCCACCGGACCTGCCGTTCCCGCAGTACGGTCACATGAGCTTTTAACTACATTATACAACGAATTGCGCCGAATGTCAAATGCTGCAAGCAGTATCGGTAACCTCTGCGGGGGTAAAGACTACCGCTCCCCTGCCGAAACAAGGGAGCGGTATCTTTTACAGTATCAGACAGATAAGCCCCGAGCAGCCTTCGTTTATCATACGGCTGAGTGTCTCGCAGAGCTTCATGCGGGCTTCGGGCGGGAGCTTTCCGAGCTTGGCGTTCAGCCCCTCGCTCACCAGCTCGTGCAGCGATTTGCCGAAGATGTTCGACTCCCAGATGCGGTCGGGGCTTTCGTCAAAATCGCTCATCAGCGACATTACAAGCTCTTCCGACTGCCGCTCGGAACCGACTATCGGCGCGACTTCAGTCTCGATCTTCGTCTTCATGAGATGTATCGACGGCGCGGTGGCTTTCAGGCGTATGCCGTATTTGCCGTTTTGCTTGATGATCTCGGGCTCGGCGAGGGTCAGCTCATCCATCGTCGGCATGACTATGCCATAGCCCGTGCGCTCGGCTTCCTCGAGAGCCCCCGCGAGGCGGGCGTACTTTTCACGGATATGTACAAGCTCGGTGATCTTCGGAATAAGCTCGCTCTCGTGCTCCAGCGATATGCCCGCCGCTTCGCCGATGACCTTGACGAACAGGCTGCTGTCTATAAGCGCGGTCACGCTGGCGCTTCCGTCCGAAAGGTCGGTCGAGGTAACGGTCGCCGAACTTATATACTCGCACTCGGAAAGTGCGGCGGCAAAGCTTTCGATATCCTTGAGGGTAGTGATGCTTTCGGCGGCTTCACGCAGGCTGTTGTAGACGGCGGTCTTGAGCGGGTGATCGGCTGCGAGGGAGTTTACCCACGAGGGCGCTGCGACGCTTATCTCACGGACGGGAAAAGCGTAAAGCACCTCGCGCAGGATATCGGCAATATCGCTTTCGGAAAGCTCCGCCGCGCTCACAGCAACTACCCCGACCCCGTATTTTTCGCTCAGCTTTTTGACGGTCTGCTGCGTTGAAGCATGGTCGGGGTAGGCGGTATTGAACAGCACCGCAAACGGCTTTCCCGCTTCTTTAAGCTCGGAGATGACGCGCTCCTCGCACTCCTCGTATTCCTCGCGGGGGAGGTCGGTGAAGCTGCCGTCTGTCGTGACGACAAGTCCTATCGTGCTGTGCTCTGTGATGACCTTTTTTGTGCCGACCTCAGCCGCCATATTGAAAGGCACCTCTGATTCAAACCAGGGGGTCTGAACCATTCTGGGAGATTCCTCCTCGATATAGCCCTGAGCCGATGGGATAACGTAGCCCACGCAGTCGATCATGCGGAGCTTTATGCTCGAAGTTCCGAGGGTCACGTTCACCGCTTCCTCGGGAATGAATTTCGGCTCGGTGGTCATTATCGTCCTGCCGCCCGCCGACTGCGGCAGTTCATCGCTTGCGCGTTCGCGGCGGTAATCGCTGTCGATATTCGGTATCACGAGCTTTTCCATGAACTGCTTGATGAATGTGGATTTGCCCGTCCTGACGGGACCTACCACGCCTATATAGATATCCCCGCCCGTGCGTCGGGCGATGTCGGTGTATATATCCTGCATAGCTGCCTCCTTAGTTCGTTATGGGTATTATCAGAGCGCGGCGCGCCGAGCCATCTGCCGCGGGATTCTGTTCCTCGATCGCCTGAGGTTCTGTCGAGTAGCGTTTTGCAATGTCCCAGACGCTCTCATTGCTGTCGGAAAAGCAGATCTTGACGGCACAGCCGCTGTCATTCATCTTCGGGGAATCGGTGAGCAGACGGATATCGGTAATGTAGCGTGCCTCTTCCGAAGGCGCACGACTCACCGAAAGCTCCAGCTCGGTCTTGCATTTAACGCTGCCGTTTTCCGAAAGCGTGTAGGAACTGCTTTGCGAAGAAACAGTTACGCGGCTGCCTGCTGCCGCCTGCGTATCGGCTTTGAAGGTACATTCCTTTTCGATGTAGCATGGCGTGCCGTCAGCAAGCACGGCGAGCATACAGAACGTCACTCTTCCGCTGACCGCACTGCCCTCATCGGCGGATATCACCGATGCCGCAGCACCGTCCGTCCAGAGATCGTATACGCGGGATATCTCACCCTCGGGGCTGCTGAGGACAGCTTCTGCCGTACTGCCGACACGCAGCTTTTCGGGCGGCAGCGTTATCGGTTCGGCCATTCTGTCAAGCTCGCATTCGCAGCGTGTTGAGTAAGCATCGGTCACGAGCTCACCTTCCGTACATCTCATAGCGGTGATATTCACAGTCAGTATAAGCTCGCACTCCAGCAGACCGTTTTCCTCACGCGGGGTGATAACACATCGGGCGGCATTGACAGTGACATCGGTGTCAAGATCATCGGTAATGCCGTCAACGTCGAGTATCTGGCTGAACGGTATCGAAAAGCGCATACTTTCGGGCGGCTCGTCAACGCCCTTCGGCAGGTAGACAAGGCTGATCTCGGCCTCGCCCTTTGTTACCAGCTTTCCGCTCATGATCCTGCTCTCGCCGAGAGTGACCGCCGTTCCGCATCTGAGCACGCTGCCGAACGCAGGCTTACCTGCCGCAAGCTCCAGCTCTTCAATAACGGTTATCCGCTTTGCCGCGACTATCCTTGCCGTCGGGAAAAGCGCCTGCTCCTTTTTGAGCTGTATCCCGCCGCCGCTTACGCCGATCACCAGAGAACGCTTATCCTCGGCATCTACGCAGACGCGGCAGACGACACCCGCCCGAACATCGACCCTCCGTTTATCCGAAGCGCGGCAGTTGACGTTCTGCACATAAGGCGTGACGATGACTGCGGGTCCGTCAGCATCGGCGGGCAGGTCTGCGGACTTTGTATACTCGCAGGTATGCTCGATACAAGCTATCCCGCCCGAACCGCTGCGGTACATCACCCGCATTGTGACACTAAGCTCAAAGCTCAGGCGGCTGCCGTTGATAGAAGTGGACACCACCCCGGGTACGACAAAGCACTTTAGCACCCTGAAAATATCGGGGCAGTAATCGGGCAGGATAAAATCATGCTCAACCGCCTGCGTGATCTCGGTATCCAGCACACGTTTCGTGCAGACCGCTGTCTCCTTGTTTATACGATGATCCATATTGTTACCTCCTGTTCAGGTTTTGGCTTCTCTAATCTTTATGCCTGTACGGGCGGGATTATTCCTGAGCTTGAGTGAAAAGTGATGACGGGTAACGGCGCGGTCATCTTAACACAAAAAACCAACAACCCCCTCGAAAGAGGGGGCTGTCGGTCTTGATGATAGTCAGTCATCAAAGAAGTTGTCCAAAGTTATGTCATGATCTCTTTATTTCACAGTAACCGAAAATGCTCTGCTGCTCAGTGCGGACAGATCCCACTTGCCGTTTACCTTAGCGCAAACGATCATCTTGTAGGTGTCGCCTGCCTTCAGCTTGGGCGAGGTGTAGCTGGTGGTGCCTGCGGGGATCGACTGGGTCTGGATCTTCCAC
>JAILFN010000126.1 GCA_024697545.1 Ruminococcus sp.
ATAATGATGTGTTTCAGTATCTCAGTGATGAGGAGGTCGATATTCTCCGTTCACGCTGGAAGGAAGAATACTGGAAAAACGAAAAAAATGACGAACAGACCTCAAAGTGGATACTCGGATGTCTTTCGGGGCTAAAACCGACTGTAAACTGGAAAGTCTTTGCAAATTTCACCAAGTCCATCTCCCTGATACGTCACGGAAAGGATAAGCTGTACGAGGAGGAATACGAGGCTACCATAGAAATGTTTATTGATGCTATCCTGGATTATTTGTTTGAACGATAAATACACTATAAAAGGGATATGCTTTACCGCAGTATACAGCGGCGAGCATATCCCTTTTGTTATATATTTTATGAAAAGCGGCTCTGCGAAATAATCTCTGTAAATTTAAATACTGTGATAAAAACGTTATGTGGTGAGCGGTATAAAAACAACTGCTGCTGCGCCCATTGACATCATGATATTATCGCTCCTTTTTCCCGCCCTTGAAAGCGGTTTTTATATTCACTATCCCCGATACCAGACAGCCGATGCAAAACAATACAATGACGGGCTTTGGCACGGGAATATCCATCATACCTGCCACAAGAAACCATATCCCGCATATTACCGTGCATATACCGCAGATCAGAACAAGTATCTTTACTGCCCTTTTCATATCGTGCCTCCGTTTTGATGTCTCCTTTTTTACTGTCATCTTCTATATTTTTCACAATAGCATATATAAATGCCGGAATGGTCAGCAGGTCAGGCAGCATCAGAAAGTTCTCTGTCCATGATATTGGTAATCGAGAACAGACCGAGCAGCCTGATCTATACGTTATGCCTGCTGATCCGCTTTATTCATCCGCCTGTGCCTCTAACGCCGTCTGAAAAGCTTTTTTGGGAGCTGCGAACTTCTCGCCCTTTTTCCACCATATATTTTCAAGCACAAGAGTAACAGCGACAGCAAGGATATAACCGCATACGGCAACCTTTACCGCTGTCATAAGATCATGTCCGAGAAGATGATGTGTGATGGACGCAAATCTGACCGAAAATGGGAAAGTCAGAAAAAGCATATATGCAATAGCCTGCATTGCATGGATAAACGGGAAACCTGCTTTACCATAGCAGCCGCCTATGATTATTATCAGCATACTGCTTACTGTGTTGAACATCATCGTATCAGAAAGTCCTGCGACACCAAGGTTGATGTAAGCCGACACAGCAAGCAGCGTGTCGTAAAACAGACTCAGGACAGTGACCGAAGCCACGGGAGCTATTGTAAACAGTTCTTTGGCACAGTTGCAGGAACTGTAAAACTTATTCTGCTGCACCTTTGAATTTGCGACTATCGCCATTAAAACTATTCCGATATTACCCATCTGGATAGATCCGAGCATGGATAAATAATCATCGCTCCCGACGGGATCGGGATCTATGATAAAAGCCAACGACATTCCGATCATCATAAACAGCCCGAAGCCGATCGTGAACGGATGTGCTGCCGCTTGAGTATATAGCTTTATACCGCCTGCAACTTTATTCATAGCTGAACATCTCCTTTATTTACTCCATTTTCTCTTTTTATAGTCGTTTAACATGACTTTTTGCGAGATCAAGATCAATGGTACTGCTGTTACTGCAACTGCAAGGGCAACGTAGATATTTCCGTCCGAAATGTTCGGAAGCACCACACCCGGCAATCCTGCCGCAAAGATGATGAATGGTGTCGTAAATCCTCTGACAGCAGGGTTTTTGATTAGATTCATGAAGTTTACAAGCCCGATCGAGATCAGGAGAAATGCTCCGATATAGATCACATCACTCGTTCCGTATGCGAGCTTGAATAAGCCCATACGGTCAAAGACCGCACCGACTAACATAATTGATATAAGAGCGATCACACGGGCTATCAGCGAGGCATTTTTCATCTTTCTGTATGTATCGAACCCGCCTTTTACCGTGCGGAAATATTTACCTCCCGGTAATTGCTTGTCATAGTGGACAAGCCCCGTTATCATCAGGACAATGCCTGCATCCATAGTCAGAAACGTGTTTATCAACGCAGTGCCGCTCAATTGCTTCATAGCATCCGAAACATTTCCCTCCGAGAGCAGCATGATAATAAAAAAGGTGAGAATGGTCGCGGAATACATCAGTATCCCGCCGGCACTGAGCTTCAAAGCAAACATCCCCATACTGTCTCCTGTATAGATCTTGTGTGCCTGAGAGAGGGTAAGAGTATTACTTTTCATCTTCCTCCGCCTTTCTGAGTATGCCGATACTGAGCTGCTGTAATGTGGGTATTTCTACAGCAGTATCGTATCTTCTCAGCATTTCGGCATTTTCCGCAAGGGCGATGCCCTCAAAGCCCGTCCGTCCGCCTGAAAAAGATATCATAAAAGGTCTTGCCTTGTCAGCGTTTTCCGCATCGCCGTGAACGAGTATGTATTTTTCTTTCAGATCTTCAACAAATCCCTGCTCGACGACCTTGCCGTTTGCCATGAAGATCGCGTAGTCGGTGGCAAATTCCATATCAGCGATATTGTGGGTCGAGAACAGCACCGAGCGTTCGCCGTCGCGCTCACTCAGGTACTCCCTGAACAGGTCACATAACAGATCACGGGCAAGCGGATCAAGCGATGATGCAGGCTCGTCAAGTACGAGCAGCTCTGTATCTCTTGCAAGCACCGCCGCAAGGTAGGTACGCATCTTGTTGCCGTCCGAGAGCTTGACGAGCTTCTTCTGCTTCTTTTCATTCGGATCTCCGAGTTTGAAGCGCTTGCAAAGCTCTGCAAACCGCTGCCTGTCGAAGTTATCAAAGCCGAGCTCCATAGAGTCAGCGATCTTTTTAAGCGTCCAGTCCAGCGGGAAGAAGTTAGCCGATGAGCAATAGCCGATACGGTTGCGGAGCTTGTCATCGTTAATATCCGTCATATCACCGAAATAGACGGCTTCACCGCCCGTCTTACCCGTAACACCGCAGAGAATATCTATAAGTGTTGTTTTTCCCGCACCGTTCGCACCGATGATCGCCGTTGCGAATCCGCAGGGCACGACCGCCTTGACCTCACCGAGCGTAAAATCCTTATATTTTTTGGTAATGCCGTTGATCTCAATTACGTTATTCATTTCCAATTCTCCTTATTCCCCGAACAATGCCCTAACCGAACTTTTCTTTCCTTTTTTATTATGAGGGTATTCCTGCACAACGGAAACATACTCAAGATTAACCGTCTTTATGCCCGACTTTGTTTCAAGCTGTGCCCGGTTATCCTCGACCTTTACAAGTGTTCCGTCTACAGAGGTGAACCCCGTGGAGATGATCACATCCTTGCCGATATATGTCTTGATAAGCTCATTCATATCGCTTACTCCTTTTCTTTTACTCAACATATGCTTGTGTACTATCTGCCTGATTCGTCTCCTGCGCTGATAATACGCGGATAAAAAAACAATAAACAGCAGATACCATATTGCAAAGTTCATATCGTCACACCTCGTCAATGCTCCACAGCATTTCAAGCGTTTGTTCTACTTCTTCAAGTCCGACTCCTGCTATCCTTGCGGAGTATATAGCATCTGACAGGTGCTTTTCAAGCTGCCGCATATGCTGCTCTTTCAGCATACGCTCGTCCCGAGCATTTACATAGTAGCCCTTGCCCTTTGAGGCAGTCACCAGTCCTTCCGAAGAAAGCTCCTCGTAAGCCTTCATTGTTGTGATAACGCTGATCTTCAGATCCTGAGCCAGACCTCGGATAGATGGCAGCGGATCACCCGCTTTGAGTTTGCCCATCAGAATCTGCTCCCTGAGCTGGGCAGCGATCTGTTTGTAGATCGGTTCGGTTGAATTCTGATAGATTTTCAAATGACCCTCTCCTTTCGGTTTTACTGTATATGTGGTATATAAACAGTATATAACACATATACAGCTTTGTCAAGGATTTGATTGAACAATTTTCAAGCTATAGCACCTCGCAAAGTTGTGAAATATATACAAAGCAAAAGAGCCCGATCCTGAAAAACGGGCTCTTTTGTGTTATCATCTGACTATTGTTTATGTGTTACTCCATAGTCGATCATGACTTCCTCTGCGGAAACATCTTCACTCTGCCTGTTCCGTCAGCGCCCTTGTTTCCTCGAAGTCAGGCTCGGCAAGTGTGTAGTACCACTCCAAAGTCATGCAGTAATAGCAATGCTCCGCACTGTTCTCCGTGATAAATTCCTTCGCCATATCAAGTAATTCCGATGCCTCCGCATAGCTTTCAGCATCGGGCACGCTCCTGAGCAAAACACTCGCCATTGAAAGGCAGTATTGCGGAAGATATTTCTCACGGCGGCGGTCGGATGAAAGCTGCATTTCCGAGATTGCATAGCCCATGTTATCAAAAAGCTGTTCCAAAAGCTCCGCTTCTTCATCATTTTCGGGATAGTAAGCGCCATTCAGAAGCGTGTCGTAGTAACAGCCCAGCATATCAAAATACATACCTCTGATGATATGGCGGTCGTGCATACTTCTGAAAATATCGGCACCGACAGTATAAATATCCGCCGTATTGCCGATTTTTCCGACAGCATAAGGATTGAGTTGTTCGGGCGCAGCCCATTCTCTGGTGTAGGAAAACGCCGTATTACCGCCGTTATTCACATCACGGATACTGTCGAAGTCGATGAACTCCACAAGTTGTGTTATCGTATCGGTTTTGCCGATACCATCATCGGGAGCGTTTTGCGAAGCACCTCATAGGAAATGCTGTCGCCATTGATGATCCTGCCGATGGTCACATCATTCGGGAGCGACTGCGTAAAGCGTTTCGGGAGCTTGGCTGCGGCTTCTCCTTTGTCACAGCTCTGATAGCGATAGCCCAAGAGTGCGTCTATCGTCAAGCTGTGTGAGCCTTGCGGAAAGTCCCTCCAAGAAAACGGGACGGGCATCCAGCTCTACCGCCCTGTTCTCGCCGCTTACCACATCTTCCGCAGTCTGTGCGTTCACAGGCTCACCGAAGCAAGTTTCGCTGTAGATGTATTCCGTGTATTCGTCACGGGTAAGCTCCTGTTCGGTTTCTTTGCTCATTGTCCTGACCTCGCTCTCATAATGATAAAGCTCTCAAAAGAGGATGAGAGCTGTAATTGGTATCGGAGTATTGTATTTCTTATAGCATTTATAGTGCAGGGTATCAAGGCGAATGAGCAGAGATAAATCAATATGGATATGCCCTGCACTCTTAAAACAGTATTTAAAATGTTCAAGTTGAAATAAGTTTAGAACGATGATCATAGGTACTCGGGTGAAACCTGTCTGCATTGTTCATATATTTGAGATGGTTTCAACATTGTTTCTAATGTTGAAATTTGATTTAAAATATGCTATAATATAATTAAGAATGATAGTTTCATTTTTGAAACGTCACAATTTATAGCAGCTCTTAGCTTACCTATAATTTAAAGCGATCGGAGGACTTATGAAACCAAGCGAAATAGATGTATTATCAAAGGAATATGTTATAGAACACGGAAGCGAATTTGACGGCGAAGAAATATGCTGGGGCGGCGATTACGGCGACCTGGTATGCAGCAGTGAAGGCGTTCCTTTTACCGGATTATTATTTGAATTATACAGAAACGGAAATCTTGCGTATTATTCGTATTACGAGAAAGGAAGACAGCACGGACTGTCCATACGCTTCCATGTTTCGGGGAATATTGAAAGCTGCGGAGTATTTGCCGACGGATCGCTAGTGGGAAAATCGTATGAATGGTATGATTCCGGTAAGATAAAAATGATAAGAGATCATTATAAAAACGATTATCATTACAAGTATACCGAATATAACGAAAACGAAGATATTGTAAGACAAGGTGAAGCGTAAACACCATATGGCATGGCATCCAGAAGAAAGCTCATTTACAGCATCTGAAGCAGCCGATAGAGGGGGCAGTATTTACCCGCCTGAAGTATGTATAGAGTATAAGATACTTGATGATTACTATTTGGAGATGAAATAGCTCATGAATGATCAGTTATCAATTTCAGCAGCTCTTAACACCGCTATGAAGTCACCTTGTTCCGCACAGATAAAAAGGATAATCAATAAAGAGTGTGGCGCAGGCAATCTTATTAAATCATTTGATAAGATCTCTCTGAATAATGATGAATGCTACTATGTGCTTTTATTTTCTAAAAAGCCGATTCATTCATATCCCAACATAAGAATATTGCATAAAAAAAACGGTGATATTTATCAAGTGCTTGCTTTTGTCGACGGAAATGGTTGTGTTGAGATTCGTTTTCATTATTGAACAGCATCAGTTTTTCTTACGCAGCGATTCAATTCCTTGAACGACATCCAAACATAGAAATTGAAATTATTCATAATAATAATAAGGTAATTAAGAAATAAGGAGTTTAATATGTTCGTAGAAGATAATAACTATTTTGAAGAAAAAAACAATATGATTGAATTAATTGAAGATTATTTTAAAAGTCACCTTTTAGATCGAGCTAATATTGCAAGGCTGTACTGGGAATTAGTTGAAGGAGCTGATGATACTGAACAACTAATCATTGCAGAAATAGTATTTTACCATACTATTTGGAAAAAATAGCGAATGGACTCCTAACATCTGACATCGAAAGTGTAAAGAGACGTACAAATGAGATATTACGATTCAATCCAACGTTTACCCACTTAAATGCTGAGGAATATGAGGATTTTATCAAAATGGTTGAAGAATTGAGTGAGAGTAAAATAGACGTATTGGGTGATGACGGTTGATCTATTTGTTGTCAAAAAGTATTGGTAACATTATTCGCAGTAATGATCGTGATGCAAAAAAATTAATCAGAGAGGTGATAAATATGTTCAAAGGGAAAACCGCCGTCATAACAGGCGGGGCAAACGGAATCGGGAAATGCGTAGCAGATGAGTTTAGAAAAAACGGGGCGGAGGTCTTTGTTATCGACAAGGCAGAGGGCGAGCATTTTGTCGGGGATATTTCGGACAAGGCTGTGCTTGAAGGCTTTGCTATGCACGTTAGGGAAAAAGCAGGGCATATCGACTACCTGATAAACAACGCTCTGCCATTGATGAAGGGCATTGATGAATGTACCTATGAGGAGTTTCAGTATGCGCTTTCGGTGGGCGTGACTGCGCCGTTTTATCTCGCCAAACTCTTTATGCCGTATTTCAATGAGGGCGGCTCAATCATCAACATTTCGTCCTCAAGGGACAGAATGAGCCAGCCGCAGACAGAGAGCTACACTGCTGCCAAGGGCGGCATAGCGGCGCTCACTCACGCACTTGCGGTCAGCCTTGCAGGGCGTGTGCGTGTCAATTCGATCTCTCCCGGGTGGATAGATACGGGCTACACGGTCTATGAGGGTGCGGACGCGATCCAGCAGCCTTGCGGCAGAGTCGGAAACCCTCTTGACATCGCAAATACGGTGCTGTTTCTCTGCTCTGAAAAGGCAGGGTTCATCACGGGCGAAAATATCTGCATCGACGGCGGAATGACGAGACAAATGATATATCATGGGGATAATGGGTGGAGGCTGGAGATATAAGGAGGACACCATGAACACACAAAACTTCAAATGGACAAGACAGCCCAAAGACTTCAAGATCACAGACGGCAAAGTTTACATCACAACCTTACCCCACACCGATCTTTGGCAGAGGACATACTATCATTTTCGCAATGACAATGCGCCCGTCTTTCAGATGGAAACGGACGAAAAGTTTTTCTCGTTTATCGTAAAGACTGATTTCACGGGCAGTCATCAGCGGTTTGACCAGTGCGGCGTGGTGCTGTATCTTGACTCTGATAACTGGATAAAGGGCTCGGTGGAGTATGAAAATGACGAGTTTCAGCACTTAGGCAGCGTGGTGACAAATCACGGCTACTCCGACTGGGCGACTACCGAGATACCTGCAAGCGTCAAGGTGATGTGGTATCGCCTGAGCCGCAGAGAGGACGACTACTGCATAGAATGCTCGGAGGACGGCAAGCGCTTTAAGCAGATGAGAGTTTGTCATCTTCACGAGGGCGGCGGAACAATCCGCTTCGGGATATACGCCTGCTCGCCCGAGGAGTCTTCCTTCACGGCAGTTTTCAGCGATATGCAGCTCACCGAATGTGCGTGGAAGGCGCATGACGGTCAGCAGCCCGATGAAGAGCAAAACAGTATCTAAGGATGTAGATCAATGAACATCAGAGAAGCAATAAAAGCACGCCACAGCGTAAGGCAGTTTAAGGATATGCCCGTGTGGTTCAAAAACGGGATGCTCGCCGCTGTGCTTGCACCTACTGCCGTTAATCAGCAGAGATTCTTCATCGACATTGACGGTGAAAACGCTGTAATAACCGCAGGACACTCGCCTATGTCAAAGATATTATGTATCTTATCCGACAGACTTGCACCGGTTTAGTTTTTGTGCTATAATCATAAAAAACTCACTCTTACAGAAAGGCCGGGGGGAATGATGAAAAGGCAGATCATAGGCGTTGTACTGACAAGAACGGCTGACTCGGAGCAGCGGGAATTGCTGCGCGGGATCATACCCGCGGCATGGCGGAACAATACAGACGTTGTGGTAATATCGAACATCTACAACCCCGACTATGATGATGAACAGCTGGCGGCAGAGAATGACATCTATCGTCTGATAGAGTCACCTGACTTGTGCGGTCTTATTCTTGTTACCGAAGCGTTCATAAATCCCACCCACCGCAAACAGATATCTCAGCTCATGAATAACAGGAGCGATGTTCCGCAGATAGCTGTCGGCTCATACTTTGAAGGCTTTCAGCTTAAGCACTGCATATCGCTCAACACCGCAGATGCAGACGATATCGCCGACCTTACCGAGCATCTCGTGACAGTACACGGGTTTACCTAGATCGACCTTCTGACGGGCTTTAAGGAGTATTCCGTATCGCACCTGCGAATAGACGGATACAGGCGTACACTTGAAAAACACGGCATACCTTTTGATGAAAGCCGTGTGATGTTCGGAGACTTCTGGATGCCATCGGGCGAAAAGCTTGCAAACGCCTATATATCAGTTGAACGTCCGATGCCGCAGGCGGTGATATGTGCCAACGACTACATGGCTTACGGGATACTCGATGTTTTTTCAAAGCACGGGATTGCTGTTCCCGAAAAGATCACAGTCGTAGGATATGAATTTGTGCGTGAACGCCATATGCACACGCCGATACTTACGACCTTTCAGCGTGACCGCGAGGACCTCGGAAGGATCGTAACGGAAATGCTCCTCAATAAGATCACGACGGGAGAATTCGGGGATTTTGCACCGCCAAGGGGAAAAGTCATCTGCGGGAACAGCTGCACCTGCGGGATCAGGCTTACAGACCTTGATACGGAACTCAGCGCTGCAAGGACAAAAGCTTTCTATGAATTCCTCCACCTATACAACCAGTTGGAACAAAGGCTTACCGAAGCACATTCCATCAGGGACTTCTGCGGAAAGTTCGTCGGCTCGGAGTATCTTCTGCCGAACATCAGCGGTGCCGAGATGTGCCTTTACCGCAACTGGCACCACGGTGTTACCGACGACAACGCCATGACCTGCTACACGCTTTACAACGCTGAAAACAACGGTCAGAGCAGAACGTTTCATCGGTTGAAGTTATCGGCACTTACCGAAGGCTGTGAAAAGCCCGCTGTGTATTACTGCTCCCCGCTTTTTTTCAGCGACCGTCCGCTTGGGTTCATTGCAACACGATATGATATCCCCGTGACATATGACCATGTTTTCCGAAGCTGGATGAAAACGGTATCCAACGCTCTTGAGATACTCCGCATGAAAAACGATATACGATATCTTATGGATTGCTGTAGTCTTTCGGAATATCAGGATACACTCACGGGGCTGCCGAACCGAAAGGGGTTCTCTCACGAATTGCACATACTTATAGGCAAAGAAGACCTGCATCGGCAGGTGTTCTGTCTTTTGCTACAGACGGCTGTCGACCGTGACAGTTTATCGCTGAAAAGCAAGCAGTCGGAGATAGCTGTTCATCAGGAGATCTCGGCTGCACTGCAAAGCACAGCATCCCGGTTTGTTATTGCAAGGCTTGAAGAAAATGTATATGCCATAGCGGGACTGAATGAAAGCGGGACCAATGCGGAGCTTATGCGTGACCGCATAACTTCACTCATGCTGAACAACGAAAAGTATATAGATCTGTTCGGTATGGATTCCTTCTGCATCGCATCGGTCTGCACAGAGTACAGCGGAGCGACGGCGCTTTTGAAGCTGGCTGAGAAAGAGCTGATGACGCAGGTCGAACGTATCGAGGAGATGCACCGCCGTCCGCATTATCGTCAGCTGATAAACGCACGCAGCAGGATGTACAGTTCACACGAAGAACCGCTTCCCGCAGATTCCGTTTGCAGGCGGTACCTTATCTCGGCAGGGCATTTCCGCAAGATATACAAGGAGACTTTCGGCATAGCCTATCATCAGGATATAATTCGTCAGCGCATGATGAAAATGATATGGCTGCTGATATCTACAGACCTTGACATTTCCGCCATCGCAGAGCGCTGCGGCTACGAGGATTACGGCTACTGTCTGCGGCTTTTCAGGCAGTTCACGGGATATACCCCAAACAAGTACCGCAGGCTTTGAACCTGTGAGCGTTTTCTCCATAAAATATGTGTTTTTTTCATTGAAATACCTATTGATAACGGTTATAATGTAAATATAAAAGTAAAACGTTTAACATATTTTAGACCGTTTATCCAAAAGCAAAAAGATATACGGTCTGATCGTTTATCAAAGGAGGAAACATTTTGAAATTCAAGAAATTGTGTGCCGTTTTGTTATCGGGCGCGATGCTTGCGGGAGCGACGGTATCACCCGTGAGCGATATGCTGCCGACGGCGGTAAAGCCTGTAAGCATAACGGCTCAGGCAGCAACAGCAATGCGGCGTCCGTGTGATCCCGAGCATCCGATGCTCATAGTACATATCGACACATGGAATTATGCCGACCCCGCAAAGATAATCGAGACTATTCCCGAGAGCATCAGACCATACTGCGTGTTCAACATCTCCCTTTCGATCAACTGGAGCAATACCGAGCACAAATGGCTGATGGTGCAGGACGGGTACGAGTGTGCAAAGTCCTGGCTGAAGACCTGTTCGGATATGGGCGTTTACTGCATGATACAGCCTGCATCGGGCGGTCAGTGTCATTTCCCCGACTATGACAGCAATTACAACATCGTGAACTCACCCAACAAAGGCAGATATGTTCAGCACGCAGATGAGGATTACGAGAACACGATCTACGCCGAGTTCTTCCGCGATTATCCCTCATTTATCGGCTTCAACTATTCCGAGCAGTTCTGGGGCTTTGCTTCGCAGGATCACCCCTGCACCTTCCAGCAGCGCTACCAGCATTTCGCCCACCTGCTGAAGCTCTGCAACAAGTACGGAGGATATCTGAACATAAACTTCTGTGCGAACCGCTGGTCTGCGGGGCTCAACCCAATAGCGATGCTGAAGACCAACAGCCAGTGGCGCGAGGCGTGCGAGAATTACGGTCAGAACCTGATGCTGGAGGAGAAATTTACGCAGGAGAGCATGATCGAGGACGTTGAGTCGCAGATACTCGGTCTGTATCTTTCGGGATACTGCGGCTGCTTCGGCGTGCGCTACGACGATACGGGCTGGACAGACCTCAGCTCTGACGGCACATCGCTTTCTACCAAAGACCAGTACCGCCAGATCACGGGTCTGCCGATACACGCCGAAAGAATGATAATGAACGGAGCAACGGTAATTGATGGTCCCGAGCTTGTATGGAACGATGATTTCGGCGAATCCTGGGGCGGTGTAAAGGACAGCGAAGGCTATTCCTGCCGCAACTGGTTCACAAAAGACCAGTATGTCAATTCCACTCTGAACTTCTTTGAAAAGATCGTGGACGGCACCTACCGCATACCGACCCGTCAGGAGGTCATCGACCGCACAAAGTTTATCGTCATACAGGACGTTACATCGGGCGGCGACAACACCAAGTACAGCACATATCAGACGCTGTTCGAGGGGCTTTACCGTATGCCGAACGACGGAAATCTCTGGGATAACAAGAACCTTTACAAATCAACGGGGCGCTACCCCACCATACCCACGACTTACGGATTGAGGGACAGCGCCGCAAGGTCATTCAAGTATCAGCTGAAGCAATCGCAGCTCGGCTCACGCTGGAACAGCATATCCGTTAAGCAGAACGAGTTCAACAGAGAATTCCCCTCGGAGTATGTCGGCACCTGCTATGCAGGTCACTACAACAACACATGGGTGACATACAACAACGACAAGCTCAACCGCAATCAGGGCGTGCTTATAGATCTGCAATACAACACCTGCTCTACTTTTGACGCAAACTTCAACGCTTACGGAAATGCGATAATCAATGAATACAGCGATCACATTGACGTTTATGCAAACAACTTCGACAACAAGGCTCAGACGACTCTTGTTACCGATACATTCAAGGTGAACGGATGCAGCTCCAGACCGACATACACCGCACGCGATACAGGCAGGAATCAGACAAGTTCGCAGTTTACCGAGAGCTATTCAAACGGAACATATACCCTTGTTGTAAAGCACAACGGTCCCGTTGATATAACGATCAACTGCAAGGGCAGCAACAGCGGAAGAAAGACCAACTACAACAAGGCTTCGGTACAGCCCATCACAAAGCCCGCTTTCTACAAGGGTACACGTCAGTATGAGGGCGAATTCCTTGATGTCAAAAACGTTGAGGGCTATGTGCAGAACGCCTGCAACAGCGGCGTTACGGGCATTCAGGGTCAGGGATTCCTGAAATACGGCAAGAATTCCAATGCGGCAGTCAAGGACACGGTACATACCGACAAGGCAGGGGCATTCACCATGAAGCTGAGGTATTCTTCCGAATCGGACATAGATCAGGTAGACCTTTATGTCAACGGCACAAAGCAGGAGACTATGCACCTTTTCAACACCTACGGCTACTCCAACTGGAAGACCTATGAAAGGCAGATAAACCTTAAAGCGGGTGACAACAAGATCGAGTTCAAATCAAATTCGGCTCTGCCATCTTCACTGTACATCGACAACTTTACTATCGACGGAGATTTCGGTGACGGCAGCGGAGTTATCATAGACGAGCCCGACCCGATACAGGGCATGATAATAAAGGATCTGAAAGTTGCCGACTATGAAAACGCAGGCGACTGGTCGATAGTTTATGATACCACCGTCGGTTCCAGATTCTACGGCGACAGAGATATCACGGTAGGCAGCATCCCGTCTTATCTGAAAAACACGGAGACTATAAGAACAGCCTGCGATTCCAAGATTTTTGCCGCCGACGAAGCTGCATTCACCGTAGATCGGGACGCGACAGTCTTCGTGGCAGTTGACGACCGTGTCAATCAGGGTCTTGACTGGCTGAAAAGCTGGACCAAGACATCAGACACCATGACAACTTCAAATGATGTTATCCTCACGGTCTTCCGCAAGGACTTTTCCGCAAACAGCAGCGTAACGCTCGGCACTAACGGCGCGCAGGGGCTTTCTGCCAACTATATCGCTTTCGTTCTGCCGAAGCAGGATCAGTCCCGCGATACCTATCCCAAGAACATTCGGGCTGAGACAAACTCACAGTACCATCAGATAAGGTTCACATGGGACAATGTCGATGGTGCCGACAGATACGGCATTGCAGTATACCTCGCAGGAAAGTGGAGGATACAGACCCAGAGCATCACAACAAATTCCTACACCACCCCCAAGAACCTCACGCCCGGCAAGACATACAAGGTTGCAGTCGCCGCAAGAGTGAACGGCAGCTGGGACATTGCAAATGCTCTCAGGAATGCAGTTACCGTCACGGTAGGATGACAGCAGTGTATACAAATGAATAAACACTAAGGCAACACCGCACAGCATTCGGCTGACGTAGTTTTACGTCGAACGGCAGCAGTGCGGTGTTGCCTTTATCACGCCCGTAAGCAGTGTGGCAAAGATCGGCAAGGCACTTCCCTGCCCGCGCGGCACACCGTAAGACCGCAGTCCGCCGCATTGCCGAACAGAATAAAAAAAGAAGAAAGAATAACACATTTCGTTACTCTTTCTTCTTGTTGTTTATCGTGAAACTACATCAGAGAACAGTTATTGTAACTGCGTTCTTGATAGCGTTTGCAACATCCCATGTGCCGTTAACCTTAGCAGCGACAGCTACCTTGTATGTCTTGCCGGGGGTCAGGTTCTTGGGAGAGGTATAGGACAGAGTGGAAGCGGAGATGGACTGAGTCTGTATTCTCCACTTGCCTGCCAGATATACGGCGATACCGTAGTTCTGAGCATTCTCAACTGCGCTCCAGCTGAATCTTACCTGATGATACTGAGAGTTATAGCTTACCTCGATGGAATCGGGATAGGTCTTGCCTGAAGGCTGAGGCTGAGGATCGGGATCCTTCTCGGGTCCGAGTATGCCTGTGCCTGCGACCGCGCCGATAACCTCGTCGATGTAGAAGGAGTTGGTCGAGCTGTCGGTCTCAACATAGATCACCATGTTGGAAGCGTCAGAGGGGATCTTGTAGTTGGTGTTTGCGAGCTGTACCCACTTGCCCTTCGTGACTGTTTCGGTAGCGATCTTGTCATAGTGAGCCTGACCGTCGGAGCCGTCGTACTGAAGAGTAAGGTGGAACTTATCGGTGGAATCACCGCTGAGGTAAGAAACGATAGCGCTGAAGCTGTATTCGTTGCCGGGCTTGAAAGCGCGGGTGTCGAGCCTGTAAGCTGCGCCGTTCCATGACTTTTCTCTGCCTGATACATAAAGCGAGCTGCTGCCGACAAAAGCGGTATCATTGCTTGAAGCGATGCTTGCTGCACCTCTGCCCTCAAAGCCGTCGGTGCTGCCTTCAAATCCGCACTGGAAGTACCAGCCGTACTGGTTGGGCTCAACAGTGCCGCCTTCGCCGTTGAAGTTGGAACCATCGCCCCATTCGGATTCAGGAATGATCGAGGTTATGTAGTTGTAAGCGGTCTTGGGCTGATTGCTGCCGTCGTAAAGCAAAGGATTGTTGGACTTGCCCTGGCTGTTTTTGCCTACCCACGAGTTGTTATCGTTAGGACCCCATACCTGAACAAGAGTTACCTTGCCCTTATACTTGCCGCTCTTGTTAACGTCAACGCAGTGCTGGAAAATAGCCTTATACTTTTCAGCCTGCTGCTGATCTGTGAATCTGCCGCCGTCACGGGAGATATCGAGCTCTGTTACCTGAACATCTATACCGAGGCTGAGGTAATCGTCCATTGCAGCGAGGTAGGAAGAGGTGTTGCCCCAGTCCCACTGACCTGTGCTGCAATCTATATGAGACTGCATTCCCATACCGTCGAGGATGCCCTTATTGTGGAGCGGGATAAGTATGGTGTTCTTTATGCAGTCCTTCTTGTCGCCCGCAAACTCGTTGTAATCATTGTAATAAAGCTTACAGCCCTTAGGTCTGTATTTTGCAGCATAGGTGAATGCCTTTTCAACGAAGGAGTTATTTCCGTAAACTCTTACCCATGCAGAGGAACCGTCACGGCCTTCTGTATTGTTCGTAGGTCTCAGACCGCCGCTCTTGGCTGTTCCGTCATAAACTACCTCATTACATACGTCGTAAGAGTAAAGATTTACGGAAGGATACTGTGTAGCGTAGGCATTGAACATATTCTTGATGTAGCTTTCCATACGCTGATCCATGATGGAGGAATTTACATATCCGTTGTTGTTATTGAAGCCGTACTTAAAGAACCACTCGGGAGTCTGGCTGTGCCATACGAAGGTATGACCGCGGAATGCGATATTGTTCTTGGCGCAGAAGTCAAGGATAGCTGCTGCCTGATTAAGAGTTACCTTAACGTTTGTATCGGTGGAGCCGTTCTGAACGATGGTAGCATAAGGCTTAGTCTCATTCTCGCACTCAACGGCGTTGTGATCCTTGAGGATAATGCCCTTGATGCCGGAATTGTTGATAGTACCGCCGTTGAAGATATTACCCACACGGAAGTAATTTGCGAACTCATCCTTCAGACCCTTGTTGTAAGCCGCAGCCTCAGCAACAGCGGTAGACTGATCGGTAGTTACCTTTACATCATCAAAGATGAAGTCATCGGTCAGGTCGTTCGTGAGGGTAAGCTCATACTCATAGGTATCAGCGGGAGCCTTGTAGTCAGCCGAGATGGCAGTCCACTCGCCGCCCTTTACCTTCTTTTCCGCGAGGGTAACAATCGTCTCCTCCTGAGTATTCTCATCAATGTACTTCAGAGTGAGCTTGAAGGTCGCGGTCTTCTTGCTGAACACCTGCATCGAATAATCATACTTGACCCCGCCGAAGAGGTATAAGCCCTTTGAAGAAGCAGCGCCGTCCTTTGAGGAGGTACGTCCTGTTACCTTCATACCTCTTGTGGCAGCAAAGCCGTTGGTGTCATCGGCAGTAAGTTCGATGGAAGTATCTGTGCCGTGCCAGCCGTCATAGTTTACCTCAAAGCTATCGTAAACGACCTCCTGAGCATAAACGGGAGCGTAGAGCTGAGGCATTGTAGTTGCAAAGCAGCTTACCGCCATCATTGCCGCCAGAATTTTCTTGTGCTTTTTCATGATAGAAAGATCATCTCCTTGAAAGATATGTTTGTTGACTGACGTCTGATTAAACTTGATAAGAGAAAAATAGCATTTAGTTATTTTTTCTAACTATATTGTACAACAAATTGTATATACATTTCAACCTATAATTTGCAGATTTGGTGAAAAAAATGCAGGTTTGACATTAATTTTTGTGAATAATTTTCTATTTTGTAATCATTTTCTGCGAGCAATATGGTATAATAATATTTAGAGAACCGAAAAAGACAGAATTATCGCCGTATATTACATACGATGTTGTACCATAATGTACCGTACAACATCAGTCACGGCTCTTATCCGCAGATATTTGTACACACCTGACGTGTGCAACTACCGACAAACCTATCGGCTGTTAAGGAGTTTAACATGAAAACTGACAATCGTCCGCTCATAGGCGTGATAACCGCCAGGGCTTCACAAAGCGAACAGCGGCATCTGCTAAAGGGTATGCTTTCAAAAGCCGATGAGTTCGGCATAGATATCGCTGTATTCTCAAACGTATACAATTTCGCAGAGTATTTTGCGGAGACAGAGGTGGAAAACAAGATATATGAGCTTGTGCGTTCCGAGCGTCTTGACGGAGTTATAATCAACAGCGAATCACTGATATACCCCGATCTGCGTGAGACGATAAACGAACTCATTACGGATCTTAAAATACCCGTCATCATCACCGATGCAGAGATAGACGGCTACACCTGCATAAACACCGACGTAAAGCGCGACCTTCGTGAGATAGCGCGGCACCTCACCGATGTACACGGATTCAGGGATATTGATCTTATAACAGGCTGCAAAGAATATGAGACTTCACATCTGCGTGCCGAGGGCGTCAGGGAGGTCATGGAGGAAAGATGTCTGCCGTTTGGCGAGGACAATGTGATATACGGCAACTTCTGGTACGACTCGGGCGAGCAGCTCGCGGAGGAATACATAAGCGGCAGGCGCAGGCTCCCGCAGGCTGTCATATGCGCCAACGACTATATGGCTTTCGGGCTGCTCGACAAGCTGTTCGACCACGATATAGCGGTACCCGACGAGCTTTCGGTTATCGGATATGAGCATATCGGCGACAGGATATACCACTCCCCTGTCCTGACGACATACCGCCGCAACCGCGCCGCCATCGGAGCCAAAGCCGTGGCTCTCGTCTATTCGATACTCACGGGGGCACCGATGGAGGAGATCGACACTTCGGGATACCTCATCCCCGGCGACAGCTGTCCGTGCGGTATGGAGAAAAAATACCTGCGCGAGGAACTGGCAGAGGTAAGGCAGATACAGACATATAACGGTCTGAATTTCTGCGGCAACTTTGAGCAGCAGTCTGTCACCTGCCGCTCGATCTCCGACTACATACGCACACTTCAGGACTTCTCATACCTTATAAGAAACGTATCGGGCATATACCTCTGTCTGCACGAGGACTGGTGTACACGCTCACGCAAGGATTCGGTCAACGAGTTCTCGAACAACGAGCCTATGATATGCTACCGCATAATAAGCCCCGAGAACGGCAGCGACGATCCTCAGTTCTTCTCACGCGGGGAGCTTTATCCCGCAGAGCTTCCCGGGGCGGGCGACAAAAGGTTCTTATACTTCGCGCCGCTGTTTTCAGAGGGCAGAGAGTTCGGGCATTTTATTTTCCAGTACACCACCCCCGACACATATGATTCCGTCATGATAGAATGGCTGAAGATAACCGTGAACGCCTTGCAGGTGCTTCGCATGAAAAACGACATCAACACGCTGCTGGAGTGCAGCAATCTTTCTGAGTACCACGACACGGCTACGGGGCTTTACAACAAGCGCGGCTTTATGGGAGAGCTATCGAACGCACGCAAAAAGCTCGGCTGCGAAGAAAAGCTGTCTCTCATAATGATACGAACAGGCATCTTTTCCGACGACAGCCGCATCGACAAGAAGAACCTTTCGGTAAGGCTTGACATTGAGATCTCAGAATGCCTCAACCGCACCGCTGCCGACATCAGCGGCTTCTGCGGCAAGCTTTCCGACAAGCTTTATATCATCGCCTCTTCCTGCATAACCGCTGATGAGGATATCGGGATATTGGCGGACAAGCTTTATACTGTCATATCGCATTCCCCCATCTATATAGAAGAGCGGGGGCTTGACACCCTGTTTATCTCTTCAAGGCAGATCTCGGCGGCGGAAAACTGCGACGAATGTATCGCGGCGCTGAGCGAGGAGATAAACATGAAGATAAAACAGCTCTCGGACGAACGGCGTCACACATACTACAACGACTACCTGAAAGTCAGAAACTCAATGTACCGCGACCCGGGTAAGGACTGGGACGCGCAGAAGACCTGCCGTGATTTCCGCCTGAGCTACGGTCATTTCCGTGCTACCTACAAGGATATCTTCGGCATAAGCTTTCATCAGGACCTTATCATGAGCCGCATCACGATGGCAAAGTATCTGCTGCTCACGACCTCGATAAGCATACCCGCTATATCCTTCAAATGCGGATACAAGGACGAGAAGTATTTCATGCGCCAGTTCCGTCAGATGACAGGCAGCACCCCGAACAGATACCGCAGCAGCGCGTTCTGACTTATGCTTGATGGGACGTTCTCCGCAGCCGGCTCGGCAAAGCTCTCGTGATGATATGTATGTCATATCCTTTACATAAGTTTAATATTTATAAACATTCTAAATTATTTCCACTTTATCCAAAATATTTTAGATTGACAATATTGTTTTAACGTGTTACTATATCGCTGTATAAGCATCGTGAACGGTCATATATGATCTTTGACCCATATGTAAAGGAGAATTGGCATGAGGAAGATTATTTCGGCGATCACTGCGGCTGCATTGTCAGTCGTGAGCGTCTGCACGGCTTCGCCTGTCGTAACACAGGCGGACAACCCCATCGTGCAGACATCATTCACCCCCGACCCCGCACCGGTGGTCATCGGCGATGAGCTGTATGTCTTTACGGGCTGCGACCGTGATGGAAGCAACGACTTTTACTACATGACGGGCTGGCAGTGTTTTTCGACAAAGGACATGAAGAACTGGACAGACCACGGCAGGATCCTTGAGGATACTTCATTCTCATGGTGCAATGCGAACGACGCATGGGCTTCGCAGTGTATCGAGCGCAACGGCAAGTTCTATTTTTATTTCACCACGACCAACAAGAGCGGCGGCGGAAGAGCCATCGGCGTTGCGGTCGCGGATTCGCCCGAGGGACCTTACAGCGATCCTCTCGGCAAGCCGCTTTGCGGTCCCAACTGGGACTACATCGACCCGACGGTCATAATAGATGACGACGGTCAGGCATGGCTCATGTTCGGAAACCCGAAGTGCTATTACGTCAAGCTGAAGGAAGACATGGTGACGCTTGACGGTCAGATCAGGCAGTTCGATATGAACACACAGCAGTTCGGCTCGGGCAGCAGGGATACGGGCACTACCTACGGCGAAGGTCCGTGGATATACAAGCACAAGAGCCTTTACTATCTTGTGTGGGCGTCATTTGTTGACGGCTTCGGCGGCGAAAGCCAGTGCTATGCAACGGGTCCTTCCGCAACAGGTCCGTGGACATACCGCGGCGTTATACAGCAAGGCTCAAACTGCTACACCACACACGGCGGTATAATAGACTACAAGGATCACTCTTACTTCTTCTACCACAAGAACGGACTTCCCGGCGGCGGTACTTTCAACAGAAGCGCTGCCTGCGAGGAATTCACATACAACTCCGATGGTACGATCCCCGTTATAAAGCCTACCGACAGCGGTCCTTCGCAGCTTGAAGCTCTTGATCCCTTCAAGAGGATCGAGGCTGAGACCATCTGCCGCTGCGAAGGCGTTAAGACCGAAAAGGACGACACGGGCGCTGTGAACGTCGGGTATATCAAGAAAGGCTCTTACATCAAGGTCGCGGGAGTTGACTTCCGCGAGGGCGCTGACAAATTCACGGCTTCCGTTGCTTCGGGAGCGAGCGGAGGGAACATCGAGCTCAGGCTTGACAGCAACTCGGGCCCCGTTATCGGAACACTAAAGGTCGGCGAGACAGGCGGCTGGCACGAGTGGCAGCAGGTATCCTGTGATGTATCGGGAGCGAGCGGCGAGCACGATCTTTACCTTGTATTCAACGGCGGCGACAACTATCTCATGAACGTTGACTGGTGGAGGTTCGACGGAGCAGGCTCGGCATCATCAGAGAACGACGATACATATCTTTTCAAAAACAGCTTTGAAGGCTCACTTGACGGCTGTTCGGACAGAGGCGGCTCAACTGTCGCGGTAAGCAGCAGCGAAGCGTATTCGGGCAAAAGCTCGGCATACTGCTCGGGACGTACCTCATCATGGCAGGGTGTCGGAAAGAGCCTGAACTACAAGTTCAAGGCGGGCGAGAGCTACAGCTTCTCGGCTATGGTGAAATACAAAGCGGGCGATGATTCCACAAAATTCCACCTCACGCTCCAGTACAAAGGCACGGACGGCGAAACGCACTACGACAAGATCGACACCAAGACCGCAGCAAAGGGCAAGTGGACACAGCTTGCAAACAGAAGCTACAAAATACCGAACGGTGCTTCGGAGCTTCTCATATACGTTGAGACAGAGGGCGATGCGGGCGACAGCAGATCTCCCGTAAGCTTCTACGTTGACGACCTCATTGCTGCGGCAGACGGGACATTTATAGATTCTCCCTCGGAACAGACTATTGATCCTAAGGACATAAAGTGGGGCGACGCGAACGCTGACGGCAGGGTCGATATGAACGATGCTGTACTTGTAAGGCAGTCGATTGCTTCACCGAGCAGGTACAAGCTTACAGAACAGGGCAGGATCAACGCGGACGTATACGAAGCAGGCGGCGGCATCTCGAAAGAGGACGCGGATACCATCTGCAAGTACCTTGCGAAGATGATACCGCAGCTGCCCGAAAGCTATTCGGAGAGCGAGGTTCCCGAGCCGGAGAACGAGCATCTTTCAATGAAGGATTTCACCGAAAAGGTGAAGTCGGGAATGGTCGAGAAAGAACCCGATTCTGCCAACAGGTCGCAGAGCGGCGTGACCTACGGCGAGATCGTCAAAAAGAGCTACTACTCGACGACCTGCAACAGGCAGAAGGATGTAAACATACTTCTGCCCCCAAATTACGATCCTGCAAAAAAGTATCCCGTAATGTACATCATGCACGGCTACTACGAGGGCATCGACAGGATGCTCACAAAGGGAAATGCCGAAATGCACACCCGCGAGATGATAGGTAATGCCATCGCAGAGGGTGCGGCAAAGGAAATGATCTGCGTGTTCCCCGATGTATACTCGAGCACTACTCAGAAAGCCTGCTCGGGCATGGACGAAGCAAACAATCAGGCATACGACAACTTCATAAACGACCTCACAAAGGATCTCATGCCTTACATCGAGAGCAATTACAGCATAAAGACAGGCAAGGACAACACCGCTATCACGGGCTTTTCGATGGGCGGACGCGAATCGCTGCTCATCGGCATGAAGCGCCCCGACCTCTTCGGATATATCGGCGCCATATGCCCCGCCCCCGGAGTTTCGGGAGCATTCAAATGGAGCAGCGATAACGAGCCTTACCTGCTGATGTTGACCGCGGGAGACAACGACAAGACCGTTTACAACATCCCCGAGAACTACCACAACGAATTTGAGAAGAACGGCGTGCCTCACATCTGGCACTATATAAAAGGCGGCTACCACGGTGACAACTGCATCAGAGCCCATCTTTACAACTTCTTCCGCGCAGCTTTCCAAAACTGATACTGTACCGAAACAAAAAGCTCCGACATTTTCAGTCGGAGCTTTTTCATCGGTCAGCGCACTGATCGCGCGGTGCTGCCTTGATGCTATTCGGTCAAAATGTGTTACATAACAGCAACAGTAACCGCATTCTTGATAGCGTTTGCAACGTCCCATGTTCCGTTTACTCTTGCGGCGACGGCTACCTTGTAGGTCTTGCCGGGAGTCATGTTCTTGGGAGATGTAAACGTGGTATCGGTAAGGCTCTGGGTCTGTATTCTCCACCTGCCCGCAAGGTATACTGCGATACCGTATCTGTCAGCACCTTCGACCTTGTCCCATGTGAATCTTATCTGATGATAGGTGGAATTGGTCTCTACATTTATGTTCTTGGGATATGTATCGGTAGAGGGCTGAGGATCGGGATCGGATGCCTTTTTGTATACCGGCTCAAATACATAGCTGGACTCGCTGCCGTCGGGTTTAACAAGAGCATAGCTGCCGTCGGCATTGCACTTTATGGTGTAGGTACCCGACTTGCCGTCTTCTTCGGTGAGGGTGTATCTGCCGTCGTCAAGGCGCTTGACTGTGCGGTTTCCCGTCACCTTTCCGTCTGTAACGCGGCGGAAGCTGTACACGCCGTCATTGATGGCGGGGTGTACGGGTGTTACGGAGAAGAGCTGGCAGTCGTATGTGTTGTAAGGATACTGGGCGATATTGCCGCCGTTTTCCGTTGACCACTCGAACACATCAAGA
>JAILFN010000024.1 GCA_024697545.1 Ruminococcus sp.
GCCGTAGCTGAGGACTTCCCCCTCTTAGTTTTCTCCCCCTTGACCCCCTCTTCCTGATACCCCCTTGCCTCAGCTAACTCACTCGTGTCCGTACTGGGGTCGATGGTGCGCTTTTAGGGGCGGTCGCTATGGAGCGTTGAATGGCGTTTGATATGACTGTTAGTTTTCAGCCTTGACTAACTCGCTCGTGTTCTGGCTGGGGGCGTTGGAGCAAATCTTTGACGTAATTGTGAATGCGGTCGTGGTGGTTTGTGTGGGGGGTGTTGCCTAAATAAAAAGTTTTCTCCGCACCCCTTGACAAAACGTCCGAAATGGTGTAAAATGTAATAGTTGATTAGCCGAAAGGCTGTCAGATGCCGCCGTGGCGGAATAGGCAGACGCAAGGGACTTAAAATCCCTCGGTAGTAATACCGTACCGGTTCAAGTCCGGTTGGCGGCAGACCAAGACCGTGTGTTCTTCGGGACACGCGGTCTTTTTGTTATAGCTCCCCCGAAAGCGGGCTCGGATCGTATGACCTGATCTGCGGCATCGCTTTTGCATCATCTGGCTAAAAAATTTTAAGAAACTATTGATTTTTTGGCAATAGTATGTTATAATACATAGTGAGTAAATGCGCAAACGCCGCGGAGGTGACGGAATGAACAGCACAGCACCTTATGTCTCTTATGTCATAACCGAGATCGCTTTGGTTTTCTTCTCGATAGGCATAATCGTAAAAGCCAATAAAAATGTCGGCACGGATCTTCAGATGCGGCATTTCAAGGGAATGGCTCTCTTCTTTATACTTTACCTTATAAGTGACAGCTGGTGGGCGCTGGGACAGAGCGGGATCATCCCCTTCAATAAAACGCTCAACATCATCTCGAGCATAATAGGGCTTGTCGCAGTCTCCCTGCTGATACTCGCATGGTGCATATTCGTAATATACCGAATAGACCAGAACAACACCAGAAATGTAAAGTTCATGAGCATTATCCACTATTCCGTCGCAGCCTGCGACAGCCTGCTCATCATTGCCTCGGCTTTCACGGGATTCGTTTTTTATATAGACGAAAACAACATTTATCAGACGGGCAAAGGCTATTCGCTGCACCTTGTGTTCGTGATGATACAGCTTTTCGGAAGCGGCATATATTCGTTCAGCCAGAGCTTTTCAAACAAGCAGATCAAGCTGAAGACCGAATACCGCCTGCCGCTGCTCTTCATAATCCTGCCCGCTGCCGCGGCGGTTCTGGAGGGTATGCTCCCGCTGACGCCCATCGTACCGCTCGGCATATTCCTGCCGATACATCTTGCGTTCCTTGAAATACAGAACAGCGAGATCTATTCCGATGCCCTCACGGGGCTCAACAACCGCAGGCGCATGGAGATATTCCTGCAGGACATGATCCACAACGCCTCGGAGGACAGACCCTTCACGATACATATGATAGATGTCAACGACTTCAAGCTCGTCAATGACAGGTTCGGGCATATAGTCGGCGACAGGGCGCTTCAGCTCGTAGCGGATTCGCTCCACAATGTCTCCGACAGGTACCACGGCTTCTGCGCCAGATACGGCGGCGATGAATTCGTGCTGATAATCACCGCAAAAGCCGACGTTCGCAAGGCGCTTCAGGACGAGATAGACATCATGCGTAAAAGCTGTGCAGACCTTGTGCCGCAGATAAGCGTTTGTACAGGCTGCACCGAATGCCGTTCGGGAGCTGTTACCGCAACTCAGCTGATAGCTCTCGCGGACGAACAGCTTTATGCGCAAAAGCAGATCTACCACGGCAGGGACAAGACCGCCAAATCAGAATAAAACACCCCTCAGCCGCGTGCCGAACGACAGGGCACGCGGTTTTTGTGATAAATTTCTGAAAAAACGGTTACAAGACAGGCGGTAAATATGTTTGTAAGAAAATCTGTGTGATTTGCACAAAAATAGACTTTTTGTGTCAAAAGGGAGAAAAAACGGACGTATAAAATTGCAGAATGGTTACAATTATAACATTTCTGTATCAACAGTCCGCAGAATCTCCCTTTAAATATTACGCCCGGGTTACATAAATAATAAAAAATGATACCATTTTTAAAATTACAAAAAATACACTTGATTTTTTATTTCAGATGTGCTAGAATAGAAAAGGTGTTTGGAGCGAATACGTTTTCGCTGATAAAAAACAGCATTTTCTTTGCCCCGATCTTCACGTCATAATAAGGCGTTGCTTTGGGGATAATAGATACAGCCGAACTCACAAAAACACTCGGCGGCAGTCGTATCCTTTATTGACTGCGTAAAAAAATCAAGGGATGTGACGACGACTTGGATAAATTTGTTATACACGGAGGAAAGCCTCTGAAGGGCGAGGTCACGATAAGCGGCGCCAAAAACGCGGCAGTCGCCATCGTTGCGGCAACTCTTCTCTGCGATGAACCTGTTGTACTCGAGAATTGTCCTCAGATAAGCGATATCACCTTCTGCCTCAGGATACTCAGCTCTATGGGTGCCGAGGTGGTAAGCCTTAACAACAATAAAGTCAGGATAGACCCCCGCGGTATAACCAATCCTCAGGTGCCTTACGATATGGCTACCAGAATGCGTGCTTCGAGCTACTTCCTCGGCGCACTTCTCGGCAGGTTCCACGAGGCTCATGTAGCCCTCCCCGGCGGCTGCGACCTCGGCGACAGACCGATAGATCAGCACCTCAAAGCTTTCACCGCTCTCGGCGCAGACAACTACGTTGAGGCAGGAGAGGTACACCTCAGCACCGATATGCTGGTCGGCTCTCTTATTTATTTTGACATCATAAGCGTTGGCGCTACCATAAACGCCATGCTGGCGTCGGCAAAGGCTGACGGATATACCGTTATCGAAAACGCCGCCAAGGAGCCGCACGTCGTTGACGTTGCGAACTTCCTTAATTCGATGGGCGCGAACATCATGGGCGCGGGCACCGATACTATTAAGATACACGGCGTTAAGTTCCTGCACGGGGTCGAGTATTCAATAATCCCCGACCAGATCGAAGCGGGCACTTACATGGCGGCAGCTGCTGCCACAAGGGGCGACGTTCTCATAAAGAACGTTATACCCAAGCATCTTGAATCTATCACGGCTGCTCTTCGCAGGATCGGCGTCGGCATCGAGGAATTTGACGAAGCCGTCAGGATCTACGACACGGGCGTGCTCAAAAAGATAAACATAAAGACCATGCCTCACCCCGGCTTCCCGACGGATATGCAGCCTCAGCTGTCTACCCTGCTGACGCTGGCGCAGGGTGCGAGCGTTGTCACCGACGACATCTTCACAAACCGTTTCCGCTATGTAAACGAACTCAGAAGAATGGGCGCGGACATCGTGGTGAACGGCAAAGCGGTCATCATCAACGGCGTTGACAAGCTCAAGGGCGCCTCTGTAATGGCTCCCGACCTCAGAGCGGGCGCAGCTCTCGTTATCGCAGGACTTGCGGCAGAGGGTGAGACCGTCATCGGAGATATCCATTATATCGAGCGCGGCTACGAGAGCATCGAGACCAAGCTCCGCGGACTCGGCGCAGAGATCGTAAAGATCAACGAAGCAGACCGCATCGAGGAGCCGAAAAACGCCTGAGAGCGCGGCTTTCCCGCAAGCCCACTGGCGACCCCGTTTTTATGGAGAAATTGCTATAACGAAGGACTGTTCACGCAGTCCTTTTTTGTTTTACAAGCCCCAAACAAACCTCATCGACCACATTTACGTCAAAGACCCGATCCAACGCACAATATCAACCGACCCTAAAGCCACCATCGCCCTCATTCCGAACACGAGCGAGTTAGTCGAAGCAGGAAACGAACAGGCATATCAAACGGCATTCAACGCTCCATATCAACCACCCCTAAAAGCGCACAATCATCACCAGTACGAACACGAGTGAGCTGTTCGAGGCAAAAGGGGTAAGGAAGTGGGGGGGAGGCGAGGGGGGGCAGAAACCTAGGGGGAAAGTCCTGCATATGCGAAGCATATGTGGAATGCAGCCGATAGCCTCCCCGTCCTGTCCCCCTTGGTGTCTGTCCCCCTCGCAATCAAGGCGCTATCAAAAAAGCAGCAACAAACTCAGCGTTCAAGGGACAAACGTTAGTCTTGGCGTTTTTTAACAAAAGTCCTCTGAATAATAGTTTGATATGACTGCTCATTCCGCGCCTTGACTGCGAGGGGATAGGAACCACAAGGGGACAGGAGGGGGTGGCTATCGCCGTAGTCGAGGACTTTCCCCTTAAGGTTCCTACCCCCTCGCGCTCCCCCATCTCCTTATCCTCTTTGCCTCGACTAACTCACT
>JAILFN010000037.1 GCA_024697545.1 Ruminococcus sp.
CATGCCGATGCCCTTTACGATCTCACAGGCAGGCATTGCAGTTTCTATCTCGCGTACACTGCCGTCTTTAAGCGTAAGCTTGATCATGTTTAACATATCCTTTCATTATTTTTTCAGCTCTGCCCGAAGTGTTAAGGCAACACCGCAAAAAGGCGCAGACCTGTTGTCATGCGGAGCTGCTGTTAAGGGCAGGGATTTTTGACTACATTTGTATGGGCAGCTCGTTTTCGGGAGTATACATCGTCTGATTAAGATAAATGTATCCCCAGAACCCGAGCAGTGCTACGCTGACGAAGCTTGATATTATCATAATAAAGCTCCTCAGCCACTTTGGGAATACCCGTTTTCCTTTTACCTTTCCCGCGCTCAGCTGTGAAAAGAATGTCGAAAACCAATAGGAAACGATAAATACAGGTATAAATATCAGAAGCCCGAGATAATAAGTTATAACGCCGTTTATCGAAGCGTAGATCAGCAATCCCGAAAAGGCATCACAGCCTGCAAACAGGATAAGGCAGATCAAGGAAAGTGTTCGTTTCAATGCAAGCATTTTTGATCTCCAAAATCAAAACAGCCCCGAAGATCTCACAAAAGACCTTCGGGGCGACAAGTCGTAAAACAAGCCGCGGTTCCACCCGCATTCATGCCGATAAACGGCACCTCAGACACACCGCTTACACGGTGCAAAGCCTTTAACGGAGCTTGCCCGACGCTGATTAGGCGCACTCAGAGAACGGTACAGTCAGTCGCGGGGTCACTACATCTCTTTCAGCCTGCGGAGATGATCTCTGTATCGACCTGTTTGCAGAACGCTGCTTTCTCGTCACAGTTTTAGTATATCATATTTTATTTAATATTATCACTTGTTTTGTGATTTGTCAAGATGCTTCAAAAAAAATTCACAATCTTTGGTGCCGAGCTTTGAGTATTCAAGCAGTGTATGTCTCAATGATAAACCCCGAGTCTTACACGGACGATAGATCAATATTAACCGAACATAAAAATAATAACAGAATCGGTTTAAAAAGATACCCGTACAGAAGTAATGTCCCCGAGCATTTCAAAACGCTCGGGGACATTGGATTTCATCGCTTCTAAGATAGATCGGGATCTATATCCCGGACATTTTTTCATACAGACCGGGGTCCATAGAAGTTGCCAGTATCTGCATCACTGTCGCAACATCTATGATCGCGTGTCCGATCATTATCGGTACAGGATCACGCTTTTTATAGTAATACCGGCATAGAATGATCGTTAGTGGTAAGAAAGAAATAAACCTATAGATAATATACCTTACGTCAAACAGAGTTGGTATAAAACTATGCTGCAAAGCAAAGAAAAATGCAGGAAGTATAATAGCTGCGGTCTTATTCTTTATTTGATTAACACCGCAGCCGAGATACAGAGCGTCTTCGGCAAAAGCCGTTGTGACCGGAAGTAACGGGATATTAATTATAGCTAAAGCGGCAGGGATAGGTGCTATCATCATTGGTGCAAAAAACGGGAGTTTCCCGTAACATAAGTACCCTGAAAGAAGCATTCCGCCCATTCCGACAAGCAGAATGATAACAGAAACGATCATGACCTGACTGATCTTGGTCTTACCTTTCTGATAGTTAATAAGCTCCCAAAAGGTTTTATCGTTCTTTTTGGCAACTATGACAAGCAGGCAAATCGTAAAGATATTTACCAATGTTGCAGCGATAGACCACCAGTTGTTTATTTCATTGATCTCTTTATTTACAATTACAGATCCGATAGTAAAGATCAAAACAAAAATAATTGATCTTATCGGCAGTAAAAGAGCGATTTTTTTAGACAAAACAATTCCTCCCGAGCAGATATTTCCTGATTTGTATCAGAGAAATTATAGCATAGAATAGCTGCATTGTCAAGAAAAACGCCGTAGAACTACTTGCCAGACACCGGAAATACTGCGGCAGAAAACTTCTGCATAAGTGCTGCCCTTTTATGTATGCACTTGCTTTTTTTCGGGGAATGTGCTATTATAGATAACAGTACTATCGGCCGATACGCATGGATCTGCGGCAGCACGCGGATATGCGAGACCAATCAAATAGTTTTACAAAGGACTTGAACTGCTGAACGAGAGGAGTTATATATGGAATATGCAAAGGGCTTCAAGACCTGTTCGGATTCTGTGACCGAGATCACAAAGCTTATACAGTACCGCGACATAAACGGCGGTGACCGTCTGTTCGGCGGACGGCTTATGGAATGGATCGACGAAGCCGCAGGCGTTGCGGGTATGCGTCACTGCGGCGGGAATGTGGTGACACTTATGGTGGACAGCCTGAAATTCAAACACGGCGCCTACATAAACGACATCGTTGTGCTGATAGCAAAGGTCACATACGTTGGCAGGACTTCGATGGAAGTGCGCGTAGATACCTACGTTGAGGACAAGCCTACGGGAATACGCCGTGCTATAAACCACGCTTACCTCACCTGTGTTCGTGTAGACGACAACGGCAGACCCACGCCGATAGATTTCGGCATAAAGCCCTCCACCATCACCGAGCAGATAGAATACGAGGGCGCACAGAAGCGTATAGCGGTACGCAAGCAGAGGACTGTTGAAGGATTCTGATATGATTTAAATATCTGACAAAGGAGCGATCAAATGGCTAAACAAAAATACTATGCGGTAAAAGTCGGCAGAAACCCGGGAGTGTATATGTCGTGGGATGAGTGCCGTAAGCAGACATCGGGTTTTCCGTCGGCGGTGTTCAAAAGCTTTCCGACTATGGAGCAGGCGGAGGAGTATATAAGCGGAGCAACAGCCACTTCATCGGGGGCGGTCTCTTTAGAGGACATCGCCGTAAAGATATACGTTGACGGCAGCTTCGATCAGCATTCGGGAATGTTTTCATATGGCATGGTGGTGCTGAATGACGGCAAGGAGATCACCGATAACAAGGCGTTCAACGACCCTGCCCTTGCCTCGATGCGAAACGTTGCGGGTGAGATAAAAGGCTCTATGGCAGCTATGCAGTACTGCCTTGACAACGGTATCACCGAGGTCATGATATACTATGACTACGAGGGGATATCCAAATGGGCGCTCGGTGAGTGGAAAGCCAACAAGGAAGGCACAAAGGAGTATGTCCGCTTTTATGATTCCGTCAAGGACAGGCTGAAAGTAAGATTTGTCCATGTAAAGGGTCACTCGGGCGACAAGTACAACGATATGGTGGATCACCTTGCAAAGCAGGCGCTGGGGCTTTTGTGATATAAGGCAAAGAAAAAAGGCAAGCCGCTGAGCTTGCCTTGGTATATCGGGTCAATTCTCCGAACTCGGTGATGAGGTCACGGTGTCTTCCCATTCCTGCATGGTAAATGTGAAGCCTTTATCCGTGTGTATCAGCAGTTTTCGCCTGTCGTAGTCGATGGAGAGCCAGCTGATCGTGTCCTCGCCTTTCGGGGTGTATACTTTGTCGTTTTCCTTGAACGGCAGCTTTTCGATACCGAGCGAGCCGATGAATTCCTCGGCTTCCTTGCCCGACTTGAATATCTCTATGATGGGTATCAGGACATCATCGTATCTTTCGATATATATGCCGCCGTTCTGGATAAGTATACCCTCAACGGTATCGGGACCCACGACCTTGAACTGAAAATGGTCGTCGTATCTTATCCTCTTATCGGGTTCGAGTATCGTATAGAACTCATCACCGAGAGAATAGGGTATCTCAAGTCCGCCTACGGTAATCGTTTTGCCTGTCATTTCAGATCATCTCCTTATAATTAAAGTGTATAATAGCCAAAAAAAAAGCCGTTTATTAAATATTTATATATATTATACCACATTATTCCGATTTAGTCAACACCTTGTTTGCGGTTATCCTATACATTTTATCTGCAATTATGAATATCTATAACTATTTTAAATCGTTTGCGAAAGGACAAATACAATGGATCTTAAAATGCTGAAGCATCTTGCGGATCTCAGCAAGCTTGATATCTCCGATGCTGCTGCGGAAAAGCTCGCGCGGGAGATGAGCGAGATAATAAAACTGATGGATACCGTAAAGTCGGTCGATATCGTTTACGACGTTCATGACGGTGAGAGCATAGTCGGTTACGGTCAGCTCAGAGCCGATGAAGTACAGCCTTCGCTTTCGTCGGAGGATGTGCTGAAAAACGCAGCAGACCAAAGCGGTGCATTTGCAGTACCGAAGGTAGTGGGATAGATGACGGGAGAGATATGATGAGCGAATTCAAGACCGTCTGCCAACAGCGTAAAGCGCTTGACAGCAGAAAGATATCCGTGCGTGAGCTGACCGAAGAATACTTCGGAAATATCAGAAAACGCGACAGTGAGATCGGTGCATATATTACCCTCTGCGAGGGCAGGGCTTACGAACAGGCTGATGCCGCGCAGAAGCTTATCGACTCGGGAGAGGCAGCGCCGCTCACGGGCATACCTTTCGCTGTAAAGGACAACATCTGCACAAAAGGTATAAGGACGACCTGCGGCTCTAAAATGCTCGAAGACTTTGTTCCGCCCTACGATGCCGCGGTGATCGAAAGGCTTTGCGGGCAAAGAGCTGTTATGATTGGCAAGACCAACATGGATGAGTTCGGCATGGGCGGCTCAACGCAGACATCTGCATTTGTAAAGACCCGAAACCCGTATGATACGGAGCGTGTTCCCGGCGGTTCGTCGGGAGGGTCGGCTGCTGCTGTTGCGGCTGAGCTTTGTGCTGCCGCTCTGGGGAGCGATACGGGCGGCTCTGTCAGGCAGCCCGCAGCATTCTGCGGTGTGACAGGCTTGAAGCCCACCTACGGCAGCGTCTCACGATACGGACTCATCGCGTTTGCAAGCTCGTTCGACCAGATAGGACCTATCGCACACACGGCTGAGGACTGTGGGCTGATACTGCGGCAGATATGCGGATATGATAAACGTGACGGCACTTCGTCGGCATATGATATGTCAGCAACCGCACCCGCGTTCGGCAGAGCGCTTGCGGGAATGAAGCTCGCCCTGCCGACGGAGTTTTTCGGAGAGGGGATCGACACGGAGGTGAGAGAGCACGTCTATGCTGCTGCTAAGCTGTACAAACAGATGGGTGCCGAGCTTATAGAATGCTCTATGCCTTCTATGAGATATGCCGTTGCCGCTTATTATCTGATATCTTCGGCGGAAGCCGCTTCAAATCTTTCGCGATATGACGGTATAAAATACGGTCATCGTACGGCTGATGCTGACAGCTATGAGCAGCTTGTCCGCAGATCGAGGAGCGAGGGATTCGGCGACGAAGTCAAGCGCCGGATACTTCTCGGCAACTATGCCCTTTCGAGCGGCTACTATGATGAATACTACCGCAAGGCTATGGCTTTGCGGCAGCTTATCTGTGCCGAGTATGACGATATCTTTTCACGGTGCGATGCCGTTATAACGCCTACTGCACCGACTTCCGCCTACAGACCCGATGAACGGATAAACGATCCCGTTAGAATGTACCGAGCCGATATCTGCACCGTACCTGTCAGCATTGCGGGACTTCCTGCCTTATCGACCACCTGCGGATACGATCGTGACGGTATGCCCATAGGCATGAGCATAGTCGGCAGGAAGTTCGGCGAACCGACTATCATCTCGATAGCCGATGCGTATGAAAAGCACTTTTCGCCCCGTGCGCCAAAGCTTTTACAAGGAGCCGTGACAAATGGATAAGTATATTACCGTCATCGGGCTCGAGATACACGCCGAGCTTTTGACAAAGACAAAGATATTCTGCGGCTGCGCTGCGGGATTCGGAGGGGGACGGAATTCGCGCTGCTGCCCGATATGCCTCGGTATGCCGGGGACGCTGCCGCTTCTGAACAAAACGGCTGTCGAATATGCTGTCAGAGCAGGGCTTGCCCTCGGGTGTGAGATCAACAAGTTCTCGGTATTCGACCGAAAGAACTATTTTTACCCCGATCTGCCCAAGTCCTATCAGATATCGCAGCTTTACTATCCGATAGTCGGGCGGGGAGAAATACCCATCGAAGTAAACGGCGTCGGGAAGAGGATACGGATAAACCATATACATCTCGAAGAGGACGCGGGAAAGCTCATACACGATGAAGTAAGCGGCATGACGCTTGCAGATTACAACCGCTGCGGCATACCGCTTATCGAAATAGTTTCCGAGCCTGATATGCGCTCTGCCGAAGATGCGATGGCGTATGTTGAGCAGATATCGCTCCTGCTGAAATATGCGGGGGTCTGCGACTGTAAAATGGAGCAGGGCTCTCTGCGCTGCGATGTGAACATTTCCGTCATGAAGCAGGGCAGCAAGAGGTTCGGCACCCGCACGGAGATCAAGAATATAAACTCCGTAAAGAACGTAGGACGCGCGATAAGATACGAAGAGCGCAGACAGATACGGCTCCTTGAAAGCGGCGGGAGGGTGATACAGGAGACCCGCCGATATGATGCCGCCGCCGATGTGACAAGGTCTATGCGTTCAAAAGAGGATGCAGACGACTATCGCTATTTCCCCGAGCCCGATATCATGCACGTTTACATTTCCGATGAGCAGCTGGAAGCCATCAGAGCAGAGCTTCCGGAGATGCCCGATGCAAGGCTTGCAAGATATACAAATATCTGCAAGCTCTCAAAAGCAGATGCACTGATATTTGTAAAGGACAAAGCACTCTCCGATCTGTTTGATGATGTGCTTGCGTCTTATAACAGCCCTGCATCTGTGGCTTCATTTATACTTACGGAATTCCTGCGCCGCGTCAATCTCGGAGAGCTGGATATAAACAGCATGGCATTCACTGCCGAGCAGCTCGGAGCGCTGGTCAGGCTTTCCAATAACGAAAAGATCTCCAAAAACGACGCCAAGGAGGTTTTCCGCATCATGGCTGAAAAAGGCGGCGACCCCGAGCAGATTGCGGAGCAAAACGGATATATCATCACGGTCGATATGCAGCGCGTTGAAGCAGAGATCGGCAGGATACTTTCAGAGAACGTATCGCAGGTGCAGCAGTACAGAAACGGCGAGAAGAAGGTGTTAGGTTTTATCATGGGACAGTGTACCAAAGCGCTGCGTGGGGCAGCAACTCCCGCGCTCATAAAGACCGTGCTGGAAAACAAATTGAACGAGAACGCGGGCAGTGACGGGCAAACGCAGTCATGAACCATTTATCTTAAGCATACTATAATAGCGGGGTGATAACATGAAAAGATGTGCGGCAGGTTTTCTCGCGGCGGCATTGCTGCTGTGTTCATGCTCGGAAAAGAGCAAGGACAAGCCCGATATCAGGCAGAACAGTCCTCCGCCTTCAGAGGCAGTGACAGCGCCTTCCGATATCCGGGAAGAAGAGATCGAAGACAAGTATTCTCCGCTCAACTACGACGAACAAAAGGCGGTATGGATAAGCTATCTTGACATGGACAGGCTTATTGCCGATAACGAAAAGCAGTTCAAGGAAAACATCATCGGGGCTTTTGATAACATAGCATCGCTCGGGCTGAATACCGTTTACGTTCATGTCAGAGCTTTCGGCGATTCCTATTATATGAGTTCCGATTTCCCGCTGAACAGCTCGATACCCAAAGAAGAGGGCACGCCTTTGTATGACCCTTTGAAGATCATGATAAAGCTCGCACATGAACGCAAGCTTTCACTGCACGCATGGATAAACCCTCTGAGACTTAGCGATGACTACGGCATGGAGCAGTTTTCGGATGACAGCATCATCTACAAATGCTGGGATTCTCCCGACGAACATCCGCAGGAGATAGTAAAGCCTTACGACAGCAATTTTTACTGGATAAACCCCGCATCGGAAGAACTGCGGCAGTATATTGCAGGCGGCGCTGCGGAGATCTGTGAGAATTATGATGTTGACGGCATACATATCGACGATTATTTCTACCCCACGACCGAGACCTATTTCGACAGCGATGCCTTTTCAAAGGCGCTGGCAGAAGACAGCACGCTCGATCTTGCCGAGTGGCGGAGAGGGAACTGCTCTGAGCTGGTCAAGGAGATATATTCTGCCGTCAAGTCGGTCAACGAAGATATCAAATTCGGCATCTCGCCTCAGGGGAATATCGAAAACAACATGAATCAGATGTATGCAGATGTTGAGCTTTGGTGCTCGGAAGACGGCTACGCGGATTATATCTGCCCGCAGATATATTTCGGTTACTATAACACCGTATGCCCCTTTACCGAAACGCTGATTCGCTGGGAAAACATGATGAAGTCCGAAAATGTAAAACTGGTGTGCGGATTGGGTCTGTATCAGGCAGATCAGGACAGCGAGTTCATAAACGATACGGGAATAATCGCACGGCAGATAGGAGACATAACGGCTGATGTCCGCTGCTCGGGCTTTGCGATATACAGCTATGATAGCCTTTTCTGCAAAGACTCACAGCGCTTTAACGATGAACGGGAAGCGATTTCTGCTATCATTGATTAAAAAGTGTTTGCCTGAAACAGACAGATTTAGTGTATAACTACTAAAATAATCATAATTTCCGAAAAACACTTGAAATGTATCGGAAAGTGCTGTATAATAAAAAAGTATGATAAGGAGAAAACGCACTGGAGGGTATTTGGATGTTTAAGATAATTCAAAAAGATCAGCTGAATGATACGGTAGTTCGTATGGTGATCGAAGCTCCGTATATTGCCAAAAAGGCCAGAGCGGGTCAGTTTATAATCTACAGAATAGACGAGTACGGCGAGCGTATTCCGCTGACTATCGCGGATCATGACAGCGAAGCTGGTACTATAACCATTATATTTCAGACGATCGGAAATTCGACAAAGAGTCTATCACTGCTCGAAGCAGGGGACTATATACTCGATGTTGTGGGACCTCTCGGAGTTGCTACCGAGTACGGCGATGTTAAGAGAGTTGCGGTCGTCGGCGGCGGTGTAGGCTGTGCTATCGCTTACCCGCAGGCAAAGACACTGCATGAGATGGGCGTGGAGGTCGATGTTATCGCAGGCTTCCGCAGCAAGGATATCGTGATACTCGAAGATGAGATGAAGGCTGTTTCGGAAGGCTTTTATCTCTGCACCGATGACGGCTCGGCAGGATATCACGGCTTTGTCACAGACAAGCTTAAAGAGCTTATCGACAGCGGACGCGAATACGATGAGGTCATCGCGATAGGCCCCGTTCCCATGATGAAATTCGTCTGCAAGACCACCGAGCCTTACGGCATCAAGACCATCGTTTCGCTCAACCCCATCATGGTAGACGGCACGGGTATGTGCGGAGGCTGCCGTGTGACCGTGGACGGAAAGATACGCTATGCCTGCGTTGAGGGTCCGGATTTCGATGGTCATAAGGTTGATTTTGATGAGCTTATGAGAAGAAATTCAACATACATCGAACAGCAGAAGGATCACGTTTGCAGACTGACGGGAGGTAAAAGATAATGTCAAAGCCAAATATGCAGCTTACAAAGACTCCCGTTACAGAGCAGGAGCCTCTTGTAAGAGCGCGCAATTTCAAAGAAGTATGTCTCGGGTACACCGAGGAGGAAGCGATAAACGAAGCTAGCCGCTGTCTCAACTGCAAGAACAGACCTTGTATGACAGGCTGCCCAGTCAGCGTCCGTATCCCCGAGTTCATAGAAAAGGTCCGCGAGGGCAGGTTCCTCGAAGCCTATGAGATAATCAAGTCTACCAACAATCTCCCCGCTATAAGCGGAAGAGTTTGTCCGCAGGAACGCCAGTGCGAAAGCAAGTGCGTCCGCGGCATAAAGGGCGAGCCTGTAGCTATCGGACGTCTTGAGCGTTTTGTTGCCGACTATGCGATGGCTCACGCAGATGAACTGAAAGAGCCCGCCGCTGCCGAGCCGAACGGCAAAAAGGTGGCAGTTATCGGCGCAGGCCCCGCAGGACTTTCCTGTGCGGGAGATCTCGCGAAGCTCGGGTATAAGGTCACTGTATTTGAAGCATTCCACACTGCGGGCGGTGTTCTGAGCTACGGTATACCCGAGTTCAGACTTCCCAAGGCTATCGTTCAGAAGGAAATCGAGGGTCTTAAAAACGTGGGCGTCGAGATCATGACAAATATGGTCATCGGCAAGGTGCTCTCGATCGACGAGATCATTGAAGACGGTTACGAGGCTGTATTCGTAGGCTCGGGCGCCGGTCTTCCCAGATTTATGGGTATAGAGGGAGAGGCTCTTGTCGGTGTTTATTCCGCAAACGAATATCTGACCCGTATAAATCTTATGAAGGCGTTCATGGACGGCTATGATACTCCGATAATGAGATCAAAAGCGGTCGCGGTCGTGGGCGGCGGCAATGTTGCAATGGACGCTGCACGTTCGGCTATGCGTCTCGGCGCCGAAAAGGTGTATATCGTTTACCGCAGGTCTGCTGACGAGCTTCCTGCCAGAAGAGAAGAAGTTCATCATGCCAAGGAAGAGGGCATCGAGTTCAGGCTGCTCAACAATCCTACCAGGATACTCGGCGACGAAAAGGGAAATGTCACCGGTATCGAGGTGATAGAGATGCAGCTCGGCGAGCCGGATCAGAGCGGCAGACGCAGCCCCGTTCCGGTTGAGGGAAGCGAACATATCATCGACGTTGATACTGTCATCATCGCGATCGGCACTTCGCCGAATCCGCTTATCAGAAGCACTACCCCCGGGCTTGAAGCTAACAAACGCGGCTGCCTTGTAGTAGACGAGGAGACTAATCAGACCACTCAGCATGGCGTGTATGCAGGCGGCGACGCCGTTACCGGTGCCGCTACAGTTATACTCGCTATGGGTGCGGGCAAGAAAGCCGCAGCATCTATCGACGAATATCTGAAGAATAAATAAATTTAAAGCCCCGGTCGTATGGTCGGGGCTTTAAGATGAAAACTTTTTGTTAAATCTATTGAAAACGCATATTCGTTGTGGTAGAATATAATGGTTAAGACGAACGGCGGAAGGTTTCTGCTTGTTTTGGGAAAGTATTGAAAAGGAGTTTTTCGGAATATGGATCATATTGCTTTATTAACATCTGCCGGACAGGCAGGCGCTGCCGGCTGGTCTTCTATCATCATGCTGGTGCTCATACTGGTGTTCTTTTATTTCCTTATAATCCGCCCGCAGAAGAAGCAGGAGAAGAAGGAAAAGGAAATGCGCGATACCCTTGAGGTCGGCGATGAAGTAGTGACAAACGGCGGTATCGTAGGTATCGTGTTCTCCATCAAGGACGATACTCTCGTTATTGAAACGGGAAGCGACCGCAGCAAGATCAGGGTCATGAAGTGGGCTATCGCCAAGAACCTTACCGTTCACGAGAGCGATAACTGATAGTATAAAAAACTAAAGCGGACAGAGCCAAAACTTCTGTCCGCTTTTTATTATTCAAGAACCATTTCCCTGATAACTTTTGTTACAGCAAAATCTTCACAGCTCCCTGTAGAGAAATTTGCCGTTTGCCGTACAGCCGGGTGCGCGTTTTCCATGGCGTAGCTGTAATATGCGCTTTGGAGCATCTCAATATCGTTGAGGTAGTCGCCGAAAGCCATCGTGCTTTCATAATCCGCGCCCAGCCTTTGCTGAAGCACTTCAATCCCCCTGCCTTTGCTGATACCCGGGTTCATTATATCTACCCAGTAAAATCCCGAAAGCTGCACGGCAAGCTCGCTGCCGAATTCTCTTTCGAGGACTTTCAGACCGTTGTTCTCGATGCCGTCCTTCTGATAGACAGCCACCTTTGTGACTTCGTCATCATACTGCCTGAGATCTTTCATTACACGTCGGCGGTTGTAGTAAAGCATGACTTCGTTCTTGTAACCGTTGTCCGAGTCGGCAAGGTATGTCATACCGGGAGTGCAGAGCAGCGGTACCATGCCGTTTTCTTCGCAGATATCTATGATGCGTATGACCTTATCGCGCGGCATTACCGAACTGCTGAGCTTTTTGCCGCGGTCAACTATCAGCGCACCGTTATCGCATATGAGTGAGATGTAGTCAAGGTAGGGTGCAAACTGAACTTCAAGCGCGGAAATGCTTCTTCCGCTTGCCACCGCAAATTGAATACCTTTGTCTTTCAGCGCTTTGACGACTTCGTCAAAGTCGGGCGGGAGCTCTTTTTTCTTGTTGACAAGGGTTCCGTCGATGTCGGTGGCAATGAGTTTTATCATTCTTTTCTTTCCTTTCGGCACTTGATAATCACGGTCAGATAATATAGATAAATTCTAAACGAATATTATGAACATTTCCACAGTAATATGCAAAATATCAATGTATCTCCTGCATTTATGTGGAATAAAGTGTGTTCCCGACTTGACAAGAAATACAAAATATAGTATAATTATAATTGTCATTTATCGTCTGCTTGCATATCATGCGGGCGGATATTATCACAGTTTTAATGAAAGGCGGTTTTTTCAATATGGGCATGACACTTACTGAGAAAATCTTGAGACAGCACCTTGTAGATGGCGAGTACGTCAAGGGTCAGGAGATCGGCATAAAGATCGACCAGACTCTTACACAGGACGCGACAGGTACTATGGCTTACCTCGAATTTGAGGCTATCGGTATCCCCCGCGTAAAGACCGAACGCTCGGTGGCTTACATAGACCATAATACATTGCAGTCGGGTTTTGAGAATGCTGACGACCACCGCTTCATCGGCTCTGTTGCCAAGAAGCACGGCATCTGGTTCTCCCGTCCCGGCAACGGCATCTGCCATCAGGTACATCTTGAGAGATTCGGTGTTCCCGGCAAGACCCTCATCGGTTCCGATTCCCACACCCCCACAGGCGGCGGTATCGGCATGATCGCTATCGGTGCAGGCGGACAGGACGTTGCAGTCGCTATGGGCGGCGGCGCTTACTATATCACCTGTCCCAAGGTCGTAAAGGTAAACCTTACAGGCAAGCTTCAGCCCTGGGTATCCGCTAAGGACGTTATCCTTCAGGTGCTCCGCATCATGTCCGTCAAGGGCGGCGTAGGAAAGGTCATCGAGTATGTTGGCGAGGGCGTTAAGACCCTTTCCGTGCCCGAGCGTGCTACCATCACCAACATGGGCGCTGAGCTTGGTGCTACCACTTCCATATTCCCCTCTGATGAGATCACTCTCGAATTCTTAAAGGCTCAGGACAGAGCAGATGTATGGCAGCCTCTTGCAGCCGATGATGATGCCGAGTACGACGAGCAGATCGACATTGATCTTTCTACCCTCGTTCCGCAGGCAGCTTGTCCTCATTCTCCCGACAATGTCAAGAATGTTAAGGAGATCGGCAAGCTGAAGGTGGATCAGGTATGTATCGGTTCCTGCACCAACAGCTCCTTCGTTGACATGATGAAGGTCGCTTACATCTTAAAGGGCAAGACCGTTGATCCCAGCGTTTCGCTGGCTATCGCACCCGGTTCCAAGCAGGTGCTCAATATGATAGCACAGAACGGCGCTCTTTCGGATATGATCGACGCAGGTGCTCGTATTCTCGAATCCGCTTGCGGCCCCTGCATCGGTATGGGTCAGTCGCCTAACAGCGGCGGCGTTTCCCTCAGAACATTCAACAGAAACTTCGAGGGACGTTCCGGCACCAAGGACGGTCAGATCTACCTCGTATCTCCCGAGATGGCAGCAGTTTCCGCTCTTACGGGATACTTGACCGACCCGAGGGATTATCTCGGCGATATGCCTGAGTTCAAGCTGCCAGAGCACTTTGTTATCAATGATAATATGGTAGTTCCGCCTGCTTCCGAGGAAGAGATGGACAGCGTTGAAGTCCTCAGAGGACCCAACATAAAGCCTTTCCCCGATACCACTCCGCTTGATGAGAGCATCGAATGTCAGGTATCTCTCAAGGTCGGCGACAACATCACTACCGACCATATCATGCCCGCAGGTGCAAAGATCCTTCCCCTGCGTTCAAATATCCCGAAAATTTCCGAGCATTGCTTTACCGTTTGCGATGAGGATTTCCCCCGCAGAGCAAAGAATATGGGCAAGTCTATAATCGTCGGCGGTTCCAACTACGGTCAGGGAAGCTCGCGCGAGCACGCAGCTCTTGCTCCTCTTTACCTCGGCGTAAAGGCGGTTCTTGTTAAGAGCTTCGCGCGAATCCACAGAGCAAACCTCATCAACGCCGGTATCCTGCCTCTTACTTTTGTAAATGAAGCAGATTATGACAAGATCGGTCAGGGCGATGAGATCGTTATTGCCGATGTCAAGGCAAGCGTAGTTGCCGACAAGACCGAGCTTACCGTTGTCAACAAGACCACAGGCGCTGAGATCCCCGTACTCTGCGAGCTTACGGGACGCACCAAGGATATCGTCCTTGCAGGCGGTCTGCTCGATTACACCAGAGAGCAGCTCGATAAGTAACATACAGCTCACATAGGAAAGGAGCACCTTGTTTATGGATGATCCTGTTAGATACGACAATTCGTTGGGCACAAGAGCTTCCGGGAAAACGCAGGAACAAAAGGAAGCCGAATGGCAGGAGCGCTATGCAAGGGATCTTGCCGAGCGAAACAGGCACGCCGATACAGTCGAGCGTTTCAGAAATGGCCCCAAACATCACGAAGGCTTTCTTGAACGCTCGGAAGGCTTTGCCGAAATCAATTTTCCGGGCGGCCCGCCGATCATCGGCAGGCATAGAAGAGAAAGATACCGCAGCTTGAAGATGATAGACTTTATCTTTGAGTATATAGATTCTTTTCTCGGTGCTGTGATCGTTGCTGTCGTTGTCTGGATGCTCATTCCGAAACTTATCCCCGTGGCGATCGCGGCAGTCGTCGGATTTGCACTGGGCACTGCGCTGAAGCTGAGAGTTCATGACCGCAAACCCGCGCATCAGGCTTTTCATGAAGGCTTGCCGATCTGTCTTGTGTTTACTCTTATTGCAGCGCTCTTTGTTCTTCCGTTCCTTATCGGATGATAGCGTTTGTTATTCCTTAGGAGTTGAGAGATTTGAGCGATATAATAGATTATGAAAAAATGTTCGGTCTTGAAGATCGTCTCGAAATGGAAGATCCGGACTCAGAAACTGCTCATCAGACGACGCTGGTTGATGAAAACTTACGCAGACGTAAGCATATGATAGAGATGCACGAGAAGTATGAAGCAAAAAACAAGAAGAGCTTTTACGAACGTTCGGGTGTCGACAACTTTTATTACAGCACGGGCAAAGGTTTTTCCCGAAAAAGAGGTGTTCAGTATTACACAAAGCCGCCAATTGATCGCAGTGTAAGGGATATTGATGCTCTACTGTACATTCTTTCGTGGATGCCGATGTTCCTTGTTATGGCGATAACAGTCGGTGTTTGCTATTGGCTGGGTATGCCGTCTTCCGGGTACTTTTACTGCTTGTGCATGGGGGCAGGTCTCGGGATGATCGTTAAATACAATCTGAACGATAATATGACTTTCTCTCAGGCTGCAAAGCACTGTATGCCCGCGCTTATTACCTTATTTGTTATAATGATGCTTTATACTCTTGGACTTATCACAGGCGTGGTGCAAAGCATTACAGATCAGTTATTAAGAAATATGGAGGAATAGATTCAAATGGATAAAATTCAGATGAAAACACCGCTCGTTGAGATGGACGGCGACGAAATGACTAGAATAATCTGGAAAGAGATCAAGGATATCCTTATCCTGCCTTATGTTGATCTGAAGACCGAGTATTACGACCTCGGACTTGTTCACCGTGAGGAAACAAAGGATCAGGTAACTATTGACTCTGCTAATGCTACCAAGAAGTATGGTGTTGCCGTTAAGTGCGCCACCATCACACCGAATGCAGCGCGTATGCCCGAGTACAATCTTTCACAGATGTGGAAGTCCCCCAACGGCACTATCAGAGCTATGCTGGACGGTACTGTTTTCAGAGCGCCTATCCTTGTAAAGGGAATCACACCTTATATCCCCACATGGACAAAGCCTATCACCATCGCGCGTCATGCTTACGGTGATGTATACAAGAATGTTGAGATGCAGGTGCCCGCAGGTGCTAAGACCGAGCTGGTATGCACAACAGCAGACGGCACCGTAACCCGCGAGACTATCCACGAGTTCACCGAAGGCTCGGGCATAATCCAGGGTCTTCACAACCGTGATGACTCTATCGCTTCCTTCGCACGCGCTTGCTTCAACTATGCTCTCGACACCAAGCAGGACGTTTGGTTCGCAACTAAGGACACCATCTCCAAAAAGTACGACCACCGCTTCAAGGATATCTTTGCCGAGATCTTCGAGGTTGAGTACAAGGAGAAGTTTGAGGCTGCGGGCATCGAGTTCTTCTACACCCTTATCGACGATGCAGTTGCAAGAGTTATCCGTTCCGAGGGCGGTTACATCTGGGCTTGCAAGAACTACGACGGTGATGTAATGAGCGACATGGTCGCTACCGCTTACGGCTCTCTCGCTATGATGACTTCCGTTCTTGTTTCTCCCGACGGCATCTATGAGTACGAAGCTGCTCACGGTACTGTACAGCGTCACTACTACAAGCACCTCAAGGGTGAGCCTACTTCCACAAACTCTGTTGCTACTCTGTTTGCATGGACAGGCGCTCTCCGCAAGAGGGGCGAGCTTGATGAGCTGCCCGAGCTTCAGGCATTTGCCGACAAGCTTGAAAAGGCTACCATCCAGACCATTGAGGAAGGTATCATGACGGGCGATCTCTATCTGCTCTCCAAGCTTGAGAACAAGCAGAAGGTCGGCACTGAGGAATTCCTCCGCGCTGTTGACGAGAGACTCAAGGCACTGCTTGCCTGATCGTAGACCGATATAAATATCAAAGAGCCGATGACTGATGCATCGGCTCTTTTTCTGTTATAGTAATTCGACCTTTACCTTGCTCGGCAGTTCTTCTATCAGGCATACCGCAGAGGACGATATACCCTCTCCGCTGCCCGTGAAACCGAGCTTTTCTTCGGTGGTGGCTTTTACGGATACCTGCGATATATCGATCCCGCAGACGTCAGCGATATTCTGCCGCATGAGCGTGATATAAGGCGCGAGCTTCGGCTTTTGAGCTATTACGGTAGCATCTATATTCCCGATCCTGTATCCGTTTTCATGAAGCACGCCGCACACCCTTGACATAAGCTTCATGCTGTCGGCGCCGCTGTATTCGGGATCGTTATCGGGGAAAAGATGCCCGATGTCACCGAGTGCCGCCGCGCCGAGAAGTGCGTCCATGACAGCATGGGCGAGAACGTCAGCGTCGGAATGTCCGAGCAGTCCTTTTTCATATGGTATATCCACCCCGCCGAGTATCAGTTTTCTTCCTTCAACAAGACGGTGTACGTCGTAACCTTGTCCTATCCTCATCACTGTATCTCCTTGTAGTTGCCTAAGAATTTCATATACGAAAGCTCGGTCTCCAGCTCGCGGATGAGCTTTATAACGTCGGGCGAGTTGATCGAGCCTTCAAAGTCAAGATAGAAAAGCACATCAAAATCGGTGTTGGCGATAGGACGGGATTCCAGCTTTGTAAGATTGAGACCCGCGACCGAAAACTTGGTCAGCAGTCTGTAAAGAGCAGAAGTCTGGTGGGGCAGTCTCAGTGCCACTGAGATCTTGTCTGCGTTATCGTCAAGCTTCATGTCTCTCGAGATAAGAATGAAGCGGGTGAAATTGCTTTCCGCGTTTGCGATATTGGTATCTATTATCTTTAGTCCCCAGTGCTTTGCCGAGAAATCCGAGCATATCGCCGCATAGGGCTTGTCGCTTTCCTTAACGAACGAAGCCGCAAGAGCCGTGTTTTCATACGGACGGGTAGAGTATCCGTGCGCCGAAAGATAGTTAGAGCACTGCATGAGCGCCTGCTCGTGTGAATATACCTTTGTAATGTCCTCGGGTCTTGTCTCGGGCTTTACGCAAAGAACATGATTGGCTTTTACCTTAGTTGCGGCGCAGATGTAAAAATCATACATCCTCATAAGCTCGTAGGTCTGCGTTACGGTGCCTGCCGTTGAATTTGTTATCGGCACAACACCAAAGTCAGCATTTCCGCTCTGGACTGCTGCAAATACCTCGCCGAACGAGTCGAAGAATAATGGTTCGGATTCTGGAAGAAACTTGCTTGCCGCAACGTGAGAATATGAACCGACTGTGCCGGGGACAGCTATCCTGCGGCTTCCCGAAAGATCCAGACGCTCAAAGGGCAGGGGAGTCGCATCGGCAAAGAAGCGCTGAAACTGCTTGCACTTTGATATATCCATTATATTGGTGAACATGGTCTCCGCAGGATTTGCAAGATCTTCGGGTACAGAAGCACGGACCCGTTCGATTATCTGCTGCTCACGTTCGGGGTGAAAGACCTTCATTTTGTTTGCTATCTTGTACTCCGCAACGTCATAGCATATCTCCATACGTCTTTGGAACAGTTTTAAGATCTGATCGTCGATCTCATTTATCTCTCCTCTGAGCTGTGTCAAGTCCTTTTCCATAAAGTAATTTACTCCTTTTATGTGCTAAATTATCTCTTCTATAATACCACAAATGGCTATAAATTGCAAGTAAATGTCGAACGGTTTAATAAATATGTAAAAAATATTTAATACACTTGCACGAGAGCGGTTTTTGTGATATACTTAATCTATATGAACTATCATGTTAAAGGAAAGATGAAATATGAAAATAATGTCGGTAGATTACGGAGATGCGCGTACAGGTCTTGCAGTA
>JAILFN010000098.1 GCA_024697545.1 Ruminococcus sp.
GCTTGACGAGTTTGAAACGATACGTCTGATAGATTATCAGTCAAAGACGCAGGAACAATGCGCTCAGGAGATGAACGTGGCGAGGACAACTGTCACGGCTATCTATGATACCGCAAGAAAAAAACTTGCTCAGGCTCTGGTGGAAGGCAGACGCATCGTCATTTCGGGCGGAAATTATACTCTTGATGACACGATCTCCGAGGAGATCGCACGGAAAGGAAGCACTATTATGAGAATCGCAGTAACCTATGAAAACGAACAGATCTTTCAGCATTTCGGCAGAACAGAGCAGTTCAAGCTCTATGATGTTGCCGACGGCAAGATCATCAATGAACAGGTGGTAGGCACAAACGGCGCAGGACACGGCGCTCTTTCCGGATTTTTGAAAAACGCTCAGGCTGACGTTCTGATCTGCGGAGGTATCGGCGGAGGCGCACAGATGGCTATGCAGGAGGCTGGCATCACCCTCTACGGAGGAAATATGGGCAGTGCCGATGAAGCGGTACAGGCTTTCCTTGCACAGACACTTATTCAGAACGAGAATCCGACCTGCGATCATCACGGTCATGAACACGGCGAAGGTCATTCCTGCGGAGATCATGGCTGCGGCAGCCATAGCTGCGGTAACCACTGATGAAGTACGATCATACCGAAAAGGCAGTCGCTCTTTTCACACAGGGATATAACTGCGCTCAGTCTGTTTTTGTTGCATTTTCTGATGTGACGGGCATGGACGAGGAACTTGCAAAAAGGCTTTCATCATCATTCGGCGGCGGTATGGGACGCTTGCGGGAGGTCTGCGGCACCTGTTCTGCTATGTTCATGGTGGCAGGCGTCCTCTACGGCGAAGGAACGGAAACCAATCACGCTGTTAAAACAGAGCATTACAAGAGGATACAGTATCTTGCAGAGGAATTTCGCAAACAGCATGAAACCATCATCTGCCGTGATCTTTTGAAAGGTCTTTCCGTCACAAGCGAACCAACTCCCGAAAAACGTACCGAGCAATACTATAAAGTAAGACCTTGCGTGAAGTTTGTAAGAACTGCTGCAGAGATACTTGACCGCTATCTTGAAGAAAATCCGCCTGTGAGGTAAGAATCTATGAAGATCATCACACTTGTAGAAAATTCCTGCGGTCACGAAGGCTGTATCGCTGAGCACGGGTTATCTATTTACATCGAAACTGAGAAGCACAAGCTGCTGCTCGATACGGGGCAGACGGACGCTGTAGTGAAGAATGCAGAAGCTCTCAGTATAGACCTGTCTGCTGTCGATACTGTGATACTAAGTCACGGTCACTATGACCATTCGGGAGGGATACTGCCTTTTTCAAAGCTGAACCGTACCGCACAGCTAATTATGCAGAGGACAGCCGCCGAACCGCATTACAACGGCGAGCGCTACATCGGCATTGATACGGATATTCTCAAATTGCCTAATGTCCGGCTGATAGACGGCGATATGATGCTTGACGATGAGCTATTCCTATTCAGCGGCATCACAGGCAGGCGGTGCTATCCGCAGGGAAACAGAAAGCTGTCCTGTCTGAAAGACGGTGTAAAAACCGAGGACGATTTTATGCATGAGCAGTGCCTTGTCATCACGCAGAACGGCAAACGCTGGCTTCTGTCAGGCTGCGCCCATAACGGCATACTCAATATCCTTGACAGATACAAGGAACTTTTTAACAGCTATCCCGACTATATTATCACAGGATTCCACATGATGAAGCGTGAGGGCGAGCATACCGAGGAAGAAAAAGCTGTTATCATTCAGACGGCGCAGGAGCTTTCACAGCTTGATACCGTATTTTACAACGGTCACTGCACGGGTATTCCCGCATTTGAGCTGATGAAAGAGATCATGGTTGACAAACTCATTGCTCTGCACAGCGGCGAAACTGTCATATAACATAAATTCCGTGAGCGAAAAACTCACGGAATTTTTCATCACTATAAACCAAGTGCATATCCTGCGATAATGCCGATACCACAGTACTATGGGGTGTGTCAATTTGTAGGGCTTTATTGACTTTGAATCCGGTGGGTTCAAAGTTAATGCGTCAGATCAAGAAGAATACTGTAAATATCCCCATCAATGCAGATACTCTGCTCGGCTATCTCATCAGGTGAATAGGCTTCTCCGTAATTCAGACAGGCATAGACCGCTTTTGGGTTCTTCGCCGTCATCTTCCAGAACGGATACTTGATGATGACAGGCGTATTGTAGCCCACACCAAGCTCCATAAACAGAATATGCTGTCCTTCGTGGAAACGCAGGAAATCATCATACCGTTCCGCTGCTCTGTGCCATCCCTCGTCCTCGACAAACTTATCATCGCTTCTGAGATTCATTGTCATGGGATTACCGCATTTCGGGCATTTCGGTATCAAGTCAGTGGGTATCTTCATATCCTCCTGAAACTCGATCATGTCCTTGACCATCTCCTCATTGTCATAAGTCTGATAGTGGCACGGCTCGGAGCATTGGAACAGTCCATAATCGCCCTGTGTGTAGAAAAGCCTTGCCTTGTCAAAGCCTGCCTTCTGGAACTGGTGATCTACATTCGTTGTAATAACGAAATAGTCCTTGTCCTTCATCAGCACAAACAGTGCCTTGTATGTGCCGTTGTCAACGTCCATATAGCGGTTGCAGTAAATGAATCTCGACCAGTATGCCCACATTTCCTCCTGCGTTTCAAAAGGAAAGAAACCGCCGGAATACATATCCTGAAAGCCGTACTTTGCATCAAAATCTGAGAAGAAACGCTCAAACCGCTCGCCCGAATAAGTAAACCCTGCTGCGGTGGAAAGCCCTGCGCCTGCACCGATCACGATAGCGTCCGCCGTTTCTATCTCATTTTTCAGACGGTCTATTTCAACCGAGTAACTGTTTGTATATCTCATAGTCGTCCTCCCTGAACACATTGAAAATAACTTGTATATCGTGCGTTTTGCGGAACTTTCTCACGGTGCGGACAGCGATCTCTGCCGCCTTATCCTGCGGAAAACCGAACACACCCGTTGAGATACAACAGAAAGCGATACTGTCAATACCATTCTGCACAGCAAGTTCCAAACAGCTCTGATAGGAGCTTTCAAGCAGACGGCAATGTTCATCTGTAAGAATACCGTCTACGATAGGTCCGACTGTGTGTATCACATAGTCACAGGGCAGGTTGTAGGCTTTAGTGATCTTCGCCTTTCCGGTCGGTTCTTCGTGTCCCTGCTTCTCCATGATCTGACCGCACTCATACCGCAGACGTACACCCGAAAAGGTGTGGATACAGTTGTCAATGCAGGAGTGGCACGGCTGCCAGCACCCCGTCATCCGCAGGATAGTGAGCATACAAAGCTGAGGGTGCTTGATTGTGGGTATGCGGAATAATAAGAAACGGATAGCCGTCTGATGAGGACGGTCTATCCGTGTTTGAGTATATTCAGTTACTAAGCTAAATCATAATTTGTCAGTGTGTATAATCCAAAAAACGAACCTTATCTCCAAGGTCTTTTTCGATGATATCCTTCATTTTCTTTGCAAACGGACATGGATATCCGATGGGAGTTCCCTTTTGAATACATGAGGCAAATGCAATCGTATC
>JAILFN010000108.1 GCA_024697545.1 Ruminococcus sp.
TGAAGCTAATGCGCTGTTGCAGAGGTTAGGAAACCTTACAAACAATAGACAGCAGAGTGGATATAATCAGCCTGCACAGCCGCAACAGACAAATCCGAATGTTATCGGTAACACGCCCTATGACCAGTTGGGGCAGAAAACGGACTTGCAGTATTACACGAAGCTGAAAAACCGACACGCTGATAATATAGCGGCAAAGCTTAACGAATACGGCGTTCATTTCAGCGGACTTCGTAAGGGTTTTACAACAACACTCACAATAAACAAGGCTGATATTCCTCGCTATGAAGCGGCTGTTGCTGAGGTCAAGCAGATGTATCAGCAGAACAGCCGCACCAATAATCAAAATATTTATCAGCAGAGCTATCAGCCTGCATACGGCGCACCTGCTTACGCTGACAGAGGCGGATTTGGAAACGCCCGTCCGTTCACAGGAGATTTCGACAATATCCCGAAGCAGGGCGGCACCATTCCCGATTCGCTTTTCGATACGCTTTCGGATATGCCACCGCGATCAAATGCGGCGTTTGATTACAAATCCGTTCCTATCGTGGTGGAGTCATACATGGACGCTAAAATGAATGGGCGGCTCACAGATCTGCAAGCAAGCATAAAGGCTTCGCAGGCTTGCCGTGACTACATTGAGCAACATATCCACTCGGAGTACGAGAACAGGAATCTGTCGGGTTTCGTTCAGAGTTTGGTGGACAAGTTCGGCATAGACCGCACCATGTACACCGTCGCTGCGACCATACAGCTTAAAATGCAGGACGGACGCTTCACCAATGAAGTCAAGGACATGGCGAGACAGTATATGTTCGACAGCGACAAAACAAGGCTGAAATTCCTCACGGAAACTCACCCCGTAATCATGAATCACTTGTTTGAGGAACTGATCGACAAGAAATTCCATTTGCAGAGAGAACACGCTGTCGTTGAAGAAAAGAAGGAGCTTCCCGACTTTTTCAAGGACAAGTATCTGCTTGCGGTGGAAAAAGTATCTATCGCCGATGATTTTAGGGGTATTCCTGAAACAAAATATTATACCACCTCTGCGGAAGAATACTTTGTCGAGGGCATTGGTTGGCTCGATAACGACGCATACGACCGCGAGCAGAAAGAAAGTGGACTTTCAGCTGCCGACTTTTACAATAAAGTCACAAAGATCAATGCCCATTACATCGACGCTAACGGTATGCCGGGCTGCGGTGATATGATGCCGGAGGTATATGCGCTCATGCAGGAAAAGACTTATGCTCCCGAAAATGCAGAGGAATACAAGCGCTTCAAGGAAGCCCATGAGCGTAGGCTGGCAACGACTGGAATGGCAGAGCTGCCTACGGAGTATTACGGTGTCCGTCAGCGTTCTGACAATCGGTATTCTATCGTTTCGATAGCCGCAGACGGCATCGTTACGCCCGTCCGTGATAACATTCCGAGCGTTCCCGAAGCCAGAAAAGCACTTTGGGAGATCTACGAACAGCGCAGGGAGCAGGCGCACGTTGAGCTCATGCACCCGCAGACTATTGATGAAATATCTGCAAGAATGTATGACCCGTCACAGGGGCTTGCACAGAATCAGTACCGCATAGAAAAGTGCGACGATCAGCCCGATTCTACGTACATGCTGGTCAAGTACACACTTGATGAAAAAGAGGGCAATTACAATCAGACGGGTATTTTGTGTTACGGTGACTATTTTAAATGCAATGAGGCATTAAAGGCTGCAATAGCAGCACCTACGCCGCCTATGCCATCGCAGGACAAGCCTACATTCGAGATATATCAGCTCAAAACTTCCGCTGAAACAAGAGATATACGTTTCATAAGCCTTGATAACCTTGTGGAGCAGGGCAAATCACCAGATATTTCAACCTATGATAAGGTCTATGAGGGCGACTTCACAGAGTTTGAGCAGGCGGGCGGTACAATAGGCAAGCAGCTTGAAGCTGTCTACACCAAGTTCAATATGAATCGTCCCGATGACTTTAAGGGGCATAGTCTGTCCGTCAGCGATGTGGTAGTCGCAAAGGAAAAGGCGTACTATGTGGACACTTTTGGCTTCAAGGAGTTAAAGGCTTTCAAGGCTCCCGAACGTGAGCACAAGCAGGAACAGGAGGAACAGAAAAAGCCGACAGCGAAGAAGCAAAAACGCTGACGGTAAAAATCCGGGGCGGTGCCGTCATCGTCCCCGGAAAAAATTTTATAAAAAAAGCCCTATACAGCGCAAAAGTCTTTTTTTGCTGTAAGGGTTTCGCAAAGTCTGTGATTTTGAGAAATGCCGTCAGAGCACTATCTCAACACTTCTATTATACACGATTTTGCGGTGTTTGTCAATGAAAAAAATGTAAAAAGTAAGAATTATACGGAGGAATATATGAATAAGGGAACAACGTACAAAAGAAAGGATGGGCGCTGGGAGTGCCGCATTCGTGTTGAAGATAAGGACGGACATAAAAAATACCGCTCCTTCTACGGTAGAACGCGGGAAGAAGCGGAATTCAAGATGATGGAGGAAACGGGCGGCAGGATCACAAGCGGTGAAAGCATAACGGTAATGACCGTCAGAGAGCTTGCGTGGGAGTGGCTTTTTGTTATGAAAAACAGGATAAAGGATTCCACCGCTTCCAACTACCGCATGAAAATAGAACGCCATATACTGCCCGAATTTGGGGCTAAAGTATGCGCTTCGATCAAGACAAAGATGATCTCTGAATTTATCCAGAAAAAGCTGAGTCAAGGGCTTTCCGCAAGGTATGTGGGCGATATAATTACGGTGATGAAGGCAATGTACCGCTATGCAGCGAACGAATACAACATCACCAACGTTATCGAGGGCGTGGTGATGCCCAAGAAAGCAAAGCCTGAGATAAATATTATGACTGCTGAGGAAAAGCGAAAGCTCGTGTACTACATAAATACGAACCATAACGAAACGACTCTCGCTATTGCGCTGTCGCTTTTTACGGGCATGAGAATAGGCGAGGTCTGCGCTCTTCGCTGGCAGGATATTGACATAGAAAAGCGTGTGCTTTACGTCAGACACACTATGCAGCGCATACAGAATTATGACGGCAGCAGCAAGACAAAGCTAATAATCACAGAGCCTAAAAGCCAGTCATCCAAGCGTGAGATACCCATTCCCGAGTGCCTTGTACCGATGCTTACAGAGTTAAAAAGAAAACCCGACAGCTATGTGCTGACGGGAACGGGAACGCCTATTGAACCGAGAACGCTTCAATACCGCTTCAAAAGTATGCTGAAAAAGCTCGGGCTTGGCAACTTCACCTACCATAGTCTGCGTCATAAAATGGCTTCAGAAGCGATTGAGATTGGATTTGACGTAAAAACACTTTCCGAGATACTTGGACACTCTTCATCTCAGATAACTCTTGACCGCTATGTGCATTCGTCAATGAGCCACAAGAAGTCCTGTATGGACCTCATGACGATGGGAGCTTAACGTAATTTGCCG
>JAILFN010000122.1 GCA_024697545.1 Ruminococcus sp.
CTAAGGCTATGCACGAGGACGGGTATCTGTTCCGCATCACCGCAAACGGCGTGTGGCAGTCGGAGGATTTTCCTTGGAGATATGTGATTGAGGTTATTGAGTAAGGAGATGAAAACAGTGATAGTAAATGAGATACACGAAAAGCTCAAAGCCATCGGAATTGATATAGTCCCCGAGGACTACCGGTTTCTTGATGAAAACGAGAGCCTGCATTCGCCAATGCTTATCGGGTTGGGCGGCTCTTACGCATACGGCACCAACAACGAGGGCTCAGACCTTGACATAAGGGGCGTGGCTATGCAGAGCAAGAAGGAGATACTGCTGGGGCATGACTTTGAGCAGGTGGTGGATGTCGCCACTGACACCACAATATATTCATTCGGAAAGATATGCCAGCTGCTGACCTCATGCAACCCCAACACGATAGAGCTTATCGGACTAAAGCCCGAGCACTATCTGTATGAATCCGATCTCGGCAAAGAGCTGCTTGCAAACAGAGATATGTTCCTCTCTATGCGTTGCGTAAAGACCTTTACGGGCTACGCAAATCAGCAGATGTACCGGCTGCAGCAGAAAACGCTGGTCGCCATGCCGGAGGAAGAGATCAACACCCACATCTGCAAGACGCTTAACGGCATGAGGGATACTCTTGAGCGGCAGTACGACCTTTCGGGCATTGACATTCATATGAAGGGCTCGAAGATAGTTCTTGACTTAGATATAAAGGACTACCCTGCCGAGGAGCTGTCTGCCGTGCTCGGGGTATTCAACAATACCATCAGAGAATACAATCGGAACAGCAAGCGCAATGAAAACGCACTTGCTCACGGGAAGATAGCCAAGCACGCCATGCATCTGCTGCGGCTGTATATGATGTGCGAGGACATACTTCTTGAGGGCAAGGTCATCACCTACCGTGAGAAGGAACACGACCTGCTTATGGATATCAGAAACGGAAAATACCTCGCAGAGGACGGCAAGCCAACAAAGGAGTTCTTTGACATCGTTCACGAGTACGAGGCACGACTTGACCGTGCAAAGGAGCGCTCAGTTCTACCGCAGGAGCCGGACATAGAAAGGATAGAGAGGTTTATGATTAAGGCGTATGAAGGTATGATATGAAGAATCTGTCGCATTTCATAGGGCTTTCAGCTTGTAAAAAAAACAGGGACGGTCTCAGATTGTCCCTGTTTGTTTATATGTGCTATCCCGATCAAGTGTCTCACAAGCATATCGTCATATAAGGCGGTATGCAGACAATGTCCTCCTTGAAGCTAAGATTACGTGGGTGTATCACATAGCACTCGTCGATCCGAGCCTTGTATTTCTCCTTGAAGCGTTTGAGCGACTCGATAGAATACCTTTTCCCCGACTTGACTTCGATCGGGTACATCTTGTATTTCAGCTTGCTGTTGTTAGAGATCAGGAAATCTATCTCAATGTCGTTGCGGTGTTTCTCAGCGCTGTACTGCGTGTAGAAATACAGCTTGTGACCGTTTGCCGTAAGCATCTGAGCGATGATGTTCTCGTAAAGCATACCCTCGTTCATGTTCAGCTTGTCGCCAAGTATCTGCTTGTAAACTTCATCTTCCAGCAGTTCGTTCTCGTCAAAGGCATGGCTGACGAGCAGTCCCGTGTCGCCGAGATAGCACTTGACATAAGCTCTGTTCTCGTTGATGGACAGCCCCACATTCGGGTCATTACACAGGAAGCACTCGTTGGATATCATGGAGTCCGAAAGCCAGAAAAACGTTTCCTCATACTGGTCAGCCGTACTGCCAGCCGAGACATTATTGAACACCACACGCTTTTCGTGCTGCGACAGCAGCCCCGGTATCTGATCGAATATAGTAAGGACTTTGCTTCTGTATTTACTGTCGATCTTCATGATGTCGCTGCGGTACAGCGAAAGAATATCACGCTTTTCGATGTCAGCCTTGTCGAAGTCCCTTCGGCTCTCAATGAATGCGATCACGCTCTGCGGCATACCGCCAACAAGCATATACTGCTTGAACAGAAGCATCGCCTTATGGTGCAGTTCGTTTTCAAGAGGTGTCCTGTCGGCAAAACACTTGCGGATATATCTGCATATCTGCTCCTCGCCCAGCGCATCACAGAACTCCTCGAAATCCAGCGGGTACATACTCAGGTGACGCTCTTCCGATGGTATCACTATATCCTTGACGTTCTCCTTTATTGAGATAAGCGAGCCTGTTTCAAGATAATCATATCTGCCGTCAGCAACAAGGTACTTTATGCACTCTCTTGCCTTCGGGTACATCTGCACCTCGTCAAAGATGATAAGCGAATCACGCTCATGCAGCTTCACGCCATAGTAGGTTGAAAGCAGCATAAAGAACGTATCAAGGTCATTCATGTGCTTTACGAAATACTCCTTTACCTCGTCGGGACACTTGGCAAAGTCGATGAGGATATAGCTTTTATATTCATTCTTGCCGAACTCCTCGCATATCGTTGACTTACCGATACGCCTTGCTCCCTCGATAAGAAAGGCTTTTTTGCCGTTCAGCTCGTTTTTCAGAGTCAGCAGCTTGTCGTACATTTTTCGTTTCAGTATCATAACAGCACCTCTCGGGATAATGCGCTGGTTTGCATATCATCCAAAATAGGATAATACGCAGGTTTAAATTTGCTCTATAACAGTATAATGCGCAGGTTTGTGATTATTATACTACAATGTGGCGGGAATGTCAAGTTGAATCGATAAAAATTTGCCAGCGACTTGCACTCATTCATGTTTGTGCTTTTGCTGACGGTTTTTGTCCAACTTTTGCGATATCCGACCAACCCATTTCATTGACTAAATATTTACAATATGCTATAATAAAGTAAAAAAGGAGCTGATACCCATGCCGATCAAATACCCCGACTACGAAAACTGTCTTGCCAATCTTGCCTGCTCAGTACTGAAGGGCTTTGGCATCGAGCCGCCCAACGGGACCTACAAGCCTGCCGACGAACTGCTGTCTAAAGAATACCTCAACGTCATTCTGCTCCTGCTTGACGGCATGGGTACTAATATTATGGAACGGCATCTGTCAGTAGACGGATTTTTCAAAAGTCATTTCCGTGGCAGTCTGTCCTCCACCTTTCCGCCTACTACGGTTGCCGCCACCACCGCCATACGGAGCGGTCTTTTCCCGAACCAGTCCTGCTGGATTGGCTGGGTGGGGTACTTTGGGCAGCTGGACAGAAACATCGTATACTTTGAGGGCAGAGACCATGACAACAGCTCGGTCACTTTCTCAAAAGATCCCGCAAGCACCATTTATCCCTACAAAAGCATTGTTGAGCAGATAAACGAGATCTACGGCGAGGCGCACTTTGTCTCGCCCTTCGCCGAGCCGCATCCACACGGGCTCGGGGAGATACTTTCCGAAGTCAGGAAAAGGTGTCAGAGTCCGAACCGAAAATACATCTACGCCTACTGCGACCAGCCGGACTACTCTCTGCATATCATGGGCGGCGAGGATAAATACATCGGCGAGCTGCTCACGGATTTTGAGGGGCAGGTGGAGGCACTCGCCGAGCAGGTCAGGGATTCGCTGATAATCGTCACAGCCGACCACGGCCACACGCCGATAATCAACAAGACGATAACCGACTATCCCGACATATGCGAGTGTCTTGTCCGTATGCCCTCGATCGAGCCGCGGGCGGTGAATCTGTTCGTCAAGCCCGAACGCATGGCGGATTTTCCCGAGCTGTTCAACAAGCATTTTGGCGATGATTTCATACTGTTTTCAAAGCAGGAGGTGCTGGATAAAAAGCTGTTCGGCACGAGTGAAAACGATCCTCGCTTTGAGGAAATGCTGGGCGACTACCTCGCCGCCGCAATCGGGAACGTGGCGCTGAATACCTATGATAAAAAGTATAAATCACATCATGCAGGGCTGACCTCAGATGAGATGAACGTGCCGTTTATTGTGATCGAGACGTAAAAATGAGCCTGCGATAATGCGGGCTCATTTTCACTTGTCGTTATACCTTCACTACTCTCTCTCCGTCAGCAGATGGTATATCTATTCCTATATCGATATCATCATCCGACGGCTCACATTCGCCTTTGAAATCGGTGACAAGTACATAGTAACGTATCATCTCATCTCTGGCATATTTCCTTGCATTGCTTTCTGTCAGCTGGTCAAGATAACCTTCATAATCCTTGTCGGGTATTATCGGGTGATCAAATTCGTATTCATATACAGGTGCATCATTAAAGATCGAAAGCTGCCTGTCTTCCTCGTTTAAATTTTGGTATACTCTCACAAGATCATGCTCATAGCTATGGTATGCCTCATGGCACAGTAGTTCAACGCACGACATGGAATCGGATTGCTCCAGATACTGTATATCAATAATGATAGAGTGAGTCAGATCATTATACGTTCCGAAAGTACCGTAATCAAGTGAATCCTTTTCAAGATTCGATGCACCTACATTAAGCTCATTGCTAAGCCCGAGTGTATTTGATTCGATATTTGCTATAATTTGAAGCAGATCGAGCTTTTCTTCGGTAGATAAGTAATACCAAGTCATATCATCAAGTCTCTTGATCTCATCTGTATAATTCTCGACAGTATAGCCGGACTCGGTACCTTTCGGCTTTTCGGTGCTTGACGACAGCATATTGTAAGACAAAAGACTTGCGCCGATAAGCTTAATGACAATAGCCGACATAATCATAACGAACATCGTATGCCCGAAAAAAATCATTCCGTATAATATTTTTCTCTTACGCTTATGCCGCACCTTAGACAAACCGTTTCTTTTTGGGAATGAAACAATCGTAAATAATATGCTCAATACAACAGTGACACCGATCACCATACGAAACTGATTTGAAAATGTTTTATAGTA
>JAILFN010000027.1 GCA_024697545.1 Ruminococcus sp.
TGCTTTGTCGGGCGGCGTTTGTTCTTGCGAAGCTCCTGCACCAAGTCAAACTCCTGCTGTGTGATGATAGGCTCATGGGTGTTCTCAAAAATCAGCCAGTCCTCTTTTGGGTTATCCACACGCTTCTTGTTTTTGTAGGACTTCACATGAGTACGGAAATTCACTGTATGACCTGCGTATTCGGACTTTTCAAGAATACCTGAGATTGTTTCCATTCCCCAGCGATTGAGGTTAGCATTCTTGTGACCGTTGTCTCTGCCTTGCGAAAGTGCATAGGCTGTCGGCGTTAGGATACCTTCTTCCGTTAATATGCGAGCAATCTGCGCTGGACCGTAGCCGTCAATACAAAGGCGGAAAATTTTCCGAACTACCTCTGCGGCTTCATCGTCGATCACCCACAGGTTCTTATCCATTTCCGAGTGCTTATAGCCATAGATGGGATTGGAAAGATGCTTTCCCGACTGTCCCTTAGCCTTGAAAACGGCTCTGATTTTCTTCGACGTATCCCTTGCGTACCAGTCATTAAAAATATTAAGTGTCACAGATGGATAACCCATAAGTGACCTTTACCGCTAAAACAAAATAGAACAGCAAAGAGTGTCAATCTCCAATATAACGGAGACTGGCACTCTTTTCTTTTTATATGCAATAGTAAGTTTCAATATCTTCGATAAAAACAACAAGATAGCTTTAAAAAAACATGAAAGCAGAAATCAAGCCAAAACTGATCCTATCTTTTCGCAAAATTATTGATTTGACGATACGGGCAAAAATGCCGTAACCGGATATAACTATATACTATAAATTATACCAAAAATCCCTCCGTATGTCAAGGAAGGATCAAGCGATTTTGTCAGTTTGGTAGAATAATCATAAAGACTATATCGGAGGTATTATTATGAGCAAAGGAACCGTATATAAACGCAAGGACGGACGTTGGGAGTGTCGTATTTCTATGGGGAAAGACGATAACGGAAAGCGAGTATTCAAATCATTCTACGGCAAGAGCCGTGAAGAAGCCGAATACAAGGCTATGATTGCACAGGGTCAGGCAGAGGAAGAATATGCTGTAACGGAAATGACGGTCAGAGAGCTTGTGACCGAGTGGCTTCACGTTACAGCATCTCGCATCAAGGAGTCAACCGCCGCTAACTATGCCATGAAAGCAGAAAAGCACCTTATCCCTGCCTTTGGAGAGATAAAGTGCTGTTTGCTAAAAGCCAAAGATATATACGCATTTATCGAAAGAAAGCTGAAAGAGGGGCTGTCTGTGCGGTATATGTCGGATATTATCGTGCTGTTCAAGTCCGTGTTCCGCTATGCAAGCCGTGAGTATCGTATCCGTAACGTACTTGACGGTATCGTTCTCACGAAAAAGAATAAGCCTGATATTGCTGTCATGAATAAGGAACAGCAGCTCAGGCTTGAAAAATATCTGGACAAGCACCCGTCTGTTACAAGTGTGGGTATATCTATTTCAATGTATATGGGCTTGCGTATCGGAGAGGTCTGCGCCCTGCAATGGAAGGACATCGACCTTGAAAAACGGACTTTAACCGTCAGCAAGACAATTCAGCGTGTGCAGTGCAGGGTGGGATTAAAACACACCAAGCTCATTATCACCGAGCCCAAAAGCGAAAGTTCCAAGCGGACGATACCTATTCCTGATTGTCTGCTCCCTCTGCTCAGGCAGTTTAAGGATAACGGCGAGGTGTATGTGGTATCGGGCAGGAAGAAGCCCGTTGAGCCGAGGACTATGCAGTACCGCTTTGCCAAGATACTGCATAACGCAGAGCTGCCGTCATTCCACTATCACAGCACCCGCCATTTGTTCGCCACTCGCTGTGTCGAACTGGGCTTCGACGTAAAAACGCTGTCCGAGATCTTAGGGCATAGCTCCGTAGAGGTCACGCTCAACCGCTATATTCATTCCGACATGGAACGCAAGCGTACTTGTATGAGCCTGCTGTCCAAGTGTGCGTGACCGTCAGCGGAACGTAAAAGTATCGTCATTAAGCATCTTGAAAACTGCATATTATCGGGACAAATTACGCTTTTCTCGTCAAATCAATAATTTTGCGAAAAATCAGACCTATGTACTTACTTTGCAGTAAGGGAGGTAACAGCTTGAAGGTAATTGATAATATCAGCACTCTGTTAAAAGATGAACTGATAGAAAACATAAAGAAAGGCAGTAAGATGACGATCGCTGCCTCCTGCTTCTCAATGTACGCATACAAAGAGCTGAAAAAACAGCTCGATAATATAGAGGAACTTCGGTTTATATTCACATCGCCTACTTTTGTAAAGGAATCAGCAAAGAAAGAGAAGCGTGAGTTCTTTATTCCCCGTATGGACAGAGAGTCGGGACTGTACGGTACGGAATTTGAGATAAAGCTTCGCAATGAAATGACACAGAAGGCTATCGCTAAGGAGTGCGCCGACTGGATCAAAGCTAAGGTGAAATTCCGTTCCAATATCAGCGGTGACGGAATGATTGGTTTTGTTACTGTTGATAATCAGACTGAGTCATCGGCTTATTCGCCTATTGTCGGATTTACTACAACTGACATAGGCTGTGATCGTGGTAATAATGCCTATAATATGGTTCAATGTCTTGATACACCATTTGCTCAGCAGTATATTTCACTTTTTAATAATCTTTGGAATGATAAATCAAAACTCGAAGATGTAACAGAAACTGTTATTGAGAGCATCAGTACCGCCTATAATGAAAATGCTCCGGAGTTTATATACTTCATGACGCTGTATCATGTTTTCAGCGAGTTTCTTGAGGATATTTCCGAAGATGAGCTGCCTAATGAAGCAACAGGCTTCAAGCAGAGCAAGATATGGGATATGCTCTATGACTTTCAGCGTGATGCTGTCCTTGCTATCATCAACAAGCTCGAAAAATATAACGGTTGTATTCTTGCGGACAGTGTAGGTCTTGGTAAGACGTTTACAGCACTGGCAGTCATAAAGTATTACGAAAACCGCAACAGAAGCGTACTTGTATTATGCCCGAAAAAGCTCGCTGAAAACTGGAATACATACAAGGACAATTATGTCAATAATCCTATCGCCTCCGACCGTCTGAATTATGATGTGCTGTTCCATACCGATCTATCCCGTGACGGTGGTTATTCCAACGGTCTTGACCTCGACAGGCTGAACTGGGGCAATTATGACCTTATAGTTATAGATGAATCCCACAATTTCAGAAACGGTATCGGTACACATTCCAATACAAGGGAGAACAGATACCAGAGGTTAATGGAAAAGGTTATCCGTGCCGGCGTAAAGACCAAAGTGCTTATGCTGTCGGCAACTCCTGTCAATAACCGCTTTACAGATCTTCGTAATCAGCTCGCACTTGCTTATGAGGGCTGCTCGGAGAACCTGAGCGAAAAGCTGAACACAAAGAAAACCATAGAAGAAATATTCCGTCAGGCGCAGAGAGTATTCAATGAATGGAGCAATTACCCGAAGGACGAAAGAACGACCGACTCTCTGTTGCGTATGCTCGATTTTGATTTCTTTGAGCTGCTCGACAGCGTAACTATCGCACGTTCAAGGAAACATATACAGAAGTATTATAACAGTGAAAAGATAGGCAAATTCCCCGAAAGGTTGAAACCTATCTCGCTCACGCCATGTCTTACAGATCTTGACAATGCTATAAATTATAATGAGATATATAGTAGTTTGATTGAATTATCACTCTGCATTTATATGCCATCACACTATATTTTTGAAAGCAAGCGTTCAAAATACATGGACGAGAATGATAATTTCAGACAGTCTAACCGTGAGCTTGGTATCCGCAGACTTATGGCGATAAATCTGCTGAAAAGGCTTGAAAGCTCGGTAAACTCTTTCTCGCTGACATTACAGCGTATCTATGGACTCATAACCACTACGATAAATGCTATCAATGCTTATGAAAAACATGGTTCCGCTGATATTGATATGTATGAAATGAGTGACGATGATCTCGACATTGATGACAGCAACACTGATTTTACAGTCGGCAAAAAAGTCAAGATCGACCTTGCGGATATGGACTACCGCTCATGGCGTGATGATCTGCAAAAGGATAGGGATACTCTTGAACTGCTGATTTTGATGATAAGAGATATTACACCCGAACACGATACCAAATTGCAGACGCTGTTTGAGCTTATCGCTAATAAGCAGAAAGAGCCTATCAATGCAGGCAACAAGAAAATGATAATTTTCACGGCATTTTCGGATACAGCGGAGTATCTCTATGAGAATGTCAGCGTATATGTAAAGGAGAAATTCGGGCTTGATACGGCTATGATAACAGGCAGCGAGGACGGCAGAACAACTGTCAAGCTGAAAAGAGCCAACCTGAATAATGTGCTGACGCTGTTTTCGCCCATATCCAAAGGCAGAGATGTGCTTATGCCCGGAAGTATGCAGGAGATAGACATTCTTATTGCTACCGACTGTATTTCCGAGGGTCAGAACCTTCAAGATTGCGACTACCTCGTGAACTACGACATTCACTGGAATCCCGTCCGCATCACTCAGCGTTTCGGGCGAATTGACCGTATCGGAAGCAATCCTAACGTATTCCAGATCTGCATCATTATCATCTATCTCAAGAACACTTGGATCATTACGGAATGCCGCCACATCAAGATCAGATACTTTTCTCCTAAAAGGTCCTATCATTGATTGTAGAATATCTAATTTCTTACAACACGCCAAGTATTCATGCAACTTAAACGAGGTGTATACATCTTCCTCGTAATCCATTTCTGTAGTAAAAAAATATCTTGTGCTCCATCGTACTTATCTTTCTTATCACGATCAATAATAGCATATGTTTTTATCCCGAAATATCTGTATAATTCCATACAGTATAAAACACTATCTGCTCCATCAAGTTTTATGACACCGATTCCATGTTCATCCAAATCGAAATTTTTTCTTCTGGCGAATACAGGAACCGCTCCATTTTCTGTATCTCCTTCGACAAAAACAATTCTCTTACTGAACATCGCTTCTTTAAGATAAAGATAATTGTGCAATAAATGTTTATATAACTTATCATCTAAACTAATACAATTGCCGGAAACAATTCTAAATTCATTAGTATCAAAATCCCTATATAACCTAATAAACTGCTTATAGTCATTCAATAAAATATTTGGTGAGTGTGTAGTGATAAATATTTGCCCCATCAACCCATCAATATCAAATAATTCATGCAATAAGTCTAGGAAATCCTGATTAGCGTTACTCATCAATCCTTCTATTTTTTTTGTAAGACTTCTTTGACGATATGGATGCTGATGGATTTCTGGCTCATCAAGGAGTAAAATTAGAGGAAAATATTTTTTATCCCCGTCACTAATTAACCTTTCCTCAAAATCCTCAGGCTTTCTGCTTATTTTTGTGTTATGAATAATCTCTATAATCTGCAATATGATATTAAAAGAATATTGTATTCCCTCTCCAAGTGACGATAGTTCTCTTCCATTTTCATCTCCTATCATAAGTAACCTTGAAACTATTTTATCCATTACAGGATCTAAAAAAGCGCGTATAGAATCTCCGGTGATAGTATTTATGCTATCAATGGAATCGTTAATGTTAGAGATTATACTATCTATCTTTTCTCGATTAATGACATCACTTTCGTTCAATCCGGCTACTTGCAGACTTTTTTTGATCAAATAATTAAGAACTTTTCCAGAACCATTAGTCTTTTTAAAATCAACTTCTTTAGATGGCATTCTTTGAGCATAGTAGTATAATGAATTGATTTTCCTAATTGTTGAAAAACTGATAGGTGTCATATTAGGAGTATAGCCCGCTGTATAGGTCATTCATATTAGTTCTTGGAAAACTTCTATATTAGTACCGACCTAAGAACAAACAGGTTTTTTGCCAAGCTTTTTCTCGTAAAAAAAGCTTGCGGGTCGAGGGCAGAGCCCTCATCGCTCTCCGCAGAGAGCGAAATTCTCATACAGCGTGCGCTCCGCAAGGGGTGAATTCCAAAACAGCCCTGCGGACTGTTTTGGAAGAGGGGACGCACTGCAAGAGAGGGCGTCCCCTTTGAACGTCCCCGACTATCGCCACTTCAAGCCGCCTGCGGCTCGACGACGTAAGCAAGGCAAATCACCGCAAAGACAGCTCCCGATTTATCCGAATAACGATAAATACAAAGCCCCCGAGCATCTCAAAACGCTCGGGGGCAGATCTTTTGTATGGGTATCCGTCATATCTCTAACGCGAAGGCGGAATGCTTTTATGCCTTTTCGATAAGATATTCGGCAAAGCGGTCTGCGCCGTCCATCGGGATCTGTCGCAGTCCAAGTCTTTCCGGCTTGCCATCGGGCAGAGGCGGGGATATGAAATAAGTCTGCGGCAGTGACAAAAGCAGCCCGTATATATCCACTCCGCAGCTCACATTTATGCAGCTTCCGCCTGACGGCTCACCTTCACGGACTATCTCGGTAAGCTCCGCAAGCTGTTCGCCGCTCACACGGGTCGCTGCCGCGATCGGGCTGCACTCCCCCACCAGCACCGCGATGTCATACTCGGCAAGCTTTCTGCCCCTGAGAGCCTTATCGGCAAACAGTGCCGCCATCGCTTCCTCGCAGTGGGCGGGAAAGCGTATCACCGCAAGATCGCATTCGCCTCTTGCGACCGCATTTAAGGCTTCAGAGGTGCTGCCCGCGGATATCTCAAAGCTGTGTACGCCGCCTTTTATCAGCTCTTTCGCCTGCTCTGCGGGATAATCGGGCGGGAGCATGATGCGTTCCGCGCCCCCTCCCGACAGCTTTTCTATCTGCTCTATCTCGGCGATAGCGGCTTCGGCGTGAGATATGAATTCGGAGCCCGCCGCCGTGGGGACCACCCCTTTTGATGTGCGGCGGAATATTGTGATACCCAGCGCCGATTCGGTGTCCTTTATTATCTTCGAGAGATTCGGCTGACCTATGTACAGCTTGACGGCAGCCTTAGTGACCGAGCCGTGCCGCGCGACCTCGACGATGTATCTCAGGTGAGTAAGATTCATTCGGCATCCCCTCTCATTGCCATACAGATAACGGCGGGAGCAAGCCCCCGCCGCATATCACAAATTGATCGGCTGATATTACAGTGCTGCGAGAGATGCTTCGATCTTCTGCATCTTCTCCTGTGCCTTTGCGAGCTTTTCCTTCTGTGCGGCTATGAGCTGTTCGGGAGCCTTTGCAAGGAAGCCCTGATTATTCAGCTTGCCCTCAAGGAAGTCGATATCCTTCTGCACCTTCTTCTTTTCCTTCTCAAGGCGCTCGCGTTCCTTTTCGGTGTCAACGATATCGGAAAGCGGTATGAAGATCCTCGCGCAGTCGGTAACTGCTGTAACGGCATCGGGCATATCTGCCTTGTCGCCTATCTCCACCTCGGAAGCGGAAGCGAGTCTTTCAAAGAACATGACACCCTGCGAGAAGATATCCTTCTCGGCAGTCTCGATGAAAAGCTTTGCCTTTACGGAGGGAACGACGTTCATCTCGCTGCGGATATTTCTTACCGCCTTGATAGCGTCGATGATCTTCGTGAAGTCTGCCTCTTCCTTGGCAAAGTTCAGAGCATCGTCATACATGGGCGCGGATTCGAGCATGAGTATGCTTGCGCCATCGGTGAGCACCTGCCAGATCTCCTCTGTTATGTAAGGCATGAACGGATGCAGCAGCTTCAGCATTCCCTTCATCACCCAGACAAGTACCGTCTGAGCGCTCTTTGCAGTGTCTCCGCCTGCGGCGATACGGGGCTTTGTAAGCTCAATGTACCAGTCGCAGTATACGTCCCAGATGAAATCGTAAAGCTTGGCTACAGCAACGCCCAGCTCAAAGCTTTCTATATTTGTATCTATCTCACGGCAGAGGGTATTGAACTTTGAAACTATCCACTTATCCTCTATGGTCATATCGGCGGGGAGGCTGTCTGCGGTGAAGTCATCGGGCAGGTTCATCATGATGAAGCGTGCCGCGTTCCAGAGCTTGTTCGCGAAGTTTCTCGAAGCCTTTACCTTGTCATCGCTGTAACGCATATCGTTTCCGGGCGCGTTGCCTGTTGCCAGCATAAAGCGGAGAGCGTCTGCGCCGTAGTTGTCGATGACCTCCAGCGGGTCGATGCCGTTGCCTAAAGACTTGGACATCTTTCTGCCCTGCTCATCGCGGACAAGACCGTGGATCAGAACGGTATCGAACGGCTTCTGCTTCATATTCTCCATACCCGCAACTATCATTCTGGACACCCAGAAGGTTATGATATCATAGCCTGTAACGAGGGTGTTTGTGGGATAGAAGAAATCAAGGTCATCGGTCTTTTCGGGCCAGCCGAGGGTGGTGAAGGGCCAGAGCGCCGAGCTGAACCAGGTATCAAGCGTATCGGGGTCCTGACGCATAGGCTTGCCGCACTTGGGGCAAACGCAGCTTTCTTCCTTGGTAACTGTCATCTCGCCGCAGTCGTCGCAGTAGAATGCGGGGATACGATGTCCCCACCACAGCTGACGGGAGATGCACCAGTCGCGGATATCGTTCATCCAGTTGAAGTAGTTCTTCTTGAAGCGGTCGGGCACGAACTTGATATCGCCGTCCTCAACAGCCTTGATGGCGGGCTTTGCGAGGTCTTCCATCTTAACGAACCACTGGAGCGAGACTCTGGGCTCAACGGTAGTGCCGCAGCGGTAGCAGGTACCTACGTTATGGGCGTGCTCCTCTGTTTCCACAAGGAAGCCGCCTGCTTCGAGGTCGGCAACTATCTTCTTTCTTGCCTCATATCTGTCCATTCCCGCGTATTCGGGGTAATCATCTACGATCTTTGCGTCCTCGGTAAGAACGTTTATAACGGGCAGGTCGTGTCTGCGTCCTACCTCGAAGTCGTTGGGGTCGTGTGCGGGGGTGATCTTTACTACGCCCGTACCGAATTCCATATCAACATAGCTGTCGGCAACAACGGGGATCTCTCTGCCTACGAGGGGCAGCACGAGCATCTTGCCGACCATATCCTTATAGCGCTCGTCCTTGGGGTTTACGGCGACTGCGGTATCACCGAGCAGAGTCTCGGGGCGGGTGGTAGCAAGCTCAAGATAGCCGCTGCCGTCCTTGAAAGGATATCTCAGGTGCCAGAAGTATCCTGCCTGATCTTCATAATCCACCTCGGCGTTGGAGATGGAGGTAAGGCACTTGGGGCACCAGTTGATGATGCGCTCGCCGCGGTATATAAGACCCTTGTTATAATAGTTAACGAAAACGTCCTTGACAGCCTTTGAGCAGCCCTCGTCCATGGTAAAGCGCTCACGCTGCCAGTCGCAGGAGGAGCCGAGCTTTTTCAGCTGAGAAACTATACGTCCGCCGTACTGCTTCTTCCATTCCCACGCGCGCTCCAAAAACTTATCTCTGCCGAGGTCGTCCTTGGTGATGCCTTCCTTACGCATAGCCTCAACGATCTTGGCTTCGGTAGCGATGGAAGCGTGGTCGGTGCCCGGCAGCCAGAGGGTGCAGTAGCCTGTCATTCTCTTGCGGCGGATAAGGATATCCTGAAGGGTGTTGTCAAGAGCGTGACCCATGTGCAGCTGACCCGTTATATTCGGGGGCGGGATAACGATGGTATAGGGAGTTTTCTCACGGTCTATCTGAGCATGGAAGCAGCCGTTATCCTCCCACATCTTATAGATACGGTCTTCAAAGTCCGCAGGCTTATAAGCCTTATCAAGTTCTCTTTTCATCTTATATCTTTTCCTTTCGGTCGGATTTTGCATACATGGTTATTATCGCATATTTTATAGTATATGTCAATATATAATTTGTTAACATCTGTTTTTGCATTACTTCACGTCCGACACCGAGGGGCTTGCGCCGCAGAAGGCTGACATTGCGGCTAAGCGGTCATAAAAGATACAGTCATAAGTTCCAACTACACGATATCGGATATATGCATAAATTGTGCAACGTGACGAAAATGCAGAAATTATAGAAATCCTATTGACAAACTAGGGAAACTATGATATACTTTGAACATCGAAACAAAACAAACGAAAGGAGCAAGGCTCATGCAGATACTATCCAAACGAATGTGCCGCTGTCATACCACCGAACAATAAGAACAAACGGCAGGCGGCAAAGCCGCCGCATATATATGAAAGGAATGAAATATCATGGCAAACAATAATTATAGATTCGAGACTTTACAGCTTCATGCAGGACAGGAAAACCCCGACCCCGTCACCGACGCAAGAGCGGTGCCGATATACCTGACATCTTCTTATGTATTCCACAACTCACAGCACGCAGCCGACAGATTCGGTCTTCGCGATGCGGGCAACATATACGGCAGGCTTACAAACCCGACTCAGGGCGTGTTTGAAGAGCGCATAGCTGCTCTTGAAGGCGGCGTTGCAGCTCTCGGCGTAGGCTCGGGCGCTGCGGCACTCAGCTACGTTTTTCAGGCTGTAGCACACGCAGGCAACCATATCGTAGCCGCAAAGAACATCTACGGCGGCACATACAACCTGCTCAAGCACACACTTCCCGCTTACGGCATCGAGACCACCTTCGTTGATCCTTTCGACCTTGAAGCTATCGAGGCGGCGATACAGGAGAACACCACGGCGGTACAGATCGAGACTCTCGGCAACCCCAATTCGGAAGTAGTTGACATCGAGGCTATAGCAAAGATCGCCCACAAGCACGGCATCCCGCTGATCGTTGACAACACCTTTGCTACACCTTACCTCGTAAGACCCATCGAGCACGGCGCTGACATCGTTATCCACTCCGCCACCAAGTTCATCGGCGGTCACGGCACCACCATCGGCGGCGTGATAGTAGACAGCGGCAGGTTCGACTGGCAGCAGAACGACAAGTTCCCCTGGCTCACAGAGCCAAATGTGAGCTACCACGGCGTAAGCTTTGCAAAGGACGTAGGCGCGGCAGCTTTCGTTACATACATCAGAGCGATACTGCTCCGCGACACGGGCGCTACACTCTCCCCCGTTCACGCTTTCATCTTCTTACAGGGTCTGGAGACACTTTCGCTCAGAGTTGAGCGCCATGTTGAGAACGCGCTCAAGGTAGCCAAGTTCCTGAGCGAGCAGCCTCAGGTCGAGAAGGTGAACCACCCCTCGCTTTCCTCCGACCCCAAGCAGCAGGAGCTTTACAAGAAGTACTTCCCCAACGGCGGCGGCTCGATATTCACCTTTGAGATCAAGGGCGGCGCGGCAGAAGCACAGGCATTCATCGACAAGCTGAAGCTGTTCTCACTGCTGGCAAACGTTGCGGACGTAAAGAGCCTTGCTATACACCCCGCTTCCACCACACATTCCGAGTGCAACGAGCAGGAGCTTGCAGAGCAGGGCATCAAGCCGAACACCATAAGGCTCTCAATCGGCACCGAGCACATCGACGACATCATCGAAGACCTGAAGCAGGCATTTTAATACTTGATTATCCGATCGGGATATGGTATAATAATACTTAGTCACCGACACATCACAACGATAAAAAATATAATAATATAACAAGGAGTTGTATACACCATGGCATTAGTAACAAGCGCAGACAAACTCATAGGCGGTACTCCGCTGCTTGAAGTATCCAATTACACAAAGGCCAAGAACCTTGACGCGAGGATACTCGCAAAGCTCGAATACTTCAACGTAACAGGTTCTGTAAAGGACAGAGCTGCCATCTACATGATAAACGATGCTGAGCAGAAGGGCAGACTCAAGCCAGGCGGCACCATCATCGAGCCTACCTCCGGCAACACGGGTATCGGCATCGCTTCTGTCGGTGCGGCAAGAGGCTACCGCGTTATCATCGTTATGCCCGAGACCATGACCAAGGAGCGTCGCGACATGATAACCGCTTACGGCGCAGAGATCGTTCTGACCGACGGCAAGGAAGGCATGACAGGTGCTGTAAACAAGGCTAAGGCTCTTGTTGATGAGATCGAAGGCTCGATCATTCTTTCTCAGTTCGAGAACCCCGCAAACGCAAAGGCTCACTTTGAGACCACAGGCCCCGAGATCTGGGAGGATACCGACGGAAAGGTAGATATCTTCATCAGCGGCGTTGGCACGGGCGGTACCGTAACGGGTGTCGGCGAGTTCCTCAAGAAGCAGAACCCCGATGTCAAGATCATTGCCGTAGAGCCCGAGAGCTCCCCCGTACTCAGCGGCGGTCCCAGCGGCCCTCACAAGATCCAGGGCATAGGCGCAGGCTTCATTCCCGATGTACTCAACACCGACGTTTACGACGAGATCCTCACCGTAAGCAACGACGATGCTTATGCAGAGGCTAAGGCTCTGGCAAAGACACAGGGCGTTCTGGTCGGCATTTCCTCGGGCGCTGCTATCCACGCAGCTGCCGTTCTCGCACAGAGACCCGAGAACAAGGGCAAGACCATCGTAGCCCTGCTCCCCGATTCGGGCGACAGATACCTCAGCGTTCTCGGCTGATCCGCGACAGAAATAAAACTTACCTTCGATATATATGATAATACCGCAAACGCCCCGAGCCTGACACTCGGGGCGTTTTCTTCTGAAAGGCGTCAGCCTGTAGTCGTGCGGTGTTGCCTTTATCACTTAGTCTTGACAGACACGGTCTTGCTCCATGCGGAGTTGGACTTCAGTGTGCCGCTCTTCTTGTATGCGCGGACGCGGAACTTGTATGTCTTGCTGCTCTTCAGACCGCTTACCGTGCAGCTGACCGTCTTAGCCTTGCTTATCGTCTTGACGGTGACCCACTTCTTCTTGGCAGAGTCATACTTCTGCACCTGATAGCCCGTGCAGGCGACCTTCTTCCATGTCAGCTTGACGCTGTTTGACTTTGCGGACTTCTTGGTGATCTTTGTAGCCTTCGGGTTTGTGAGGGCTTTCTTTTCGGCGGAGTATTCGCCGTATACCGTCAGCGAGCCGTCGGCGGACTTGTTGTAGGCGCGTACTTTATACTTATACACAGTACCTGCCGAGCGCTTTGTGTCCTTATAGGAAAGGGTTCCCTTGCCGACCGTCTTTATCTTTTTCCACTTCTTCGATGAAGAGTCATAGCGGTATACCTGATATCCCGCTGCCTTGTCGGCGGCGTTCCACTTTACGGTAACGCTGTTCACCGTCGCCGCGGGCTTCTTCATAGTCACCTTGGCGGGGGTGAGCTTTGAAATATCGGTGCGGGTTATCATAACATCGACCGAACGCTTTATGTAGTTGGTATCGGAATAAAGGGCTCTTGCCTTTGTGGGAGTATCAAGCTCGAGGGCAACGGAGCGCACCCATCTCCAGCCATCGGGGAGCTTTATCTCGGTATTGGTCTTGACACCCTTGTCAACGGTCATATATTCAGAAACGGAAGTAGGCGGATCCTGAAGCTTGCTCACTTCGATCTCTGACGACCCGCAGGCGGCGGTAAATTTATCGGTGCTCTCGGCGAACATATAGATCGTCGCCTTGCCGCTTACGCCTACCGTCACATTTCCGCTCGCATCTACCTTTGCCACGTCTTCGTTTGAGGAGCTGTATGTTATCTTAGCGCCGCTGTTTGCGGAAGCGCCGAGTGAGAAAACAGCGTCCTTATATTTCTTTGAAACGGAAGCGGGAGCGGAGATGACCGTCTTCTGCTTGTCGTTTGCAACGATATCGTTAAGAGCCTTTTTGAGATCCTGATCCTGCATCCTGAGGGTACGCCTGTTGTAGATCTGATTATCGGGCGATTCCTTCGGGTCGCCGTTGTCGGCGTAGGTGATATCCCAGAGCATCGGGCAGCAGCCGTGTGAGTACGCCGCCTCGCAGACAGCGGTCATGAACTCTCTCGCCTCACCGGGCTTTTTCTCAGCCATTCTGGCGCCGTTGCAGCATTCGCCGATTATAACGGGGATCCCCTTGCTCACAAAGTTTTCCTCAAGCTTATCCATGTAATCGTAAAGCTCGCTGTAATCGTTCATAGTGCCCCAGGTGTCCCTGATCCCGCCCTGACCGTAATCAAGCGCGAAATCGTTGGGAGCGTAGTAATGCACGGAGACAGCCATACGTCCCGCAGGGTCATCGGGCATTTTGAAAAGAGGATCAAAGGTAAGACCCGCATCAGTCTCGATACCCGATATCAGCAGATGTCTTTCGGCATTGTTTGCTCCCGAAGCGCGGACGGTATCAACGAACTCCTGATTGAGCTTGTTTGCCCAGTCGTAAGCCTTGCGCTTTCCGTCGGCTTCCTTTTCGCCTTCCCAGTGACCCCAGAGGATCGTGTTGCCGTTCTTGTCTCTCCATGCGCCGAACTCTTCGTTCTGCGACTCGAATATAAGGTGGTCGCCGTAATCCTTGAAGCGTTCTGCGACCTGTTCCCATATGCGGACATATTTTCTCTCTAAGTTTTCATCGGTAGGTATCTGATTCACCCAGCCGCCGTCCCAGTGTTCGTTTATGATAACGTAAAGACCTGCCTCCAGCGCCCAGTCTGCTACCTGCTGGACCCTAGACAGATACTCATCGCTGACGGTATAGGTCCCGTCGTCGATCATCATATTGCTCCAGGCAACGGGGATACGCAGCGATTCAAAGCCCTCTGCCGCATAGCCCTTGATGATATCCTCGGTAAGCTCGACCGAGCCCCAGCCCCTTTCAAATGCGACCGCGCCTGCGGAAGGCTTTAGGTCTGTGCGTACAGACTCAAAGGTATTGCCGAGGTTTATGCCTATACCCATCTCCCTGACGATCTGTGCCGTGGAGATATCGCGCATACTGCCGCCCTTTGTTTCATCAGCCGAAGCTGTGATACCTGTTCCCGAAAACATCGCCGCGAGCATTGCCGCCGCCGACAATCCCGAGATCATTCTTTTCATCATGACGTTCACGCTCCTTCAAAAATGTTAAAATATTAACTTATTCACATTCCGTATCAGCAGAGCTTCGTGCGCCTGCTGTGTGTAGATATTATATCACTTTAGCCAAAAGATGTCAATGACCGCGGAATGATTTGTTGTGATTTTACAGATTGTTAAACATTTTATGTAAGGATATGAAAGCGGATACGCCGATTTTGACCGTAAATGTATATATGTTTTTATATATCTGCCATATTACTTTAGGCATTTGCATTTTTATTAATGGTATGTTATTATTAAATATATAGCGAATTTTCGCGGTATAACAAGGAATAAAGCATATAAACATGGAGGAAGAAACTATGAAAGCAGAAAGAAAACTGATAGCAGGGCTCAGTGCCGCTGCCATCGCGCTCAGCTGCATGAGCTTTGCTTCTTTTGCAGACGTTGCTGTTGAGCTCAATTCATTTGAAGCTACGAGCGACAACGTAAAGATACTCGGCAGAGCAAAGTACATGGAGGATGCAGGCGCACTCTGGTTCGGTCTTACCGACGCGGGCGTTGAGTTCGACTTTACGGGCACCACCGCCGTACTGAACATCTCCGCCGACTCCGCCGCTTCGAGCGACAGCTCTCCCGCACGCATAGCCATCTATGCTGACGGCAAGCTTTACAAGGACACCACTACTTTGATAACCCCCAGAGACTATGAGGTAAAGTTCGATGAGAACTCCACCCATACCGTTCGTCTCATGAAGCTTTCCGAGTGCCCCAACGGTACTATCAGGCTCAACGAGATCAAGACCGACTCCGAGAGCATAGCACCTACTCCTGAGGGCGGCAGAAAGATCGAGTTCATCGGTGACTCCATCACCTGCGGCTACGGCGTTGACGCTACCTCCGGCGGGTTCTCCACCAAGACCGAGGACGGCTCCAAGACCTATGCCTACAAGACCGCTCAGAAGCTGAACGCTGATTACAGCATGGTATCCTTCAGCGGATACGGCATAATCTCAGGCTACTCCAACAACGGCAAGAGATCCACACAGCAGTGCGTGCCCGATTACTACGACAAGCTCGGCAACTCCTGGGGCGCTTTCAGCGACGGCAAGTATATCCAGAACGAGACATGGGATTTCGCAGGCTTCACTCCCGATCTCGTAGTAGTGAACCTCGGCACCAACGACGCTTCCTACATCAACTCCATCAAGGGCGACAACGACCTCAAGAACTCCGAGAAGGAAGCATTCACCGAGACATATGAAGCTTTCATCGGTCAGATCAGAGCTGCCAACCCCAATGCCGAGATACTCTGCACACTGGGTATCATGGGTCAGGATCTCTGCCCGCAGGTAGAGACCGCTGTAAACAACTACAAGACAAACACAGGCGATGAGCACGTCAACTACCTCAAGTTCAACATACAGAACACCGAAAAGAACGGTGTCGGCGTTGACTGGCATCCCGCTCCTCAGTCGCACATCGACGCGGCTTACGAGCTTCTGGGCGCTATCGAGGAGTTCTACGGCTGGCAGGGCGACCCCGATGTTGACATCGACCTTCCCGTCGAGCGCACCCTCACCGCAAAGGACAGCACCGATATAGAGATAAACGAGATCTCGAGCAAGGGCACTCCCGTATCGGTAGTTCTCTCCCCCGCAGCCGAAGAGTTCGTGACCTTCACCGTTGACGACACCAATATCGCAAGCGTATTCGGAGAGGCTGAGGTAGAGCCCGGTGTCGGCAAGAGCGTCGGCGCAGCAGAGAACGGCACCGTTACCGTAACTACCGATGCCGAGACAGGCGAGGCTACCGTTTATGTATACGGCAACAACGAGGGTACTGCCACACTCACCGCTTCCACCGATGACGGTCTGTCCGTGACCTTCAACGTAAACGTTGATGTTGAAGCTGACAGCATCGTCGATCCCGACGAGAGCAGTGCCGCAGACAACAGCAGCGAGGCAGGCAGCGAGTCGCAGAGCGACAGCTCCTCCGCTTCAAGCTCGAGCAGCAGCAACTCCTCCAAGAGCAACAGCAGCGCCGCAGCAAACAGCAATGCAGCACCCGACAATAACCCTGCAACAGGTGCAGCGGCAGGTGCGGCAGCAGCAGTTATCCTGCTCGCTATGGGTACCATCGTAGCTTCCAAGAAGAGCAAGGACTGATACATTCGGTAACTGACAGACCGATATAAAAACAAGAGTGAGGGAACTTTTAGTCTCCTCACTCTTTTTGTTTTGTATCATATCCATATCTGCGCTTTACACGCTCGATAGAAAAGATCATTCTGTCTCCGAGAAGCAGTATAAAGAATACGTTGGATACGGCGTAGGATATCGTATACGGGACGGTAGTTGCCGTGAGTGCTATGAAGCGGACGGGGTTGAAAAAGCCGTCCTCCCAGAGGGTCGAGAACACGTCCATCAGCAGCGAGTATATGCAGCCCGAGGCGGCGGCGTAGCATATCAGCAGCGGCTTGTGCCGCCTGAGCAGAGCCGCGGCAAGCCCCGCGACAAGCCCTATCAAGCCCCAGCTGAACATCTGATAAAGCGTCCAGAGCCCCTGCCCGAAATAGATATTCGAGACCAGCGCCGTGAAGGTGCCGCAGAAGAAACCGCTTTCCGCGCCGAGGGTCATCCCCGCGATGATTATCATGGCGGTGCAGGGCTTGAAGCCCGCAGTCGGCGCCAGCACGATGCGCCCCACCACCGAGAGTGCCGTCAGAACTGCCGTCAGGGTGACGAACGAGGGATCGTCCCTTCTGCCCGAGAAGATGAGCATCGCCAGAAGCATCGCCCCCAGCAGGAGCGACAGAGCCAGCGCTCCACCGCCGTCAAGCAGCGAAGCGGCATATGCCGAACCGAATCCGAGCAGCAGGAACGAACCGATGAGCAGTCCGCGGCGGAGAACATCATTCCTCACCTTCAGTCCCCCTTTCCGCCAGGCAGCGTTCTATCAAAGCAGCCGCCGACACGCATTCGGGAAAGACTCCCCTTGCGGCGAGCGCCGCCGAAGTGGTGTAGAGCGAGTTTTCCGAGAAAAGCTGCGCGGGTGTGCCGACCGCAGCCGCACTTCCGCCGAATAGCATAACTACTCTGTCGGCGTAGTCTGCCGCAAAGTTCAGGTCATGGGTGACGAAAAGCACCGCCCCGCCGTTCTCGGCGAACTCAGTGAGCAGTGCGCCGAGCTGTTTCTTGGCTATCGGGTCAAGACCCTTTTCGGGCTCATCGAGCAGCAGTATCCGCGGGCGCAGCAGCATGAGCTTTGCAAGCGCCGCCCTTTGCAGCTCGCCGCCCGAAAGGTCGAAGGAGTACCGCGAAAGCAGCTCTCTGTCAAGCCCCAGCCTGTCGGTGACGGAATAGATCTCCTCTTCCGAACGTTTTGCGCCGTCGGGGTCGTGCAGAAGGTCGAGCATTACCGTCTGCTCGGTGAAAAGCAGATGCGGATCGGAGGGCAGCATGGTGAGCAGACCGCGGTAAAGCGAGCCGCCGCGGTAGGCGCTCAAACGCTTTCCGTCTATGGTCATGCTCCCGTCGGTGGCGTGAAGACCGCCCGCTATCAGCTTGAGCAGGGTGGATTTGCCCGCGCCGTTTGCACCGCATATCGCTGTCAGCTCGCCGAAATTCACCGTCATGTCAAGCCGCGATATCAGGTCGGGCGAGTGCTTTTCATATCGAAAGCCCGTGCCGCGCAGCTCGATCGCGGGAGCGCCCTTTGGCGGAAGATCGGGCAAACGCGCTTCTGCGGGGGCGTAGTTGTCCGCGAGGTATCCCGCCGCTTCGGCAGCATTCGAGAGCGTTTTTTTTAGCCCCAGCGCCGCCGAGAGCCTGTAGCACAGCGGCAGAGCGTCCTCCATAACGCTGCCGAGCATCTCAGCAGCTGCCCTGTCGGGGGGAAGGCAAAAGCTCTGCCTGCCGTTTTCAAGCATCAGCACACTGTCGCACCTGCCGAACAGCAGCTCTATGTTATGTTCGCATATCACCACCGCCGTGCCCAACTCTCGGCGAAGCTTATCGAGCAGGTCGAGGAACACCTCGGCGGAGCGGGTGTCAAGCTGAGCCGTCGGCTCATCGAGCAGCAGCAATCGGGGTCTGCCGACCATCACTGCCGCAAGATCCGTCAGCCGCTTCTGACCCTCTGAAAGCTCGCAGAGCGGGCGGCGCATCAGCTTTTCAAGCCCGAAGTACGCCGAGACTTCCGCAATGCGTCGGAGTATCTCTCCTGCGGGCAGACCGAGGTTCTGCGGCAGAAATGAAAGCTCGCCGAGAACGTCCTCGGCAACAGCGCCGCCGCCCGGCTGCTGCCCGACATAGCCGATGTCCGTCGCCGAGCTTCGCGGGTCCAGCTCTGAGATATCCCTGCCGAAAACCGCGATACTTCCCGAGAGTCTGCCGTGCGGCGAAAGCTCGGGCTTCAGCAGACGAAGCAGCGTTGATTTTCCGCAGCCCGAAGCGCCGCAGACAAGCAGCATCTCTCCCGAGCCGACCGAAAACTCCACCCCGTCCAGAGAGAATCCGCCATCGTACCCAAAGCTCAGCGAATGCGTCCTGACGATCTCCATTTTACCTCCTCCTTTACCGCAAAAATAAAAGGCAGACTGCAAAGCCCCCCGAAGCAGACCGCGCAGGAGATAGGGCACTTTTGTCTTATGACGGGATAGAACACGGCGTAAAGACTGCCGCTGTATCTGCACACGGCTTCGTAAGCTGCCGCCGCGACGGACACTGCCGAAAAAAGCACATCGCCTGCCGAAACGGGTCGGTCGCCGATGAATGTATGCGGCTTGAGAGCATATCCCCGCGCTTTCATTGAATCGGCAGTCACCGCCGAAAGTTCGAGCGAGGCGGCGGTCAGCGAGAAGAAATCATCAAGGTCGGCTTTAATCCGCATAAAGTATGTTTCCCCGGCGCGGTATCCCGACATCTTTCGCGCCTGCCTTATATCGGCATAGCGACGCTTCATCTCGGGGACGTACCTGAGCGTCAGCGTGAACACCGAAGCCGCCGAGCTGAACATCGGGCGGCGCAGCATGGCGTTTATCCTGTCTGAGGTCAGCACCGCCGTAAACAGCCTGAACCAGAGCATCACGGCGATGAGCGCCATAGCATTGCAGCAGCCGTAGAACAGCGCTTCAAGGGTATAGGGTCGGCTGCCGAGCATAAACAGAGGGGTGCTGCCATAGGTGACTATCACGGGATTCAGAAACATCACCGCAGCGCCGACGATAAGATAAAAACAGCTGTCGCGCAGAGGTGCCTTTGCAAGACCGCAGGAGACTGCCGAAAGCGCCGCGAAGACCAGCGATATGGTCCTTATCAGCGGAGCCGAGACAAACACCGTCCCGCCTATCACGGCAATAAAATATAAGCACGCCGCACCCGGGCGTATGTATCTGAGTGTACGCATATCAGCACTCCGTAAAACCTAATAGACTATGTATCGGACTACAAGCTCGCTGCCGTCGGAAACGGCGCACTGTTCCAGCCCGATATCGGGCTCGCTGCCGTCGAGGTAATAGACCCAGCCCGAGCGCTTTGTGCAGTCGCCCGCGTGCAGACCGCCTATACCGCTGACGTAGTCGGTGATGCCGTTCACCGAGGATCTTTCGATATCGAGCGGCAGATGTGTCTCATCGCAGATCTCCCTGAGAGCGTCCATAGCCGTCGCGCCGTCCGCAAGGCTCACCGTGCCCTCTGCGAGGGTAGCTCCGCCGTCGAGCAGACCGCTGTCCTTGACGGGCTGAGCCAGCCGCTTGTAGTTTTTCTCTTCCGTAAGGTCGGAACATTCGATCACCACCGACACCGTGAGCCCGCCTCCCGTATGGTGCTTTTTGCCGTCGGCGGGGCGTATCAGCAGTATGATGCCGACCGCTGCCGCCGCCAGCAAAGCTATCGTTATCAGGTTTATGAGCCTGCTTTTTAAGGATCCTTTCATGACTTTCTCCGTTCGGTCATACAGTTAAGATAAGCCGCCGCGCCGCCGCACCTTTTGGGCGGACGCGGGGAATACAGCATTTCAACGCACTGCTTTTCGAGTTTTTCAAAACTATCGCGCGTGCGGGCTCTCTTTACATTCGTGAGGTCGTAGCTGCCCGAGGCATCGTGTGTCACGCCCAGTGCCGAAGCGCATTTTTCCAGCGCATAAAGCGGGTCGCGCTCCAGCCTAAGCAGGAAATATGCCGCGTACCCCGCAAGCAGCACCGCCAGGGCGATGGGGTAGATTATGAGCGTTCTGTCATCGGGCTCATCATCGGGCTGATCGGGCAGGCGGCTGTAAACACGGCTTCCCGAAGCGTCATCGGGGGTCATGCCGCTGCCGCCGCCCCTGCCGTCCTCCGAAAGCTCTCCGCCCGCGGGGAATGAGGGCATTTTTTCGAGGTATTCCCCGACCGTTTCAAAGGGCAGCCAGCCCACGCCCTCGGCATAGTATTCCGCCCATGCGTGAAAATCATCGGCGGAAAGCGTTACAGCGCCGCCTGCCGCAGCGCCTGCGGCTTCCTTTGTTACGGCATAGCCTTCGGCGTAGCGGGCGGGAATGCCCAGATATCTGAACGCCAGCACCGCCGCCGAAGCGAAAGCGCAGCTGTTGCCGCAGCGGGTCTTTTGTAGAAGATCCTCGGCGGACTGCGGGGCGGCGTAAGGGTCATACTCGCAGCCGCTAAGCATATTGCGGATAAGCGAAGCCGCCTGTGCGGCATTGACCTCGCCGCCGCCGAGCCTTGCGGAAAGCACGCGCTCCGCAGAATCGGGGATATCCGTGTAATCGGCGCGGTAAAGCTTATCGAGAAGTGCTGCACCGCTCAGGTAATCGCTGTCGGCATCGCCCACGGCTTCTGTCAGCTGTTCGCAGGCAGAAAAGATATCCGTCACGGCTTCAAAGGTGACGCTGCTGCCCGAAGCGGGGTTTTCGAGCCCCGCGGGGTAGTCGGTGTCTGCCGCGGCTCCGTCGGCGAGGTAGGCGTATCTGCCGTCGGCGCCAAGTCTTCTGACCGTGACCGTCTGTGTATCGACATCGGCACCCGACGAGTTTATCAGCATGACGGGCTGACCGTCGGCGGTAAATCCTCCCGCCCTCAGCGAAAGAAGCTCCTCCTGCGTAACAGACAGCCCGTCTGAATGAGGGGCGCTCCAGCTGCCGTCAGAATACACGCAGCCTGTAAAACCGTGGAGATAGAGGGCGTGCGGAGTATCCATAACGACCTCGAGCGCGGGCGTTTCGCCGTCGGGCTGGGGCACTTCGGAGATCCTGCCGCAGGGCTGAACGATATCCCCGCCGAAAGTAAGGCGCTCCGCGGAAAGTGTCGTTTTATCGGCAATAGCCGTCCCCGCCGCGGAAGAGAACACGGCACACGCCGTCCCCGCCGTCAGCAGCGGCAGGAGCGCTCCGCGAAACCCGTAGCTTCGCCAGGGTGCAGCCGCAAGCAGCACCGCCGCGATACCCGCAGGGAGAGCCGCACCGCCGCCGCAGAAAAGCAGCAGGGGCAGCAGCATCGCCCCCGCGGCAGTACATCTGATCCATGCAGCGGAGCTTCGGGCTGCCGAGAAGGTAAGCCACACGACAAGCGCTGTCAGGAAGCAGACGGCGAAAACGCTCGTCTTTTCGCTTTGCATGAGCGGAAAAAGGCGGTCGAAGCGGGCGGTCGCGCGCAGCGATAAGGCGTTTGCCGCCCTGCCTATCTGAGAAGTAAGCCTGCCTGCCCCCGCGATCCCCGCAGCGGCTGTCAGCGCAAAGAAGAGTGCCGAAAAGAGCGCTGCCGTTTTTTTCAGCCGACGGCTCAGCAAAAGCAACAACACTGCCGCCGCCGCAAAAGCCAGGGCGTAAAGCGGCAGACTGCCGAATATAAAGCGCAGCGCCGTCAGCCAAAGCAGACAGGAAAGCGCCGCGCAGATATCGTCCGCGAGTGATGCAGCAGGCTTTTTTTCATCGGCAGAGGGCTCGGGCTTTCCGCCTGCTGCGGGTTTACGTTCTGCCTCGGCGAAGGTGTAAACATAGCTGTTGACGCCGCGCTCACGCACCATGTACTTGCCGCACTTCGCCGAAAGCTTCATGTGCAGATCGCGCAGGCGGTCGCCGTGTGCGAACTCCCTCACGCCTTCGGGAGCGCCTGCGGACAGATCATCATCGCGTCTGCAAAGCCTGACCGTCCTTGAGGGCGGAAGGCGGCGGGCAGCGGTGAATTTCTTCTCAAATCGCCTGCAAACGGGAAAGCCCATGATGCCCGCACGGATATCGTAAATCTCGGCATCAAGCTCGGTGCCGCTTTTCGCGCCCGTGGAGAAGCGCACCTTCCCCCCGCGGGGAGCGACAGTCCTGACCGAAAGTCCGCCCTCCTCGCCCGAGACACTGTCGCGAACTTTAAGCTTCATGCGGACGCGCACGGGCAGTCTGCCGCGCGGCAGACTGACTATGATCTCATCACCCGAAAACTGCATATCACGGACGGGGCAGCGAAGGGCAAGAGTCATGATGACTGCGGCGAGCAGATACAGCACTGCTGCCGAGAGTATAACAAGCAGAACGATCATTTTCCGGAGCCCTTTATGTGCGGCGGCGGAAGCTCTTTAAGCACGGCTTCGCAGACCGCGGCGGGATCCATCCCCTCGCTCTCGGCACGGGCGGAGAGCAGTATCCTGTGGGCGGTGCAGTCGGAAAAGAGCATCGCTATATCGTTCGGGACAACAAAATCTCTGCCGTCTGTGAAAGCCGAAGCCTTTGCCGCAGCCGCCAGAGATATCGCGGCACGGGGGCTTGCGCCCTGAGCTATCAGCTCGCTGTTGTGGGTGTACTCGCAAAGGTCGGCTATCCAGCCCGCGGCGGCTTCCGAAAGGTAGACCTCACGCGCAGCAGTCTGCATGGCGACTATCTCATCTCTGCCGCAGAATGCCTCGGTCTTTACCTTTTCGGCAGCAGTGCGCTCTATGAGAAGATCGCGGAGGGTATCCTTGGCGGGTCTGCCGAGCGACAGCTTCATCATAAATCTATCGAGCTGAGAAAGCGGCAGCGGCTGAGTTCCCGCCGAGCCGAAGGGGTTCTGCGTCGCGATGACCATGAACGGCTTTTCAAGCTCAAAAGTCTCGCCCTCCTCGGTAACTTCGCCCTCCTCCATCGCCTGAAGCAGCGCCGACTGAGTTCGGGGCGAGGTGCGGTTTATCTCGTCCGCGAGCAGTATGTTCGTCATGACAGCGCCCTCATGGAAGCGGAACTTTTTCAGACCCGCGTCCCACATCGTAAATCCCGTGATGTCGGTAGGCAGGGTGTCGGGTGTGAACTGTACCCTCTTTGACTTCAGCCCCGCCGCAGCAGCCAGCGATCTTGCGAGCGTTGTCTTGCCGACACCCGGGATATCCTCCAAAAGAAGATGCCCGCCCGCAGCCAGCGCTATCACGCATTTCAGCACCTGTGCGTCCTTGCCGACTACCGCGCGGCGCACCTCGTCGTATATTTTTCTTGCGGTATCATTCATCATGATGCCTCCCGTTTTTTCTTTCTCTTCGGCAGATACCTGCCGAATTTTTTGTAAAGCTTCTTTGCAAGCTTTGTCTTTCGGAATCTTATAAGCAGGATCACCGCGGCGATCTTCCAGACCGCCCCGAAAGCCACGCCCGCTGCCGAAAGCTTTTTGAACTTTGCTTCCCTCGCCGAAAGGTCGGCTGAGGCTATGATATAGTGGCGGTAGCAGGGTTCCACCGTCTGAATACGGTCGTTGAGGCGTGAAAGCTCACGCAGGCGGGTGATCTTTATATCCTCAGGCGGATAGAATCCCGCGCGTATCTCTCGGTTCAGCTCACCGATCTTCTCAAGCTGCCCGAGGGCGAAGCTGTCCTCCCCCGCGATGTTGTGCTGAGCATAGATATCCGTATCGGCGGTCTTGCCGTCGAATATCCCTTCACCGCCCGCACCGTATTCCGCGAGGGCAGCAAGCGCCGTCAGCGCCTGAGCCGTCGATATCACCTCCGACTCCCCGTCGGGGGTGTGGGAAAACCCGCCGTCGCTGCCGCGGCAGGAAAAGAGTATATCTATCGGACGCGCACCGTCTGACCCGACGAGATCATCGTTCAGCGACGCACGGCTGCTTTGGCTGCACGCGGCTATTATGCACCACGCCGCGGTCTCGCAGCTCATGCCGCCGATGTTTTCGGTGAGCCATTTTTCGGCGCGGTCGGCGGCATCGCCGTCAAGCACCGTCAGTGCCATAGCGGTGATATCCGCGTCCGAGCCCATGAGCCCGAACCCGCCGTCAGGCTGCTGCATAGAGGTAAGCCGCTGCTCTGCCGCCGTGCTTTCATAGCCGTTCAGCCGCTGCGACAGCACCACCCAGACAAGCTCATTGCAGCCCGCCTCGTCAAGGGCAGCGCCGCTCATGTCAGAGCCCTTGCCGCCAAGCAATGCAAGGGTGACGTTCCTTCGGGCGGGTTCGGTGAGAAGCTCGCCGTCAGTTACATCGGGAACGCCCGCAGCAGCTATGTATCCCTCAAAATCGTCCTCAAGACCGAGAGCGTGCTCGGCTATCATGAACCAGTCGGCTTCAGAGCTTCCTGCCATATCTTCGGCTATGAAGCCCTCCGCCAGACTGCTGCCTCCGACGCGCTCCCCCTCCCAGTCTATCGTTTCTTCGACTGCAGCGATATACATCTCATCGGTTATTATATCACGGTCTGCCGTTTCGGCGTATGCGGTGAGCGGCGACATGAAGACCGCTGCGGCTGCGATAACAGCCGTTCGCTCAATAAACATTCTCATAAAGCTCCCCCGCACTGCTGTCGCCGATATCTCTGCCCGCCGCCAGCGTGAATCTCAGCTGCAAAAGGTCGCCGTCCCTGAGGTGAAGATCCCCCGCGCCGTAGCTTATATAATGACCGTTCACCGCTATCATCCAGCCCGAAAGTGAGGTAAAGTCGCGCTCGCCTATGCTGTCTGGAGAATCGGTGCCGCTGAATCTTACATCGTTGTCCGCTTCCAGCTCCTCCCTGAGCGGCTCGGGGATCGCCGCGCCGTATGCCATGCCTTCCCTGCTGATACGCGCTATGTATGCGCCCCTCAGCTCGACTGTAAAGCCGTTCTCTTCAAGCGTTCTGACTATCGCATCCACCGCCGATTCGCCCTGGCGTATCTCCATATCCGTGTCGGGCATAAGGTCGCCCAGCCCCAGCACAGCCGCGTCCATGCGTATGCTGCACACGCCGATGACCTCGCCGTCCTCGGCGGCAGCGCAAACTATCACGAAGGCATAATCGGTGCTGCGCCCCTCACTGTCCCTTACGCGGATATCAAGGGTGTTCTCGCCGCCCGTCAGATTCAGCAGGTAGCTCGTGTACTCGCCCACCCAGCTGCACTTGATCTCGGTGCCGCCCAGCAGCACGGTGATTCCGTTGTCGTATATCCTTTCGCCCGTGTAGTCCTCAGCTATGAGGTCGAGGGTATAGGTATCGCCGCGGACGCTTTCAGGAACATTGTTGTATACAAGATGCGGCGCAGTCTCGGGAGTAGTCTCGGCTGTGCGCCTTATAACAAAGCTCTGCTCAAAGCTGCACCTCTCACCGCCGAAGTCCGCAGAGCCTTTGAGCTTTATGGTGTTGAGCCCTATGTTCAGCGTGCAGGTGTACTCCCCGTCCGCCGAGGTGAGCCTTCTTCCGCCAATGTATGCTTTGAGCTCGGCATTCTCTCCGCCTTCTATGTATGCGGTAAAGCTTATGCTCTCGGCAGAGGTGGTCATATCCGAAAGATCCGTCACCAGCCGCGGCTCGGTAATGTGTTCGGGAGCGCTCTCCTCGCTGCTGCCGTCGTCGGGCAGGCTCTCTTCATCGGGCAGGCTGTCCTTGTCCGAGGGCTTGCTGTCGGGGCGGGTATCGGCGCTGTCGAGCCATACGGTATATTCCCTGAATCCCGAATGCACCTGTCCGTCCCTGTCGGTGTATGAAGCGTATATCCTTATGCTGTTGCTGCCGTCTGCAAGAGTAACGCTGCCCGACCAGGGCACCTTTCTGCCGTTGACCTTTACAGTCAGCGTTTTCAGCTTGTAGCTTTTGTTCAGGTGGGTTATGGTAAAGGAATAAAGGCTTTTTGAAACGTGCTCGCCGTCGCGTATGCTTGTGGTGAAAAGCTGTTCTTCGGTCTCGTCGCCGTCCTGCGGGTCGCCGCCGGGGAGCTCATCATCGTCAGCCGAAGGGCTGTCGGGAGCAAGCTGCCGCTGTCTGCCGCCATCACCACGGCTCTCGCCGCTGTCCGAAGCGTCGCTGTCCACAGCGTCGTTGTCCTCGGGCAGCGGCGAGAGCCCGTCGGAGCCCGCTTTTTCTGCGTTCTCCGACGAGCTGTTATCCGCTTTGCTTTCATCGCTATCGTTCTCATCACCATCGGTCTTATCCTCCTCGGAGCTGCCGACGGGATCATCGCCTGTGCCGTCCATAGCGGTGTTTTCTGCCGCTATCTGAGGCTTAGGCGAAAAGGCAGCGCTCTTCGGCAATTCGGTGTCCGAAGGCTTCAGTCCTGCCGCGGCAAATACCGCCGCCGCCGCGAATATGACCGCCGCTGTTCGGGATATGTATCTCAGCTTCATGCGCTGCCCTCCTTTCGCGAAAATGCAAAAAACGATCTCTTACTTCTTTGTGGTGAGCTTAACGGTCTTTGAGAAAGCGCCGAAGAGCTTGCTGCCGTTTACGGTCTTGTATGCTCTTACGCGGAACTTGTATGTCTTGCCGGGCTTGAGACCGCTTACGGCTGCCTTTGTGGTGCTGCCTTTCTTGACCCACTTTGCAGTTACCCATGCCTTCTTGGAAGCATTGTACTTCTGTATCTGATAGCCGTCAACTCTTGCCACCTTCTTGTATGCGACCTTTATGGTCTTCTTGCCGCAAACGCAGTTCTTCTTTACGATAACCGCATCGTCGGGCTTGGTGGCGGTGGTCTTTACAGCGGAGAACTTGCCGTACTTCTTCTTGCCGTCAACTATCTTGTAAGCGCGTACCTTGAACTTCCATACTCTTGCGGACTGGAGATACTTTTCCTTGTGGGTAAGGGTATCAGCCTTGACATCATTTATAAGCTCATACTCGTTCGTACCGTGGTTCTTGTAGAACACTTCATAGCCGTCTGCGTTCTCGACCTTGTTCCAGTTGATGCGTACAGCGCCTGTGGTGCAGGTGTACTTATCCTTGATGACTACCTGCTCGAGCTTATTAGCTTCATCAACGAGCTTTGCGTAGTCTTCCTCAGCCTTGGTGAGCTTGTCATAGTTGGAAACATTTGCCTTTGCGTCATCGCTCAGCTTGTCGTAAAGCTCTCTTGCCTTTTCGATAGCCGCCTTGCTGTCGAGAGTTACCTCGCCGATAGCGTCGATGGCAGCGATGGCAGCTTCCATGTTATCATAATCCTCTGCTGCGAGAACGGTGTACTCAAGCTCTCCGAATACCGCGTCATATTCGTGACCCGTTTCGGTATCGGTGTCGCCGTACTCCATGCCGTCGAAGCCGAAGCTTACCTCGCCCTTGCCGGCTTTCAGAGCCTCGGCTGCGTTGCCCTCGCCTGCGATGGCAGCATCGGAGATATCCTTCTTTACACCGTTTGCATAAACAGCGGTAACGGTATACTTGTCAAGGGTGTCGCCCTCCTTGTAAAGGGTCTTGCCGCTTACCTCGACCTTGTCGAGTCTGCTTGTCAGCGCGAATACTGCGCCCGAATCGTTCTTGAAGAACAGATTGCCGTTTTCGTCAGCCATTACGCTGCACAGGCAGTACTGAGCGTGGCTGCCTACGGGAGTGAAGAGGGTCGGGCAGGCTTCAACGGTGGTGCCGTCTGCCTTGGTCACAGTCTCGGTCTTCTCGGGAGCGGTCATAGAAGCGTTGTCGTGGAGGACGTATACCTTTCCGGGAGTGTAGTTTGCGGTGAAGTAAACGTAATTCTCACCGTCCTGATCGGATACCAGTGCGCTGGACTGGCAGTAGCCGTTGGTCTGTACGCCGTAAACCATCTCAAATTTTTCAGCGTCGATAACTGCGATCTGATGACCTGCGTACTCGCCGTATGCGTTGGACGCACCTACGCCTATGTACACCCTTCCGTTGGCTGCAACGGGAGTAGAGGTGGAAGCGCCGGGGAGCACCAGTGAATGAACGTTCTTGATATTACCGTCCTCTATGCAGAAGCGGATGAGCAGCTTGCCCTTTGAGGTAACGAAGTAATAGCCCGTTGTCTCATCATAGCTTACTGCCGAGCGGAGGTCGCCGAACAGGTCGGAAACTACGGAGCTTACGACTGCCTCGCCTGCCTCGATGCTCTCGTTCTTCTTTACGGCAACGAGCTTGCTGCCCTTGCTGTCGGCATCGCTCACGCCGTTATCGGTGCCGAATACAACGAGATCGTCGGTGACATATGCGCCTGCCCAGTAGTAACCGCCTGCTGTTGTGTACTTCCATGCAGCCGCCTGCTCCTCGGAGGTATTCTCGGTATCGGTGTCCTCGGTGGGAAGGCATACGAAGTTTGCGTCTGCCGTCTCACTGTTCCAGAAGCCTGTGTAGAGATAACCGTCCTTGTATACCATCTCGGAATTGGACTGACCGCCCAGCTCATCGTGATATACCCACAGCGATTCAAAAGTCTCAGCATCAAAAGCCTGGATAGTGCCCTTGCCCATAGCTACAAAGATCTTGCCGTCGGCAGCAAGGGGCGGTACCATACCGTAGGAGTTGAAGCTTCCCGCAAGATCGCCCGACTTTTCAAGCTTTGCACCTGTGTTCTTATCAAGTGCCTGAAGCTTGTTTGAAGCAACATAAACGATCTCATCGCCGTTTATCGAGGGCGTACTGGGGGAATTGGACCAGCCCACGGAGATCTGTGTCGCCCACTTGAGGACGGTATCGGTTTTTTCCCTGGGGGTCTCAACTGTCGTTACCCCGCCGAAAGCCGAAACCGAGGCAGGGAGCGCGCTGACCGAGAGCACGCAGGCAGCAGCCATAGCGGCTGCTCTTTTCATAAGTCCTTTCATTTTAAAAGACTCCTTTCAAAAAGATCTCAGCACCAAAAAACGGCTCTCCGCCCCTGCGAAAAGCCGTAAAGAAAGCCATTTTCCGGAAAATACGCGTAAACCAAACAACGGTACAGCCCGACGATTTTTTCGCGAGCCGCACCCCGACGCAGATATTTCGGAACAAACTATCCTTACGCCTTCCCATCGAAAGCCGTAAAACGGCAGACGAATTTGCCCAAGGCGGATAAAGCTTGAGCCCGCGCCCTTTGAGGACGCCGACCTGCCGCGGCAGTTCTCCCGACTCATGCTCCGAAGCGTCAGCTTCTTAGGTGCGCCGCCTTCTCACGGAACTCGCTCCGCAATGACCGCACCGCTTTCACGGCGCTTTGGCGTACCCTTTAAGAACATACACGGTAATGGCAGTTGCGTCGGATTCAAACCGACTTCCCTATTGATCTACTCGGTCAGCAACAGGAGCATAGACCCCTTTGCGCCTTTCAAACCGCGGCAAATTTGATACCGATATAATTATAGCACAAAGCTTTTCATTTTTCAACAAAAAGAAGCACGGATCCGCCAATTTCGTAAAATTAAACAAATCCGTGCAGTTCAGTATGCTTTTATTATTTACCTTTAAGACGGTGCTTTTGCAGACGCTTGTCAGAGCTTTTCAGCGGGAGCTTTACTTTGAAGGTAACGCGCTCGCCCTCAACGGTGCAGCTTATCCTGCCCTTATGCGCGTCCGTGACGGTCTTAGCTATCGAGAGCCCTATGCCGCTGCCGCCCGTTTCTCTGGTGCGTGAGCTGTCGCCGCGGTAGAAGCGGTCAAACAGCTGCTCGGTATCGCCCTGCGGCGGGTCGGCGCAAAGGTTTGATACGCTGAGCCGCACCTGCTTTGAGCTGACGCTCAGCCCGAACTCTATCGGCTTGTCCTCCATGCCGTACTTCACGGCGTTTTCGAGCAGCGTGGAGATCAGCATTTTCAGCATCTTCTCATCGCCGAAAACGACAGCGCCTTCGGCTATATCGGCTTCAAGCGGCTTGCCCTTTGACATACAAAGTATCGAGAAATCGTCCGCGAACTCATTTGCCATCGCGGAGATATCCACATCTGTGAAGCTGACCCGCTGGCTCTCGCTCGACTTCGCGAGCATCAGCATCTGCCCGAGCAGCTCGCTCAGGCGGTCGGTCTGGTTTATGGTGCTGCGCGTCCATTCGTTCTCGCCGCCCGTCATTTCAAGCACCTCTGTATTGGCGCGTATGATCGCAAGCGGGGTCTTGAGCTCGTGTCCCGCGTCGGTTATGAAGCGGCGCTGCTTTTCATAATTGCTTACCACGGGGCTTACGACGCGCTTTGAGACCAGTATTATTATGACCGAAAACACCACAAGCAGCCCCAGGGCTATCCCCGCGGATATCTTTGCGGTCATGATCGCCGCAGACACGCCCGTGCCGAAATCGTAAAAGACCACAAGTGTGCTTCCGTCGCTCTGTTTTTTTACGGCATAGCGGAACTCCATGCCGTTATAGAACGCACGCTCGCCGCCGCTGCTGTAAACATCAAGGGCATACTTCTGCGCCGTGTCGCTCGATATAGTCGCTATATGACCCGTATCGAGCGTCGTCACCTTTCCGCTGCTGTCTATCTTTGCACTGAAAAAGCGTATGATAAACTTCTGCTCGGTGTCGGTACGCTTGTCGTTGAACATTCTTCCCGGCTCCATGTCGGAGTCCCAATCCTCCGGCGGGTGCATTTCATTATCATTGCTTACGGGCGGTCTTTCACGGCGAGTGGTGTAATCCTCCTTGCCGTGATACGGAAGCTTGCCGTCGTTTTTGACGAGCATATCAAGCGCTTCATCTGCCTGATTCAGGGCACGGCTGAAATTCAGTCCGTTTATCAGACCAAGCATGAGCAGCTCGATCACGAGCAGCGCCATTATCGCGGCGGCGGAAAATCTAAGGCTCAGCTTTTTAAGCATCATCATACTCCAGACTGTAACCTGCGCCCCTTGCGGCGCGGATAGCTACCTTTGAGCCGACAGCAGCGAGCTTCTTGCGGATATAGGATATGTAAACCCATACCACGCTTATCTCGGCATCGCTGTCAAAGCCCCATATCTTCTCCATGAACTTTTCGGTGGATATCAGCATATGCGGGTTTCGCATCATGTATTCAAGCATCTGAAATTCCTTGTTGCCGAGCCTTGTGCTGCCGCCGCCCGAGGTTATCTCAAAGGTAGACCTTGAAAGCGAAAGATCGCCGAACCTGAGCTCGTCCGAAGGTGCCGCCCCCGAAGTTCCCAGCCTTCTGGTCATGGCGCGCACCCTTGCCATAAGCTCGCTCATAGCAAAAGGCTTTGTGAGGTAATCGTCAGCGCCGGCGTCAAGACCCTCTACCCTGTCTTCGATCTCGCTCTTTGCGGTGAGCAACAGCACGGGTATGGCGTTGCCCGAGCGGCGTATCTCTTTAAGAGCGGTCACGCCGTCCATCACGGGCATCATTATGTCCATGATGAGCGCATCATAATTACCCGCTGCAAGATAATCTACGGCATCTTTTCCGTTGTGGACTATATCCACCGAATAGTTATTGTGTTTCAGCGCCGCACCGAGTGCGTCTGCAAGTGCCTTTTCGTCCTCTGCAAGCAGAAGTCTCATGCTCCCGCACCTCCGTTTCGTTATGTTTTATACATCATACCATATAAACCTTAAAACTACCATAAAGCCCCGAAAAAGATCCCGCCTTACTTTACCCTCAGCCTGTCCGCCTCCGCTGCGTCGGGCTTTACATAGACAGTCCTCTGATCTGTGAATATCACCATGCCGGGCTTTGCGCCGTTCGGCTTTTTGACGAACTTTATGAGCGTGTAATCTACGGGCACCTGTGAGCTCTGTGCCGCCTTTGAATGATAAGCCGCTATCCTTGCCGCCTGAAGTATAGTGCTGTCGGGCGGGGTCTCGCCGTTTGTCTGTATCACGGTATGCGAGCCTGTTATGTTCTGCGTGTGCAGCCATATGTCCGTCTTCTTTGAGTCTTTGAGGGTAAGCTTGTCGTTCTGGCGGTTGTGCCTGCCGACGAGTATCGTGTAGCCGTCGTCCGAGACGAACTTTATCGGCGGCAGCGAACGGGGCGGCTTGCCCTTTGCGTAGCGGCGGCGGATATAGCCCTCATCGGCAAGCTCCTCACGAAGCTGTTCGATATCCGATTCGGAATCGGCGCGGGTCAGCGAATCCAGCACCGAGTCGATATAGCTAAGCTCCTGCTCACCCTTTTCTATAAGCCCTGCGAGCAGCTTTTCGGCGGTGTCGGCTTTTTTATATTCCTTGTAGTATTTCTGCGCGTTCTGTGTCGGGGTCAGCCGCGGGTCGAGCGTTATCTCGATCTCTTCCTGCGCCTCGCTCATATAGTTTACGCAGCGAAACGAGGTCTGACCCTTTTGCAGCGCGTATAGATTTGTCATGATAAGGTCGCCGCAGTTTTTCAGCTTCTCGCGGTCGGCGCACTCTTTCAGCTCCTGACGCTGGTTTGCGATACGTCTTGCCGTCCTCTCCGAAAGCGAGGTCAGCAGTCTGAAAAGATCCTGCGCCTTCTGCTTGATACGCTCCAGCCTGTCGCGCGAGGAATAGAAATCGTCCAGCAGGGCGCAGGCGCTTTCGGCGGGTCTTGTCTCCATCAGCGAGCCGAAATGGAGTATCTTCGCAAAGCAGAAATCCTTGAGCATACCATCGGGGGTCGCGAGCATGGTGTAGCTCAGTTCGCGGCGTTTAAGCTTTTCGCCCTCGGCGACGGCGTATCCCGCAAGCTTTTTCAGCTGCTCGGGGGTGTAAGCGCCGACCGCCTTGTCCTCTCCGCCGTCGGTGAGCCATACAAGCTCATCGGCGAACACGGGGGATATTCCCTCCAGCGTCTGTACCAGCGCCTTCGAGAGCTTTTTGTTCGGCAGCTCCCCGAGCCTTGCCGTAAACTCATCTTCATCAAGCTCATCGAGTTTCAGCTTATCCGAGCGGGGCGGCAGGGTATAGGCTATCCCCGGGAGAACGGGGCGCACCTCGGACATATCGGGGGTGACGCGCTTTATGCTGTCCACCACCTTGCCGTCGCCGTCTATGAGTATTATGTTCGAGCGCCGTCCCATTATCTCTGCCGCGACGGTGAGCTTCACGGGGTCGCCCAGCTCGTTCGAGGCTTCTACGTCTATGTAAAGTATGCGCTCATACCCGTCCTGACGTATCGCCGATATCTTGCCTGCCGTAAGCCGCTTACGCATGAGCATACAGAACATCGGCGGGGTCTTGGGGTTTTCTATCTCGGCGCGGGTGACGTGTACCCTTGCCGAGCCTGCCGCCGAGTTTATCAGCAGTCTGTAAGCGCCGTCGCGGGTACGCACCCCGAGCAGCAGCTCCTCGCGCGAGGGCTGGTACACCTTTTCTATCCTGCCGCCAACAAGCGGCTCAAGCTCCTCACGCACAAGCGAGAGGAAGATTCCGTCTAATGCCATTTATGTGTCTCCTTTTTTCTGTGAGTCGCGTGCTGTTGTTCGCCCTGCGGGCGAATTGGGGGTATCTCCCCCGCCGCGCTTCGCTTGGCATTGGGAGATCTGAGATCGGCATTTGTGGGGTTTGCGCTGTTTTGGTGCAAGGGGGGAAGATCGTTTGATTTAGGGGAAAATGTATTTTATATGCCGATCTCTTTGCCCCTTTGGGGCAAATGAGGGCTCTGCCCTCAAACTCCCGCAAGGGAAACCCTTTTGGAAAAGGGTTATCCCTTGACCCTTCCTAAAACTTTTTATTTATCGCGGTGGGCTTTGTCTTTTTCTGCTTTTGTTTCTTGCAGGTATGCGGCTTCGAGTTCGTCGGGGGTGACGGCGCGGGCGGGGGCGGCTTCAAATGCCATGCAGAGGCTTGAAGCCTTTTGCAGCCGCATCGCAGACGGAGCGCAGATGATATCCTCCCTGTCGGCAAACATTGTATCCGCGATCTCTGAGCAGCAGTCGCCTGTCAGCAGCAAAGCACCGTCTGCCATAGCTTCAAGCTCGGTCTCGGCGCATACCCTGTCGGGAAGTATGTTCCTTACCGTGATACCGTCCGACTCGTAAAGCCCTGCATAAACGATATCCTTGCGGGCGCGCATGACGGGAAGTATCCTGCCGCGGTAAGGTGCGCAGCCCCATGCAAGCGCTTCAAGGGTGGAGATCCCGGCGCATTTGAGTGTCGGGCAGCCCATAGCTATCCCCTTGACCGCCGCGATGCCGATACGCAGTCCCGTATAAGAGCCGGGACCCGCGGCGCAGGCTATACCGTCGAGATCGGAAAAGTTCAGACCGCAGTCGGAAAGCAGCTCCTTTGCCATTGGAAGTATTATCTGCGAATGGGTAAGCGTTGTGTATACCGTCTTCTCGGCGAGAAGCAGCCAGCCGTCGGTGACGGCTGCCGAAGCGGTCTTGCCCGATGTGTCAATTGCCAATATCTTCAAAGCGTTCATCTCCGGTAATGATAATTTCTCTTGTGTTGTCATCTATCCTCGAAAGCCCGATGTATACCGTGCCTTCGGGCAGCGCATCGTCGATGTTCTCCGACCACTCTACCGCAAGGGCGCAGCCCTGTTCAAGGCAGTCGTAAAAGCCGACAGCGTCAAGCTCCTCCGAGGAGCCTATGCGGTACATATCGTAGTGGCAGAGGGGCGTTTTTCCCTCCTCGCGGTATTCGTTGAGCAGCGCGAAGGTCGGCGAGGTCACTTCATCGGGCAGACCCATGCCGACAGCTATACCGCGGGTCATGGTGGTCTTTCCCGCACCGAGATCGCCGCGGAAGGCTATCACATCGCCGCCGCGGAGCTTAGCGCCTATCTTTTTCCCGAGTTCTATCGTCTCCTCGGGGGAATGTGTAGTTATCTTCATCATTTTACCTCTGTAAGGTCTTTGTCCTCGACCACATGGGTCTCGTGGTTTTCAGAGCCTTTCGTTTCTTCCTCCTGCTGCATGAAGTACCAGTCGAGCAGCAGATCGGTCACGCGGTCGTAGGACTTCTTGCCGTCCTCCACGCCGTTGAGCTTCATCGAAGCGTCCGAGACTTTATCGGACACCTCAGCCACCTTTTCCGAATCGAACAGACCCTCATCGCTTTTCTGCACCTTCTGCCAGTGCTCGATGTTTACGTTCCAGTCGGTGAGCACTTCATCGGATATCGAATCATAAAGCCGCGCCACCGTCTCCTCCGAGCAGTTTTCCTCGCACTGAGCTATGACGTACTTCATAACGCGGAGATATCCGCTGTAACGGTAGTCGGGGCTTTCGCTCGCATCGCAGGCGAGGAAGCCTATGAAGTTTGCCTCGTCCTCACGCATAAAGCCCTTTGTATGGGCAAGCTCGTGGCATACGGTATCGGGCAGGTTGAGCTTAGGTATCTCGTCGTTGTAGTTAGCCTCCATCGTAAAGGGGAAATATATCCCGAGGAGGTACTGCTGGCTCATGAAAAAGCTGTGCTTTATCGGCTTCGGCGAAGTGTACCAGCCGCCAAGCTCGGGGTATTCGCGTTCGAGCTTTTTCATTGAAGCCCTGGCGGTATGGTCAAGGTCTGCCGTCAGTATGAACCTGCCGTCCTTGTCACGCTTGACCTCCGCGGCAGCGGCGTTCGTCTCGGCGATAAGGTAGTCGCAGAGCTGTTCGAGCTGCGAGGGGGTGTACCATTTTCCAGGGTAGTCATACATCTTCACGAAAGTCGGGGTGTGGTAGAGTATAAAGCAGTTGAGTGTTTCGGTAAGCAGCACGAAGGTCAGCACCCATGCGTAGAAATACTGATATATCCGCCTGACGGTGCGCTTGAAGTCTCGGTCCTTGCGCTTTATTATCATAAGCAGGATAAAAAGCGGCGTGGAGACCGCGACTGTCCACAGCCCTATCTGTATCAGCAGTTCGCCGAAAGAGAAAGGGATCCTGTTCGTCAGCCGCGCATACAGCGTTGATATTTTCGGGAAGACCTCCTGCATATACCAAAGCGAAAAGCTGCTGCTGTTCCATGCGATGATATTGAGCACCACGCATATAAAGATCGTCGGAAGGATGACGAGCAGCTGGCGCTCGCGGCGTTTTCTCGATTTTTTCAGCCGGCTGTTCAGCTCCGAAGTGTCCTCATATTCTATCTGTCCAAAGGATCTTTTTTCGGATCCGTTTTTCGCCTTTTCGCGGCGTGAGAGCTTTTTATCCCCGCTGCCGTTCCCGGAGGCGGTCTTCACCGCAGAGGAAGATATCTCTTGCTGCTCCTCTGTATCGAGCTGTTCGAGCATTTCATCGTACCTGCTCTTTTGCGGCTGAGCGTCCTTCATGCTCTCCATAAAGGAGCTGTCCTGCATAGCCTGCATGAAGGAGCTTCCATGCCTGTCTGGCACAGGCTTTTCATTTTCAAAAAGTGCGGAACGCTTTGGCTGCTCACTCATATCGGCAGCCCCCTTTCTTAATACAAGAGCGAGCAGTGCGCTCGCCCTTTGGATCTATTAGAACAGACCGCTGATGTTGCCGTCGTTGTCAACGTCTATCGCGAATGCGGCGGGCTGTTTGGGAAGTCCGGGCATCGTCATGATGTCGCCTGTGTATACCACTATGAATCCTGCGCCCGAAGAAAGCTTCATGTCACGGACGGTGATCTCAAAGCCCTCGGGCTTGCCCAGCTTGGTCGGGTCGTCGGAAAGCGAATACTGTGTCTTTGCAACGCATATCGGCAGGTCGGTCTTTCCGAGTGCTTCGATCTCTTTAAGCGCCTTCTCTGCCTGAGCGGTGTAGATAACACCGTCGGCGCGGTATATCTCGCGGGCAACGATCCCTATCTTCTCCTTTACGGGGAGATCCAGATCATAAAGCTGGTGGAACTCGTTGCTGCCCTCGTTTGCGTCGATCGCGGCGCATACCTTCTGTGCAAGATCCTTTCCGCCTTCGCCGCCCTTTGCGAATACCTCAGCGAGGGAATACTCAACGCCGCACTCGGCGCACACCTCTTCGATGACCTTTATCTCGGCATCGGTGTCGGTATGGAAGCGGTTGATGGCAACGACTACGGGCACACCGAACTTACGCATATTCTCGATATGCGTCCTGAGGTTGACAGCGCCCTTTTTCAGAGCCTCTACATTCTCGGCAGTCAGCTCGGAGCGTGCAACGCCGCCGTTGTATTTCAGTGCGCGTATGGTAGCTACGAGAACTACCGCATTGGGAGTCAGACCCGCATAGCGGCACTTTATATCAAAGAACTTCTCGGCACCGAGGTCGGAGCCGAAGCCCGCTTCGGTGATGGTGTAATCGGCAAGCTTCAGTCCGAGCTTTGTGGCGCGGACGGAGTTGCAGCCGTGGGCGATGTTCGCGAAAGGACCGCCGTGCATGATGGCGGGGGTGTTCTCAAGAGTCTGCACGAGGTTGGGCTTTAAAGCGTCCTTCAGCAGAGCAGCCATAGCGCCGCAGCCGCCGAGCTGACCCGCATATACGGGGTTGCCGTCAAGGTCATAGCCGACGAGTATGCGTTCGAGCCTTGCCTTTAAGTCGGCAAGGTCGTCTGCAAGGCAGAGTATAGCCATGATCTCGCTCGCCACGGTGATCTGGAAGCCGTCCTCGCGGGGGAATCCGTTGATTTTTCCGCCGAGACCCACTATAACGCTTCTCAGCGCTCTGTCGTTCATATCCATACATCTCTTGAAGAGTATGCGTCTTTCGTCAAGTCTGTGGGGATTTCCCTGATGGATAGAGTTGTCTATCAGCGCACAGAGCAGGTTGTTTGCGGCAGTGATGGCGTGCATATCTCCCGTGAAGTGAAGATTGATGTCGTCCATCGGCACGACCTGTGCATAGCCGCCGCCCGCAGCGCCGCCCTTGATGCCGAAAACGGGTCCGAGCGAGGGCTCGCGCAGCGCGAGTATCGCCTTCTTGCCTATCTTCGCCATAGCCTCAGCAAGACCCACCGACATTGTGGTCTTGCCCTCGCCCGCGGGGGTGGGGTTGATGGCGGTAACGAGTATCAGCTTTCCGTCAGGCTTGTCGGCAAGCTTTCCGTAAAGTGCTTCCGAAAGCTTTGCCTTGTAGTGGCCGTAAGGCTCGATGTCGTCCTCATTCACGTTGAGCCAAGCCGCAACCTCATTTATTTTCAGCATATTCGCCTGATTTGCAATTTCAATATCGCTAAGCATATCATCCTGTCCTTTCTTATATATCTTCAACCGTCCTAGCCGTAGACTATCTCATCGGCATCGTCGGGTATCTGCACTATTATTTTAAGATTTATCGTCAGCATATTCTCATCGGTGGTGAGAACATAGCTGAGCCTGCGGTCTGCACTCAGGAAATCCTGCAAAAGGGTGACCATGCCCTTGCTGCCCTCCGAATCCGCATTAAAAAGCTCTGCCATCACCTGTGAGTATACGCCCTTGTCCTCGCACCTGAATCTTACGGTGCTGTCGGGCATACCATCTTCTATGCAGATGCGGCACTGTTCCCTGAACAGCTTTTTGATATCGTCCGAGCGGTGCAGTATCCTGCCTTCGCGGTCGAACCAGCTGCCGCTGCTGTCGTCAGCTTCGGGAAGCCGCATGAAGGTGTCTCTGTCCTCATCGTGTGTGGCTGCAATGTCCCTGTCGCTGACAAGGAAGTAATCATACCTGACGCTCTGCGGCTCCGCGCCGACAGGGTCGTCCCATGTGCAGTCAACGTTGTACCATTTTCCGTCGAGCATCACCTTGTTCCACATATGCAGCTGCTGCACGCCGTCCTTATCGACAGCCATGCCGCAGGCGGGCAGGCAGGGGATATCCGAAAGCTGACAGAGCAGCGAAAACGCCTTTGCGTAACCCTCGCAGACCGCCTTTTTTGAGCAGAGCGCACCGTAGGCGCAGTGAGAATCTACGCCGTCGGAGGAATACTCGCAATTTCGTACCAGCTCATCATGGAAGAACCTGACCCGTTCGTAATCATCGGGCAGCCCTGCCGCCGCAGCCTTCAGCCTTTCGGCTTCGGAAAGAAGCCGCGAATACTCCGAAGCGCCTTGCTCCGGCGTGCGGATATACTCAACAGCCGCGCGGACGACATAGCCCTCGCTGTTTACATATATCTTATAATCGGGACTGATGGGATCGCCGCACAGTCCCGTGCTGTTGACAAGATACAAAAGCTTGCCGAAGTCCTCCTGCGAAACGCAGTTTTCGGGAAGCTCAATGTCCTTTTCATAGTTGAATATACCCTCATACAGCGCACGGTAAGCCCTGCCGAGCGGCTCGCCCATACCCTCAAGGAAGTATTCAGCCGCCGCGCTGTTTTCGGGAGCAGTCAGACCATTCTGCCCCGTGTCCGAGCTTTCGGGATCTTGCTCTGCCTTTTCATGCACAGCGGGACGTTCGGGGAGAGATATCCTCCCGTCCTCGTCGGCGGGTATGCAGGAAGCCAGAGACAATGCCGCAAGCACCGAGAGCAGAACTGCCGACACTCGGTCTTTAATCATCGGCTGTCACTCTTTTCTTGTCTATCAAAGCCCTTATTCTTTCGATCCTGTTGTCCTTTGCCGAGATAACATTGAAGGTTATGTCACGATACCTGACCGAAGGCGTCCTGCCGTTTTCGGGGATATACCCGAGCAGCGAGGTAACAAAGCCGCCCATCGTATCAAAATCGTGCTCCTCTTCAAGCGGGCAGCCGAGCCGTTCCATAGTCTCATCGGGGTCGGCGCTGCCAAGTATATCGAAGGTGTTGGGGGTGATCTCCTGCACCTCCTCCTGCTCATTGCCGTCGTATTCATCGCGGATGTTCCCGACTATACATTCAAGCAGGTCTTCCATGGTAACGATACCCGCAGTGCCGCCGTATTCATCGAGCACCACAGCTATCTGACGTTTGTTTTCTGTGAACCATCTGAAAAGCTCACCGCAGCCCGCAGTCTCGGGCACATATTTTATCTTCCTCAGGTATTCCGAAACGAAATGCTTTGAGGCGTTGTCTTCATTAATGAGCGGCAGCAGATCCTTTATGTAAAGCACGCCGCAGATATCATCTATCGTCTCGCGGTAAACGGGCAGGCGGGAGAACCCGTGCTGCACCGAAAGCCTTACTGCCTCACCGATATGAGCCGAAAGCTCAACGCCGCAGACCTCCGTGCGGTGGGTCATGACCTCATGAAGGTCAAGGTCTGTGAACTCGAATATATTCGAGATCATCTCAGCCTCAGCGTCCTCGATGCCGCCGTTTTCATTTTCCTCTCCGATGAGCTGTATCAGCTCTTCGCCGTTGTCGTCGTCCGATTCGGGGCGGACGGAATATATCCTCGAGAACAATGCCGTGACAAGCCTTCCGATACCGATGACGGGTGAGAACAGCCACAGCACAGACCTCAGATACCTGAATGTCCTGTGTGCGAACCTCTCGCCCCGCTCTCCCGTAAGCGAGCCTGTCTTTGAGGCGCGTCGGGGGACTTCGGTGCAGAGGGCGGCATAGATGCCCACAAACAGGCTGCAAAGCAGCAGCAGCAGCACCCCGACTATCACATAGAACGCCCATGCGGGCTTATGCAGTGGCAGCACAAGTTCGGCGGCACTGCCTATCAGCCGTTTTGAAGCGGCAGCGACAGCAAAGGCGCACACTCCGCCGCAGAACATCTGAGTACAGAGCGCACCGAAGCGCAGATCATCCGCAGACAGTCCGATCTCATCAAGTTCCTCGTCCATGCTTCTGGTAACAGTCTGGAGCGCCAGCCCCAGAAGGTGCATGAGCGCCGTTATCACAAGATAAATAATGATGCCAACGAGCAAAAACGTTTGTCCGCCGTCGTCCATGTGGTATTCTCTCCTTTGTGGTCATATAGCATAGAGTTATATATAATATTGTACAACATTTTCCCCATTCTTGTCAAGGGGTTGAAGGACTTTCCATCGCAAAAAAGGACGGCAAAAAAGCCGCCCTCTTTGTGTACTATGTTATCACTTGCAGCGCCAGATGTGGTAAGAGTAGGGTGCAAGCTCGCTGCCGCCGCCGAAATCGTGATCCTTTCCCGTCACAAAGTCTTCCGCAAGACCGTAGCCTGCGTCAAAGTGTGCGGTAAAGGGCTGATCGTCGGCGTTGATCGCCACGAACACCCTCTCGCCCTCAAAGTCGCGCTGGAGTATGCACTGCCTGTTGGTCAGCACGGGTATCTTTATATCGCCGTAGCAGAGCGCCTTGCACTCGCGGTGCGCCTTTGCAAGCTTTCTGATAAACTCGGTGATCTCATTCTCCTGCGGCTTGTCGAATGCGGGTCGCAGCGCGGGGTCGCCCTGTGACTTCTCCGCCTTCTCGCCCCACTCGCTGCCGTAGTATATGCAGGGTATACCGGGCATACCGAACAGCATGGTGTAAACAAGCGGCAGGTGCTTTTCGTTTGAAAGAATGCTCGCTATGCGGGTGACATCGTGGTTATCCGCGAAGCACATAAGGTGCAGACCTCTGTACTGGCACCAGTTTTCGGGACCGAAGCGGTTTTTCAGTGAATGGCATATCTCGAACATATTCATGCTGTTGAAGCTGGAGTAAAGACCCTTGTAGCATTCATAGTTGGTGGCGGAATGCAGCATCTCGGAGTTGACCCAGCGGCTGTAATCGCCGTGCAGAAGCTCACCGACAAGGAAGAAATCCTCTTTCAGGCTGTCGGTAAAGCTGCGGAGTCTCTTGAGGAAATCGAAGTCGAGCGAATATGCAACATCAAGGCGTATGCCGTCGATGCCGAAATACTCTATCCAGTACCTTACGGCATCTAAGATATGATCGACCACCGCGGGATTGCGGAGGTTCAGCTTAACAAGTTCGAAGTGACCCTCCCAGCCCTCGTACCAAAGACCGTCGTTATAATTGCTGTTGCCGTCGAAATTGATGTAGAACCAGTCCTTGTAGGGGGAGTCCCACTTCTTCTCGCACACATCGCGAAACTGAGGGAAGCCGCGGCCTACATGGTTGAACACGCCGTCCAGCACGACCTTTATGCCTTTTTCATGCAGAGCGTCGCACACCTTCCTGAAGTCCTCATTGGTGCCGAGGCGGGTGTCGATGCGCTTGAAATCGCGGGTGTTGTAGCCGTGCGTGTCCGACTCGAACACGGGTGAAAAATACACGGCATTGCAGCCCATTTTAGCAATGTGGTCTGCCCAGTCGATAACTTTCAGTATGCGGTGCTCGGGCACGCCGTCGTTCTCAAAGGGGGCGCCTGTGAATCCGAGGGGGTATATCTGATAGAATACCGCCTCATAGCCCCAGTTCTTCTGATTGTTGCTCATATAGAGATCAACTCCTTCTCGTGTAATTACCTCTCTATTATAGCATAGTTTCCTGTTTTATACAATACCGAATCCTGCACTTAAATTTATCAACACTTTTATCACTTTTGTACAAATATTTTCTGCGTTTATGTATAAAAATACGAAAAACGGCGAAATACCGCGGTATCTGCCGTTTTTGCGTTCAGTGTTTATTTTTCTTCCGAAGTGCATATCTCGGGCAGGAACTTTTCGTAAAGCTCGGGATATTTCTTTTTGAAATTCACGATCCTGCCGTCCTTCATGAAGCAGTGCTTGGACTGTGCCTTGCAGCACACTCTGCCGTCGGGAAGGGTCATCGTGTAGCTCACCAGCATCTTCACGCCCGAGAACTCCTCGAGCTTTGCCTCAATGGTAACGGTATCACCGAACACCGTCATATGCTGATAATCGCAGCTGACCGACAGCACGGGGCAGACAAGCCCCATCTCTTCGAGCATCTGCATGGGCACTTCTATCTCATCGAGAAAAGCCACGCGGGTCTCCTCCATCCAGCGTATGTAGTTGGAATGGTGGACTATCCTCATGGCATCGGTCTCGTAATACTGTACCTTGTGCTTGTATATCATAGCCCTGCCTCCTAAACTGTATCTGCGTAATACATACCCGCCTTCTTGAACATCTCTGGCAGGTCATACGGGCTGATGCCGTCCTCCTCGGCACGAACGCAGGTGCCGGGATTATCCTTTGAAACTATATCCCACGGGGTGACCAGCTCCTCAGCCTTTTCCGCACCGAAGCTTTTCAGCAGGCTCTCGGTCTTTTTGGCGCGTCCGTTCTCGGAGCAGTAAAGGCTCATGACCTTATAGCTCTGGACGTAAAGCTCATCGCCCGAGGTGTTCCCGCCGAAGCCGAAGCGGCAGATGCCGTCGTTTATAAGCATCGAGCCGTAGTCCTTTATAAGCGCACGGATAACGGGGCGGGTGCAGTTGTCGAGGTAATAGAGCTTGTAATGAAACGGGTCGGACTCTGATTTCCTGAGCTCCTTTTCCTCCTCTGCCGAGCAGGGAAGCTCCAGGAAGAAAAATATCGGCTCGGGGATAAGCTCGGTGAAAGCCGATATAAAGTCTTCAAGCACATCGGCACTCAGCAGTGCGGAAAAGGTGCCCTCTCCCGTCACGGAATAAGCATTTTTCAGCCCGCTCACGTCGGGGATATCTATCCCGTCGGGAAGCGTGAATCCAAATTCTCTTTCCATACTATCCTCCTACGTTTGCCTTTATGAAGCTTGTGATATATCCCGCTATGATATAGGCAAAATACAAAAGCAGCAGGATATTCGTGAATATCACCACGATACGCTCTTTCAGGTGCAGGACGCATCTCGGCTCATCGGAATTTATCTGCGAAAGCAGCTGAGACAGCATGACAAAAATTCCGTAGAATCCCGCGAACAGAACGATTATCTGAATGGTGAGCGAGATATCGCCGCCCTTGCCGAAGCCCAGAGCATCGGTGATGTCTGGGATACTCGCTATCGTGTTGTTTATGATGTGCATGATGATCGTCGGGGCTATGCTGTTATAGCGGACGGTTATCAGGGCGTATATAAGTCCCCCGCCGAATGCCGAGAGCGCCTGAGAGATGTTGCCGTGCATCAGCCCGAATATCAGCGCCGACATAAATGCACTGAGAAGCTTGCCGTAAGGCGACAAGAGCTTTATCACGAGCCCGCGGTAGACAAGCTCTTCGATGAACGGGCCTATCAGGCAGACGTATACAAGCTGTATGATTATCGCATACTTTGAAGGCGAACTTATTGAAAAGTCAGCCTTCGGCACCGCTATGCCGCTGTTGTTGAGGGCGGTGGTTATCATTCCCGCAACAAGCCCTATGAGAATGTTGAAGGTTATACCGAGCGGTGTCCACAAAACGCCGTCCTTCAAGGTCCCGCGGTACGGCTTTAGCATATCGCTGAGCTTTATCTTCATTATCGGCTGAGCCACCGTCACCAGCCCCAAAGCCGAAACGCTGACGATAAAGAGGTTTGCCGTCATGGTGAAGCCCGTGCCCTTTGTAAGTCCGTTCTCCTGAAGATAGCTCACCGCCGTCCTGAAGCTCGGTGTAAAGGATCCCGTATAGCGGATATAGGCAAGATAATAGTAGACGTACACCAGTATCCTGTTGAAGATATTATACAAAAGCAGAAGTCCCGCCAGCATATATACGTTTTTATTGAGCGCCCGCTTTTCCGAATCGCGGGCTTTCATAAGCTCCGAGCGGTAGTCAGGCGGGGAATATCCCCACGAGCCGTTTGTCGGCATATAGTTCATCGCTGTCCTCCAAAGCTCAAAGCAGGTTCTTTACCGCCCCGTATATCCTTGCGGAGATATCCGGCTTGTTCATGGAATAGAGGTGTATGCCGTCAACGTCGTTGGCGATAAGATCGTTTATCTGGTCGATGGCATAGTTTATGCAGGCGTCCTGCAAAGCCACGGGATCGGATTCATAGCGGTTGAGTATCCTCGCGAGCTTCTTGGGAACGCTCGCTCCGCAAATCGACACCATGCGGAGTATGCCCGTCTTTGAGGTAACGGGCATGATACCCGCCTCGATAGGGCTCTTCATTCCCGCGATGAGCACCTTTTCCCGAAAGCTGTAAAAATCCTCGTTGTCAAAAAACAGCTGAGAGATAAAATGCTCGGCACCGCAGTCCTCCTTTTCCTTGAGGTGCAGTATATCCGAAACGGCGTTCTCGCTGTCGGGGTGGGTCTCTGGATAGCAGGCGGCGGATATGTGTATCCACGGTGCCTTTTCCTTCATATAAGCGATAAGCTCGGAAGCATAGTGGAAGTCGTCCTTGGGCGGCACCTTGTCGTTCTTATCTCCGCGCAGCGCAAGCACGTTGTCAACGTCCGCGTCTTTTAAAAGCTCGATTATCCTGTCGATATCGGCGCGGGTGTTGTTGACGCAGGTGATGTGCGCGATGGGCGGGATATCATACTGCTCCTTCATAATGCGGCAGATATCTATAGTAGAGGTATCGGCGGGATTTCCGCCCGCGCCGTAGGTGCAGCTTATAAAAGAAGGTTCAAGCTCCTTCAGCCCTTTGATGGTTGTGTGGATATCGTCAAAGTTTGAAGTCTTCTTGGGCGGGAATATCTCGTAAGAAAAGGTCGGGTGACCCTTTACGAAAAGCTTTTTCATTTCCATTCTTATCGTTCCTTTCGGGGGGATCTCAGAGAGGTCTCAGTGCTCCCCTGAATGCCGACAGATCGTCGCTGCCGGTCTCTTCTTCGGCATCATCGCCGTCTGCTTCCTCTGAGTATTCCTCAAAGTCTTCCTCATCGTCGTAAGCTTCAAAGTCGGAAGTTGCGTCTTCTATGATGGCGCGTACTTCTTCAACGCCCTCTCCCGTAACGGCAGAAAAGGGCACCACGGTTATATCCTCAAAGCAGGGTATCTCGTCGGCAAAAGCCGCCATGCGCTCTTCGCGCTGAGTTTTTTTGAGCTTGTCCGCCTTTGTCAGCACGATGATGAACGGCAGCTCGTTGTCGATGAGGTAGTTTATCATTTGCAGGTCGTCCGCACTGGGCGGGTGGCGCATATCCACGAGCTGTATCACAAGCGCCAGCTGTCTGTCCGCATCGGCAAGATATCCGCCGATGAGCTGACCCCAGCCGCGCTTTTCGCCCTTTGATACCTTGGCATAGCCATAGCCGGGCAGGTCGGCAAGGTATATCCCGTCAAGCTCGAAGAAATTGATGGTGACGGTCTTGCCGGGGGTAGCGCTGACCCTTGCCAGTGCCTTGCGGTTGAGCACCTTGTTTATCAGCGAAGACTTTCCGACATTCGACCGCCCAGAAAAGCAGACCTCGGGTCTGTCGGAAGGCGGTATCTGCGAAAGCTTGCCGAATGATGTTACAAATTTTGCATTATTAAAGTTCATGTTCACTCCGTTATATGGTCGTGATCTTTTGATCTGCCTTGCGGCAAATTCCGGACATTTTTCTCGCTTCGCATCGGGAAATTTAAAATCGGCACCGGTGAGGTTCTTGTTCATTTTGCGGGGACTTTTCATATTTGCGCTTTAACCTATATGGATATCTGATGCCGATTGGGGGGTGAGTTTGCTTGAAAACTCATAGGAGCTTGCGACGGTTGCCCCTCGCGGGGCAATTGGGGACTCTGTCCCCAAACCCTAGCTTAGGGCTCCTCTCCCGGAAATAAGCCCCGCAGGGGCGTTTTCCCAACCTCGGCAGCCTCGCGCGGCTGCACCCGCTTTTCAGACCGACTTTGCCTGCTCGGTCACTCTCGGCTTTCTGCTGCGGCTTCGGGGCGGCAGCGGAGGATCTCCGCTCAGCGGCTTCGGCTTTACAAGTGCTACTTCAAGCACATCGTCTATCTTTTCAACGGTGATGAAATCTATCCCCGCTCTTACCTCATCGTCTATCTCCGAGAGATCGCCGACGTTTGCCGAGGGTATCAGCACCGTCTTTACGCCTGCCTTGTAAGCCGCCATCGACTTTTCTTTCAGTCCGCCGATGGGCAGCACTCTGCCTGTCAGGGTGATCTCGCCCGTCATGGCGATATCCGAGCGGACGGGTATTCCCGAAAGTGCGGACACCAGTGCAGTTATCATTGTAACGCCTGCCGAAGGACCGTCCTTCGGGGTAGCACCCTCGGGGGCGTGTATGTGAAGATCCTTCTTCTCATAGAAATCGGGCTCTATGCCGTAGCGGTCGGCAAGTCTGCGGGCGTTTGAAACGGCAAGCTTTGCCGATTCCTTCATGACATCACCCAGCGAGCCTGTAAGCTCTATCTTGCCCTTGCCGTCGAGCACCAGCGCTTCGAGCGGCATGATGACACCGCCGACGGAGGTCCATGCAAGACCGTTGACGCAGCCCACCGAAGGCTTCTTTATATAGAAATCCTCGGTATACTTCTTGTGGCCGAGATAATCCTCGATATTTGCAGCCTTGAAGCTTATCTTTGAAGCGCCGCCCACAAGCTCCTTTGCCGTCTTGCGGCAGAGCTTTGCTATCTCGCGCTCCAGCTTTCTCACGCCCGCTTCACGGGTGTAGCTGTCTATCATCGAATATATCGCGGTATCGTTGACCTTCATCTGTGAGGTCTTCAGCCCGTACTTCTTCATCTGCTTGGGAACCAAATGTTCCTTTGCGATGTGGAATTTTTCCTCACGGGTGTAGCTTGTAAGCTCGATGACCTCCATTCTGTCGAGCAGAGGCGGCTGTATAGTCTCCAGGCTGTTTGCCGTGGTGATGAACAGCACGCGGCTGAGGTCGAAGGGAACTTCAACGTAGTGGTCAACGAACTGTGTGTTCTGTTCGGAATCGAGCGCTTCCAGCAGAGCCGAAGAGGGGTCGCCGCGGAAGTCGTTTGACATCTTGTCTATCTCATCGAGCAGCATAACGGGGTTCATGACTCCCGCCTGCTTCATGCCCGCTATGATGCGTCCGGGCATAGCTCCGATGTAGGTCTTTCTGTGGCCGCGTATATCGCTCTCATCGCGCACGCCGCCCAGCGATACCCTGACGTACTTTCTTCCCAGCGCCCTTGCGATAGACTTTGCGACGCTGGTCTTGCCCGTTCCGGGAGGTCCGTAAAGGCAGATTATCTGACCGCGCACATCGGGGGTCAGGGCTCTGACTGCGATGTTTTCAAGCACCCTCTCCTTCACCTTGCGTATGCCGTAGTGATCTTCATCGAGTATCTTCTCGGCGTTCTCAACATCGGCTGTCTCCTCATCAAAGCTGTCCCAGGGCAGCGAAAGGCAGGTGTCAAGGTAGTTTCTTACAAGTGCCGCCTCCTGAGAATATGAAGGCATCTTGCAGAGCTTGTCCAGCTCATCATTGAGCTTTGCCCTCGCTTCCTCCGAGATGTTATCAATATCCGCTATACGGCGGCGGTAGTCCTCTATCTCATCGGCATCGCCCATCATATCGGGGTTCTCGCCAAGTTCTTCCTGCAAAGCGCGTATCTGCTCGCGTATATAGAAATCGCGCTGATTCTGGTTAACGGCATTCTGTACCGTTTCGTGTATTCGTATCTCAAGGTCTAAGATATCCTTTTCCTTTGCAAGGAGGATCAGCAGCCGCTCAAGCTTTTCGCCGAGGGTGTCTATCTCGAGGAGCTGCTGCTTTTCGCGGTAATCGGCGGGTATATTGAAAGCGATAGCCTCATACAGGTCACGGGGATCCTCGCTCGAAAGAACATCGTCGATGATATCGTTGGGGATATCGCCCGCTATCTGATCCACGATGCCGGAAAATTCCTCACGCAGCTGGCGCTTCAGCGCTTCGAGCTGTGCTTCGGATGCAGTTTCTTCTTCATACGGAGCCCTGAGCACCGCGGTCGCGGTGTTGCCGTTCCCGCCTGAGTTGAGAGCTTTTATCTCGGCGCGGCAAACTCCCTCGATAAGGCAGCGGTAGATGCCGCTGTTGGTAGCGACTATCTGCTTTACTATCGCCACGGTACCCATCTCATAAAGATCGCCGATCGTCGGTTTTTCAACTGCGGTGTCACGCTGTGTTATGATAAGCGCCAGCCCGTTTCCCGAGAGCGCTTTTTTTGCGGAGTAGATAGACTTTTTTCTGCCCATATCGAAGTTCATGGTCTGTCCGGGAAGCACTACCAGCCCGCGCATGGGTATGCAGGGCAGAATGACCTCTTCACCGCTTTTTATCAGAGCTTCGATCTTATCGAAATCGTTAAATTCAGCCATTATGATCTTCCTTTCGATTTGTTCGTTCTGTTGCCTTTATATTTATGATAGCACATATCCTTTTCGCTGTCGAGCCTCAGGATACAGTATCAGTACCTCACCCTTGCGGCGACGGTAACTTCCGAAAGTACGGAGCCTGCTGCGAGCAGCCTGTATTGCAGCACAGCCTCAAACCCTCCCGCGAAAGGCTTGACGAGCATATCGCCGCCGAGGACGGTCACGTCAAAGCTTCCCTCAGATGTCTTTATCACGGCAGGGATCTTAGCACCGGGCTCGATACAGAGCTTGTAGGATACCTCGCCCCTCATGTTTATCTGCGAGCGCTTTGTGCCGAACATTATCGTGCATGAAGCACCGTCGGCGGGCTTGTAAAAAAGCTCGGTGCCGCCCGTCACCTGTTTGACAAGGCACTCGCCGTCGTGGGTGGTTATGTCACCGTTGGTGTTGGTCTCGATCTGCATTTTGGCGTTCTTATACATCTTATCTGCAAATGCCATCTTATTTATCCAATCTGCACTGCGATATCTCGCAGCCTGCGTCTGTTCCTAAAAATCTGTTTACATTGGCGCGGAAAAGCTCTACGCTGTCTGTGCAGTAAAGCTCTACCCTGCCCTTTGTCCCCGCGGGTTTCAGCGCCTTCTGTGCCTGCAATGCTTCAAAGGTCTGCTGAGCGGTCACAGCGCTCGAGGATATCAGCCTGACGTCCTCACCCATATAGTTCTGTATAACTTCCTCAAAAAGCGGGTAGTGTGTGCAGCCGAGTATCAGCGTGTCAACGCCCTGCTCCTTTATATCCTTCAGGTATTCCTCAACGAAATACTCCGCGGGCGGGCAGCCGGGCTGAGTGTAGCCGTTTTCGGCAAGCGGCACCAGCAGCGGACATTCGCGGCTGAATACCTTTATATCGGGGCGCTGCCTTGTTATCTCATATTCATAGCAGCCCGAGCGTATAGATGCAGGGGTCGCGATAACGCCTATCCTGCCGTTTTTCGTGGCGGCACAGGCGGCATCTGCGGCGGGTATTATAACTCCGCTGTAACAGCATATGCCCGAGTCTTCAAATATCGGCACGCTCTGCATTACCGATGAAACGGTACCGCAGGCTACCAGCAGAAGCTTTACGTCATGCTTTTCCATAAAGCGAATGTCCTGTCTTGCATATGCGGCTATGGTGTCGCGGCTTCGGGTGCCGTAGGGCACTCTTGCCGTATCGCCGAGGTATACTATATCCTCCTGCGGCATGAGTCTTATAAGTTCCTTAACGCAGGTGAGCCCGCCGACGCCCGAATCGAATACTCCGATAGCGCCTTCAGCCATATCTCCGAATAATGTGTCAACCATTTTTTATATCTGCCTCTCCATCGCAAGCTGTATCAGTCTGTCCTCCTGCTCGGAAGGAGAAAGTCCCGCGTGCTCCATAAGCTTGGGATACATACTGATAGGTGTGTGTCCGGGCATGGTGTTTATCTCATTGAGCACGGGTCTGTCGCCCTCGCACAGGAAGAAATCGCAGCGGGCAAGACCCTCGCAGCCGATAGCCTTGAATGCTTTGAGAGCAGTCTCACGCACACGCTCCGAAGCGGTCTCGCTTATGCGTGCGGGGATCAGTGTCTCGCTGGAATCATTTTCGTACTTGGATTCAAAATCATAGAAGCCCTCGTTGGCGCTCTTTATCTCGCCGACTGCCGAAGCAAAGGGCTGCGCGTTGCCCATAACGGCGCACTCGCACTCAACGCCCTTCACGCCCTCTTCTATAAGAAGCTTGTTGTCGGCGGTGAATGCAAGCTTTATGCCCTCGCGCATCTCACCTGCGTTCGAGACCCTCGATACGCCTACCGAAGAGCCTGCACAACAGGGCTTTACGAACATCGGGTAGCTGAGCTTTGCTTCCGCTTCCGCGATAACTTCATCTATCTTATCCATATCCCTGCGGCGCATGGCTATATACTTTGCCATCGGGATGCCCGCAGCCTCAAGTATAACGTGGGTCATTTCCTTGTCCATGCAGTTTGCCGAGGATATCATATCGCAGCCGACAAAGGGTATGCCGCTCAGTGCCAGCAGACCCTGTATGGTGCCGTCCTCGCCGTTCTTGCCGTGAAGCACGGGGAACACGCAGTCCACCTTCAGGTCGTTGAAGGTGCCGTCGGATTCGAGGAGTATGAATCCCTTGTGCAGCGGGTCGGGAGAGAGTATGCAGGGCACGTTGTCGGGGTGCTGCTCCCATGAGCCGTCTACTATCTGTTCAAGGCTCCCTATGTAGCGTACCCAGTGTCCCCTGCCCGTTATTCCTATGGTTATGACCTCATATTCGTCCTTCGGTATGCTCCTTATAACGTGAGCCGCCGAAACGTTAGAAACGTCATGTTCGCTCGATCTTCCGCCGAAGATCACAGCAACCTTCTGTTTAGCCATTTTTCATATCCTCGCTATCTTCTCAAATTCTATGCTCCCGCCGAAAATATCCAGCGCCGAGCCTATAGTATAATCTATCCTTCCGCCGCCGAGTTCCCTCAGCAGTTCAATGTCTTCCATAGAAGCTATGCCGCCCGCGTAGGTGCAGGGTATCGGGCTTTGCGCCATTATCTCGGCAGCACCTTTTTCGATGCCCCTCTGCTTGCCCTCAGCGTCAGCCGCGTGTATGAGGAATTCCGCGCAGCTTCCCGCAAATCTTTCAAGCACCGCAGCGTTCAGCTCAACGTCTGTGAACTTCTGCCAGCGGTCGGTAACGATATAATATCTGCCGTCCTCACGCTTTTTGCAGGAAAGGTCAAGCACCAGCCGTTCCCTGCCGACAGCCTTGACAAGCTCACTGAGGCGTTGCTCATCGACCGCGCCGTTCCTGAAAACAAAGCTCGTGACGATAACGTGCGAAGCGCCCATGTCAAGGAACCGCCCCGCATTTTCGGCGTTTATCCCGCCGCCTATCTGCAAGCCGCCCTCGTAAGCCGAGAGCGCCGCCTTTGCCTGTCTGACATCGGCTTCGTAGTATTCGCTGCCCGCGGGATTGAGTATTATAACATGGCCGCCGCTGAGTCCCCGGCTCCTGTAAAGCGCGGCATAATGCTCCGCGCCGTATTCCGACACGAAGTTGTCCTTGGCAGCCGAGTTCTTGTCGGCAAGTGTCGAGCCGACTATCTGCTTGACTCTGCCGTTATGTATATCTATGCATGGACGAAAGCGCATTATTCTCTGTCTCCAATCATTTGGGTTCAAACATTATAAGCAGCACTTTTCCCTTTGAGGTGTTTCTAAGTGTGCTCATCAGATATCGGAAACCCGCGTCCTTGCAGGCATCCGTCACACTTTTCAGAAGACCCGCATCGGTAAAGGTGTAGTAATCATCTCCCGAGGAGAAGATCGAGCTTTCCTTCAGCTCAACATCCGAATCAAAATACACCGCAAGGTCGCTGTGTCCGCGTTCGGCTGCCGCCTTTATCCCCTCGGATATCTGCGAAACGTCGGTGACGGTGTACATCTCATGCTCTGCGAACAGGTATTCGCAGCTTTCGGTTTCGGGAGCATCATCGGTAAGCATATGCTCGATAGCTATCTCGTCCTTCGTTATATTGAAGTACTGATGCTTTACATACCCGTCCTCCCTGTCGGGAACGGGGTCGTCCCAGGTGGTGTCAACGTAATACCAGCAGCCGTCGAGCTTCACTATGTTCCATGCGTGCTCATCGCCCTCGTTGTCGGTGGAATGTATTATTCCACAGGGTATCTGCACCATATCCATAAGCAGCTTGAAGGTCGTGGTATAGCCCATACATATCGCCTGACCGTCGATCAGTGCGCCGTAAGGGTCGGCTGCGTGTTCACCGGGGGCTTCTATCGCCCTGAGCGCACCCTTGTCGTAGGTGCAGCTGCGTATCAGCCGATCGTGCAGCGCCAGCTCCTTTTCATAAGGTGTCATATCGTCGGTAACACATTCGGATATGACCTCCGAAGCCTTTTCGAGTATCTGCTTCTGAAAGTCATCGAGCCCGTCACTGCTGCCTGAGATATAGGCATTCGCTATGGGCGCGGTATCGAATATCTCTGTGCCCTCTTCGGGCTCCTGTTCCGCGGAACTGCTGTCGCCGTAGCTGTCAGCCCCGCCGATGCTCTCATCGGTCTGCACGGCAGATGACTGCGGATCTTCGGGATAATATGTCTTCCTTTTATCTTCATCGAAGCTGCTGTCGTTCCCGAACGCGCTGCATCCGCACGCAGCAAGCATCACCACAGCCGCCGCAAAAGCCATCCTTCTCTTCATGCCGTACCCCCTTTTCCGAAATAAACGCTATTTAATCTATTATACACTATAATGCGAAAGATGTCAATAGCGGAGCAAAAAACAAAGCCGCGCCCGAAAAAGGCACGGCTCTTTTGGATCATTTGTTCTTCTTTGTTTTCCCCGCGGACTTTTTCTCCTTTGCAGGCTTTTCGGCAGGGATCTTCGGCAGTCTGCCGTATATGCGGGTGAGGTCATATATCTCGGCGGCGAGCTCGTCTGTCAGCTCTCCGCCCGTCAGCCGCCACTGCCAGTTGCCGCCCAGCGTAGAGGGTATGTTCATACGCGCCGACGAATCCAGCTCGAGGATATCCTGCATCTGCGCTATCGCGGTGTCGGCGATGCTCGCCCATGCCGCACGGATAAGTCCGCGCGGGATATCACGGTTGTACTTGACGTTCAGGTACTCGCGGCAGAATTTTTTCTCCTTGCGTGAGATGGAGTTCACCCAGCCGACAGCTGTCTCGTTGTCATGCGTCCCCGTGTAGCATACGCAGTTCGGTGAGGTGAAGTTGTGCGGCAGGTAGCTGCTCTCTCCCGACGGGTCGAAGGCGAACTCCAGCACCTTCATTCCCGGGAAGCCCGAGGCTTTGAGCATACGCCCGACAGCCTTTGTGATAAAACCGAGATCCTCGGCGATTATCCTCTGCCGACCGAGCTCCGCCCTGACAGCTTTGAACAGCTTCATGCCGGGACCCTTTCGCCATTCGCCCACGACCGCATCCTCTCTGCCGTAGGGTATGCAGTAGTAGCTCTCAAAGCCGCGGAAGTGGTCTATCCTTACGACATCGTATGTGGTGCAGGCGGCACGAAGGCGCTCTGTCCACCACTTGTAGCCCTGCTGCTCCATATAGTCCCAGCGGTAAAGCGGGTTGCCCCAAAGCTGACCCTTTGCCGCAAAGACATCGGGCGGACAACCCGCAACGTCTATCGGCTTTTTCTCATCATCGAGCAGGAAAAGCTCGGGGTGAGTCCACACCTCAACGCTGTCATAGGCGACGTATATGGGGATATCTCCGATAAAATCAATGCCCAGCCCGTTGACGTACTTCTTCAAAGCCGTCCACTGCTTGTGATATTCGTATTGCAGGAAGCAGTGAAAGCCGATATCGTCGGCGAGCTCTTTGCGTGCCTTTTCGACAGCAGGCTTCTCAAACATCGCAAGCGGCTTTTCCCACTTGTACCAGCCCTCGCCGCCGTGTGCGGATTTCAGCGCCATGAACAGCGCATAATCGGGCAGCCAGCCGTTTGCCTTCGTAAACTCGGCGCAGGCGGTGTCTCCCGTCTTTTTATATGCTTCGTATGCCTTTCTCAGCACCTTGAATATCTTCTTGTAGATCAGCCCGTAATCGACCGAAGCTTTTTCGCCCCAGTTTATATTTGTAAAATCCGAGCGCCTGAGCAGACCCTCCTCCGCGAGAGTTTCAAGGTCGATGAAGTAAGGGTTGCCCGCGAATATCGAAAAGCTCTGATAGGGCGAGTCGCCGTAGCTCGTCGGCGATACAGGCAGTATCTGCCAGTATCTCTGCCCCGCCTTGTGCAGGAAATCGGCAAAGGCATAGGCTTCACGCCCCAGCTTTCCTATCCCCTGCTCTCCGCTGAGGGAGGATATGTGCAGAAGTATCCCGCTTGCTCTCATATCACACCTCCGTCATAAGGTCACGGGCTTTATGCCCCAGATATTCTCGGCATAGTCCTTTATGGTGCGGTCGGAGGAGAACTTGCCCGCCGAGCACATATTGAGCCAGCACTTGCGTGCAAAGGAAAGCTCATCGCGGTAGTCGGCGTTGGCTCTGAGCTTTGCTTCAACGTAGCTCTTCAGGTCGCCGAGCAGGTAGTAATGATCGGGAACGTGCCATGAAGCACCGTCGGTGAGCGCCTGATACAGCTCCTTGAAGGTACCCTCCTCGCCCAAATGCTCCGCTTCGTTGCAGTCGAAGAACTCGCCGTCTATCAGCTTGTCGAGCACGCGCTTGATCTTCGGGTCGGCAAGAAGCTCGCGCGGGTCGTAGTCGGGCATTATCTTTTCAAGCTCTTCAACTCTCGCGCCGAAGATGTAGTTGTTCTCCTCGCCCGCTTCCTCCGCGATCTCGATGTTCGCACCGTCATAAGTTCCGAGAGTCACGGTGCCGTTGAGCATGAGCTTCATGTTGCCCGTGCCCGAAGCCTCCGTGCCCGCGGTGGATATCTGCTCTGAGATATCGGAGCCCGCCACAAGATACTCGGCGTAGGAAACGTTATAGTTCTGCACGAAGATGACCTTGATCTTTCCCTTCACCTTCGGATCGTCGTCCTCTTCTATCATCTCGCCTATGGCGTTGATGAACCTGATTATCGCCTTGGCTCTGCGGTAGCCGGGGGCTGCCTTTGCGCCGAAGATGAATGTCGTAGGAGTAAAGTCCGTGATGCTGCCGTCCTTCAGACCGTAGTAGATGTAAAGTATCGAGAATGCGTTGAGCAGCTGTCTCTTGTATTCGTGAAGACGCTTTATCTGCGTATCGAAGATGGTGTCGGGGTCAACGGTGCCGATCTCGGGGCGGTCGGTCTTCATGATGTATTCCGCCAGCTGGCGCTTTTTGAGCTTCTTGATGCCGATAAACTCGCACAGCACCGCTTCATCGTCGGCATACTTTTTGAGCTCTGCCAGCTTGTCAAGATCCTTTACCCAGTCCTCGGAGCCCAGCAGCCTTGTGATGAGAGCCGAAAGCTCGGGGTCGCAGAGCCTCAGCCATCTTCTCTGCGTTATGCCGTTTGTCTCGTTCAGGAAACGCTCGGGGTAGAGCTTGTACCAGTCGGCTAATGTCTCGGCTTTCAGGATCTCGGTGTGTATAGCCGCCACGCCGTTTACATGAGAGCCGACGTAGCAAGCCATGTTCGCCATCCTGAGCTTTCCGTCGCCTATGGGTGCCAGCTCCGCTATCTTCTCGCGGTCAAAGCCCTCGGGCTTGTTTTTGTAAAGCTCCGCCTTGAACTGCTCGGATATCATCAGGCAGATCTCATAGATGCGGGGGAGCAGCTTTGATACTATTTTAACGTCCCACTTTTCAAGGGCTTCCTGCATTATCGTGTGGTTGGTGTAGTTGAACACCCTCTGTGCTATGTCAAAAGCACCCGCAAAGTCATAGCCTTCCTCGTCGATGAGTATGCGTATCAGCTCGGGGATAGAGATGACGGGGTGGGTGTCGTTGAGCTGTATCTGCACGAAGTCGGGCAGGGTGTCGAGAGAGCCGTGGAGCGCCTTGTGCTTGCGGACGATATCCTGCACCGAAGCCGAGGAGAAGAAATACTCCTGCTTTAATCTAAGTATACGTCCGTCCTCAAAGCTGTCGTTGGGGTAAAGCACCGCGCTGATGGACTCAGCCTCAGCCCGCGCGGAGAACGCCTTGGTGAAGCTGCCCGCGTTGAAGTCGTCAAAGTCAAAGTCCGAGAGCGGCTCTGCCTGCCACAGGCGCAGCGTGCCCACATTGTAGGTGTCATAGCCGATGACGGGCATATCGTAGGGGACGGCGAAGACTTCCTGATCGCTGTATCTGACAACGACCTTATCGCTCTCGCGGCGCACCGACCAGGGGTCGCCGAAGCGCTGCCAGTCGTCCTCAGTCTCCCGCTGACCCAGATATTTGTCGATCGATTGCCTGAAAAGCCCGTATTTATAGCGTATGCCGTAGCCGTCAAGAGGCAGGTCGTGGGTAGCTGCGGAATCGAGGAAGCAGGCAGCAAGTCTTCCAAGACCGCCGTTGCCGAGAGCCGCGTCCTCTATCTCCTCCAGCTCCGCGAGCGAGCGTCCGCTCTGCTTCAGCGCAGCGTCTGCCGTTTCGGTGAGCCCCGCGCAGAGCAGGTTGTTGTATACAGCCCTTCCGACCAGAAACTCCATAGAAAGATAGCAGGCGCGTCTGCCGTTAAGATGTGCGTCGCGGCTGCGCTGCCAGTTGAAGTCTATCTCCTGCATGACGGCAGATGACAGCGCATAGTGCAGCTGTTGGGGCGTTGCAGAGCCGAAGTCTGCGTCAAAGCGGTCTTTGAGATAATATGATACCTCGGATCCAAAGCCTTCATCTGTAATATCGAATCTCATTGTATTCCCTCCGTAGATATTTATCCCCGCAGCCCGCAAAACAACGGCAGCAGGGCGTTTTTTTGATGTAATGTGAACAACTTCACATATTATACCACATTTCCACATTAATTACAATACCCTCACAAAAATATTTTGAAAATTTGTTTGGTTTGCATAAATTTACCTTTGCCGTCCCGAACGGCGTTTTATTGACAATTTTTATATATCGTGCTATAATAAAGCCTGAGCCTTGCCGCGGCGGGCTTTGCGGCAGAACATATGCCGTATATAAAAGATCCAAACATCTCCGCAACAGAAGAAAGGACTACGATATGGAAGACAACAGACCATCGGTGCTCAGCGTCGAGCACCTGTCAAAGCAATATAAAAAAGGCGTCTATGCTTCGCAGGACGTCACCTTTGACGTTAAAGAGGGCGAGATATTCGCGCTTATAGGACCGAACGGCGCAGGCAAGACCACTACCATACGAATGATAGCCACCCTGCTCAAACCCACAGAGGGCGATGCCCTAGTCGGCGGCTGCTCGATAAAGACCGACCCTGCGGGCGTGCGCGAAAATCTCACCTACCTCCCCGATGAGGCGGGCGCTTACAAGAACATGAAGGGCAGGCAGTACCTTCGCTTTATGGCTGAGATGTATGCCAAAGACCGCAGTCAGGTGGAGGGCTTTGTAAAGGAAGCCGAAAAGATCTGCTCCCTCGGCGACAGGCTGAATGACAAGATCGAGACATACTCCCGCGGCATGACGAGAAAGCTGCTGCTCGCAAGGACCATAATGTCAAAGCCAAAGATCGCGATACTCGACGAGCCTACCTCGGGACTTGATATCATCAATGCCCTTGAGATACGCCGAATGATAAAGGTGCTTGCCTCGGACGGCATGAGCTTCCTGCTCTCTTCACACAATATGCTCGAGATAGAATATGTCTCCGACCGCGTCGGGATCATTGCCAGAGGACACCTCCTCGAGGTCGGCAGACCCGCGGAGCTGCTGGAAAAATACAAAGCCGACAACCTCGAAGACGTATTCGAGCTTGTAGTTATGAAAAAGGATATTACAGGGTGGTGAGAGAATGAAATTTGCAAGCCTTTTGAAAAAAGAGCTCCGTGAGATGCTCAACACACAGACTATATTCATGCTGCTGCTCATGCTTTTCATGATGTACGGCATGGGTGGTATGCTAAACAAATCAGCCGAAAAAGCAAGCGAGGAAAGCAGCAGGATAACCATATGCGACCTCGATGATACCAAATTCACTCAGTCGGTGCTGATGTTTTTGGAACACCCGACCAGCGATATGCAGAACGAGGTGAAAACAGTAACCCTGAAGTCCGACGACTACGCCGCCGAGCTCGACAGGCTGGATGTAAACAGCTTCGTCATCATACCCGAAGGCTTTACCGATGACATAAACAACGGCAAGCAGGCAAAGGTCACTTACGTCAGCCGCATGACCTCAATGTCGATGCTCTCCAACGTGAACGTCGGTTCCGAGACAGCCCTCCAGCTCATAACCTCGGCAGTAAAGACCGCGATGTATTCCGATTTCAAGAACCGCGGCAAGCTTACCGACGATGAAGCCGCGCTGATAGAAGCGCCCGTAACGGTCGATGAATGCACGATAGTCCGCGACAAGAGCGAAAACATCTCTCAGCTGATACTCTATTCGAGCCTTTACAGCCGCTCGCTGTTCATGCCTCTGGTGGTATACATCCTTATACTGCTCGGCTCGCAGACGATGATAAATGCCGTCAGCGCCGAAAAGCTGGACAAGACCCTTGAAACGCTGCTCTCCGCTCCGATAACAAGGCTCCATGTGATAAGCGCAAAGATGCTCGCCGCAGCGGCGGTCGCTCTGCTCAACGCCGTCGTGTATATGATAGGCATGAACAATATGAACCTCAGCCCGACGGGAGATATCGGTGAGGAATACACAAAGATGATAGAAAAGCTGGGGCTGGTGTTCGATTTCAGGACTTACCTGCTCATAGGCGTGCAGATGCTGCTCACCATGCTGATATCCCTTTCGATAGCCATGATACTCGGCGCCTTCGCCAAGAACATCAAGAGCTCGCAGACGCTGCTGCTCCCGCTGATGTTCGTCACCATCGTGCCCTTTATGGCGTGTATGTTCCTTGATATCAGCACGCTGCCCGGCGCGGTAAGATATGTGCTGTACGCCATTCCCTTTACCCACACCTTCATGGCTTCCGACACCGTAATGTTCGGCAAGACCGAGCTTTACACGGCGGGTCTTATATATCAGGCAGTGTTCCTCATCATCTGCATGACCATAGCCGTTAAGATATTCACAAGCGATTACATCTTCACCGCAGGCGAATTCATCGGACGCCGCAAGAAGAAAAAACACGCCGAGGAGGATCAGTGATGAAAAGCATATTCAAAAAAACAGCAGCCGCACTTGCAGCCGCGGTAATGGCGCTGAGCCTTGCCTGCTGCGGAAACAGCGGCGCAGACGATGAGCTTCCCGAAGAGACAAAGCCGCCCGTCACGGTGACTCTGCCGCCCAAGGAGGATGACCCCGCGTCCGAGGCTGCGGAGCAGCAGACAGAGGTCTCAGAGCTGACCACCGAGGAAGAGGAGACTTCTCCCGAAGAGGAAAGCGTTTACGCTCCCGCTATGTGGAAAGTTACCTCCCCCGACGGCAAGACCATGTATATGGCGGGAAGTATGCACGCCCTGAATGACGAATGCTATCCCCTGCCCGAATACATCGACAGCGCTTACAGGCAGGCTGACGTTTTGGCGGTGGAATGCGATATCTCCGATTCGTCTTCTGCGGTCGCGGTGGCTTTGCAGTATTCCGACAAGCTCACCTACCCCGACGGCGGCAAGGCAAAGGATCACCTCAACAAGGGCGAATGGAAGGATATAGCTTCATACATAGAGCTTCACGGCGATGACCCCGCCGACTTTGAGAATTATCAGCTCTGGTATCTCTCACAGCAGCTCGAAGCCTACGCCGCAGCCGACGCGGGGCTTGACGCCACAAAGGGCATAGACCTTTACCTGCTCAACGACGCCCACAGCAGCGGCAAGGAGATATATGAGGTCGAGAGCGCCGAAGCACAGATGGCGATGCTCGTCAACTTCTCCGACGAGATATATTCGGTAGCACTCGAAGGCTACTGCGCCGAGAACAACGACGATATCCGTCAGGAGATGCAGGATATGTACGAAGCATGGCGCACGGGAAACATCGAAAACTTAGATATCTCAAAGAGCGACGAGGATCTTTCAAAGGACGAGAATGAAGTCATGGCGGATTACTATCAGCAGCTTCTTTTCGACCGCAACGTCGGCATGGCGCAAGCCGTAAAGGATCTGCTGGCAGAGGGCAAAAACGTCTTCTACATGGTCGGTGCCGCGCACTATGTCGGCGACAAGGGCATAGTAGCCCTCCTCGAATCCGACGGCTACACTGTCGAGCGCGTGACAGAATAACACAAAGCCGCCGCACTGTACGGCGGCTTTTTTGGTGAGATTGCAAATTTTGTGTTAAGCGCTTGCATTTTAATAAATAATGTTGTATAATAGCTTTGTATCGTTTATATTTTAACATTTGAAAGGATTGATCTTAAAATGCTGAATACCGAAAAGACAATGGATAAGATCGTCGCGCTCTGCAAGGGACGCGGCTTTGTATACCCCGGAAGCGAGATCTACGGCGGTCTTGCAAATACATGGGATTACGGTCCTCTGGGCGTTGAGCTCAAGACCAATATCAAGAACGCATGGAGAAAGAAGTTCATTCAGGAGAACAAGTACAACGTGGGTCTTGATTCCGCTATACTTATGAACCCCCAGACCTGGGTCGCTTCGGGACACCTCGGCGGATTCTCCGATCCCCTTATGGACTGTAAGGAATGCCACACCCGTCACCGCGCCGATAACCTCATCGAAGACTTCGACGGCACCAATGTTGCGGGCTGGACCAATGAACAGCTGATGGATTACATCAAGGAAAAGAACATCCCCTGCCCTCAGTGCGGCAAGCATAACTTCACCGATATCCGTCAGTTCAACCTGATGTTCAAGACCTTCCAGGGCGTTACCGAGGACACCAAGAGCGAGCTTTACCTCCGTCCCGAGACCGCACAGGGCATATTCGTAAACTTCTCGAATATACAGCGCACCACAAGAAAGAAGGTACCTTTCGGCGTGGCTCAGGTCGGCAAGTCTTTCAGAAATGAGATCACCCCCGGTAACTTTATCTTCCGTGTACGCGAGTTTGAGCAGATGGAGCTTGAGTTCTTCTGCAAGCCCGGCACCGACCTTGAATGGTTCGATTACTGGAGAGGCTTCTGCCGCGACTGGCTGTACAGCCTGAACATCAAGGAGGAGAACCTCAGACTCCGCGATCATTCCGCTGAGGAGCTCTGCTTCTACTCCAAGGCTACCACCGACTTTGAGTACCTCTTCCCCTTCGGCTGGGGCGAGCTTTGGGGCGTTGCTGACAGAACCGACTATGACCTTACTCAGCACATCAATACTTCGGGCAAGAGCCTTGATTACCTCGACCCCGAGACCAACGAGAGATACGTTCCTTACGTTATCGAGCCTTCCCTCGGCGTAGAGAGACTGTTCCTTGCCGTTGTATGCGAGGCTTACGATGAGGAGAATATCGGCACAGAGGAGAAGCCCGACGTTCGTACAGTAATGCACTTCCATCCCGCACTGGCACCTTTCAAGGCTGCCGTTCTGCCGCTCTCCAAAAAGCTCTCAGCACCCGCTACCGAGCTGTTCGAGAACCTTTCCAAGAAGTTCATGGTTGACTATGACGAGGCAGGTTCCATCGGCAAGAGATACCGCCGTCAGGACGAGATCGGTACTCCCTTCTGCGTGACCTATGACTTCGAGTCCGAGACCGACGGCTGCGTTACCGTCCGTGACCGCGACAGCATGGAGCAGGTAAGAATGCCCATCGCAGAGCTTGAAGCTTACCTCGAAAGCAAGCTGGAGTTCTGATAATATCCCCCGATAAACACCCAAGAGCTGCTGCACCAAAGTGCAACAGCTCTTTTTTAGTCCCGATCAGGCACCCACAACTTCAACGCACCATAGCCGCCGATCACAAAGCTCACTAACTCACCTTTGACCGTACTGTATCGGTTTGTGAGCTTTGGGTGCTGTTCACCTGCTTGAAGCTCAGAGCAAAAGCTGTGCCCTCACTTCTCCGCCGCGATCTCCCCGACTGCCGCCGCAAGCATATCTATATCCTTTGCAGTCGTGAACGCCCCCGGCGACAGCCTTACCGTCCCCTGCGTCAGCGTGCCCATAGAACGATGAGCCAAGCCCGCACAGTGCAGCCCGCCCCTCAGTGCAAAGCCCCGCTCGGAAAGCTTCATAGACAGCGCCTGTGAGTTCATCTCACGAAGATCGAAGGAGCTTATCGGCACTCTCGTCTTGCAGGGATAGAGCTTAACGCCGTCTATCCGCGATACCGCTTTCTCAAAACGCTCCACCAGTGCCGCTTCTTGTTTTCTCAGCGCGGCAGGGGTCTTTCTCTTTACGAACTCGATCCCCGCGCCGAGACCCAGTATCCCCGCGGTGTTCAAAGTGCCGCTTTCCAGCCGCTCGGGCATCTGGTCGCCCTGCTCGGGGTCGGCGGAGTTTGTGCCTGTGCCGCCCTCGATCATGGTAGAAAGCGTGTACTCGCCGTTTGAGATCAGCAGACCCGTGCCCGTGGGTCCGTAAAGCGCCTTGTGCCCCGCCGTGCAGATGAAGTCAAAGCCGTCGGAAAGCTTCAGGTCGAGTATCCCCGCCGCCTGCGCCGCGTCTGCTATAAAGCATATCCCGCAGCTTCGGCAGACCTTTGAGATCTCGCGGTATGGCAATATCCTGCCGCTGACGTTTGAAGCCACCGTGCAGCAAACAGCCCGCGTGTCGCGGCGTATCAGCTTTCTCAGCTCATCGGCAGTGCGCTCGGGATCGTCGTAAACGGGCAGGACCGAAAAAGTCACACGCCGCGCTTTGGCAAGGGCGTAGACAGGGCGCAGCACCGCATTGTGCTCGTAGCCCGAAATGATGATATGCCCGCCGTACTCCATCATGCCCTTTATCGCCATGTTCAGCGCCATGGTGCAGTTGGCGGTAAAGACGGTGTTCTCGGTCTCGGCACCGAAAAACTCAGCCGCCGACTGCCGCACCTTGTATACCTGTTCCGCAGTTTCAATGGAGAGCTTATGCCCGCCCCGCCCCGGGTTGCCGCCATAGACGTCAAGCGCACGCATCACCGCACGCTTTACTTCGGGAGGCTTTGGAAAGCTTGTCGCCGAATTGTCAAGATATATCATTATTCTCACCTCACGTCATATCATTGATAATACATGATATGCCGAAGACATTCGGGCGGTCAAAAAAATTTTTAAAATCGAGCGAATAGAAACAAAGCATCTGCCTATAATATATGTGACACCAAAAGTGAAACGGTGTTTTCCCGTATATAGACAAAGTATCTGTAAAAGGCAGGTGAATGAAATGCTCGACAGGATTGCTTTACTGCTTCTGATCGTCGGCGGAGTCAACTGGGGACTTATAGGTATCTTCAGATTTGATCTGGTGGCGTTCATATTCGGCGGTCAGGCGGCTGTGCTCGCCCGCATCATCTATGTGCTGGTAGGCATCAGCGCGATATGGTGTATCTCACTCTTCTTCAAGGAGCAGGAAATGCTCGAAGCGCGTGCCTGACGCGAATGCAGAGCTCTGCACTCATGTGACCGGCCGTTTGCTGCGGTCGGGATGATTCCTCCCATATAAAGGCTGCACCCCGAAGGGAATAGCGTTTTATGCGTGCCGTAAGCCGCGGGCTTGCAAAACGGCAGACGCAAAGCTCTTTTCCTTTCGCGGTGCAGCTTTTGCTTTTGAACATATGTAAAAATCAGAAAACTCTGTCCGATCGCCAAAAAAGACTTGACAAGTATCTGAAAATATGCGATAATGTAATAAATGTGTATTTATATCAATATTAAGGAGACATTTCAATGAGCATAAAGACAACTTTAGTTATAATGGCTGCGGGTCTTGGAACACGTTACGGCGAGGGAAGGATAAAGCAGCTCGACCCCATAGGTCCCAATAATGAGATCATAATGGATTATTCAATATTCGATGCCAAGACCGCGGGCTTTGATAAGGTGGTCTTCATAATCAGAAAGGATATAAAGCAGGCGTTCGATGATATGATCGGCAGCCGTATCAGCAAGCATATAGAGACAGACTACGTCTATCAGCAGACCGATGACGTGCCTGATGCTTATAAGAACATCGGGCGCACTAAGCCCTGGGGCACGGGTCATGCGGTGTTCGCTTGCAGGGGCGTCGTAAAGGAGCCGTTCGCAGTCATCAATGCCGATGACGTTTACGGCAGAAAGGCTTTTCAGGCAATGCACGATTTCCTCGTTTCCGATGCTGCGGCAGAAGACGGAAAAATGCACCTCGCCATGCCGGGATTCATCCTTGAAAATACACTGAGTGCCGAAAGTACCGTCACCCGCGGTATATGCGATGCGGCTGACGGCTTCCTCACAAATATCACCGAGACTTACGGCATACGCCGCGAGGGTGAAAGGGTCTTTTCCTTTACCTCAAAGACAGACGAGACACCGAAAGAAACAGACGCGAAGGCTCATGTTTCCATGAATATGTGGGCTTGCCCCGCAAGCTTCATCGACACCCTCGGCGATGAGTTCGGGCAGTTCCTTTCAAAGAACGCCGAGCTTCCCGGCTCCGAGTTCCTGCTGCCTTCGGTCATCAATGATATGATCCACCGCGGCGAAGCAGACTGCCGCCTTTTTGAGACTTCCGATAAGTGGTTCGGCATGACCAGCGTGAAGGACAAAGCCGCCGCTCAGGCTGCCGTCCGCGCGAATATCGCATCGGGCATCTACCCCGAAAAGCTCTGGGGCTGACCCTTTCGGCTTTCATCATGTAACATTTTATCACCCCGCCGCATATGATGCAGCGAGGTGATTTTTTATGTGTGCGATCTCAGGTTTTGCAGGATGGGGCGAGCAGTTCCGCGCGGAATTGTCCCGCGAGCCCGATGCGGCAGAGAAGATGATAAAGGCTCTCGGACGGCGCGGTCCCGACGGCAGCGGGTCATACCTTTCGGATAACGTCCTGCTGGTACATACCCGATTGGCGATAATCGACCCCGAGGGCGGCGCTCAACCTATGATATACCGCGACGGCGGCAGAGAGCTGGCACTTGTCTATAACGGCGAGCTTTACAACACCGCCGAGATACGGAGCGAGCTCATCTCGCTGGGATACCGCTTCAAGACGCAGTCGGACACCGAAGCGGTCATGCTCGCCTATGCCGAGTGGGGCATGGAATGCCTTGACCGCTTCAACGGGATATTCGCATTCGCGCTATGGGACAGCGGCAGGCGCAGGCTTTTCCTCGCCCGCGACCGAATAGGCGTAAAGCCGCTTTTCTATACGCAAAAGGACGGCGTGCTTTACTTCTCGTCCGAGATCAAGGGGCTGCTCTGCCTTGACGCGATAGAAGCAGAGCTGGATGCCGAGGGCGTCCGCGAGATAATGCTGACGGGACCCGCACGCACCTGCGGAGTCGGTGTGCTCAGGGGGATACATGACCTAAAGCCCGCCGAGTGCGCGGTGCTGGATGAATACGGGCTGCGCCTGTGTACCTACTGGGACTACTGCGACAGCGGCAGCGAGCCTTTCACCGACAGCTTTGAGCAGACGCTTGAAAAAGTACACGGTCTGGTGCGGGATTCCATCATCAGGCAGACGGTATCGGATGTGCCTATCTGCACCTTCCTTTCGGGCGGGCTGGATTCAAGCCTGATATCATCGGTGACAAATGAGGTGCTGAAAAGCAGGGGCGGGCGGCTGCACACCTTTTCGGTGGAGTACCGTGACAACGGCAGGTTCTTCAAGGCAGGGAAATTCCAGCCCAATGCCGACGACGAGTACATCGCCGAAATGGCGGATCACCTCGGCAGTGAGCATCATCGGGTGATCGTTGATACCCCCGAGCTTGTCGAAGCTCTTTACAGCGCGACCGATGCGAGGGATCTCCCCGGCATGGCGGACGTTGACAGCTCGCTGCTGCTTTTCTGCAAGGCTGTTAGGGAGGCGGGCTTCAAGGCGGCGCTTTCGGGCGAGTGCGCCGATGAGATATTCGGCGGCTACCCCTGGTACCGCGACCCCGATATCCGCGAGACCGACGGCTTCCCCTGGTCGCAGTCCACAGCATACCGCGCTTCGCTCATGCGCCCCGAGTATCTTGAAGGGATATCGGCTGAGGAATACGTCCACGGCAAGTACCTCGACACTATAAGCCGTGTGAACACACAGGGGCTTTCGCCGACGGAAAAGCGTATGCGTGAGATGATGCGGCTCAACACCGACTGGTTCATGCAGACGCTGCTCGACCGCAAGGACCGTATGTCGATGTACAGCGGGCTCGAAGTCCGCGTACCGTTCTGCGACCACCGCATAGTTGAATACCTCTACCGCGTGCCGTGGGAGTTCAAGGACTATATGGGCCGCGAAAAGGGTCTGCTGCGAAAGGCGGCGGAGGGGCTTCTGCCCGAGAGGATACTTTATCGCAAGAAATCCCCCTACCCCAAGACCCACAACCCCGCCTATGAAGCAGCCGTAAGGGAGCGCCTGCGCGAGGAGCTTTCGCAGGCAAGCTGTCCCGTGCTGGATATCTTAGACCGCGGCGAGATAGAAAAGCTCATGTACGAGGGCAGGCATATACAGTGGTACGGTCAGCTGATGAACGACCCGCAGATAATGGCTTACATCATTCAGATAAACTACTGGCTGAAGCATTACCGTGTAAGACTTGTATGAACCGCCGCTTCTGTACGCTCTGACGTTGTCATAAAAAAAGGCTGCTGCATCTCTGCAACAGCCTTTTATGTCTTATTCCAGATACAGTTCTTTAAGCCTCTCACGATACGCTTCGTCTGCGCCCAGCCCCTCCGTCAGGAATCTGTCATAGCTGCCGTAAAGCTCCTCGGCTTTGGCAAACATGGCGTTCAGAAAAGCTTCGTTGGCACTGTAAAGCGTGCGGATCGCTTTTTCTGCAAGCGGGGGTGCATCATCGGGGACGTATATCTCTACCAGATGATCTATGTGTTCTTTGATGTTTCCGTTAGTTTTCAGATAGTCGGCGAGTATCGTGTCCCTGTCAACTCCGAGCAGGTGCAGCACAATCACTGCCGCAGTTCCCGCACGGTCCTTTCCCGTGCTGCAATGCCAAAGCACAGTGTTGTCATCGGCATCGGTCAGCTCGCGCAGAAAACGCGCGTACTGCTTTCTGCAAAACTCGTCAGCCACAAAGTTCTCGTACATACCGCACATATACCTCTCGGCAAAGCCCTCCTGCGCCATGCCCTCATAGAGCAGGGCTTCGACCGCGCGCTTGTCGGAGAGGCTGTCGCGGGTGATCCCCTTTGTCATGTCCTTTACGGCAGGAAGGCTTATGCTCACCGCTCCCGCGACCTCGGGGTCGGGATTTTCCCCGCACTCCTTCTCGCTGCGGAAGTCTATTATCTTCGTGAGCCCGAGCTTTTCTATCGCTTTAAGGTCGGCGGCGGTGGCTCTTGAAAGCTTTCCGCTTCGGTAAAGCCTTCCGCGCTTTATCGTTTTTCCGCCGTCGGCAGGTATGCCGCCCAGATCTCTTGTGTTGTTAAGACGTTCAAATCCCATGTCGTCCCCCTATGATATCAAAAATGTTTACCGGAGAAAAAGTATACCACTTTTCAAGACCGTTGTCAAGTATATTACAATATCATCAAAAGCCTTGACAATTTTACAAAGTTCTATTATAATATAAAGGACAATAAGGCGATGCCGCCGTTTAGTGATATAACGCCGCGGCAGGTCTTTGTAAAGCGTGAGTCTATACAGGATATATCAAAAGGAAGAGCATATATGGCAAGAAAAAGCAAGCGTCCAGCCGGCGGGCAGGACGCATTCAAGAATATGTACGACCGTGAGCTGAAAAAATTTCAGAGCATGGATCAGGAGACCGATTATTCCAACACCCCCGATGATCTGAGGTTTTACTCCGAGGCAGAGCTTGAGGCGATAGAACAGGCAAAGCGCGATGCCGCACGTCAGGCGTATGAGGACGCTTACCTCGATGAATACAACCGCGTCCGCGCGGGCGTTCGTCAGAACGATCCTCATCGTCAGGGTCAGCCGCAGCGTCAGGGTCAGCCGCAGCGTCAGGGTCAGTCTCAGCGTCAGGCAAGGCCCCGCCCCGCCGACAACCGCGCTTCGTCTCCGATACATCCGAACAATCAGAAGTACGCCGAAGCCGCCCGCCGCAAACACTCGGGCGAGCAGGTGCAGTTCGGCAAGAAAAACGAATACATAAACTCGGGCAAGGGCAGGCGTGAGATGAAGGGCGGCTCCGCTGTCGGAAAATTCTTCCGCGGGCTGTTCATCATAATACTCGTGATAGTTCTGCTCATGCAGCTGCTGATATTCCGCTACATCAGCCTTGTGAATTCCGTTGAAACAGGCGACCGCCTTGTGACCGATGCTGCACTTTACAGCAAGGAAGTCACGAACATCCTGCTGATAGGCAGCGACACCCGCGATGAAGAGGAGCGCGGCAGGACAGACTCGATGATACTGCTCTCGATAAACCGCGGCACAAAGGAGATCACGCTGACCTCCCTTATGCGCGACAGCTACGTTGAGATACCCGAGCACGGCTGGGACAAGCTGAACGCCGCATACCGCTACGGCGGCGCAGAGCTGCTCATGGACACGGTCGAGCATAACCTTGATGTAAGGGTAGACCGCTACGCTTATGTCAGCTTCTTCTCGTTCATAGAGATAGTTGACGCTGTCGGCGGCATAGATATCGACCTTTCCGATGAGGAAGCGCAGGGCATGACCGACCCGATGGCTGAGCAGAACAAATACCTCGGCAACGAAAAAGGCACCGATTACCTGACCTCGGGCGGCAAGGGCGTACACTTAAACGGCAATCAGGCGCTCGCATATGCAAGACTCAGATACGTCGGCAACGCCGACTTTGAGCGCACCGAGCGTCAGCGGACGGTCATAACAAAGATAATCGACAGGGCAAAGACCCTCGACCCGCTCGCACTCGACAACTTCCTGAAGGTCTGCGCGAAGAACCTGACTACCAATATGAACAAAACAGAGATGTATGTATTCTTCTACAAGCTGCTGTTCTCGGTAAAGTACGAGATGTCGCAGCTGCGGATACCGCCCGAGGATGCCTACTATTACGGCAGCCACGACGGTCAGAGCACCCTCGATCTCGATCTTGACGCTTGCAGGCGCGAGCTTGAGGAAAAGATATACAAGTAATATCAAAGGGCTGCTGTTACGGAAACGGCAGCCTTTTCTGCAAATACAGTATCGCGTCCGCATCTAAACTTTGCGAGAATGTTAATGGGTATAAAGCATCAGGTGTTTTTTGTGCATATTGCCATGATTGTAAAAGGCGTATAAAAAATACTTGACAAGCGCTTCATGGTTTGGTATAATATATAATGTATTTTTGTATATACGCGCCCCATGCGCGGGGCATTAATTTTTGAGGTGATTAAATGGGATTAGTAAACGCGCTTTTTGGTAATTATTCCAAAAAGGAGTTAAAGAGAATAGAGCCTATCAAGCAGAAGGTGCTTGACCTTGAGGCTACATACGAAAAGATGGACGATCATGAGCTGCGTCAGCAGACCCAGATCATGAAGGACAAGCTCTCTGACGGTCTGAACACCCTCGATGAGCTGCTGCCCGATGCTCTCGCTGTATGCCGTGAGGCTGCATGGAGAGTTCTCGGCAAGAAGCCTTTCCCCGTTCAGATAATCGGTGCTATCGTTCTTCATCAGGGCCGTATCGCCGAGATGAAGACAGGTGAAGGTAAGACCCTCGTTGCCTGCCTTGCCGCATATGCCAACTCCCTGACGGGCAAGGGCGTTCATGTAGTTACCGTAAACGACTACCTTGCAAAGTTCCAGTCCGAGGAAATGGGTAAGGTATACCGCTTCCTTGGTCTGACTATCGGCTGCGTGCTCCAGGGCATGGACAAGGCTGAAAAGCAGGCTGCCTACAACGCCGATATCACATACGGCACCAATAATGAGTTCGGTTTCGATTATCTGCGTGACAACATGGTCATCTATAAGAAGGATAAGGTACAGCGCGAGCACGCATTCGCCATCGTCGATGAGGTAGACTCCATACTCATAGACGAGGCTCGTACTCCTCTTATCATTTCGGGTCAGGGCGATGAGTCTACCGAGCTGTATCAGCTCGCAGACCGCTTTGCAAAGAGCCTCAAGCCCGTTACCGTAGTCGAGCTCGACGACAAGGCTGATAACGACCTCCTCGACGGCGACTACATCATCGACGAAAAGGCACGCACCGCTACCCTTACCAAGTCGGGCGTAAAGAAGGCAGAGAAGGCGTTCAACGTTATAAACCTTATGGACGCGGATAACATGACCCTGCTGCACCATATCAATCAGGCTATCAAGGCTAACGGCACCATGCGCCGCGATACCGACTATGTAGTTACTCCCGAAGGCGAGGTAATGATCGTAGACGAATTCACCGGACGTATCATGGTCGGCCGCCGCTACAACGACGGTCTGCATCAGGCTATCGAGGCTAAGGAAGGCGTTAAGGTAGCGCGCGAGTCCAAGACTATCGCTACCATCACTTTCCAGAACTACTTCCGCCTCTACTCCAAGCTCTCGGGTATGACAGGTACCGCTCTCACCGAAGAGGACGAGTTCAGAGAGATCTATAAGCTCGACGTTATCGAGATACCTACCAACAAGCCCGTTGTCAGAGTGGATCACCCCGATGTTATCTACAAGACCGAGAAGGCTAAGTACAACGCCGTTATAGATCAGGTCATCGAGTGCAACAAGAAGGGTCAGCCCGTTCTGGTGGGTACAGTATCGGTAGAAAAGTCCGAGTACCTCTCAAAGCTGCTGAAAAACAAGGGCGTAAAGCATCAAGTGCTGAACGCCAAGTATCATGAGAAGGAAGCTAAGATCGTCGCTCAGGCAGGTAAGTACGGCGCCGTTACCATCGCTACCAACATGGCAGGCCGTGGTACCGATATCCTGCTCGGCGGTAACTCCGAATACCTCGCTACCGAGGAACTCAGAAAGCTCGATTACCCCGAAGAGATCATAGTAGACGCCACAGGCTTCGGCGAGACCGACGACGAGCAGATCCTTGAAGCAAGAGAAAAATACCTCTCCTTCAAGAAGAAGTTCGACGCTGAGGTAGCCGAGAAGGCAGATAAGGTGCGCGAAGCAGGCGGTCTGTATATCATCGGTACCGAGCGTCATGAGTCAAGACGTATCGACAACCAGCTGCGCGGCCGTGCGGGACGTCAGGGCGACCCCGGTGAGAGTATGTTCTTCCTTTCACTTGAAGACGACCTTATGAGACTGTTCGGCGGCGACAGAGTTACAAGCATGATGGATACCCTCAAGGTGGACGAGGATATGCCTATCCAGTCCAAGATGCTGACGGGTATAATCGAGTCCTCTCAGAAGAAGATAGAGGGCAGAAACTTCAATATCAGAAAGAACGTCCTCAACTACGACGATGTTATGAACACTCAGCGTGAGATCATATACAGCCAGCGTCAGCAGGTGCTCAACGGCGAGGATATCCACGAGAGCATCGTGAATATGATAACTCAGTTCGTTGACGACTGCGTGAATATGTACCTGCTTGATGATGAGATACACGACGACTGGAACCTTGAAGGTCTGAAGGAACACCTGATGAACCTCATCACCGTCGAGAGCGACTTCAACTATACTCCTACCGAGCTTGAGAATATCACCAAGAAGGATATCATCGAGCAGCTTCAGGAAAGAGCTGCCAAGATCTACGCAAAGCGCGAGGAAGACCTCGGCACAGAGCTTATCCGCGAGATCGAGCGCGTTGTGCTGCTCAAGGTCGTAGACCAGAAGTGGATGGCTCACATCGACGATATGGAACAGTTAAAGCGCGGCATCGGTCTCCGCAGCTACGGTCAGAAGAACCCTGTTGTTGAGTACCGTATGGAAGGCTTTGAGATGTTCGACGCTATGGTAGACTCCATCCGCGAGGACACCGTAAGAATGCTGTTCACCGTTCAGGTAAACAAGCAGGCTGCGCCCAGGCGCGAGAATGTGTTCAAGGCAGGCAGCTCAAACCGCGGCTTCACCGCACGCAACAGAGGCAAGAAGATAGGACCTAACGATCCCTGCCCCTGCGGAAGCGGAAAGAAGTACAAGAAGTGCTGCGGCGCTTCCGTTGTACCTTCCGATGATGCAGCCGAGGAGAGCAAGTCCGAATAATAAACCGAATAACGAAAGGGGCTTTCACAGCCCCTTTTTTGATGGGAAAAATTTTATAAAGCTGTAACGTTTTTGCGGGACGGTCGTCTAACTAAACAGAAAGATCAAAAAGCGCTTTGATCTTTCGGGAAAGGAGGTGTCGGCGTGGCAGATAAAATAAAGAACGGCAAGATGGAGAATGATATAAATGACGAGACTCTGTGCGCGGAATACGCGGCGGTGTATCGCTATATGCTCACGCTGACACGCAATGAACACGAGGCGGAGGACATCGCGCAGGAGACATTCCTGCGCGACCTCAACGCCAAAGAGAGTTTTTCCGGCAGCGGCAGCCTTTACATTTTTACCTCAAACGAATTAGCCAAACGGGCAGACGGTCAGACGGGCAGAATTTACCGAAAGTTCACAAAATGCGAATCGGGGTACTTGACAATCCGCGGCGTGTGTGGTATAATAATCTTACCTCGTTATGAGGTGTATTTTTTTTGCGCTCTTTTTTTGTGTGCGAAAACAAAGAAAACGGCGCGTGAAAAACCATAAGTTACCTCGGCGGGAAGGCATAAGGCGCACCGCATTGAGGGAGGCAGACCGCATCCTGCTTTTGTTCTCGGCAGGGTGTAATTATCGTCAGGAGGTGCCGAAATGAGAGTTAAGATCACCCTCGCCTGCACAGAGTGCAAGCAGAGAAACTACAACACCAAGAAGAACAAGAAGAATGACCCTGACAGACTTGAGATGAATAAGTACTGCAAGTTCTGTAAGAAGCACACTCTTCACAAAGAGACCAAGTAATCGGGAGGTGGCTTTTTAGATGGCTAAGAAGGCTGACTCCAGCGAGGTAAATACCTCGAAGAAAGCGGATAAGTCAGAATCCAAAAAGGGCGCTGACAAAAAAGCCGCTTCAAAGAAGGACGCCCGCAAAAAGGGCGGCGTGAAAAAGTATTTCAGAGATCTCAGATCTGAGATCAAGAAGGTAGTGTGGCCGTCGAGAGAGAAGGTAGTGAACAACACAGGCGTTGTACTCAGCGTTATGATAGTTATGTCACTTCTGCTCTTCGGTATAGACTCACTGCTCATGGTCGCTATAAAGGCGATACTCAGCATCGGCGCATGATCGCCGCAGTGCGGTATCATCGCCTTTTCAATGCTTTGTAAGGAGGATAACACAATATGTCACAAAATGCAAAATGGTATGTCATCCACACCTATTCAGGATATGAGAACAAGGTCAAACAGAATATTGAAAAGGTAGTTGAGAACCGCAGGCTTCAGGACTATATCCAGGAGATCCGCATACCTATGGAAAGCTATACCGAGGTAAAGGACGCCAAGAAGGTCGAAGCCGAAAGAAAGCTGTTCCCCAGCTATGTGATGATAAAGATGGTCATGACCGACGATTCGTGGTATATCGTCAGAAATACCCGCGGCGTTACAGGCTTTGTCGGTACTCCTACCGAACCCGTGCCCCTTTCCGATAAGGAAGTTGAGGCACTCGGCGTTGAGATGTCGGCTCAGACCGTTGAGGTGGATTATAAGGTCGGCGATAACGTTACCGTTACCACAGGCTCCTTCGAGGGCTTCTCGGGCAAGGTATCCTCTATCGACCTTGAAAATCAGACCGCAGAGGTCATCGTTTCCATGTTCGGCAGGGAGACTCCCGTGAGCCTTCCCATCTCGCAGATCAGGGCTGAGGATTAAAACAGCACGGCGCATTAAGGCGCTTTAGGACATTCGTTTAAAATGCAGGCGAAAAGCTCGTCTGTCACAAGTGGGAGAGTTGATCGCACAGCTCGCCTTACCACAATTTTTTGGAGGTGCGAATAAAAATGGCACAGAAAGTAGTAGGCTTAATCAAGCTTCAGATCCCCGCAGGAAAGGCAACTCCTGCACCCCCTGTTGGTCCTGCACTGGGTCAGCACGGCGTAAATATCATGGCATTCACCAAGGACTTCAATGAGAGGACCAAGAACGATATGGGTCTTATCATTCCTGTTGTTATCACGGTTTATGCCGATCGTTCTTTCACATTCATCACCAAGACTCCCCCTGCAGCAGTTCTTATCAAGAAGGCGTGCAACATCGAGTCCGGCTCCGGCGAGCCTAACAAGACCAAGGTGGCTACCATCACCAAGGAGCAGATCCAGAAGATCGCTGAGACCAAGATGCCCGACCTCAACGCAGCTAACATCGAGAGCGCTATGAGCATGATCGCAGGCACCTGCCGTTCGATGGGCGTAGTTGTAAAGGACTGATTTACAGGGAGAGGGCAAAGTCCCTCGCAAAGTGGGAGGATAGGACGCTTTAACGTCCTTGCTCCGTCATTACCACAAGGAGGATTTAGACATGAAACACGGAAAGAAGTATGTTGACAGCGCTAAGGTTGTTGACAGAGCTAAGCTTTACGACGCTCCCGAGGCTCTCGAGCTCGCTTCGAGCAACGCTAAGGCTAAGTTTGATGAGACTATAGAGGCACACATTCGTCTGGGCGTTGACTCCCGTCACGCAGACCAGCAGGTAAGAGGCGCAGTTGTACTGCCCAACGGTACCGGCAAGAAGGTAAGAGTACTTGTATTCTGCAAGGAGGACAAGTATGATGCTGCTAAGGAAGCCGGCGCTGAGTATTACGGCGGTATGGATTACGTTGATAAGATCCAGAAAGAAGGCTGGATGGATTTCGACGTAGTTATCGCTTCCCCCGACATGATGGGCGTTGTAGGTCGTCTCGGTAAGGTTCTCGGACCCCGCGGTCTGATGCCTAACCCCAAGGCAGGTACCGTTACCCCCGATGTAGCTAAGGCTGTTACCGAGGCTAAGGCTGGTAAGATCGAGTATCGTCTTGACAAGACTAACATCATCCACTGCCCCATCGGCAAGGCTTCCTTCGGCAAGGATAAGCTGGAGGAGAACTTCAACACCCTTATGGAGGCTATCGTTAAGGCTAAGCCTGCCGCTGCAAAGGGTCAGTACCTCAAGAGCGTAGTAGTTGCTTCCACCATGGGCGTTGGTATCAAGATCAACACCGCTAAGTATGGCGCATAAGCTGCGGTCTGACCGGTAAAAATAATCAAGGGCTGTTTTTACGACAGCCCTTTTATTATTTGTTCTCACCATGCTGCTCCATCAGCCTGTCGGCTTCGCCCGCTGTCTGCGCCAGACACATGGCGACCACCCCGAGCGTACCGCCCGTCATTGCGCCGAGGATAAACCCAAGCATCGCTGTCACTTCCCTTCCGAAAACCGCTCTTATGATAGTATTGCCGCTGTAATAAAAAATATTCGCAAAAATTTGTAACGAAATCAATTCTCATACGTCAAATATACAGAACAAAGGAAAGGGGTGAACGGCATGGCGCAAAAACGCATCGACAAGGAAATGCTCGCTGCCGAATACTCGGCGGTCTACCGCTACGCACTGGTGCTCTGCCGCGACGAAACGCAGGCGCAGGATATCACGCAGGATACCTTCATGCGCGCGCTCAGCACGGGCAGCAGGTTCACGGGCGACAGCAGCCTTTACACATGGCTCTGCTCGATAGCCAAAAACCTCTGGCTGGATATCTGCCGCAAGTCGGGACGCGAGGTAAGCCTTGATGAACAGGGTATGCTCATCCCCGATACCGACAGCATCGAACAGCGCGCTGCCGACCGCAGCACCTCCCGCGAGATACACCGCATACTCCACACCCTCGAAGAACCCTACAAGGAAGTGTTCTCCCTTCGGGTGTTCGGGCAGCTTTCCTTTGCCGACATCGCCGAGCTTTTCGGCAAGACAGAGAGCTGGGCGCGTGTTACCTACCACCGCGCAAGAAAGAAGATAGCGGAACAGATGAGAAAGGATGGTACGTTATGAGTGAGAACAAAAGAAATGAGACAACAAAGCCCACGGGACTCAGGTGCGAGATAGTACGCGACCTGCTGCCCCTTTACCACGACGATGTCGTCAGCGAGGTGACAAAGCTCGAGATCAAAAGGCATCTTGCAGACTGCGCCGAATGCTCGGCAGAGCTTGAAGCTCTCAACCGTGAGCTGCCGCAGGATAAACATATGGACGGCTCGCCCGCAAAACAGTTCAGGCAGTTCTTTGCCAGACTTCGCAAAAAGCGCGTCATCATCACGGCGCTCGTATCCCTCGCTTCGGCAGCGGCGGCGTTTGGTGGGCTGTACTTCGCGACAAGCGTCCCGATAAGGCAGATACCCGCCGACGCTATCCATGTACACAAGGTATACCGCTACGACTTTGAGACACTGCCCAACGGCAGCGAAGAAGAGAGCAGCGGCTATTTCGTTTATTTTTCGATAGACGCAAAATACATGAGCGGCGGTGCATCAGCCAACACCCGCAAGACCGATGACGGCGGACTTGAACTCGTCTACAAGTGCCCGCTGATAGTTTGGGACAGGACCGATGACCCCAAAGGCAGCGTCCTCGCCGATGCACAGCTGTGGGGCGCACAAGACGACGACAGCTTCTTCGCCATCAACGGCAGAAAAGTATGGAACGCCGAGGAGGGCAACGACGGCGAGGTACCGGGGTATGTCCACGACGAGTACCTCTATGAATTCGACAGCGGCAGCTACGGCCCCGACGCTGCCAATGAAAGCATGATCTATCGCGTAGACGAATCGGGCAGGCTAGGCGAGACTTTTGTTTTCTCCATAGGCGGCAATGTAAGAGCCTGGAGCTTAGACGGCGAGCTGCTGTTTGAAGGCACCGAAAAGGAATGGACTGCTCTCAACAAGAAACAGTGACAGGATAAACGCCCGCAGAAAAAAAGCATAAATATATAAGCTGTGCCCCCGAGCCTTTCAGAACGCTCGGGGGCATTGTGCTTATCGGAAATTTTTGCCGTTACTGTTTTTTCGATACGCGGGATCGTTTGGATAGTATTACCGCGTCAGAGCATGAGCTATACAACGGTATATCCTTTTGAAGCCAGTATTCCCAATGCTCTGTCAAAGTTTTCTTCCTTCACAAAAATATAGTCCGTATTGTATGTTGAAACGGCAAATACCCCTATTTTATTTTCGGCAAGTATACCCGTGAGCTTTGAGAGTATCCCGATCAGTGAAAAGTCAAGTACCCCCTGAATGCGGAATCCCCGCCATCCATCGCTGCATTCCGTCACGTTTTTCGGAGTATCTTCCGTTTTGCAGACCAGCGATAATTCTTCATCTGTTTTTCCGATAAAATAAAGATCCGCCGTCAGCTTAATGTCTGAAATATCCGCCACTTTGCAAACAGACAGTTTGCAGTCAAGTTTTTTTAATTCCATCGGTTCCCTTCTCCTTTTTTTCGGTTACATTTTTTTCAAAGCATCAAAGCTCTGTCGATAAAAAGCCATAATACTTCCGAGCGTACATCGGAAATATTATGGCTTGAAGCATCTTTATGACTACAGTATCAAAGGCAGGTCTTTGCTGCTTTATCAATACTGCACAACGTCCAGCCAGCGCATGAGGAAGTCACGCTCCTCGGGTATGCCGCGGTCGAGCTGGGCTGCGGCAACTATCGGCATCCACTGCTGAACATACTGCTTGCTGGTGCCCGTTGCCTGACAATACTTGTCAAGGTAGGGGTCTGCAAGATCGGGACGGCGCAGCGAGAGCAGCAGGTAGGTCTTTGCCGCGTCCGCCGAAGCGTTGCCCTGACGCGAGCTGCCCCAGTTAAGAACATATGTGCCCTCGTCATTGAGTATCACACAGTCGGGGGTGAAGTTCAGGTGGCAGAGCTTTATGTGCTTGGGCATCGAATCAAGGCGGGTCAGAAGCTCATACTTCTTGATCTCGTCGATCTGCCCCAGCGACTTTATCTGACGCGCCAGCTTGTCTTTGAGCTTTGAGAGCAGCGGCATATACTGCGCGTGTATCTCGGTCTGTATCTCAACGAACTTGTCCAGATAAAAGTCCGCCTTTTCGGGGTTCTCGTCGATGAGCTGACCCATAGTCTTGCCGTTGATCCAGTCCATAGAGATCGCCCACTTGCCGTCTATTACAGATACCTCGTGCAGTATAGGCATCTGAAGATAGGAATTCTTGAGGGTGGTCTCAACTCTTGCGTGTGTCAAAGCGGCGTAAAGGCACTTTTCCTTGTGCTCGGGGCTGCGGTAAACACGCACTGCTTTCCCGTCGGACTCGTAGATATCGTAAATGTCGCCGCTGCCGATAAAATTCTTCAGTTCCATGATCCATTCTCCTTTAATCCTATAAATTCCAGAGGTTTTACCCTATAAATCAGACATTGCCTGTTTGCCAAAAAACGGGGCGCAAAAGAAACGCTACAAAATTTGTGCAATTAGTATAATTGCGTCCGTTTGATATTTGATGTTTATATTATACTACATATTTTCGCAAATGTCCAGTCTTTTTTGTGCAAAACGATAAACTTTACATATAATTAAGTATACAGTTACAGTTTATTCACATAATATATTAATCACTATGCGACAAAATTCTCCACAAACGTTTTCGCAGGTCATGAAATTTGTGCATTTTGACGGACACATTCTGTTTATCTTAAATAAAATCTAATTTAAAATTTGTGGAAATGTTCTATAATAGCTCTGAAAAAGGTCTGAAATGCTGTGAAATAATCAGATTGACAAAAAAATAACAAACTGCTATAATTAAAGCATAGGGAAATATAGTCTTCACTAAGGTATTTGGAACTATGCACAAAAGTGCGATCAAACCGTTTTTTAGAAAGGAATGGTTTTTATGGTAAACAAGGTCAAGACGGTTGACAGCGTAGAATCGCTGGAAGCCAAGATAGCTGAGGTAAGAGAGGCGCAGAGGATATTCTCCACCTACACACAGGAACAGGTAGATGAGATATTCAAGGCGGCAGCTCTCGCAGCTAACAAAGCGCGTGTGCCGCTGGCAAAGATGGCTGTTGAAGAGACGGGCATGGGCATCGTTGAGGACAAGGTCATCAAGAACAACTATGCTTCCGAGCACATCTATAACAAGTACAAGAACGTCCGCACCTGCGGCGTGTTCGAGGAGGATAAGTCCTTCGGCACTACCCGCATATATGAGCCTATCGGTCTGATAGCGGCGGTAATACCTACCACCAATCCGACTTCGACTTCTATATTCAAGTGCCTTATCTCCCTCAAAACGAGAAACGGAATAATCATAAGCCCTCACCCGAGAGCAAAGAGATCGACCATCGAGGCTGCACGCATCGTTCTTGAGGCTGCCGTAAAGGCAGGCGCTCCCGAAGGCATCATCGGCTGGATAGATGTTCCCTCGCTCGATCTTACCAACACCATAATGAAGGAAGCCGACATCATCCTTGCAACGGGCGGCCCCGGCATGGTAAAGTCCGCATATTCCTCGGGCACTCCCGCTATCGGCGTGGGCGCAGGCAACGCTTCGGCTATAATCGACAAGTCCGCCGATATCGTTAACGCAGTGAACTCGATAATCCATTCCAAGACCTTCGATAACGGCATGATCTGCGCTACCGAGCAGACCCTTATAGTTGACAAGGCGATATACAGCGATGTCAAGAAGGAACTCAAAGCCCGCGGCTGCTACTTCCTCAACGATGAAGAGGCAGACAAGATCCGCCACACCCTTCTGATAAACGGCGCACTCAACGCAAAGGTCGTGGGTCAGCGCCCCGTCACCATCGCTGAGATGGCAGGCTTTGAAGTACCCGCCAATACCAAGGTGCTGATCGGCGAGGCTACCTCCACCGACAACAGCGAAGCCTTCGGCCATGAAAAGCTTACCACAATACTCGGTATGTACAAGGCAAAGGATTTCGACGACGCACTGGACAAGGCTGAAGCACTGCTCAACAACAACGGCGGTCTCGGTCACACCTCCGTGCTGTGGATAGATAACGTAAATGAAAGAGAAAAGCTGATGAAGTTCGCAGAGCGCATGAAGACCTGCCGACTCATCATCAACACCCCCTCCTCCCTCGGCGGCATCGGCGATCTTTACAACTTCGATTTCGCACCCTCGCTGACCCTCGGCTGCGGCTCCTGGGGCGGCAACTCGGTTTCCGAAAACGTCGGCGTAAAGCATCTGCTGAACATCAAGACCATTGCGGAGAGGAGAGAGAATATGCTTTGGTTCAGAGCTCCCGAAAAGGTTTACTTCAAGAAAGGCTGCCTGCCCGTTGCTCTTGACGAGCTCGGCACGGTCATGAACAAGAAGAGAGCGTTCATCGTTACCGACCAGTTCCTCGGCAGAAACGGCTACACCAAGCCCATCACCGACAAGCTGGACAAGATGGGTATCGTTCACGAGACCTTCCTGGACGTTGCTCCCGATCCTACTCTGTCCTGCGCTCTTGAGGGCGTTAAGGCAATGCGCGCTTTCGAGCCCGATGTCATAATCGCTCTCGGCGGCGGTTCGGCTATGGACGCTGCAAAGATCATGTGGGTGCTTTACGAGCATCCCGATGCAGACTTCATGGATATGGCTATGCGCTTCATCGACATCAGAAAGAGGGTATACACCTTCCCGAAGATGGGCGAAAAGGCTTACTTCGTATGCGTTCCCACCTCCTCGGGCACAGGCTCTGAGGTAACTCCCTTCGCGGTCATCACCGATGACGAGACAGGTCACAAGTACCCCCTCGCAGACTATCAGCTCATGCCGAACATGGCTATCGTTGACACCGACATGATGATGAGCGCTCCCCGCGGACTCACCGCAGCTTCGGGTCTTGACTGCCTGGTACACTCGCTTGAAGCTTACGCTTCGGTAATGGCTACCGACTTCACCGACGGCATCGCACTGAGATCCATAAAGATGACCTTTGACAACCTGCCCGAGTGCGTAGACAACGGACAGACCGCTATCAAAGCAAGAGAGAACATGGCTCATGCTGCTACTATGGCGGGCATGGCTTTCGCAAACGCATTCTTAGGCATTGGTCACTCGCTGGCACACAAGCTTGGTGCATATCACCACCTGCCCCACGGCATCTGCTGCGCTCTGGTGATAAGCAACGTCATGAGGTTCAACGCAAACCCCGTACCCACAAAGATGGGCACATTCTCTCAGTACACTCACCCGCATACCCTTGAAAGATACGCCGAGATCGGACGTTATCTGGGTATCGAAGGCAAGGACGACAAGGCTGTGTTTGAAGGTCTTATCAATAAGATCGAAGAACTCAAGGACAGGGTCGGCTGCAAGAAGACCATCGCAGATTACGGCATTTCCGAGGAAGACTTCCTTGCCACCCTCGACAAGATGTCCGAGGACGCATTCGACGACCAGTGCACAGGCGCAAATCCCCGCTTCCCCCTCATCGAGGAGCTCAAGGAGATCTACAAGGCCTGCTACTACGGCACCGAATACAAGGGCTAAAACCAATCCCGATACGGCAGCGCAGATACCCCCGCGCTGTCAGCTTCCAAATACCGGCGGCTCCGTCTTTTCTGAAGGCGGAGCCGCTGTTTTTGTGCGGGCTTTATCTTTCCCGCCTTTCACTTTTAGTATGAAATAACCAACAGTTTATCGGCGGTCAGGGGTATTTTTTCACGTTAAGCACTTGATTTTACAAGCAAAATGTGGTATGATATCTATGTATGATATTTTAGACATGATCGCCGAAAGGATATGATAATATGCCGAACGATAAGCAGAAAAGACTAAAGATACAGCAGGGCGTGATCTCGGTAGCAAGCGTGGCTATGATCGTGTTCGTGCTGACCTGGCTGATAAATACCGCCGTCACGGGCAGAAAGAACGGGCTTAATATCGACTTTACGAAGGAAGAGAAGAAAAGCGGCAGTTCGATAAGCAGAAAGACCGAAAGCAAGCCCGCTGAGGAAAGCAAGGCGGATACAGAGTCTAAGACAAATACCGTCAAATACAGCAGCGACAGCTCCGAGCCCGAAAACGCGGACAAGCCTTATGAGGGTGCTGCCATGAAGGACGACTTCTCCGATGCCTGCTTTATCGGCGACTCCCGCACCGTGGGGCTTGAGATGAACAGCGACAAGGCAAAAGCCGATTTCTACGCCTCGCAGGGACTTAACATAAGCACCGCTTTGACCGATGCCGTCGTTACCCTTGACAACGGCAACATGGGCACTGTTATAGACGGCGCTTCACAGAAGCCCTACAAGCGGATCTTCATAATGTTCGGCATAAACGAACTCGGCTGGCCTTACCCCGAAAACTTTGTTTCACAGTACGTTGAACTGGTGAACGCCGTAAAGGAAGCTCAGCCCGAGGCTGATATCTATATCGAATCGGTGCTGCCCGTATCCTACAAGGCGGCGGAGACCAATGAGGTCTTCACCAATGAGCACATCGACAACTTCAACGATTATGTAAAGCAGGTCGCAGAACAGACCGGCACCAATTACCTTGACATCAACAGCTACTTCAAGGATGATTCGGGAAGCCTTCCCGAGGACGCGGCGGCTGACGGCATACATTTCGTCCGCGACTACTGCCTTGAATGGATAGATATCCTGGCTTACCTCGTGCCGCAGGATCCCGCGGCGGCAGCCGATATCGCTGCCAAACAGAGCGAAGCCGAAGCAAATGCCGCTTCCGATGAAACCTATGACGACGGCACCGCGGACGAAGCCGAGGGCGAATACGGATTTCTGGATCCCGATGGCTATGTCCCCGAAGAGGAAGACGACGGCGTTGTTGACGGCAACGGCAACGTTGATTACGGCGACGGTCAGCAGGACGTATACACCGATGATGAGTATGACTACTCCTATGATAATAACGACGGATATGTGGATGATGGTATATGATGGACATACAAAGATCAATTTGTAAAACGATATGTGCGGCAGTCTCCGCGGTAATGATAATATCTCTCGCGGGGTGCGGCAAGCAGGAGATACGGCCAAACAGAAGACCCATCACAAGGACCTCCCCCGAAGCTGTTGCCGCCGACACGGTGCTTGAAAGCCTGCCCGATGACAGCGCTGAGGACAGCACAGCCGAGACTTCGGCAGAGACTGCCAAGAAAAAGAAGAAAAAGACCAAGGAAACTGAAGCTTCGACAACGACAGAGACTACCACCACAACCGAGCCGGAGCCTGAGATCCCCGACGTGCGCCGCGAACAGCCTTACCTCGGTGCGGCGGACTACGATGACTTCTCGGACGCCTGCTTTATCGGCGCTTCGCAGACGGTGGGGCTCAGCCTTTTCGGCGGAAAGGTAGATCCCGATTTTTATGCCTATGCGGGTCTTAACGTCGATACGATATTCACAAAGAAATTCCTGACCGAGGACGGAAGGACTGCGGCAGTCAGCGATTCCGACGGCGTTTCGGAAGACGGGCTCTTCACCGTCATGGATATGCTCGACAAAAAAAGCTACAGCCGCATATACATACTCTTCGGCATAAACGAGATGGGCGGCTGGATAGATTACGACCATTTTTACAGCAGCTATGTGAACCTCATAAGAGAGATACGCGGAAAGCAGCCCTCGGCGACCATATACGTCGAATCGGTGCTGCCCGTCAACAAGTACGCTGTAAACACCAACCATAAATTTACAAACGAGAACATCGACAACTTCAACAGCAGCTATGTCAGACCCGCTGCCAATGAAGCGGGTGCGGTTTTTGTGAACATTAACCCTATGTTCAAGTGTGAGAACGGCAGCCTTCCCAAGGACGCTTCGGCTGACGGCATACACATGACCCAGTCATATTGCAGGGAATGGATGGATATGCTCGCCTACTATGCACCCGCGGGCGGACCTACAAGACCCATGCCCGAGGATTACAGCCCCGACAACGGCACACAGCCTCAGCCCGAACAGCCGAGAGAAAGTGCAGACCCCGGTGAGCTTCCTCCCGAGGTAGTGCCCGTGCCGCTGCCCGATGTGGTTATCCCCGATATTCCCGAAGAGACTTCGGCACCTGCCGAGGAGATACCCGAAGAATGATATCAATTTAACTTCTTATACAGGAAAGGAAAGAATTAAAATGAAAAAGACAAAGATCCTCAGCGCTCTTATCGCGCTGACAATGGCGGCTTCAATGTCGCTCACAGCCTGCGGAAACAAGATCGAGGAGTCGGACGGCAGCGATGCTCAGACTACCGCGGCACAGACCGACGCTCAGGGCGGCGAGACTGCACCCGTTGAAGCAAGAGCCGAGGCTTCCGTTTATGCCGATGATCTGTTCAACGGCATAACCTATGTAGACCAGCTCGGCGAGATCGCGCCCGAGATGGTGGAGAAGCTCTACGGCATCTCCCCCGACAAGTACACGAACGGAAAGGTATATGTAGGCGGTGTTGCCACCGTTGAGGAGATTGCCTGTTTCGACGCCGTTGACGAGGCTGCCGCAGGCGAGATAAAGTCCGCACTTGAAGCGCGCATCGAGGCTCAGAAGAAGGCTGTCGAGGACTACAACCCCGCCGAGCTCCCCAAGCTCAACGACCCCGTTCTCGTAACTTACGGCAATTCCGTATATATGTGCCTGAGCAACGACAACGGCAAGGCTAAGGAGATCATTGGCTGATGGTCTTCTCAAGCATGGTCTTTCTGTTCGCATTTGTCCCTGCGGTGTTCCTGCTGTACTTTTTAGTGCCGCAGAGATTCAAGAACCTTGTGCTGTTTATCGTCAGCCTGTTCTTTTACGCATGGGGCGAGCCGAGGTATATCCTGCTAATGCTCGCGTCTATCGGCGCGGCTTACGCCACGGGGCTCTTCGCGGACAAAAAGAAATACGGCAAAGGCAGGGCGACGCTCGCCGCCGTCATCGCCGTAGTATGGAACATCGGGCTGCTGCTTTACTTCAAGTACTCCGATTTCTTTGTCACCAACATAAACAGCATAGCGGGCACTCAGCTGACTCTGCCGGGGCTGGCACTTCCGATAGGCATATCCTTTTACAGCTTTCAGTCGCTTTCATACGTCATCGACGTATACCGCGGCGAGGTAAAGCCGCAGAGGAATTTCATAACTCTCGGGACTTACGTTGCGCTGTTCCCGCAGCTTGTGGCGGGTCCTATCGTAAGGTACAAGGACATCGAGCGGCAGCTTGTCAGCCGAAAGCTCAATATGCAGCAGTTCGCTTCGGGTGCCAAGCGGTTCGCCGTCGGGCTTGCGAAAAAAGCGCTGCTCGCGAACAACATATACATACTCTTCAACGAGATAAACGCGGCACCGCAGAAGGATCTCAGCGTCACGGCGGTGTGGCTGGCGGCGATCGCCTATACCTTCCAGATATACTTTGATTTCAGCGGCTACTCCGACATGGCTATCGGCATGGGCAGGATGCTGGGGTTTGAGTTCCTTGAGAACTTTGACTACCCTTACATCTCAAAGTCCGTCACCGAATTCTGGAGGCGCTGGCATATGTCCCTCTCCTCATGGTTCAGGGATTATGTTTACATACCCCTTGGCGGCAACCGAAAGGGCAAGGCAAGACAGTGCCTGAACATACTTATAGTATGGTGCCTGACGGGCTTCTGGCACGGCGCCAACTGGAACTTCCTGATGTGGGGTCTTTACTTCGGCATCGGGCTGCTGGTCGAAAAGCTGCTGCTCAAAAAGCTGCTGGACAAGCTGCCTGCGGCGGTGCAGCATATATATGCGCTGTTTCTTATAGTCATGGGCTGGGAGATATTCGCTTACGAAGACACTTCGCAGCTGATACTCAACATAAAGCGTATGTTCGGCGCGGGCGGGCTTCCCCTGTGGAGCGCTCAGACGGGCTCGTGGCTCATGCAGTATATGCCGCTCATCGCAGTGCTCATACTCGGCTCCACTCCCCTTATATTCAAGCTCGGAAGAACGCTTGACCGCAAGTGTGAGACAGCATACCAGCTCATAATAGAACCCGTATGCACGGCGGCTATGCTGTTTTTCTCGGCGGCGTATCTTGCTTCAAGCGCCTTCAACCCGTTTTTGTATTTCAGATTCTGAGGAGGCGGCTAAGATATGATAAAAAAGGACATTAAACGCTCGACAGCCGCCTGCATCATAATGGCGGTGATATTCATCGGGTTCATAGCGCTGTTCACGCTCGGGACGATGTTTTCGGCGGACAGGAAGTTTTCCGAGATGGAGAACCGTTTGCTGGCGCAAAAGCCCGCCCTGAGCTTTTCTTCGATATTCGTAAAGAAGGGCGAAAAGACCTACATGGACAAGCTGGAGGAATATATGTCCGACCAGATATTCATGAAGGACTACATGATGTCGGTCAAGACCGAATGCGATTACTTTTCGGGCAAGACCTATCAGAACGGCTTATACTTCTCAAAGGGCGGTTTCCTGCTGCAAAAGTACAGCGAGAACACCCCGATGATCGACAAGAATGTAAGCTGCATCAATGACTTTGCTTCAAACGTTTCGGTGCCTGTTGACTTTATACTCGCGCCCAACAGCATATGCGTAAACGCCGACAGGCTGCCTGCGGGCGCACTGACCGACGACCAGCGCAAAACCACAGAAAGGGTACGCGGCGAGCTTGCTGCAAACGTCAGCCTTTACGACCCCTGCGACCTGCTGACCGACTTGCAGACAAACCAAAACATCAACACCTACTACAAGACCGACCACCACTGGACGGCAGGCGCTGCCCGCGCGGTATGTGACGGCTGGCTGCAAAGCATAGGCATGGAGGCAACCGATGCCGACTACACCCTCAACAAGGTGAGCGATTTCTACGGCACCTTCTACTCGAAAGCGCCCGCGCATTTCATACAGCCCGATGAATTCAGCTACTACACCAACAACTCGGGGCAGTATGAAGTGTTCTATCAGGCAGAGAACAAATATGTATACTCGATGATAGACGACAGCTTTCTGAAGAAAAAGGACAAGTATGCCTCCTTCTTCGGCGGCAACTTCGCGCAGATGAAGATACGCCGCACCAACGATCCCGAGGGCGATAAAAAGCCTAAGATACTCGTCATCAAGGACTCCTACGCGAACTCGCTCATACCCTTCCTTGCCGACAGGTTCTCGGAGGTATATGTCGTTGACCTCAGATACTACCACACGGGTCTGGTGAGCGATATAGTCAAGGAAAACGGCATAAACAGAGTGCTGCTCTGCTACAACGTGGATTTCCTGAACGAAGATCAGAATTTCATCTGGCTCGGCTAAGGCAGATCGACGGGACGTTTTCAAAAACAAAACAAGTGATACTATCCCGAAATGCACCATTTGCGGAGCATTTCGGGATATTTTTATGCCATAACGCGCCGTGGCGTGCAACAGGGAGCTTTGCGGGCGTTTGAAAATTCATGCCTTTTGCGAATTTACAAACGGGTATTTTTGCTGTATGCTGAAGATGAAGGGCAGGGATTAACAGAAAGGTGTGAAGATGAATACTATGAATGGAACGACCGAACTGACCGCCGAGCTGTCATGCGGCAGCGCTCCCGCGCTTATATTCGCAAAGCAGGGCGACGAGGATTCACGTTATGTAAGTGTGCGTTTTCTGTTCGCGGGAAAAGATTTCCCTTTAGACGAAACAGCGCACACCGAGATACGGATCCAAAAGCCCGACGGCACGGTGACGGTAAACGACGGCAGCATAGGAGAGGACGGGACGGCAGTCTATCCTCTTTCTCCGCAGAGCCTTACGGCTGCGGGCGAGGGCAAGGCGGACTTTTTGCTGTTCGGCGAGAATGATGAGCTTATCTCTACCGTCCCCGCAAGGCTTGTCATAACCCCCGCGCCCGTGGGCGACGAAGCGATAGAATCTATAAGCGAGTACCGCGCGTTCGTCAGAGATATCACGGACATAAAGTCCGCGATAATCATATTGCAGCAGACAGACGGCGAGCTTGCGAGGGACTTAAATTCGGTGAACACGAGCCTCGGGCGGGCGATAGCTTCGCTGAACGACAGGCTCGGGGATCTGAGCTTTATGGCACTCACCGAATCCGAATACGCAGCCCTCGACCCGAAGGACCCCGACACCCTCTACATCGTGACGGCTGACGAGGAGGTGGGCGAATGAGCGGCGTTAACTTAGGCTCGTCGCCTGCAATGCTTTACCTCGGCGAGATCCCCATCTCGACAGGCGGCGGCACCATCCTCCCCAAAACCATCACGGAGAACGGCACATACAACGCAAGCGCGGACAGCGCGGACGGATACAGCCCCGTGACCGTCAATGTCCCGCAGCCCGCGGTAACAACGGCAACGGCGGCGGCTGACCTGACGGGGTACAGCGGGAATCCTGACCTCGGAAACGGCTTTGAAGTTACAACTTCAGGCGGCAGCGGCACGATTGCCGTTGACAGCGAAACAATTGGCGGCGTGACATATAACGGACTCCGAATCAGCGGCGGCACCACGATACGGAATAAGAAGAATTTTGGCAAAATGTCAACACTGGAAATCGAATTTATCGTCGATTCGTTCGTTTCAGGTGCCAACCGTTTAATTTCTACGGGCGGTTATAACTATGATTTTAGTGTGTACACTGGAGACGATGATTATTTACACTATGTGGCAGCTGACTATCATCAAATACTTGACCCAAACGTATATCGTTCGCCGTATGGTGACGGTAACTGTACAGACAACGGAATAACGAAAGCGTCGTTGATTGGGGCGGTAACGAATATTAGATTTATCGACGACGGCACATATACAACCCTATACGTCAATGATGTTGCAAAAGTTAGTTGGCAAACAGGCTATGCAAACAATAGCTTTTTCCTGTACGGTCTTAACGTCGGAGCAAACGGCGCGGGCGGCGCGGATATGCTGATAACTAAGTTACGATGGACGGCGGACGGCATTGAGTACGACGGGCGGAACTGGGTGCCTGTGTGAGGGGGTGAGCGTTCATGACAGAAAGGAGAGTGATCGATGATGCCGGAGAAAAAAGGCGTGGACATCTCGATGTATCAGGGAGAGCCGGATTTTGCGCGGCTTTCAAAAAGCGTGGACTTTGTGGTGATCCGTGCGGGCTACGGGAGGTATCTCTCGCAGACGGACAGCTCTTTTGAGCGAAACTACGCGGGCTGCAAAAACCACGGCATACCCGTGGGTGCTTACTGGTTCAGCTATGCGACCACCGCCGATGAAGCGCGGCTGGAAGCCAAAGCCTGCATCGCGGCTGTCAGCGGCAAAAGATTTGAATACCCCATATACTATGACGTTGAAGGCAGATCTCTGGTGGGCAGAGCAAAAGTCTCGGCGATGTGCGAAGCTTTCTGCACCGAGCTTGAACGGGCGGGGTATTTTGCGGGCATATACATGAGCCGAAGCCCCGCACAGACGATGCTGACGAAAGATATCACAAAAAGGTATGCACTATGGCTGGCTGAATACGGCAGCAGCCTTAACTGGACGGGCAGCGTGGGTATGTGGCAGAACAGCTCTGTCGGAAGAGTTGCGGGGATCGAGGGAAACGTTGACACCGATATCTGCTACATCGACTACCCCGAGCTGATAAAGCAAGCGGGGCTGAACGGCTACGGCAAGCCCGATAAAAAGACCCTCGACACCGAGGGCTTCAGGCGCGGCGACCGCGGGCTCGGGGTGTATGCTTTAAAGCAGCTGCTGGGACTTGCCGATAAGGCAGGTATCATCAACGCTTCACTCGCGGACGACGGCGGGTTCGGCAGCGGCACGGAGCGTGCGGTGAACGACCTGCTCGAAAAGCTCGGCTGCAAACCGAACGGCATCGCGGGGGAGGCTCTCATCAAAAAACTCGGTGATATCCTGGGAAAAAGGCTCTGACACGGGGGCTGCTGCATTCGGTGCGGCAGCCCTTTTTGTCACAGGCTGTAAGCGTTCTGTAATCGTCACCGCCCCGCTTTATCCGCTTTGTAAGCTAAGTTTCACCGTTCTATCAACTTCGCCAAACGATTTTTACACATTCTGCCCTTATAATGGTGGTAAGCGAAAATACCGCGCCCTTTCGCGGTTTTTCCATGGGGAAGTGTGAAGAATATGAAAAATCATAAGGGGAAGTGATCCAATGATCTGTAACAATTGCGGAAGAGAATGTTCGGGCAGTCTGAGATACTGCCGTCTCTGCGGCGCAGACCTTATGGCGCAGAACACCGCGACAAAGGAATTCCCGCCGTTTTCGGAGAAGACGGACAGTCCCGCACCCGCAAAAGAAAAGGGCTCCGTCAGCCCGGGCATATATAAATTCCTCTGCGTATGTATGGGACTTTGCCTTATATCCGGCTCGGTACTCTGGGCGGCACTGTTTCTGCGCGACAGGATAGATTCTCCCGTATACGGAGAGCAGGCTGTGCCCGTAAGCAATGAGCCCGCCGAAACAGAGGTCACCAAAAAGAAGGAGACCACCACCACTACCACAACGACGACCACAACTACCACCACGACAACGACCGACCCGTACAAGCAGACCGTAGAGCCTGAGATGATAGACGATTACGGCACCATGTATGTCATAGCCGACGAGCTTCTGATGAGGATAGGTCCCGGCTATGATTACGAAAGGCTCGAAAACACCATTCCGAACGGCACGGCGCTCAGCATTCAGGCGGAGCAGATAGACCCCAAATCGGGCGAGTCATGGTGCTATGTCAGCTTCGGCATGGCTGAGGGCTGGGTGAGCAAGAGCTTTCTTTCACTCAACAACCCGACAGTTGCAGTCGTACTGCCCGATGAATACTACTACGACTTCCAGCGTGAGACAGTTTCTGTCATTCGCGACGGCGGATTAAAGTTATACTCAGGTCCCGGCACGAGCTACGATGTGATAGATCAGCTTGATGAGGGCGACAGCCTCACCAAGGAGGGCTACAACTATTTCAGCGTCAAGTGGGTATATGTGAGCTGCGGCGACAAATACGGCTGGGTACAGACCTACGACGGCGACTGGCTGAATCCTACTATTGAGTAAGCGACATTTTTCATATAACGACACCTACACACCGATCGGCGGGATACTCTCCCGCCGTTTCGGTTTTTACGGCAGATTGACAATACCGTGAGGATATGCTATAATTACAGCATAAAACATCGGCAACACAGGAGGGATATCATCATGGGACTCAATTTCAGAAAATCAGTAAGTCTCGGCAAGGGGCTGAGGCTCAACCTTTCCAAGTCGGGTGTCGGCGCGAGCTGGGGCATACCCGGGTTCCGCGTTTCAAAGACGGCAACGGGGCAGACCCGCACCACGGTAGGCATACCCGGCTCGGGGCTTTCATACACCAACACCATCGGCAGCAAGTCCAAAAAGGCTGCAAAGACCAAAGCCAAAGCCGAAAAGCCCGCAAAGGAAAAGCCTGCAAAGACTGCACCAGCTGAGGAAAGACCTTCGAGGATCTCCCGCCTGCGGGAGGAAACGGCGGCAGCCGTACCCGTCAGCACCTCTACGGGGCGTGCGGTGCCTGTGGGCGGCTCGGGCAGGGCTGTGCCAATGTCGGCAGGCGGCAGAGCAGAAACATCGGCTCCCGTCCGCAGCCCGCTTTCGCACGAGCGTCTTAAAACCATACACCGCAGCACCGACGAAGCCATCGACTGGAACGAGATAGCTTCAAGCTCGACACCCACCGATGATGCATACGACCCCGAGCTCTGGGACTACTGCCACAGGGTATCGGCGGGGATACTCAAGGGCGACATCGACACATACCTACAGGTGATACAGGATCTGAACCCTTACGACGACCTGCTCGATCTCGGCGGGGGATTTGAGTTCGGCACCGATTCGCCTATGTCAATGACCATTGAGTTCACCGCCCGCACCGACGAGGTCATGCCCGACCCAAAAAGCATGGACAAGAAGGAATACTTCGACCTTTTGCAGGACTACATATGCTCGGTTACGATACGCGCGGCGCGTGACACCTTTGCGCTGCTGCCCGTAAACTTTGTTACGGTCAATGCCGTGGACGGCGGCAGTACGGTACTTTCGGTGACCTTTGATCGCCCGAATTTTCAGCGGCTGCGGTTTGGTATGTCAGACCCTTCGGATCTGATCGAAGGCTTTGAGCACAACATGAAGTTTTCATCGGGCAGAGGATTTTCACCCGTGAAGGAGCTTTAAGCAAGTCAAGGAGTTTTTTGTTGCATTAAGCAAAAAGACGGCAGGTCTTATGCCTTGCCGTCTTTTGTTTTATCTCAGCTTTACAAGATCGTTCAGCTTATACTTTTCGAGTATCTCAGCGGTCGTCTCTTCCGTCAGATATTCGGGGGCGTAATTGCCGCAGAGTGCTGCTCTGTATAACTGCTCATCGGGATAAAATACAGCAACGCAGTTGTTTGAGCTTACTCCCTTTATCGAGCAGATGACCACGCCCTCGGCGGTCATATCCTCAAGCTGTGCTTCGACAGCGTCGCCGTCAAGCTCGGCTTTGAGAACGGTCAACCGGCTGCCGTCTTCAAGCTCGAACAGTTCATAGAAGCAGTTTGCGGGCTGTCGGGGCGCTTCGGCGTACCCCTTGTCATCCTTATCCGCTCCCCTTTCGGCATCCTCCGCTTCGGGAGCGATGTTTTCGGTCATCTCATCCTCATAAGCCTCGCCGTCATCGGCTTCCCCTGCTTTTTCGTCCATCGTCAGACCGTCGGTTTCTTCGGCAGCTTCTTCGGCAGGACCGACAGTTGAGCTGAAGCTTTTATCGGCATTATCGAACCGTATCCCGTTGTCGTCGGCGCTCTTCATGGCGGAATAATCTTTACTTATGCCCCTGTTCAGAGCGGGCAGCACACCTATGCCTATCACTAGCAGGAACACCGCCGCCGCCGCGGTCAGAGAGCTTCTTAGCGTTATCCGCCTGCGCCTGTTTTCGGCGCGGATATCCTCGGCGATGCCGTCATCGAGCATTTCTTCAACAAACCTGCCGTCAACATCGGAAATCGCCCTGTAAAGCTCAAAAGCTCGGTCGTTATTATCGTTAGCCGTCATGCTCTTACTCCCCTTTCATCATAAACTCCCGAGGCTACAAGGTGCTTTTTCAGACGTTCACGCAGGCGGTGCATCGTAACGCCGAGATTCTTGGCGCTGATACCGTAGCGCTCGGCTATCTCGTTGAGCGGCTCGCCCATGAAATATCGGCGCATGAAGTATATCCGCTGCTCACGGGGGAGCTTTTCGAGGAACTCATTTACAGCGCGGGAAAGCTCGGGGTCGCCCGACGACTGCTCGCGCGGGTCGGGAACGCACTCTGAAAGCTCGTCCAGTGACACGCATTCGCAGGAACGTTTTTTCGCGTTCTTTCTGCGGTAGCAGTCAAGAGAAAGGTTGCGGACGATCCTTCCGAGGAACGCCGCCAACGACTGCGGTCTTTGGGGAGGTATGCTGTTCCAGGCGTGCATATAGGTGTCGCTGACGCATTCCTCGGCATCACGGCTGTCGGAAACTATCCTCACAGATATCGTGCGGCAGAGCTTGCCGTATTTTTCATCCGTGCGGACTATCGCCTGCTGGTCGCGCATAAAATACATCTCCACTATCTCATTATCTTCAAGCACCTTTTAACACCTCCTGTTATTTATGACGCAAAGCATCGGTGGAATATTACAGCCCGACGGCAAAAATATCAGCGGACATCGTAATAAAAGCTGTCTGCCGCTTCGCGGTCTTTTCCCGAGAATATACGCTTTGTCAGGCTGCGGTTCTTTATAAGATACCAGTCGCCGAACTCATCGAATTTGCGGGCCGATGTCGTGACATACGACCGCTTCAGCGTGCCGTACTTCTGACCTCTTTTCTCGCCGTGCTTTTTTAGCCTTACGGCAAAGTCCATATCTTCAAGGCTCACGAGAGTCTCATCAAATCCGCCGACGGCTTCAAAGTCTCGCTTATAAAACCAGAACATCGCGCCGCTGAGATAGCCGCCGTTTTTTATCATAACGGGCAGCAGGTTCAGCGCGACGTAAAGTGCCGACAAGGCTATCCCGAGCGACATCCTGTCAAACTTAGGGTCGGTACCGCCGCCGACATACCTGCCGCTTTCGAGCTTTTCCTTGATCTCGGCAAGCGAAAATTTGGTCATAAGACTATCGGCATCTATCGTGACGATGATATCTCCGCGGGCTTCCCTGACCCCTGTGTTCCTGACAGAAGCTATGCACTTATCATCGTTTTTCAGCACACGGGCACCGTAATGCTCTGCTATCTTACAGGTCATATCGGTACACCTGTTCGCAACGACGATCATCTCAACACCGTCAGAACCCACATACTTCGCTGCGCTCCTGACCGCACGCAGGCATTTGCCTATATACTTCTCTTCGTTATGTGCGGGGATCACAACAGAAAATTTCACCTTATCCATACTGCACCTCACTGTTCTTAGTCGCGGTTTCGTGATGTGATAATTATAGCATAAAGTTACATCTGTGTCAATGCGGGGGGCTGTCGGGCATCGTCCACAGCACGAACACAGATGAGTTAATCAAGGCTGAAAACTTACAAGTCACATCAATCAAACATTCAACGCACAATATCAACCAACCCTAAAAGCCCACCATCGCCCCCAGCACGGACACGAGTGAGTTAGCTGAGGCAAGGGGGTATCAGGAAGAGGGGGTCAAGGGGGAGAAAACTAAGAGGGGGAAGTCCTCAGCTACGGCTATAGCCACCCCATCCTTCCCCCTCTTGGGTTTCTCCCCCTTGCTCAGAGCTGGGAACTTACAGTCATATCAATCAAATATTCAGGGTGCATTTTGGCTTTTGCCATCGGTTGGGACTTTTGTTTGTCCCCTGAACGCTAAGTTTGTTGCTGCTTTTTTGATAGCGCCTTGATTGCGAGGGGGACAGACACCAAGGGGGACAGGACGGGGAGGCTATCGCCGCGTTCGAGGACTTTCCCCCTAGGTTTCTGCCCCCCTCGCCTCCCCCCACTTCCTTACCCCTTTTGCCTCGAACAGCTCACCCGTGT
>JAILFN010000030.1 GCA_024697545.1 Ruminococcus sp.
AACCCCTTCTCCAAAAGGGGTTCTTTGGCGGGAGTCTGAGGGCAGAGCCCTCAGCAGCTCACCGTGCTTTACACATAAGCACACGATCGGAGGTGGCGTAATGCCGCAGTTGATATATGGAAGGGCGCACAGCCGTTTTGATGAGATATTCTTTGAGAAAGTCAAACTCAGCGCCGAAAAGGGCAGGGTGCTGGTGATCGTGCCCGACCAGTATTCATTCGAGATGGAAAAGCAGCTTTACCGTCATCTGGGGGCAAAGCTTTTCAATTCGATCGGATCGGCTGGTATCGGAAGGCTCTGCGAGCGGATCAGGCGCGACTTAGGCGGAAGCGATAAGTCCTATGCCAACGATGCGACCCGAATAATAGCGATGTACCGCGCACAGTCGGCGCTGACCAAGAGCGGTGAGCCGCTGAGCTGCGGACGCTCTCTGCTCAGACCTCAGTTCGTCGCAGACACGATATCGCTCATCTCGCGCTTTATAAAATCGGGCGCTTCACCCGATTCGGTGATGGCAGCTTCGCAGATGTCTGCGGCGATGTCCCCGCGTCTGCGTGATATGTCGCTGATATACAAAGCCTACCTTGAAGAGCTTTCACAGATGGGGCTCGCCGATGATATGTCAGAAGTCGCCCGCGCTGCCGAAATGGCGAGGAACAAGGGCTACTTCAAGGGCGTTACCGTCTTCTTCGACAGCTTCACGGGCTTTTCTTCCGACCAGCTGAAGCTTATCGACGCCGTTGTTTCGCAGGCTGACGATGTCCTGTTCTCTATCCTTTACGACAGCATGGAGGGCGGCTCGGAGGTTTTCGCGCAGACGGCACGGACTATATCACGTTTAGACGACATAACCGCCGACCACGGCAAAACACTCGAACGTATACCCGCAGACGGCGGGCTTTCGCAGACCCCCGCGCTCTCGCACATCAATAACGAGTACTTCAAGTATGTTCGCACCAAAGCAACGGCAGGGGAGTCGGTCAGGGTCGGCTGCGCTTCTGATATTTACGAGGAGAGCGATTATATCTGCTCAGAGATCGTGCGTCTGACGAGAGAATGCGGTTACAGGTACAGCGATATCGCGGTCATATGCGGTGCGCTTTCGGAAACCGCCGATATTATCGCCGCTTCTGCCGAACGCTATGAGATACCATACTTCGTTGACAGGACGGCATCTGCTCTCGACACGCTGCCGTCAAGGTATCTTATGAGTATCCTCGATGCCGCTGTGTCGCGCGAATACCGTACCGAAAAGGTTTTGAGGATCGTCAAGTCGCCGCTGTCGCCCTTCTTTGATTTCGATGCAAATGACCTCGAGGAATTTTGCATGACCTGGAACGTTGAGGGGGATATGTGGCTCGAACCGTTCACCCCTGCGGGAGTTAAGGTCAAGCCGCGTATCGAGGAGAACCGAAAGCGTCTTATCGAGCCGATAGAGGAGTTCAGGCGTGCCGCAAAGAACGCGCCAGCTGCCGATATCTGCGAAGCACTTTTCAGGCTGCTCGAAACGTTCAAGATGTCGGACGGCATCTATTCTCAGGTGCGCCGTCTGAAGCTTGAAAACGAAACGGAAGTCGAATTCCTGCGCTCCTTCAAGCAGGTCTGGCTCGGCATGGTCGATTCGGTAAGGACGATACACGACAGCATGGGCGATACCGTAATGACGCTCAGGCATTTTTATGAGCTGTTAAGGCTGATGCTCGGCGGGCTGATACTATCCTCGCCGCCGCAGAAAGCCGACTGCGTCCTCATAGGCGACGCCGAGCGCTCACGCCTTTCGGATATCAAGGTGCTGTTCATCATGCAGGCGAACGACGGCGTTTTCCCCCGCAGGATATCCTCTGACAGCCTGCTTCGCGACAGCGATATCAAGCTGCTCGACAGATCGGGCATAGAGCTTGAGCTGTCCCCCGTGATACAGCTCGACAGCGAACGCATGGCACTCTACACCGCACTTACAGCCCCCTCGGAGCGCCTGTATGTCACCTATTCGCTCCTGAGCTCAACGGGCGATAACGTTACGCCCTCGCAGCTTCCCGCATCGCTCCGCGGGCTTTTTGAGGACGATGTCTTCGTCAACATCTCGGCGCTGCCGCAGGACAGCTTCTGTACCTCATACCGCACGGCGTTCAACAGCTGCCTTGAGCATTTCAAGGATAATTCAGAGATCGCCGCGAGCGTCCGCGCTTCAGTCTGCACCGATAAGGGTTACGCCGAAAGGCTCGCCGTTATCTCGGCTATCGCGGGTCAGAAGACTGAGAGCCTTGACAGCAAAACGGCGCAAAAGCTGTTCTTCCCCGAAAACGTGTCGCTCAATTCTACCTGCATCAAGGATTACTACCGCTGCGCTTTCATGTACTTCTGCAAGTACGGGCTCGGGCTGAGAAAGTCCTCTAAGATGGATATCGACGCTATGCACTTCGGTCTGATCGTGCATTACTGCCTTGAGAAGGTAATGAGCGTCGAGCGCGACGGAAAGCGCGTTTACGATACCGATTTTCCTCTGCTCACCGACAAGCAGCTGCGTTCCTGCATCTCACGCTTTGCCGATGAATACGTCGAGCAGCAGATGGGCGGCAGCTTCGGCAAGGACAGCAGCTTCTTCGATGCGCTCTCTCGGCTGAAACAGTCGGTGTTCTATATCGCCGCGAACTTCCGCGATGAGATGAAGGATTCCGAGTTCATACCCGTGGCGTTTGAAAAAAATCTTTTCGGAAATGACGGCAAGGCTCTGCTCACCGTTGAAGCGGACGGCATCAGCATAGACCTGCACGGCGCAGTTGACCGCGCAGATATCTATGAAACGGAACACGGCACATGGCTGAGGATCGTTGATTATAAGTCGGGCAAACAGAGTTTCAGCAAGAGCAGCGTCTACAACGGTCTTGACCTTCAAATGCTCATATACCTGCTTGCGCTGTCATCGGGCAGGAGCGGTCTTTCTGATAAGGAGCTTATCCCCTGCGGTCTGAACTACTTCCACACCGTCTATGTGCCGCCCGCATTCAACTGCGCCGAGGTCTATGAGTTCGAGCAGAAGGGCGAGCTGGAGCAGCAGATATACCTGACGCGCGCGAATGCCTACAAGCCCGAGGGCGTGATGGATCCCTCTTCTAAGGATTTCCTGAACATGGCTCACAACGGCGTATATACCGTTTTTTCCTACACCAAAGCGGGCGCGATGTCCGCAGCAGGCAAACGCAGCAGCGTTACCGAAAATGAGCTGAGAGCGATGGAGCTGTTCGCCCTGACCAAGGTGACGGAGATGGCTGAGGGTCTGAAAAACGGTGAGATATCCCCCGACCCGCTCGCCATCGGCAACAAGCTTCCCTGTGTCTATTGTGATTACAAGGCGATGTGCAAGAATGCCAATCCGCTCGAATACCGAAGCGTCAGACCCGAAGATGAAGACCTTTTGAACGAAGAACTGAAAAGGCTGTCAAAACAGCTTTAAATGCAGAAAGAATAAACGGCGATACTTTGCGTATCGCCGTTTGATTTATTCCTTGTCTTTATTTTTCTTAGCTTCGATCATCGCGGTCTTGTCGGAATTCAGCTCGAATGTGATCTCAAAGCTCTCGCCGCTGTCGTCGTCGCTGTCATCGGAGGGTCGGAAAACCTTGCAGGTGATCTCATCGCCTGCCTTGTGCTTGCTCATGATCTCCGAAACCGCTGTCGTGTCGAGCGCTTCAACGCCGTCGATCTCAACGATGATGTCGCCCTCTTTCAGCTCAGTCATCGCGATGTTGCATTTGCTGTCGATACTCGCAACATATATCCCGCATTTTAGCCCGTAAAGCTCAGCCTGAGCGCTCGTTATGGCGTAGTAGGAGATACCCATCCTGCCTCTGTCGGGAACGTAACCGTCCTCCATCAGCATTTCGATTATGGGCTTTGCCGAATTTGTCGTGATCGCAAACCCGATGTTGTCGTAGCTTTCGGCTACCAGCTTTGATGAAGTGATGCCGATGACCTGCCCCCACATATTGAGCAGCGGACCGCCGCTGTTTCCGGGGTTTATCGCAGCATCTATCTGTATGCAGTTCATGGCAGTGGCGCTGTTTTCGGCGCGTATCTGCCTGTTCAGACCTGATATTATGCCTTTCGTGATACTGTTCTCATAGCCCGCGGGCGAGCCTATAGCTACTACCTCATCGCCCGCCTTGCAGAGATCTGAGTCTGCAAACTGTGCGGGAGTCAGATCTTTAAGGTTTACCTTCAGCACTGCAATGTCGGTCGAATCGTCAGCGCCCACAAGCTTCGCGGCATACTCCGTCTTGTCCGAAAGCATTATCGTAATGCCGTAATGCTCGCCGCTGACAACGTGCGCGTTGGTGATGATGTACCCGTCGGAGGACATTATTATGCCGCTGCCCTGACTGTCGGGAACTATCGCGTTTTTGGCGTAGGTCTTTATCTGCACGACACTCGGCATCACCTGCTCGGCAAGCCCCGCTGCCGTAAATGTGCCGTCGGGGTTCTTTAAGTTGTCGGGGACGCTCGGCGTGTCGGCGATAGGCAGAGTGAACTCAATGTTACCCCTGCCGCGGAATATGTTCATAAACCAGCCCTTGCCGCGCTGTATCGCGATGGAGTAGGCGAATATAGTGAGTATCAGCAGACATATACATATAACGCCGATGGCAAATCTAAAACTCCTGCGGGGCTTTGTCGCCGTCACATCGCTCCAGAAATCTGTCTTGTTGGGGTCGGGAGTCCTGCGGTTGAGGTATATGAGCTTTTCCCGCGCACTCCTTTGCGGAGCCGCGGCTTCTGAAGCGTTATCGTCTGCCTTCTTTTCATCGGGCAGGATATCCTCAGCGATCGCATCCTCCGTGACGCGGTTGTTGTCTCTGTCTTCCATTTTAATGCCTTTCTTTCTGTATCAGGTTATGTCCTTGTTCGGCAGTGAGAATATGAACTCGGTGTATTCCTTTTCTATCGAACGCACCTGTATCTTTCCGCCGTGCAGCTTGATTATAGACTTTACGATGTTAAGTCCGAGACCAACGCCGTTTACGTCCATGCTGCGGGATTTGTCTGTCTTGTAAAAACGGTCGAACACGAGTGCGAGTTCTTCCTGAGAAAGACCCTCGCCGCTGTTTCTGATATAGATTATGGTGTAATAGCCGATCTCCTGAAAGTGGAAGCTTATGTAACCGCCGATGTTTACGAATTTGATGGCGTTTTCGAGGAGGTTGTACACCACCTGATGTATGAGGTCTGCGTCCGCCCAGAGGTAGAAGCGCTGATCGGTGTCAAGTCCCTCAACGGTTATGTTCTTTTCCTCAAGACGCTTCTCAAATGTCATGAGGGTGTCAATGATGGGGTCGAGCACCGAGAATCGGGTGAAGTTCGGCTGGAGCTCGCCCGCTTCTATCTTCGCGAGGTTCAGCATTGAGCGAACAAGTCTGGTAAGGCGGTGTACCTCAGAGGAAATGATCTCGAGGTAATGCCGCTGCTCCTCGGGCGGGATAGTCTCGTCCAGAAGACCGTCAACAAATCCGCCGATCGAGGTCATAGGCGTTCTCAGCTCGTGAGAAACGTTGGCTATAAAGCTGTTGCGGACGATATCGTAATTCTTTATGGATACCGCCATTTCGTTGAAAGCTGCGGCAAGGTCGTTGTATTCGGCTTCGGAATACTCGGGCAGGCTTATATCAAAATTGCCCCTGCCTATCTTTTTCGCGGCTTCAGCCATCTCCTTGATGGGCTCGGTCATCTTTATGGAAGTGAAGTATATGATGACCATTGAGATTATCAGAACGATAACGCAGGATATAAAGAAGATATTCATTATAGCTACGGTATAATTGTTCTGCTTAGGACCTGATGATACCGCAACGATAAGATATTTCGGACCGTTGCCCGAAAAGATCTTCCCGACGGTCATGGTGCCTTCCTCAAAGAGTCCGTCGAAATCGGTGTAAACGGAGGTCGGCTCTGAGCCGTACTTGCCTATCAGCTTCTTGCTGATCTTGCTTTTGTTCACGGCTTCGCTGACGGTGTAATCAGCGCCCGTGAGAACGGCTTTTCCGTTCATCTCATAAACTAATATGTAAGCGTCCGCATTGTTTGAGTATTCGTTCAGCGCCTTCTGCGAACCGATAGTCCAGTTCTGCGGATCCTTCTTCATATTGCCTGATATGGTGGCGGAAACGTTCCTTACAGTTCTTTCAAGCCTCTCTTCCTTTTCTCTGTCGAAGAAGTTGGACGAAATAAGCAGTAATACTGCGCCCAGACAAATGAAGCTTATCAGTATTACTGCCGTACATATCGAAAAGTATTTAAAAAAGAGGCTTCTTCGCTTAGTCATTATTCTCGGTTACTTCAAACTTGTAACCGACACCCCAAACAGTTTTCAGCGACCACTGATCTGAAACACCCTCGAGCTTTTCACGAAGCCTCTTTACATGAACGTCGATGGTTCTGGAATCGCCGTAATACTCAAAGCCCCATACCTCGTCAAGAAGCTGGTCTCTTGTGTAAACGCGGTTGGGATTTGAAGCGAGGTGGAACAGAAGCTCCAGCTCCTTCGGGGGAGTATCAAGAACAACGCCGTTGACCTTGAGCTCGTATCTGGTCATATTTACGGAAAGCTTGTCATACTTGACTTCCTTGACCTCAGCCTCACCGGAGGACTGACCAACTCTGCGGTAGACCGCCTTGATACGTGCGATGACCTCCTTGACCTCAAAAGGCTTAACGACATAGTCATCAGCACCGAGTTCAAGGCCGAGCACCTTATCAAAGGTCTCCTGCTTTGCGGTTATCATGATTATCGGAACGTTTGACTTCTTTCTGATCTCTCTGCAAACCTGCCAGCCGTCGATGCCGGGAAGCATGATGTCGAGCAGGATAATGTCAGGCTTGAGTGCGTTGAACTTAACGACTGCCTCTTCGCCCTCGTGTGCAAGAATAACGCCATAGCCTTCCTTCTCAAGATAAAGTCTGAGAAGTTCGCAGATATTCTTATCGTCATCAACTACTAAAACTCTTCCTAAAGACATATAATTGTACCTCCTGAAAATAGTGCTGATCTCTCTGCCGACCCATCATCGGCGTTTTGTTAGGATCATTTTCGGTAATTACACTTTTTTTATGCTGAAAAAAATTTTATCTAATTAATACCTTTATTATAACAAATTCACAATCAAAATTGATAAAAATTCAGTTACAAAACCAACAATAAATTGTAAACAACTGAAAACGGACTAATTTTTTCGGTATTTTTGTTATTTATATAATTTTACCATATATTTAATGATTTGTCAATAGTCAAAGCACGATATCACACAAATTTCACAAAAGATAATATTGTTAAACATTGTACGCATATTGCGTACACCGTGCCGTAAAAAACTGCTCGCATATAATGTGATGAATTATCCGATTCGGCAAACTTGTGATTTGTGCAAGTCTACAAAAATTGTGAAAACTTGCAGATAACGCTTGCATTTTTGAAAAAAGGTGCTAAAATATAATTAGCACTCAAAGAGATTGAGTGCTAACACTCCGACGGTCAGGTTGCTAAAACACTTCATGCCGTTCGGGATGATAAATAAATGTATACCATAAATTAAGAAAAGGAGAGATAGTTATGACAATCACACCACTTCAGGACAGAGTTGTTGTCAAGATGACCGAGGCTGAGGAGACCACCAAGAGCGGCATAATCCTTACAGGCTCCGCTAAGGAAAAGCCCGAGGTAGCAGAGGTCATAGAGGTAGGCGAAGGCAAGAAGGACGTTACCATGACCGTCAAGAAGGGCGATAAGGTACTGCTTTCCAAGTACAGCGGTACTAACGTAAAGCTCGAGGGCGAGGAATACATCATAGTTAAGATGGAAGACATTCTTGCAATAGTTAAGTAATTCAGTATACGGAGGTAATTCACAATGGCTAAGGATATAAAGTACGGCGAGGACGCCAGAAAAGCACTTCAGGGCGGTATTGATAAGCTTGCTAATACCGTTAAGATAACTCTCGGACCCAAGGGCAGAAATGTTGTTCTTGACAAGAAGTTCGGCGCACCCCTCATAACCAACGACGGTGTTACCATCGCTAAGGAGATCGAGCTTGAGGACGCTTTCGAGAATATGGGCGCACAGCTCGTAAAGGAAGTTGCTACCAAGACCAATGACGCTGCAGGTGACGGTACTACTACCGCAACTCTGCTGGCTCAGGCTCTTATCCGTGAGGGCATGAAGAACATAGCAGCAGGCGCTAACCCCATGATCGTAAAGCGCGGTATGTCCGCTGCTGTTGATGCTGCTGTTGAAAGCATCATCGCAAATTCCAAGAAGATCGAGGGCAGCAAGGATATCGCAAGAGTTGCTACCGTTTCCTCCGCTGATGAAAAGGTCGGCGACCTCATCGCTGAGGCTATGGAAAAGGTGACCTCCGACGGCGTTATCACCATCGAAGAGTCCAAGACTGCCGAGACCTACAGCGAGGTAGTTGAGGGTATGCAGTTCGACCGCGGATACCTCTCCCCCTACATGGTAACAGATACAGATAAGATGGAGGCTGTCCTCGACGACGCATTCATCCTTATCACCGATAAGAAGATCACAAGCATTCAGGATATCCTCCCCCTGCTCGAGCAGATCGTTAAGATGGGCAAGAAGCTGCTCATCATCGCTGAGGACGTTGAGGGCGAGGCTCTCTCCACCATTATCCTCAACAAGCTCCGCGGCACCTTCACCTGCGTTGCTATCAAGGCTCCCGGCTTTGGCGACAGACGTAAGGAGATGCTCCAGGATATCGCTATCCTCACAGGCGGTCAGGTCATCACATCCGATGTCGGTCTTGAGCTTGCTGATACTACCATCGACCAGCTCGGTCAGGCAAGACAGGTAGTCGTTCAGAAGGAAAACACCATCATCGTTGACGGCGCAGGCGCTTCCGAGGATATCAAGGCAAGAGTTCAGAACATCAAGACCCAGATCGAAAACAGCACTTCCGACTTCGACCGTGAGAAGATGCAGGAGAGAGTTGCTAAGCTCTCCGGCGGTGTTGCAGTCATCAAGGTCGGCGCTGCTACCGAGATCGAGATGAAGGAGAAGAAGCTCCGCATCGAGGACGCTCTCGCAGCTACAAAGGCAGCTGTTGAAGAGGGTATCGTAGCAGGCGGCGGCACAGCTCTTATCAACGCTATCCCCGCAGTTAAGAAGGTTTGCGACAAGCTGACCGGCGATGAGAAGACAGGTGCTGCGATCGTTCTCAAGGCACTTGAAGAGCCCGTTCGTCAGATCGCTGCAAACGCAGGTCTTGAGGGCAGCGTTATCGTTGATAAGATCATGCGCTCCAGAAAGGTAGGCTACGGCTTCGATGCTTACCACGAGGAATACGTTGACATGATCCCCGCAGGCATCGTTGACCCGACCAAGGTAACAAGAAGCGCACTCCAGAACGCAGCTTCCGTAGCTTCGATGGTACTCACCACCGAGAGCCTTGTTGCCGATATCAAGGATCCTGCAGCTGACGCTGCAATGGCAGCCGCAGCAGGCGGCATGGGCGGCGGAATGTACTAATCAAGCATTCTACACGCAGAAGAATATACAACAGCTCCCGCAGAGTTTCGGCTCTGCGGGAGTTTTTTGCTTTTGAGAGTTATCATGGCAATGACAAAAAAGTTTAGGAGGGGTCAAGGGGAGACCCTTTTCAAAGGGTTCCCCTTGCGGGAGTTTGAGGGCAGAGCCCTCATTTGTGCCGAAGGCGCAACTAAAATCGGCATCAAAAAATCCATCTTCCCTAAAGGCTCCGCATGAGAATCCCGCACCATATCTCGAGAACCCCACCGGTGCCGATTTTAAATTTCCCGATGCCAAGCGAAGCGCGGCGAGGGAAATATCCTAATTGCAGCGAAGCTGCAACTAAGCACCGCATCTTATTCCGCAAAAAAATCCCCCGACCAACAGATCGGGGGATTGCGATATTCGGAAGAATAGCTTAGTTGTTGATGAGCTTGTCCTCGTCAGACCAGCTGTACAGCTTTCTGATCTCCTCGCCTACCTTCTCGGAAGGATGCTCGGAAGCGAGCTTTCTCATAGCCTTGAAGTGTACCTGAGCGCCTGCGGAAGACATATCCAGCAGGAACTGCTTAGCAAAGCTGCCGTCCTGAATGTCCTTCAGCACCTGCTTCATAGCCTTCTTGGTGTCCTCGGTGATGATCTTGGGACCGGTGATGTAGTCGCCGTACTCAGCAGTGTTGGAGATGGAGTATCTCATGCCTGCAAAACCGGACTGATAGATAAGGTCAACGATGAGCTTCATCTCGTGGATGCACTCGAAGTAAGCGTTTCTGGGATCGTAGCCTGCCTCGCAGAGGGTCTCAAAACCAGCCTGCATCAGAGCGCAAACGCCGCCGCAAAGAACAGCCTGCTCGCCGAAGAGGTCGGTCTCGGTCTCGGTGCGGAAGGTAGTCTCGAGAACGCCTGCTCTTGCACCGCCGATACCCAGAGCATAAGCCAGACCCAGCTCCTGAGCGTTGCCGGTAGCGTCCTGCTCAACTGCGATAAGGCAGGGAACACCCTTGCCGACTTCATACTCGCTTCTAACGGTGTGACCGGGTCCCTTGGGAGCAATCATGATAACGTTAACGTCAGCGGGGGGAACGATGCAGCCGAAGTGGATGTTGAAGCCGTGCGCGAACATAAGAGTCTTGCCTGCGGTGAGGTTGGGCTCGATGTCGCTCTTGTAAAGAGCAGCCTGCTTCTCATCAGGGATAAGGATCATGATGAGGTCAGCCTTCTTGGTAGCCTCAGCAACGGAAAGTACGGTAAGACCCTGAGCCTCAGCCTTAGCCTTGCTCTTGGAACCCTCATACAGACCTACTACTACGTCAACGCCGCTGTCCTTGAGGTTCAGAGCGTGAGCGTGACCCTGCGAGCCGTAGCCGATGATTGCAACGGTCTTACCCTTTAAAAGGTTGAGATCGCAGTCCTGCTGATAAAAGATCTTTGCGTCAGACATTTTAAAATTCCTCCAAATTTAAAGATTATCAAATTTATTAAAGTCCAATTATTCGGACAATAAATACTTACTTCTTGGTGCTGATCATTTCAGCGCCCTTCTGTATAGCTATGGTACCTGTGCGTACCATCTCGATGATGCCGTAAGGCTCGATAAGTGCCTCGAAGCGCTTTAGGTGATCGTACTTGTCGCATACCTCGAGAGTCATTGTGCTGACAGTGATGTCGATGACCTTGGCATTCGCGATCTCGCAGATGGTCATGATCTCCTGTCTCTTGTCGGCGGTAGCGGCAACCTTGACGAGCAGCAGTTCTCTTGCCAAGCATTCGCCCTGTGCGAAGGTCTTGACCTTTATGACCTCGACCAGCTTGTTGAGCTGCTTTTCGATCTGTTCAACGGTATAGTCGTCGCCGTCGGCTATGATGGTTATGCGTGAGATAGCCTCGTTCTGTGTAGGACCCACAGCAAGGCTCTCTATGTTGAAACCGCGGCGGGAGAACAGTCCGCTTATGCGTGACAGCACGCCGCTGTGATTCTCAACAAGTACGGAAATTGTGTGCTTCATGTTACATTCCTCCGTGTTTGCAAGGCTCATTGTAAACAAACCTTACATTATATTATACAAAGTCTTGTTCGATTTTTTGTGAATAATTCTAATATGTTATGTTAATTCACCACATTAAAGCGGTAAGCAGGCTCAAACCCCATCTGCGCTTTGCAGGCGTTTTTTAAAGCGTAGGGAAGTCCTTGTCAACTATGACCTCTACCAGCATAAGTCCGCTGTCTTCCGAAAGCTTTTTGATAGCATCGTCTGCTGTCTTGTCGTCGGTAACGCGCATTGAAGGTATGCCGTAAGCCTCCGCGAGCTTTACGAAATCGGGCGAGCCGTCTAAGAATACAGCCGTCTGCCTGTCTTTGTAGCCCTTTGTCTGCAACTCTCTTACCATTCCGAGGCGGGTGTTGGTAAACACAACGACCTTTACGGGAACTTCATGCTGTACGGCAGTCGCGAGCTCCATCATCGACATCTGCAAGCTTCCGTCGCCGCAGAGAGCCGCGACTGTGCGCTCGGGGTCGGCAAGCTTTGCTCCGATCGCAGCGGGCAGGGAATATCCCATAGTGCCCATTCCGCCCGAGGTCACGAGCCTTCCGCCATCCTTGAAGCTGAAATTGGTGCAGGTCCATATCTGATTCTGACCAACGTCAGCACAGATAACAGAATCTGCGGGCATAGCTTTTGAGAGCTTGTATATGAACTCCTTCGGGTTAACTGTACCCGAGGGTACTTCGGCAAATGTCTTTTCGGTGCGGTAGCTGTTGAGCTGCCCGATCCACGCATCGTGCTGCTTCGGTTCTGCGATGTCAAGAAGCTGTGTCAGTACCTGCTTGGCATCGCCGACCAGCGGTATGTCAACGCCCATGTTCTTGCCGATCTCGGCAGGGTCGATATCTATGTGGATTATCTTTGTGGTCTCCTGAAGCGCCACAGGAGTGCGTACAGCTCTGTCGCCGACTCTCGCACCTACGAGGAAAAGAGTATCGCAGTCCTTTACAGCCTGATTTGCCGTTTTGACACCGTGCATTCCGAGCATACCGAAGTAAAGCGGATCCTCATTCGGGAACGCCGATATGCCCATCATGGTGTTGATGACGGGTATGTTCATCCTGCGGGCAAGCTGCCTTATCTCATCGACAGCCCCCGAAGCGAACACGCCGCCGCCTAAGCAGATAAGCGGCTTCTCGGCTTCCTTGAGTGCTGTGTATACGCGCTTTACCTGCATGGGGTTGCCCTTTACATTCGGCTTGTATCCGCGTATGTCAACGGTCTTGGGATATTCAAAATCTATCTCGGCTCGCTGAACGTCCATCGGAACGTCGATAAGCACGGGACCGGGTCTGCCTGTTCCCGCGATATAAAAAGCCTCGCGGAAAATGCGGGGTATGTCATTCGGATCGCTTACGAGATAGCTGTGCTTTACAAAAGGTTCGGCAGCGCCCGTGATATCGGCTTCCTGAAAAGCATCAGAGCCTATCTGGTCACGGTTTACCTGACCCGAGATGCAGATGAGCGGAACGCTGTCGGCATAAGCCGTAGCTATAGCCGTCAGAAGATTGACAGCACCGGGACCCGAAGTTACCACGCAGACGGCAGGCTTGCCTGTTATGCGGGCATATCCGCTCGCTTCGTGACCCGCGTTAGCTTCGTGCCTTACGAGAACGTGTCGGATATCGGTATCCAGAAGAGCATCATAAAAGGGGCAGATAGCAGCTCCCGGGTATCCGAAGACGACCTTTATGCCCTCTCTTGTAAGACATTCCGCCATCGCTTGTGCGGCAGTGATTTTCATATTGATCGCCTCCAAAAGAATAGTGATGCACCGCAGGGGGCTGCCCCCTGAATGCGTACCTTTGTATTATACCATAATTCTTCAAAATTGTCAATAGCAATAATGTCTTAATGGATTTTTCATTCAAATTTCTTTTTGTGCCCAAACGGGACAGGTGTTATTTATCTTTTACATACATTGACAGACGTAAAGCTTTATGATATAATATACTTGTTGCGGTTGAACCCGATAATTTTACACCGAAAGGATGATCTGTAATGAAGATTGAAACAAAATGCCTGCATGAAGGCTATACCCCCAAAAACGGAGAACCCCGCGTGGTGCCGATAGTTCAGAGCACTACATATGTTTATGATTCCACCGATGAGGTCGCTGCGGTTTTTGATGACCCCACCAAGAGCCTTATCTACTCCAGATTTGAAAATCCCACTACCGATGCGGTAGAAAAGAAGATCGCGGCTCTTGAGGGCGGCGTTGCTGCTATGTGTACCTCCTCGGGTCAGGCTGCAAGCCTTTGCAGTATCCTGAATATCTGTCAGGCGGGCGACAGCTTTATCAGCTCCACAGCCATCTACGGCGGCACCATCAATCTGTTCAGCATTACTCTGAAGAGACTCGGTATCGAGTGCATCTATGTCGATCCCGACAGCACCCCCGAAGAGCTGAACGCCGCGTTCAAGCCCAACACAAAGCTGGTGTTCGGTGAGACTATCGCCAACCCCGCGCTCACCGTTTTAGATATCGAGAAGTTTGCCAAGGCTGCTCACGATAACGGCGTTCCGCTGATCGTTGACAACACCTTCGCTACTCCTTACCTTTGCAGACCTATCGAGTGGGGCGCTGATATCGTTATCCACTCCACCTCAAAGTACATGGACGGCCACGCTGTTCAGGTTGGCGGCGTTATCGTTGATTCGGGCAAGTTCGACTGGGCGGCAAGCGGAAAGTTCCCCTGCATGACCGAGCCCGATGAGAGCTATCACGGTACCGTTTACACCGAGAAGTATCCCTTTGCACCTTACATCGTAAAGGCAAGGATGCAGCTTATGAGAGACTTCGGCTGCTATCCCGCCGCTAATTCTTCCTTCCTGCTCAACCTCGGTCTTGAAACGCTTCCTGTCCGCATGAAGCAGTATGTTGAGAATGCAAAGGTGGTAGCAGAGTATCTCGAAAACAATGATAAGGTAGAGTCTGTCTCCTACCCCGGTTCCCCCAACAGCAAGTATTACGATCTTGTGCAGAAGTATCTGCCCAACGGTGCTGCGGGCGTTATCAGCTTCTCCATCAAGGGCGGACGCGATGCGGCAGTCAAGTTCATGGACAGCTTAAAGCTCGCTTCCAATGAGGTACACGTTGCAGATATCCGCACCTGCGTTCTGCACCCCGCTTCCGCTACACACCGTCAGCTGACAGATGAACAGCTCGTAGCTGCGGGTATCGACGGCGGTATGATAAGATTCTCGGTCGGTCTTGAAAATGTTGAGGATATCCTCGACGACCTCAGACAGGCATTTGAGGCGGTATGATATCATGAAATATTTGACAGCTCTTGTCACGAACCCGTTTGTCATAACATCGGTGTCTTCGTGGCTGATAGCTCAGGTGCTGAAAACCATAATACACGCGATAGTCAATAAAAGCTTTGATATAACAAGGCTTTTCGGCGACGGCGGTATGCCGAGCGGACACTCCGCTACGGTCACTTCGCTCGCGGCGATCGTGGGGCTTGTCAGGGGTCTTGATACTGCCGAGTTCGCGATAGCCTGCATACTTGCCATAATCGTCTGCCATGACGCTATGGGCGTTCGCCTCGAGACAGGCAAGCAGGCGCAGGTGCTGAAGGAGATAGCCAGGAGCTTTGAGCTGCTTACATCGGAAAAACTCCCCGAGGTCAAGCTCAAGGAGTTCGTGGGTCACACACCTATCCAGGTAGGCGCGGGAGTGCTGCTCGGGCTTGTCAACGGCATTGCGATGTATAATATTCTTTTCTGATAAAACCCAAAAGACAGGCTGTTTTTAATTGCCTGTCTTTTTTTATGTAAAACAAAAGAGCCGCAGCGAAAAGTGCTGCGGCTCGATCTGTTTATTATAATATATTACTTGATCATGGAAGCGATCTCGTCAGCGAAATTCTCTTCCTTCTTCTCAACGCCTTCGCCGCGCTCGAAACGTACAACGTCAGCTACAACGATGCTGCCGCCGAGCTTCTTAGCCTCAGCGTCAACGTAACCCTGTACGGAAACCTTGTCGTCCTTTACGAAAGCCTGCTCGAGGAGGCAGTTTTCCTTGTAGAACTTGTTGATCTTGCCTGCAATGATGCCTTCCTTTACCTTCTCGGGCTTGTTTGCCATCTTGGGATCCTCAGCCATCTGAGCGAGCATGATCTCCTTCTCCTTCTCAACGACCTCAGCAGGTACCTGAGTTCTGTCGAGGTAGGAAGGATTGAGTGCTGCGGACTGCATTGCAACGTCCTTACCGATGTAGTTTACAGCGTCAGCTGCAAGCTCGGTGTCCAGTTTTACCATAACGCCGATGCTGCCGCCGTTGTGAACGTAGGAAGCAAGCTTGCCGTTGAGCTTTACGAATCTTCTGATAACGATGTTCTCACGGATCTTCATGCCTGCCAGCTCGGTCAGGGTCTCGTCAACGGTCTTGTCGCCGCCTGCGATCTTGCAAGCCTTGAGAGCTTCAACGTCAGCGGGATCATTCTCGATGATGGTGTCAGCAACTGCTGCAACGAAAGCCTTGAAGTCATCGGTGTTGGCAGCGAAGTCGGTCTCGGTGTTGATCTCAACGAGTACGCCGGTCTCGCCCTTTACTACAGCGGCAACTGCGCCCTCAGCAGCAGCTCTGCCGCTCTTCTTAGCCTGAGTAGCAAGTCCCTTCTCGCGAAGAGCCTCGATAGCCTTTTCCTGATCGCCGTCAGCAGCAACGAGTGCCTTCTTGCAGTCCATCATGCCAACGCCTGTGAGTGTCATGAGTTCCTTTATATCTTTAACTGTAACAGCCATTGTAATATCCTCCTGTATTGATATGCCGTGCCTCAACGCACGTTTTTACTTAAACATAGGCAGACAAAACCCATTGCCTGCCTATGATGTGATCTGTATTAAGGCGGAAGATTATTCCGCAGCCTCAGCCTCTTCAGCTACTTCCTCGGAAGCGTTGTCAGCGCCCTGTCTGCCTTCGATGATAGCGTCAGCCATGCAGCCTGCGATCAGCTTAACTGCGCGGATAGCGTCATCGTTGCCGGGGATAACATAATCAACCTCGTCAGGATCGCAGTTGGTGTCAACGATAGCAACAACGGGGATACCGAGCTTTCTTGCTTCGCTTACAGCGATCTTCTCCTTGCGGGGGTCAACAACGAAGAGTGCGCCGGGCAGGGTCTTCATATTCTTGATACCGCCGAGGAACTTCTCGAGCTTTTCGATCTCGAGGGTGAGCTTAACAACTTCCTTCTTGGGGAGCAGGTTGAAAGTGCCGTCCTCCTCCATGGTGTGGAGCTGCTCAAGTCTCTTTATACGCATCTTGATGGTCTTGAAGTTGGTCATCATACCGCCGAGCCATCTTGCGTTTACATAGTGTGCATCAGCTCTGGTAGCTTCCTCCTTGATGGAGTCGCCTGCCTGCTTCTTGGTACCTACGAAAAGAACCTCGCCGCCCTCAGCGGAAAGATCTCTTACGAAGTTGTAAGCCTCTTCGAGCTTCTTAACGGTCTTCTGCAGGTCGATGATGTAGATGCCGTTTCTTTCGGTGAAAATGTACTGAGCCATTTTCGGGTTCCATCTTCTTGTCTGGTGACCAAAGTGTACACCGGCTTCAAGAAGCTGCTTCATTGATACTACTGCCATTGTAGTAACCTCCTATTGGTTTTTGATTTCCCGCAGCCCTCATGACCGCGAGGTGTCACTCCTCTGAGCCGCTTTGCTTGCCTTCACCCGAAAGTGTCGGGAACCACGGCAAAAGCTGCTCATGCGAATTGCTTTAATATTATATCACAAAACCCCGCCGATTGCAAGAGTTTTTTGTTCGTTTATTTCAACAAATTTTCAACTACAAAACTCCGCGATTTTGTATTCACGGACGATGTTCCATCCTTTATCAATATAGTATCCTCGCCTATCAGCGTGATGTCGGAGCATTTTATGACGATATCGCTGTCACGCCCCATCAGACCCAGCGCCCGCGAGCGTCCGAAGATGATTAGCGCCGTCACACGCTCCGTTTCGGTGTCGATCTGAATGTCGTCTACATACCCGAGTCTCAGCCCCGACTTCATGTCGATGACTTCCTTGCTGCGAAGCTCTGTCAGTGTGCATAGCATTTGAATCACCTCTCGGAAGTATATGCGTAGGTCTTTGAAAATATGACGTATAACGAATTAATAAAATGTTTACGCTTGTTATTAGCAAAAGTGTTACACTTTTAGCTTTCATTTTGAATGTATACAATAAAGGAACAATGATTCCGAAAAGGGAGGTCTTTATCATGAGATTCAAAAGGTTTATCTCGTTTTCTCTTGCCGCGGCAATGCTTGTAAGCGGCGGGGGAGTGAACGCATTCGCAGAGGAACGGTCTTTGGATGATCCAGCTGTCGGCTCCGTGTACAGCGTGGGCTCGCTTTCGACCCCGAAGATCGTCAGCACTTCAAAGGGCAGAGCTTACATCAAGATCAGATGGAACGCTGTCAAGGGTGCAACGGGCTACAAGGTCTACCGCAAGACAAAGTCGGGCAAGTATAAGTCTGTCGCTACCGTAAAAGGCGGGAAGCTCACTTACATAGCTGAGCTCCTCAACAGCCACACAAAGTATACCTTCAAGGTCCGCGCCTATAAGAAGTCGAAGGGCAGGACGACCTTCAGCAAGTACAGTGCGGCAAAGTCGGTCACAACAAAGTACGGGCTCGGCACATATAATTATACCGACAAGGCGTTCAGTATAAAGTTCCCGCATGATTGGGATATCGAGTTATCCAACGGCAGATTCGGCTCTTGGGGCGTATATTTCGAGCTGGTGGATAAGAATACCGATATTGATATGGCAAGCGGCTCTGTCAAGGTGAAGAAGATGACGGGCAAGGACAGAGAAGCTTCCATCGAAGATTTCGCCCGTGAGATCATTGAAGAAGCTCAGAGCTACTACGACCCCGAGTACAACGACTTCACCCACGGAAAATTCCTGGGCGAGGACTGCGTTTTCGTTTGGTACGATGTTCCGTCGGATCCGCCCGAGGAGCTTGATCTTCACACCAATAACGGCGACGAGTTCCCGGGATTCTATCCGCTGGTATTGATATATGAAAACGGATATCTCTATATGATCTATCCCCATTTCAATACATTCTACGGAAATGACGTTGTCTGCCGTAAAGCTCTTGCGGGAGTGTTCGATGATCTGAAACTGACCTACAATAATAAGTAAGGGGGTGCAGGCAATGAAAGCTTACAGATATATCAGCACAGCTATCGCGGCGGTGATGCTATTGAGCGGCAGTGCGGTGAACGCATTTGCCGAGAGCGCTTACGACGAGGAAACGTCAGGCTGCATTTATTGCATCGGCGGCATAGACGCGCCCGAGATCGTCAGCGCCTCAAAGGGTGGCACCTACATAAAGCTCAGGTGGAGCAAGGTGGCGGACGCTACCGGCTACAAGGTCTACCGCAAGACAAAGTCGGGCTATAAGTGCCTCACCACGATAAGGGGCGGGGGCAAGACCTGCACCTGCCTCATTGACGGACTTAAAAACAAGACAAAGTATACATTCAGGGTCAAGGCATTCAAAAAGGCAAACGGCAAGTTATTCCTCAGCGAGTATAGTCCCGCCAGGACGATAAAAACAGGCTACGGCAAGAACACCTACAAGTATTCCGACAAGGCTTTCTCGCTGAAGGCGGACAAAAGGCTGTGGAACACAATACACTATCACCATAAAGGTGAGTACGGTCTTTATGATGAAGCCGATGTCGTGTACCTTGAGTATAAAGACTCCGTGTACAAGGACGAGGACACAGACAGTGATTTCTATGATCTGACCTTAGAGATCGATAGCGAAAAGGTGCTGAAAGAGGAAAGGAACAAGTCTCTCAAATATTTCACGGAGAAATTTATCGACCTTGAAGCTAGTATAGGTACTTTCTACGAGGCCAAGTACGGCAGATTCGACGGCAAAGAATGCGCGTATCTCTATGACATCAACAAGGGTCACGGCTACCCCTCGACACTCATGCTGCCATATATACTGATGTACGAGAACGGCAATGAGATATTAGTGCTCCCCGATTATGAGCTTAGCTCGGAAAACGCCGAGAAGTACAAGAAGATCATCAAGGAGGTCTATAAGACTCTTACAATCAAGTAAGAGCGCTCCGCCTTTCCTTTCTTATATTTACCGTAAAAGCCCGCCCCTCCCGCGGGCTTTTTCTGCATCAACACGCAAAAAACAGCAGCCCCGAAAGGAAGCTGCTGTTTTGATATTGTTTAGGCTTGAAATTACTTTACAGTAACGGTCACAGCATTCTTGATAGCCTCGGCTACGCCCCATACGCCGTTTACCTTGGCAGCTATAGCTACCTTGTAGCTCTTGCCGGGTGTCAGGTTCTTGGGAGTGGTGTAGCTTGTTGTAGATGCGGAGATAGACTGTGTCTGTATTCTCCACTTGCCTGCGAGGTATACCGCGATGCCGTAGTTCTGAGCGCCGCTTACAGCCTTCCAGTTGAACTTGATCTGGTGATACTTCTCGCTGTAATCAATGCTTGTGATCTCGGGATAAGCTGCGGGAGTGCTCGAGCTCTTGGGTGTAACGGTGATGGCGTTGGAGAAGTCCTCGTTCCAGCTGCCGTCAGCCTTTACGATAACGGATACCTTGTAGTCGGTACCTGCCTTGAGACCGGTCATAACATAAGTTGTGCCGCTTGTCTCGCTCAGCTTGTTCCAGCTGCCGCTTACATACTGGTATACTGCATACTTCTCGGAACCGCTTACAGCATCCCACTTGAGAGTAACGCTGTCTGTGCCTGCCGTGTAGGTGATATCGGGGTTCTCGATAATGGGTGTAGGTGTGGGTGCGGTCTTGCCGCCGTCTAAGTTGCTGCCTTCGGACGCAGCGTAGTTTGCATAGAAGTCACCGAGAGAAATTCCGTTCTTGCCGAGTGCTACCTTATGGTCAAGACCGATATACTTGCCTGTGGTATTAGTCTGCCAGAGTGCCTTCTCAAAAAGCTCATACTTGGGCTCGTTCCAGTCGATAGTAGTGCCTGTGCCTGCGCCGAACTGGAGACCGTCCCAGAGTCCGCCTGTGTCGCCTGAGTTTGTGTTGAGGCACCAGAATGTGTGGTTGATGTGATGCTTTATCATGTAGTCGCGGAGAAGAGTCATCCATTTGAGGTTGGCGGGGTCGTTCATATGTCCGCCCCACTCACCGATAAGCTCGGGTCCGATCTCTTCGGCGTTGATGTAAGCCCATGTATCATACCAGTACTCATCGAGGAGAGACTGTGTGTCGAAAGCACCGCCGGTCGCATCCGTTGTGAGGTGGAACCAATCCTGAGCGTAAACGGAAGGGCCGTAGTCGTGAGGTGAGTAAACTATATGCGAAGTACCCTGCTTGGGCTTGATGGGATACTTTCTTGCACCGCGGAAGTTGCCGCCCCACCATGCGCCGATGTAGGGGGAGTTGTCTCTTCTGTCGGGCATACCCCAGTAGTCGCCTGCCATAGCGCCGCTCATCGACTGCTCAACGCCTTCAACGAGGATAAGTGCATTGGGGTTGACGTCAAGGATAGCTTCTGCACATCTTGTAGCGGCATAAGCCCAGTTGTTTTCGTCCTTGGAGCCGTCCCACTTGGCAGCGGCTTCACCTTCCTGACCCTTGCCGTGAGGCTCGTTCTTGAGGTCGTAAGCGAGAAGCGTATCATCATTCTTGTACTTTTCAGCAAGCCATACCAGCGAATCTATCCATACATCGGTGGTAACGCCTGCCTTGCCGTACCAGAGGTTGTAGTTGTGACCTGAGTTATCGGTGTGGGGGCTGTGGATATCAATGAAAGCCTTGATGCCGTACTTCTTGCACTTCGCCATCATGATATCGAAAACTTCCATGCTGTTCTTGGGAGTTTTGCCGTCAGCCTCGCAGAAATCGGCGTTGATGGTGTAAGCCGGGTCTGTGTTGCAGGAGAAGCTGCTTACAGGATTCGGCTTGCCGTTCATCCAAGAAACGATAAGCTCTGTAGAGATAGGAAAGCGGATGATGTTGATACCGCGGTCTGCGATCTCTCTGAGGCAGTCGTCGGCATCGGCGCTCCAAAGATAATGCGGGCAGGCTTCGCTGCAATTGAAGCCGAACCAGTTGGCGCCCGTGAGCCAAACCTCGTTGCCGTTCGCGTCATAAAGACGGCTTCCCTTAGCGTGCAGCCAGTCATCGTTGCAGTCATCGTAAGCTGCGGAAGCAACTACGGGCGAACTTGCGGTCTTTACCGCAGAGATGCCCGATGCAGCGCCGCTGACGGACAGTGCAGCAACAGATGCAAAAGCTGTCATAGTCTTGATAACCTTGTTCATATAGATTTCTCCTCCCCTGAAATGAAAAACGGGTACATACTTGAGCTTCGATATCTAACACCTGTTAGAAAATATTAGATATTGTAAGCATATTATATTTTATCATTGCTGCCCCGAAATGTCAATGTGTATATTGTTAACATTCGGCAAAAGATGGATAAATAGTTGTTATTTTTTAGATATCTTTTACTGATATTTGATATATATACCAAAATCGTCGTTATCCCGCTTATCATCTGCCGTCATAATGCTCTGCCGCGTCCGGATCATCATCCCGAAAAAAGCTGTAACTAAAACACGGCTCATGTCATATCCTGGAGTATAAGGCAGAAAACGAAAGAGGAGGTTGCAGTAATGGAAGAAATTGCAGCAGGAATGTTCGGGCAGCTTTTTGAAGAGCTCCCGCCGCAGTCCGATAACTGCCGTATGCCATCATCGCGGTTCCCGAAGGATACGCCGATAGGCATGGCTTATGTCCCTTATCAGTTCTGGGAAAAGCCCTACGATGATGAGCTCGCACTTGCGCGGGGGACGATATTCCCCTCGCTCGATAAACCGTTCATTGGAGAGGAGGCTGTGCGGCATGGCAGGTGAGAAGCAGAAGGCGCTGAAAAAGCTTCAGGCGGCGAGGTTTGCTCTGCATGAAGCGAACCTATACCTCGACAGTCACCCGACCTGTGCCGAGGGGCTGAGGTATTTTCGCGAGAAGCAGGCTCAGTGTGAGAAGGTCACGGCGGCATTTGAGGAGAAATACGGTCCTCTGACGGCGGCAGCTTCAAAGGCTGAGGAAAGCTTTGAATGGGCGATGGGCGCGTTCCCGTGGGAAAGGGGTGAGAGCTGATGTGGAAATATGAAAAGACATTGCAGTATCCCGTAAACATCAAGCAGCCCAATGCGGCTCTGGCAAAGGTCATCATAACGCAGCTGGGCGGTCCCGACGGTGAGCTGGGCGCTGCTATGCGCTACCTGAGCCAGCGCTATTCCATGCCGTGCAGAGAGGTGCAGGGAATGCTTACGGATATCGGAACGGAAGAGCTGGCGCATATCGAGATGGTATCGGCGATACTCTATCAGCTTACCCGCGACCTCAGTATCGAGGAGATAAAAGAGTCGGGCTTTGACGCTTACTTTGTCGATCACACGACAGGCATCTACCCGCAGGCTGCCTCGGGCACGCCTTTCAGCGCTGCGACGATACAGTCAACGGGCGACCCTCTCGCCGATCTTCATGAGGATCTCGCGGCGGAGCAAAAAGCGCGTCTGACCTATGACAATATCCTACGCCTTGTCGATGACCCTGATGTGCGCGACTCTATAAAGTTCCTGCGCGAGCGTGAGATCGTACACTTTCAGCGCTTCGGCGAAAGCCTGAGACAAGTGCAGGAAAAGCTGGATTCCAAGAACTTCTACGCCTTCAATCCCGCTTTTGATAAACCGAAGACAAAGAGATAAAACGCCGAAGTAAAGCAAAACTCCCCCCGCCAAAGAAAAAACAGGTTTTTTGCCAAGCTTTTTCTCGTAAAAAAAGCTTGCGGGTCGACGACGTAAGCCTGCGGCTTAACGGCAGAGCCCTCGTCGCTCTCCGCAGAGAGCGAAATACTCATACAACGTGCGCTCCGCAAGGGGTGAATTCCAAAACAGTCCTGCGGACTGTTTTGGAAGAGGGGACGCCCTGCAAGAGAGGGCGTCCCCTTTGAACGTCTTCGACTATCGCCACTTCAAGCCGCTTGCGGCTTGACGGCAAAACTTATGTGTGCTATCGCCTTTTTCGGGTCATGCGGCAGGGCACTTGGTTCTATATTCTTCGGGACAGGCATACTATGATATACAAAAGCCTGCCTGCGGGCGGGGGATTCGGGGGTGCTGAGATTGAAAAAACAGGGATTTCTTAAAGGCTCTGCCGTGCTGATGACGATGGTGCTCGTGACTAAGCTTCTCGGACTGGCGTATAAGATACCGCTGACTTCCATGCTCGGCGGCAGCGGTATGAGCTGCTATTCGGGAGCGTTCGCGGTGTTCACGCCCGTGTTCGCACTTGCGGCAGGCGGCGTGACAGGGGCGGTCAGCAGCATAGTCTCATCGCAGCTCGCACTTGGCAGATATAAAAACGCCGTCAGGATACACCGCACGGCATACCTGCTGTTCTTTACTTTGGCGGCAGCGCTCGCGGGTCTGCTGACGGCGGGCTCGGGTGTGCTGGCTGATGACGTTATCCACGACGGCAAGGCACGGCTAACCGTGATAGCGGTAGCACTTTCACTTCCTTTGCAGGCGATAGTCAACGTCCGCCGCGGTTGGGCAGAGGGTCTCGGCAGCATGACCCCGACCGCTTCGTCGGAGATAGCAGAGACTGCCGCAAAGCTTGTCTTCGGACTTGCTGCACCGTTTGCCGTCATGAGATACGCCTCCATGAGCTTTATAAAATATCACGGCTGCTTCGGAAGATACTGCACTGACCTGCGTGAAGCCGGGATGTACGCCCTGCCTTACGCTTCCGCCGCTTCGGCTGCGGGTATAGCTGCCGCTTCGCTGGTGTGCTGCCTTTTCCTCTTCTGCAAGACCGCAAAGATGTCGCGCGAGTGTGCCGCGGAGTTTTCCGATTACAGCCTGTCGATCGATATCTCACGCGGCAGGAGCGCCGCTTTGCTGCTCTCACGCTCGCTGCCCGCGTCGCTCATCATGCTCGTCGCTACCCTTTCGGGCGTTGCCGACCTTATGACGATAGCCCCCGCCCTCGACCGCGCGATGGCAGCCGACCCGACGCTGTTTGCATACCTTGCCGAAAGCGGCATAGCGCAGCCTGAGCGTTCCTCATTCGTCTACGGCTCCTATACCGCCCTCGCGATGATGGTGTTCGGACTGCTTCCTACCTTTACCGCAATGCTCGGCAAAAGTGTCCTGCCCGAACTCAGCTCGGCGGTCGCACGCGGCAGAAAGCGTGAAACGGAAAGCATTCTCGGCTCCATGTATCTTATGAGCGCGGGCATAGCCCTGCCCGGGGGAGTCGGGGTCTGCATACTTGCAAAGCCGCTGCTAGAACTGATGTTTCACGGTTCGGCGGCGGAGATCTCGGTCAGTGCCGCACCCCTTTCGATACTCGGCGCGGGTGTCGTGTTTATGGGCGTTTCGCTGCCCTGCCTTACTGCGATGCAGGCGTGCGGCAGACAGATGTCCGCTATGCTCGTGAGCCTTGTCGGGATAGCGGTGAAGCTGGCGCTGAACATGCTTCTGATCCCGATGCCCGAGCTTAACATCTGCGGGGCAGCGGTGGCTACCGTGGTGTCTCAGGCGGTGGTGTGCTTCGGTTCGGTGAAGCTCCTTACCGATGGCTGCAAAGCTCCGCGCCGCGTGATGCGGAGACTATACGATCCCGCGATACCCGCGCTCCTGTGCGGTGCTGCTGCATATCTTGTCCAAAGGCTCGTGGATGAAAGCTTTTCGGGCGTGATGCACAGCCTCGGAGTGCTTGCTTCTGTGACATTTGGCGCAATTATCTGTTTGATTTCTTTTGCTTTATTGTGTATTTCGCCGAAATATCAGTTTTTTCGGTTTTTCACAAAAAAAAATGTTAAAAGCCCTTGAAATTTTCGGAGTTATGGGTTAAAATAGTAGTACACGGAAAAACGCGCTGTGGACGCGGTTTTGAGAGGTGTTTTGCTATTGTATCTGATTGAACAGTCTGAATTTGAGCGGCGCACAAAAGCTCTGCTCGCCAAGGGGTTTTATAATGTCGATGATCTGAAAGAGATAGTTTCGCTGCTTCGGTCTGACAAAGGCTGCCCCTGGGATAAGGTGCAGACCCATCAGTCTATAAGGCGTGACTTCCTTGAAGAGACCTACGAGGTGCTTGAGGCTATCGACTGCGACAGTCCCGAGATGCTTCGCGAGGAACTGGGCGATGTTCTGCTTCAGGTGGTCTTCCACGCCGACATTGAGGCTGAAGCTCAGCATTTTGACCTTGAAGCCATCGCCGATGAGGTATGCAGAAAGCTCATACTTCGCCATCCTCACGTTTTCGGAGATGTCAAGGCAGATACCGTGGATAAGGTGCTCTCCAACTGGGACGCCATAAAAAAGGACGAAAAACAGCAGGAAACCTACACCGATACGCTCAAAAGCGTGCCTAAGGTCTTTCCCTCGCTAATGAGGGCGCAGAAGCTCGGCAAAAGGGCGGCGCGCGCGGGTGTAGAGCTTGAAAGCGAAGAGCAGGCAAAGTCGCTCGCCAAAAAGCTCATCGACAGCGGCGATATCGCAAAGGCGATGCTCGTATGCGCGAATATCGTCAGGCTTTCGGGCGGCGATGCCGAAGAAGCGCTCGCGGCAGAGTGTGAGGGCTTTATAGAAAGGTTTGAAGCCGCGGAAGGCTCGGGACTCGACGGGCTCACGGCGGAGGAACTTTATAACTAACGTTGATTAAGCACATTGACGCTTGATATATTAAAAAAATTTTGGAGGTTATTGAAAATGAAAAAGGCAGAACTTATCAATGCTATCGCAGAAAAAGGCGGATATTCCAAGAAGGACGCAGAGAAGGCTCTTGACGCTGTTATCGATTCCATCACCGATGTACTCGTTGCAGGCGACAAGATCACTCTCGTAGGTTTCGGTACATTCAAGACCAAGGAGAAGCCCGAGACCACCGGCAGAAATCCCCGCACCAAGGAGACCGTTACCATCCCCGCAAAGACTGTTCCTGTATTCAAGGCAGGTCAGACCCTCAAGGACGCTGTAAACAAGAAGTAAGATCACTTTTCGGGGCGGTTCGCAAGGACTGCCCCTTTTTTATTTTTGCTCGGCTGCCGTGACGGTGAAAATGCTGTTTTCCCTGTAAAATCGGGCGCTGCAACGGTTCTTGACAGCTTTGCCGCTGTCTGTTGACAGAATGACAACGTTGGTTGGTAGACCTTTTTCGCGGGAAATGATACAATGATATCATCAAATTTGCTTTGGAGGTATGTTCGATGATAAAAAGTATCATTCATTTCATTCGGAGGATCAGCCCTTTTAATAATGACACCGAGATGTCAAAGGCTGAGTTCGTTGTCAAGAAGCTGCTGGGGTTTGTGCTGGTCTATGGCGTGGCAGCTGTTGTCGGTGAGGCGGTCGTCATCGGCGTCCTCACCGCTATGGGCTATGACCCGCTCCACGGAGTCATGCCCGACGGTGCTCTGATGGAGCTGATGTCTTTCGGCGGTTTCGCAGTCTTCGGAGCCGCGGCTCTCATCTATTGCAGGCTGGTGGAAAAGCGCGACCCCGCAGCTTTGGGGCTTCTCCCGAGAAAAGTCCCCGAGCACATTCTCGGCGGATCGCTGGCTGTCGCTCTGCTGCTTGTCATAGCGGTCATATGCTGCCTGACAGGAGCTATGAGCTTTGAGGGCTTTTCGGGGAAGGTCGGTATAAGAGATCTGATCCTTTTCTTTTTCGCGTTCATTATACAGGGCGCTGCCGAAGAGATCATCTGCCGCGGCTTTCTCATGACAAGTCTTAGACAGAAGCTTTCGCTGCCTGCGGCTGTGAATATCAATGCGGCTGTATTTATCCTGCTGCACATGATGGGCACCGATATCCTCGGTATGGGAGCGGGCTATGCGGTGTGCGGCATCGTAAATCTGTATCTCATCTCTGTGATATTCTCCCTGCTGGCTGCAAGACGGGAGAACCTGTGGATAGCCTGCGGTCTGCACAGCGTGTGGAATTTCCTGCTCTATTGCATAATGGGTATAGATCTCAGCGGAAACGAAAGCTCGGAGGGAGTACTCCTGTTCAATGTTCATAAAGCCAATATAATAAACGGCGGCGAGTATGGACTTGAAGCAGGTCTTGCGTGTACAGCCGCACTTGGCGTCACTGCGGTGATACTGATTGCAGCAAAGAAAGGCGGGGACAAAAATGGAGTTCAATAATAAGCTGTATGACCTCAGAAAAAGAAGAGGCTTCTCTCAGGAAGAGCTCGCAAACCGTCTGAACGTTTCCCGTCAGACCGTTTCAAAGTGGGAGCTTGGCGATTCGACCCCGGATATGGAAAAGCTGGTCGCCATAAGCGATCTGTTTGAGATATCCCTGGACGAGCTGGTGCTTGACAAGGCACCTGCCCGTGAGGAGCCGCTGCCTCAGAGACCCTCTGCCGCAGATGAGCTGCTGCAAAAGGTAATAACTGATGATAATAAGAAGAAGGCAAAGAAGGGGCTTAGAATAGCCGCTGTTGTCTTAGGAGCTGCCCTGATGATAGATATGCTGTCGATGGTGGTATATGTTATCCTAAACGGCGGCTTTCCAAAATAAAGATCGGAGGAAGAAACGATGAGACTTGATAAGTATTTAAAGGTAACGCGCCTTATAAAGCGCCGTACCGTTGCCAACGAAGCCTGCGACGCAGGCAAGATCGAGGTAAACGGCAAGATCGCCCGCGCGTCTTATGACGTAAAGGTCGGTGATAAGATCGCCATAAACATGGGTCAGCGCCCGCTCAAGGTAGAGGTGCTGAACGTTTCGGAATATGCCAGAAAGGAAGAGGCAGCCGACAATTACCGCGTCATCGAAAACTGACGGCAAAATATTCCTGTAATAATTCTCACGCTGAGGGAGATAATATCAGCGTGAGAATTTTTTTTATAAGGAGATGGGGTCATGACGACCGATTATAAAGACATGAGCGAATTTCTTGAATCCGACCGCGCGGCGATGGCGTTTTACAACACTTTGCCTATATCCCTCCAGCAGAAGCTCTACCGCGGCGGAGTGACGGCGTTTGCCGAGCTTTACGCCGCAGCAGGGAAGAGCCCGCAGCCTGCCGTTGAGCAGGTTTCTGACTGCAATACGTTTTCGGCAACGGAATTTACGGGTTCTGTGCCCGAAGGCGGGGATAAGAACACCTGTTTGTGAAAAGAAAACTATATTCTTGAAAACTTTTGTAAAAAGCTACAAACTTAAAAAAATCTGCAAAAAGCCCTTGACATTCTCCGTGTGATGTGATAAAATTATATACGTTGAAGAGAGCAAGTAAAGAAAGCCTGCTACATGGAAGCTTAGCTCAGCTGGGAGAGCATCTGCCTTACAAGCAGAGGGTCATAGGTTCGAGCCCTATAGTTTCCACTTTGTAAAGCGAAAGCTTTACTGTCAGGCCGGGTAGTTCAGTTGGTTAGAACGCCAGCCTGTCACGCTGGAGGTCGTGGGTTCGAGCCCCATTCCGGTCGTTGCCGTGCCATGCTGCGGCACAGGTACAGTTTGCTTGCTTTGCCTCTGTAGCTCAGTAGGTAGAGCAGGGGACTGAAAATCCCCGTGTCGATGGTTCGATTCCGTCCGGAGGCATATATGCGGATTTAGCTCATCTGGTAGAGCGCCACCTTGCCAAGGTGGAGGTAGCGAGTTCGAGCCTCGTAATCCGCTCCATCAAAAAGACATCGCGTTTGCGGTGTCTTTTTTTATCTTCCGCCGCCCTTGCTCATTTCGCATATCCGCTTGCTTCAAATTAAAAAATAGGTGAAAACTGTTGATTTTTTTAAGCTAATCTGTTATAATGAGATTAGCTTTTTATTTATATTAAACGAAATGAGGTCATGATGAATGAATAAAGAAATAGAATCACTTGTTGTGAATATAGAAAAGGTCATCGTCGGCAAGCGTGACGCTATCGTGAAGGTCGTCTGCGCTATGCTCTCCGAGGGCCATATACTTATAGAAGATGTCCCGGGTGTCGGTAAGACAAGGCTCGTTTCCGCGCTCGCAAGCTCGGTGCAGGGGCGCTTTAACAGAATACAGCTCACCCCCGATATCATGCCTTCCGATATCGTCGGTTTTTCGATGATAGACTCAAAGACACGCGAGCTTGAGTATAAGGCTGGTGCTGCTATGTGCAACTTCCTGCTCGCCGATGAGATCAACCGCGCTTCGCCGAAGTCTCAGTCCAGCCTGCTCGAGGTCATGGAGGAGCATCAGATATCCCTTGACGGCAGGACAATGCCTCTGCCCGATCCTTTTATGGTATTGGCGACGCAGAACCCCGTCGAGACTTACGGTACATATCACCTGCCCGAAGCCCAGATGGACAGATTCCTTATGAAGATATCAATGGGCTACCCCTCGCCCGACGAGGAGCTGGATATCATAAACCGCTCCGAGACTAAGGAGTTCTCGGAAAAGCTCTCAGCCGTTATGACCACCGAGGACGTGAAACGTCACATCGAAGCGGTCAAGTCGGTACGGTGCGAGACTAATGTCAAGAATTATATCGTGGCACTGCTCAATGCTACCCGTAATTCCGAGCTGATAAAGCTCGGCGCTTCGCCCCGTGCGGGCATCGCGCTGCTGAAAGCCGCAAAGGCGCTGGCTTACGTTGAGGGCAGGGATTACGTTGTGCCCGATGACGTAAAGAGAATGCTTTCGCCCGTGCTGGCTCACAGACTTATGCTCTCGCCAAAGGGCAAGTCCGCTTTCCCGAATGCGGAGGCAGTTGCAGAGCAGGCAGCGCTCAACGTTGCGGCTCCCGTTCAGTAAGCTTGGTGAAAGTATGACAGTTGAAGAAAGAAGAAAACTGATATTGAAAGGTGAGCTGCCCGAGGGCGTGCGGAAGAACAACACCTTCAAGATGGTGACGGCGCTGCTCTCATATCTCGGCTGTATCGGCGTGACGCTTGCTGTTATGAAGTACATTGACGGCACGGCGGGCGTTATACTGACAGCCGCTCTGATATGCGCGTTTGTTCTCTCAACGCTGCTGACCCTGCTCATCTCTTTCTTTATCAATGTTGAAATAACCATCGACAAGCCCGCTGCGAACAAAAAGGATAAGGTGACTATGACCGTCCGCCTTTCAAAGCGGATACTGCTGCCCTCTCCCCCCATCGAGATCTTCGCGGGCTCTACTCCTCAGCTCCTGCCGCGTGACGGGCTTCTTTTCAAAGCTGCCGTCGCGGGCAGGGAAGTCAATAATGTCGATATCGCCTTTGACGCGAAATATTCGGGCGCGGCAGCACTTTATGTAAGCGAGGTGCGGCTTACCGACTACCTCGGCATATTCAGCTTCAGTCTGAAAAAAGCGGCGCTTGAAGTTCAGACGGTGGCAATCTACCCCGATATCCCCGACGCTGCCGTGCAGACGGACTTCCTCAAAACGACATCAATGATACTCAACAATGACGATGAGGAAGAGGAAGCTGATGAAGTCTCTATGATACCGACAGGTCTTGCAGGCTATGAACACAGAGTTTACATACCCGGCGACCCCATAAAGAGGATAAACTGGAAGCTTTCTTCAAAGCGCGATGAATACATGGTGCGCCTTGATGAGCAGATAGTCGGTTCGGGTCAGCTGTTCTTCCTCGATGCCCCCGATATAGAGGATACCGAGCTTTCGCTTTCGGTAAGAGATAACGTGATAGAGGGTGCGCTCGCTGTATTCACGATGCTTATACGCGAGGGCAGGGAAGCCGCGTTCTACTTCCCGAAGGACGGGCTTTGGTACTGCATAGATATCCGCAGCATCGGTGATGTCTACCAGATACAGGAGCTTCTCGGCGACTTCAAGCCGGATAAAAACGTAAGCCTTATCCCGGAGGATATCGTCCTTTCGGGCAAGGTGGCGATATGCTTTACCGCCGCTACCGCAGAGCAGAGCAGCTCGGTGATACGGATAACCTCGGCGCTGCCCGAAGTTATGGTCATCAACGCTGCCGATTCGGGGCTCGGTGACATCTGCCCGAATATGTGGTCGATCTCAAAGGAATTTGAATTAAAAAAGCAAAAATAAACGGAGGCAGTTTCATGCCGAAAAATAATAAGACAAAAAAAGCTCGGCAGCCCGCCGTCAGGATCACTATGGCGGAGCGCCTGAGCAATTATCTGTGCCCGCTGCTGCTGGGCGGAGCGGTCTGCTTTTCAGTTGTCTATACGCTCTACCGACCCGCAGCACCTTTGTGTACGGCAGGATTTCTCGCGGCAGCTTTTTTGCTGTTCATGCTGTTTGACAAGCTGAAGAAAAGACCTGTTGCGGGCGGACTGATCTATACGGTCATGTTCTTTATAATAGAGATGGGCGCGGGATCGCTGCTTGTCACGGGTGCGTACAACAGCAGTAGCTTTACAGCCCCCGTGACCTGGTTCTACGGAGATGAAGGCAACTATTCCTCGCAGCCGTTTTACCTCGGCGCTATAATGCTGGGCGGCGGCTTCTTTATGATCTCGATACTCTACTACTTCACTCAGATACGATACCGAAGTCTCGGCGCGATGCTCTGCATACTCTTTCCCTTTGTCATTTACGCCAAGCGTGCGGAGGAAATGCCCGAGATAGTCGTGACGCTTATCGTCACTATGTTCATCGCCGTGATGGTACATAACCGAAGGCTTGACCCCTCGATGCCGTCGGCGGCACGCGGCAGGCTTAGGCTCGATCTTTCATATATCATAAGCATAGCGCTGTTCGTGACATTTACGGGCGCTGCCACGATGATGATAGAAAAGCCGCGCTACACCTCAGAGCTTGAAAAGAACGCCAATTTCTTCAACTACTACTCCACGGGTATCGGCGGAGGGAATTATGAGCAGCTGGGCGAGGATTCAAGCCAGCGCTACGGAATGGGCGCTCCATCGAACGAACCGCTTTTCTATTTCGAGACTGATGGTGTCAACAGCGAATACTACCTCAGAGGCACTTCATTTGATTACTTCAACGGAGATATCTGGAAAAGGCTCGATAATACCGATGATTTCTCATACGTCTATTCTTCCGTAATGCCCGAGTATTCCTATGATGATATCATGAACGACATGAAGGTCATTATAGACACGAACGGCGGTATAGGAGAGATCACGGAAGTAAAAGGTCAGGTGCCCGTAAAACACGGCCGCCTTTACGATGATACCTTCGCTCCCGCGTACCTGCCCTCGCCTTACGGCATAATCACCGATTACGACAGGCTCGCTGAGCTGCCCTACAAGAAATACCCGCAGGGTATTGTGCTTCGTTCTCCCAACGGTTCGGGAAATGCGAAGGTGCTCAATGACAGCTTTCAGTTCATGGATCCCAGCGGAGATTTCTACGAGTACGCATATGCCCTCGGGCTCAGCGGCGAAGATTATGTAGACCTGCTGCTGAAAAACGGCAGCGAGAACGCTCTGCGGCTTTATGAAGATTACAGCTCGGCACAGAGCCGTTTCCTTGATCTTCGCAACACCTCCGACCGCGTTGAGGAGCTTGCTCAGAAGATCGTTAAGGACGCGCACAGCGACATTGAAAAGGCACGCCTGCTCGAATCTTATTTTGAAAAGACAGGCTATAAATACGATATGGATTACGTCCCGCAGGACAAGTCGATAGATTATTTCATCTTTGAGGGCAAGACGGGTGTATGCTCCAGCTATGCTACCGCCATGACGCTTATGGCACGTTCTGTCGGGCTTCCCGCAAGATACGTTGAAGGCTTCGCCTGCTTTGAGCCTGCGGTGAATACATCACCCTCCATCAACAATTCCAAGAGCTTTGTCGTAAGGGATTCGCACGCCCATGCCTTTGTTGAGGTCTATATCTCAGGCGTAGGCTGGCTGACATTCGACCCCACCGTTCCCGACTATAAAAATCAGCAGCAGAATAACGGCGGCGGGAATGCCGCGATGCTTCTGCGGATACTCAGCCGTTTGCTTCTGGTCATAATAGTAGGTTTCGTGATCGTGTTCGTGCTGATGCTCGACCGCTTTGCCGAGCTCTGGCTGCGGCTGAGACTGCCGTTCATGCAGCCCGACAAGAGGGTGCTGAAGCTTTACCGACACCTTATCTGGCTTATCAACTATTCGACCAGAAAGGACTTCTCGGCTTACACCGCCGCGATGCTGAGCGAATACCTGCACACCACGCGCGGCTGCTCTCCCGATAAACTGATAGCGCTGTTTGAAAGGGTATGCTTCGGCGGATATACACCGACTTCCGAGGACTGGCAGAAAGCCTACTCCGATTACCGCCGCTGCTACAGATATCTGAGGAAGATACCAAGACCTTCAAAGCTTCAAAAGCTCACAGCAGCTGACGCATGACCGATGATAAAAGTATAAAGCCATCTGTACCGAAATGATACAGATGGCTTTATTTTGTTTCATATGAGAGTTATTATTTTACCTTAACAGACTTGACCTTACTGAACGAGCCGGCATAAGCGGTCTTGCCTACCTTGATGTAAGCAGCAGTTCTTACATAATAGGTCTTGCCCTTCTTGAGCTTTGCAATGGTCTTGGAAGTGGTCTTGTTCTTGCTGATGGTAACGGTCTTGACACCCTTCTTGAACTTCTTGTCGGTGGAGTACTGGAACTTATAGCCTGTTGCCAGCTTGTCTCTCTTGACAGTCACCTTGATCTTCTGCTTGCCGAGAGCCTTTACGGAAGGTGCAGCCTGCTTCTTGGGAACGATGATGAAGGAAGCGGACTTCTTGCCGGTGTAATTGCCCTTGCCGGTGACGGTAACGGTAGCCTTGCCGGGCTTTTTGTTGTTCTTGTAGGATACCGAGTAGTCGGTGCCGTTTTTCAGGGCCTTGCCGTCAGCCTTGACGGTAACAGCGGGCTTCAGAGCCTTGCCTGTGTAAGCCTTCTTCTTTGCAACGGTGATCTTGCCCTTCTTGGAAAGGTCTGTCTTGGTCTCGGGGAATTTGATCGTGAATGTAACCGAGATGGTGCCGTCTTCGGTCGGGAAAGCGGAGCTGTCGATAGTGCTGTTATCCTCGCCGTAAACATTGATAAGCGATACACATACAGTGCTTACATCGTCCTTCCAGCAGGCTGCATCGCCTTTGAAAGTGCCTGCGCCGGGGATGTCAACGCTTACGTCTGAAACGGTGACTTCCTGGGTCATTGCAGCATCAAGGTAGCACTTGTGTGTTTCCTTGTCGTAGTAAGCGGGGATATCAGTGGAGATACCGAGCATATTGAAGCTTGAGTTGCCCTCGCTGAGCACCCATTCCTCAACTCCCGGGATAGCAGCCTCTTCGCCCTCGGGCACTTCGATTTCGGGCGGCTCGTAAGAACCTCTCATGCTCCACTTAGAGCCCATTCTGCTGATACCCGCAGCTTCGTCTATCCACCATGCCTTTTTATTTGCGGGCTTTTTCAGGTCGGGCTCAATGTCTATGACACCCTCTGTGGGGATGGAAACGGTATATGTACCGCTGCCGTTTATGGCAACATCGCCCGCGTCGATGGTGCTGAAACCGTTAGCGCCGCCTGCGCAGCCTACTTCCTTCTGAGGGAATACACCGTGTGCTCCCGAAGTGTTAGCAATGTCGCGGTAGGTGTAATTGCCGTCGGTCTGGAAGGTTATTCCTGCGGTGCCTTTTACGGCAGCTCCTACGCTGTTATCAATTGTCTCAGCAGAAGCGCTGAAAGCCGACATTCCCGAAACTGCGATAGCCGATGCCATTACAGCCGAGAGAGTTCTCTTCATCTTCATAGTTGATCGTTCCTTTCGATAAAAGATTTGCACGTTTCCGTGCGGTCTTACATATTTATATTTTACTACTTTACGCACTTTATTTCAATAAACAATTCTAACAAATTATTCACAGTTTTGGTGTTCAATATATATAAAAATATATTAAGAAACTGAACAAAGTTATTAAATATGCAAAAGAAAAAGGCTGTAACATGAAGAAACAACTTCGTTACAGCCTTTGGCGGTTATTTGATTTTATAAGCCAATATCCTTGTATCACACTTCTGCGAGCATATCGTTCATCGCATAAAGGCCCGCGCTCTTTTTGCTGAGGAAGATCGCAGCGTTCACCGAGCCTACCGCGAAAACGCTCTTTGAGTGAGCCTCGTGCTTGAGCGTGATGACCTCGTCGCGTCCGGCGAAGATGATCTCGTGCTCGCCGACGATGGTGCCGCCGCGTACAGAGTGCATACCGATCTCGGTCTTGCTTCTCTTTGCGCGGACGGAATGACGGTCGTAAACGTAGCTGCACTTTTCGTTGAGAGTCTCGTTGATGGCGTCAGCCAGCATGATGGCGGTGCCGCTGGGAGCGTCAAGCTTCTGATTGTGGTGCTTTTCGAGTATCTCGATATCGAACTGTCCCTCGAGTATCGCCGCAGCCCTTTTGGCAAGGTCGGCAAGAAGATTTATGCCGAGCGACATATTGAAAGTGAAGAACACGGGTATGCTCTCGGCAGCCTTTTTGATCTGTGCGATCTGCTCATCGGTGTAGCCGGTTGTAGCGATCACGAGCGGTACGCCGTTGTCAAGGCAGTAGCCGAGCAGACCGTCGAGTGTCGAGGGGTGGGAGAAGTCGATGATAACATCGGGCTTTGCAGGAAGCTTGTCGGGAGACTCTACAATGGGAAAGTCTGCGTACTTTTCGGTTATCTTGTCGATGCCCGCAGTTACGGTGCAGTCGTCACGGTTTGCGATGATATCGGCAATGACTCTGCCCATGTGTCCGCTGGCACCGCATATAGCTATATTAGTCATGATCTTTAACGTCCTTTCGTTTTGGAACTTTACCGTTTGAGTTCGGAAAAAGATGTGTTTTGCTCTTTATAAAAAAGGGCGGAATCTCAGCCGCCCTTTTATTATATTACTTGATGATGCCTACCAGTCCGTGCTTTTCCATCTCTGCGCGGATCTTAGCCTTGTTGGCGTCTGAGGTGTCACAGAGGGGAAGCCTGCACGAGCCCGCCTTGAAGCCCATGATGTTCAGAGCTTCCTTTACGGGAATGGGGTTTACATCGCAGAAGAGCGCGTTTGCAAAGCCCAGAGTCTTGATAGCGAGAGCCGAAGCTTCGTCGTATCTGTTCTCTAAGCAGAGGGCAGCGATATCGTGTGTCTCCCTGGGCATACAGTTTGAGAGCACGGAGATAACGCCCTTGCCGCCCAGCGACATGATGGGAACGATCTGATCGTCGTTGCCCGAATAGATGGTGATGTCATCACCGCAAAGCTCGCGGATCTTTGCCACGCGGCTGATGTCGCCCGAAGCTTCCTTGATGGCAACGATGTTTTCGATCTCGGAAAGTCTCTTTACGGTCTCGAGTGCGATGCTCGTGCCTGTACGAGAAGGTACGTTGTAAAGGATGATAGGCAGTGTCACCGCATCGGCGATAGCCTTGTAGTGCCTGTAAAGACCTTCCTGAGAAGCCTTATTGTAGTAAGGTGTAACAAGAAGCAGACCGTCTGCACCGAGTGCCTCAGCCTTCTTGGAGAGGTTCACGGCATAATCGGTGTGGTTAGAGCCTGTACCTGCGATAACGGGTATCCTTCCGCCTACTCTCTTTACCGCAAAGTCGATGCATTCGATATGCTCTTCGTCGGTCATGGTAGAGCTTTCGCCGGTAGTGCCGCAGATGATAACAGCGTCTGTGCCGTTATCTATCTGGAAGTCTATCAGCCTGCCCAGCTCTTCATAATTGATAGAACCATCGGCGTTCATGGGAGTAGCTATAGCAACGCCCGCGCCGGTGAAAATAATCTTCTTCATAGGATTTACTCCTTTCAACAGTGATAAAAATACGGACTGTCAGTTATTATCAGTCAAAATAGCCCTTTGCAGCGAGCAGCTCGGCGAGCAGTACAGCGCCGCCTGCTGCACCTCTCAGGGTGTTGTGTGAAAGGCATACGAACTTATAGTCGTACTGGCTGTCCTCACGCAGTCTGCCGATGGATACAGCCATGCCGCCCTCGAGGTTTCTGTCAAGTCTTGCCTGAGGTCTGTCGTTCTCCTCAAAGTAGTTGAGGAACTGCTTGGGAGCAGAGGGAAGTTCAAGCTCCTGAGGAACGCCCGAGAATTCCTTCCATGCCTGAAGGATCTCCTCCTTGGTGGGCTTCTTTTCAAAGCTTACGAATACAGCAGCGGTGTGACCGTCGGAAACGGGAACTCTGAGGCACTGTGCGGTGATGTTGGGCTCGGTAGCGTCAACGATCTTGTCGCCGACGATCTTGCCCCAGATCTTCATAGGCTCCTGCTCGGACTTCTCCTCCTCGCCGCCGATGTAGGGGATAACGTTATCGAGTATCTCGGGCCAGGTCTCAAAGGTCTTGCCTGCGCCGCTGATAGCCTGATAGGTGCAGGCGAGTGCCTTGGTCACCTTGTACTTGTCGTGCAGGGGAGCGAGTGCGGGAACGTAGCTCTGGAGCGAGCAGTTGGACTTAACAGCGATAAAGCCGCGCTTAGTGCCGAGACGCTTTCTCTGTGCGGGAATGATCTCGATGTGCTCGGGGTTGATCTCGGGGATCACCATGGGAACGTCATCGGTATGTCTGTGGGCGGAGTTGTTGGAAACAACAGGCACCTCAGCCTTTGCATACTTCTCTTCGAGAGCCTTGATCTCATCCTTCTTCATGTTAACAGCGCAGAATACGAAGTCTACCTGAGCCGCGATCTTGTCGATGTCCTTTTCAGCGTCGAGCACTACGAGGTTTCCGATGTCCTCGGGCATGGGCTCGGTCATAGCCCACTTGCTGCCTACAGCGTCCTTGAGGGTCTTGCCTGCGGAACGTGCGGAAGCTGCAACGCATACAACATTGAACCACGGATGACGGCTGAGCAGCAGAGTGAATCTCTGACCTACCATACCCGTAGCACCGATGATACCTACATTGAAAGTCTTCATAATACATTTCTCCTTTTTCCTGCCTTATAATTTCATAATATGCCCTGCCCGCCGTCTATGTAACAGCGCGAGATATTTCCATAAAATGTACAAAGCATAAAATTTCTTAAAACAATAAAAAAACCGGTTGAAAAGCCGGCCATCATACAATATAATAGAAATGTTGACATCAAAAGAAATGACGATAGCACTCCACCATAAAGCATGATGACAACTGAACGGCTGTTTACCGAACAGTCAGCAATAGTGTCCCGTACACCAAAGCTTCGGCGGTGTTGCCTTTCGGCAGCAGGCTGAACGGTCGGGAACCGAACATTAGCACCTGCCGCGTAATCATCGCGACCGCACCTCTATCTTTATTATCCTATCAACAATAATAACAGATATTTTTCCGCTTGTCAATAGGAGAATACAAGAAATTTTAAATTTTTTGTTAATTCCGCTCTGTTTGGCATGAGGTATCACATATATATAAGGAGAAACCCAAAATGCTTGATATTGCAAATATGAAGAGATCTGATTTTTGGTATGATCTTCCCGAAGAGCTTATAGCTCAGCACCCCGTTGAGCCGCGAACCGCTTCCCGTATGCTCGTTGCCGACAGGACAAGTGGTGAGATGGAGCATAAGCACTTTTACGACCTGCCGCAGTACCTGCGCAAGGGCGACCTGCTCGTCCTCAACGATTCCCGCGTGCTGCCCGCCCGTATCTACGGTGAGAAGGAGGGAAGCGGCGGGTTTATAGAATTCCTGCTGCTCGAACAAAAGGGCAATGACGAATGGGAGCTCATCTGCCGCCCCGGCAAGAAGGCAAAGGTCGGCAGAAGATTCGTCTTCGGAGGCGGAAAGCTCACTGCCGAGATAACCGAAGTCAAGTCCGACGGCAACCGCGTGGCTAAGTTTTTCTATGAGGGCGCGAGCATTTATTCCGTCCTCGATGAGATAGGTCAGATGCCGCTGCCGCCCTATATCACCGAAAAGCTGGAGGACAAGGAGCGCTATCAGACCGTTTACTCGCGGGAGATAGGCTCTGCCGCCGCACCTACCGCGGGGCTTCACTTTACAAAGGAGCTGCTTTCCGATATAGAGAGCAGGGGAGTGAACATCGCTTATGTTACGCTTCATGTGGGTCTTGGCACTTTCCGTCCCGTTAAGGAGGACAAGGTGCTGGACCACAAAATGCACTCGGAGCATTACGAAGTCACCGAGCGCACTGCCGAGCTTATCAGGCAGACAAAGGCAAACGGCGGCAGGGTAATAGCCGTAGGCACTACCTCCTGCCGCACCCTTGAATCTGTGGCGCAGAAGTACGGCGAGGTAAAAGCCTGCGACGGCAGGACGGAGATATTCATCTACCCCGGCTTTGAATTCAAGGTGCTGGACGGGCTGATAACCAATTTCCATCTTCCCGAAAGCACCCTCATAATGCTGGTATCCGCCTTTATGGGGTATGAGAACACGATGAACGTCTACCGCACAGCCGTCAGCGAACGCTACCGTTTTTTCAGCTTCGGCGATGCCATGCTGATAACCGACACCGACAAGGAGCGTGACGGTATATGAGTGATGAAAAAAAACAGTCACTGATCTCGCGCCTCGCTTACGGCAACACCCGCACCGACGGCCGCGCACATCTTTTCGATAACGTAAAGTTCCTTCTTATAATACTTGTTGTCGTCGGGCATTTTATAGACGATCTCACCGAGCCCGAGCCGCTCACTCAATCGGAAGAGCTAAACGATACCCTGCACGGCATATTCCTGTTCATCTATGCCTTTCATATGCCCGCATTCCTCTTTATTTCGGGGCTTTTCGGCAAAAAGGATACCGACCGTTTCAACTGGCAGCCGGTCAAAGTCTACTTCATACTCGGATTCATGCTCAAAATGCTGGTCGGCTTTGCTCAGATGCTGTTTGATGATGAGATGACGGGCGGTTATTTCAGCGTCCTGAGCGGTGACGGGGTGTACTGGTATCTTTTCGTGCTTGCGGGTTATCGGATCATAACATATGCCGCCCGCAACATCGACAGCAGATTCGTTATGATATTCAGTATAGCGCTGGCATTGATGACAGGCTATGACACCGAGACCGATGAATGGCTGTCGCTTTCAAGGCTCATCGTATTCTTCCCGTTCTACTACGCGGGCTGCTGCCTTACGCCAAAGTCTGTTCAGAGATTTTGCAAGAAATGGTATATCCGTATTCTTTCGGCAGCGGCATTCGTGACGTGGGGTTATCTATGCTTCTTCCGCTTCAGGGATGTGCGCTACTTCCGCCGCCTCTTTACCGGAAAGAATCCGTATGATGTTGTACAGCTGCCGAACACCGAATTCTGGGACAGAGCTGCCGCCATGCTTATCTCGGCAGTGCTGATAATAGCAGTTATATCACTTGTCCCCTCGTTCGTGATACCTTTCTTCACAAAGTTCGGCTCGCGCACCTTGCAGGTGTATTTCTGGCACCGTCCGCTGCTGTACTATATCCTTTATACCGAGATCTTCACCGAGTATATCTTCATAAAGCTGCCGAACCACTGGTGGTGGGCGGCTGTAATGATATCTGTCGCAGCCGCATTCCTGCTGTCGGCTGAGATCTTCGGCAGACCGCTGACTTCGTGCATAAAAATGTTGAAGAAAAGCCCCGCTAAAAAATAATGATGATGCCCTGTCTGCCGTAAAAGCCGACAGGGCTTTATCGGTTCATATGACCATATGAAGCGGTATAGAATAATATTGACATTGTGTTCGATATATGATATACTTTGGTCATGCGGAAAACACCGCACAGTTCGACATCGTACAGCAAGGAGGTACGTTTATGGAATTAATCATGGAAAATCTCGGATACATAGGTATCGCGATAGGAGTGCTGCTTCTTATATGTATCATAGTATCCGGTTACTGTAAAGCCCCGCCCGATGAGGCGTACATCATATCGGGTCTGCGAAAAAAGGTACTGATAGGAAAAGCGGGCATCAAAATCCCCTTCCTCGAAAGACTTGACAAGCTTTCGCTGAAGCTTATCTCGGTAGATGTTAAGACCGCTACCAGCGTCCCCACCGCCGATTACATCAACATCAAGGTGGATTCGGTCGTTAATATCAAGATCTCCGACAAGGAGCAGATGATAGCTCTCGCGGCTCAGAACTTCCTGAACCAGAACACCGCTTACATCTGCGGCGTAGCCCGCGAGGTGCTTGAGGGTAACGTTCGTGAGATCGTGGGTCAGATGGGACTTCAGGATATGGTCAACGACCGCAAGAAGTTTGCCGAGAAGGTACAGGAAAACGCAAGCCCCGATCTCGCGGCTATGGGTCTTGAGATCGTGTCCTTCAACGTTCAGAACCTTACCGATGAGCAGGGACTTATCGAAAACCTGGGTATCGACAACACCACGAAGATACAGAAGACTGCCGCCATCACAAAGGCTGAGGCAGAGCGCGATATCCAGATCGCACAGGCAAAGGCTAAGAAAGAATCCAACGACGCGAGAGTTCAGGCTGAGACTGAGATAGCTCAGAAGAACAACGACCTCGCCATCAGACAGGCAGAGCTCAAAAAGGCTGCCGATGTCAAGAAGGCTGAGGCAGACGCCGCTTATAAGATACAGGAGCAGGAGCAGAGAAAGACCATCGAGGTCACAAGCTCTATGGCTGATATCGCCAAGACCGAGCAGAGCGTTATGCTGCACGCAAAGCAGGCGGAAGTTCAGGAGCAGGCTCTTAATGCTGAGGTAAAGAAGAAGGCGGATGCCGACAGATACCGCAAGGAGCAGGAGGCTCAGGCGGCACTCTTCCAGCGTTCAAAGCAGGCTGAGGCTGAGCTTTATGAGACACAGAAGGAAGCTGAGGCTGAAAAGGCTAAGGCAGAGGCTATGAAGTTTGCAAAGCTTCAGGAGGCTGAGGGTATCCGTGCAGTCGGTGAGGCTGAGGCAAACGCTATCCGCGCAAAGCTCCTCGCTGAGGCTGAGGGTCTTGACCGCAAGGCTGAGGCTATGCAGAAGATGCAGGAGGCTGCGGTGCTCCAGATGTACTTCGAGGTACTCCCCGAGATCGCAAAGGCTGTTGCAGAACCTCTCTCGAGCGTCGGCAACATCACCATGTACGGCGAGGGCAATACCGCAAAGATGATCGAGGACGTTACAAAGTCCACAAATCAGATCTCTTCGGGTATGCTCGAGGGCATAGGCGTAGACCTTCGCTCGATGATAAACAGCTTTATCACGGGCAAGGCGATAGGACAGGGTATCAACCCGCCTGCCGATGCACCCGCACCCGATGCACCCGCACCGACAGAAAACGCATAAACATCACAACACTTACCACCGGTGTCAACAAGATGCCGGTGGTTTTTTTTGTCTGCTCGTGGAAATAATAACCAAATCGGAAGGAGAAGATTTGTCTATTTTAACACACTTTATAGGATTTATGAATATTTTTTTATCAAAGTACTTGAAAATGTATACAATTTGAGTTATAATTACAATAGGTGAATAATACAGCTTCTTGTTAATGAATCAACAGGGCTGCTGCCATATATTTTTTATTTAAATACCTGCATTTTTCGACTCTCTGCATTTTTTTTAAGAACAGCCGCGGCTGTTCAAGATGATACGGGCAAGACCCGCCTGCGTTACAGCGTATGCAGAAAATGCTGAATGGAGGCTATGATGAATACAACTTTGAAAAAGGCTAAAAGAAAAAATATGACCGCATTGTTTTTCTGCGCGTGCGGCATTGCTCTCAATCTGCTGCTGGGTTCGCTCGTGACCGCTCTGGGGCTGCCCGTGTATCTTGATACCGTCGGAACTATCGTCGTTTCTCTGATGGGCGGATTTCTTCCAGGTATAATCGTCGGGTTCGTCACTAATATCATAAAGAGCATTTCCGACCCCGGCTCTTTGTATTACGGCGTGCTGAACATAATGATCGCTATGGCGGCACTGCATATCTCAAAGCGTAAACGCCCCGATTCTTTCGGCGGCGCCGCCCTCATGATAGTGGTCTTTACGCTTATAGGCGGGGGCATCGGTTCGCTGATACCCTGGTTTATGGAAGACCTTTCCTTCGATAACAATCCGCTGATGGGCGTGCTTTACAGAACGGGCGTGTTCAACGTCCCCGCCGCACACATGACGGCAAACCTTATCTTAGACCTTATAGACAAGACCGCTACGGTGCTTCTGGTGCTGATCATCATCCGCCTTATCCCCGACAGGTTCAGGAACTCGTTCAGGCTCACCCTCTGGAAGCAGAAACCCCTCTCGGACGAAGAGATGAATATCGTTGACAAGGAGCGGTACTCGCTGCGTATCAAGACCCTGATACTGCTGACGGTATCAATGTCACTCGTTGCGATCGCCGCGGTGCTGATCTGCATGAGGGTATACCACAAGAATATAATAAGAGACCGCATAGAGTTCGCGCGGGGTATAGTTAAGATAGCCGCTTCGGAACTCAACGGCAACAGGATAGATGAATATCTGAAGAAGGGTGAAGATACGCTTGATTACAAAACCGTGAGGGAACACATTGCGGGTATACTCAAAAACTCAACGGATGTCGAATACCTTTATGTTTACAGGCTTGAAGACGACGGCTTCCATGTCGTGATAGATATCGACACCGAAGATACCCCCGCCGACCCCGTCGGAGCTGTCGTCAAGGATGACAAGGAGCTTGAGGAGTATCTCAGAAAGCTCAGCATGGGCAAGAACGCCGAGCCTATTATCACCGATGATGAATACGGCTACCTGCTCACCGTTGCCGAGCCTGTCTATAACGCCAAGGGCAGATGCGTCTGCTTTGTGATAGCCGACATCGACATGAAAGAGCTGATCGTGGACGAGAGAAGCTTTCTTGTTGAGATGATAACCGTTTTTCTCAGCTTCTTTATGATAATAGGTGCAGTCGGCATCTGGCTGACGCAGTATCATATCATCTATCCCGTAAGCTCAATCACGAAATTCGCAGACAGCTTTTCAAGGGAAGATACTACACAGGAACAGCTCGATGAATTTGTAAGACAGTTCAGGGCGCTTGACATCCGCACAGGCGATGAGATGGAAAAGCTGTATTCCGCCCTCTGCCGCATGATGCTCAATCAGGCGGAAAAAACAAGAAGCATAAGACGCCTTTCGGAGGCGGGATCTAAGATGCAGGACGGACTTATCATAACGATGGCAGACCTCGTTGAAAGCCGCGATTCCGATACGGGCGCTCACATACAAAAGACCGCCGCCTATGTAAAGATAATAGTAGAGGGTCTTCAGCGAAAGGGCTATTATGCCGAGAAGATCACACCTAAGTTCATATCCGATATAGTAAGATCTGCGCCTTTGCATGACGTCGGCAAGATAAATATCCCCGACAAGGTGCTGAATAAGCCGGGAAAGCTTACCGAAGAGGAGTATGAGATCATGAAGACCCATGCCGTCGTGGGCAAGCGGATAATGGAACACGCGATCGGTACGGTAGAGGGTGACAGCTACCTGAAAGAAGCAAGGAATATGGCGGCATACCACCATGAACGCTGGGACGGCAAGGGCTACCCCGAGGGTCTTCACGGCAACGTGATACCGCTTTCGGCACGCATCATGGCAGTCGCCGATGTTTTCGACGCACTGGCATCGCCGCGTGTCTATAAGCCTGCTTTCCCGCTTGAAAAGGCACTCGCCATCATCGAGGAGGGAAAGGGCACTCAGTTTGATCCGAAGTGCGTTGAGGTGTTTATGGAAGCACTCCCCGAGGTCAAGGAGATCCTGAAAAAGTATGACCAAAACGTATAGAAGGGCGGCTTTTTGATGAAAAATTTTTTAAAAAGATCTGCGGCTGTCCTTATGGCGCTGGCTCTGGGCGCTGTTTATATAAATGCAGTCGTCGCTTTTGCAAAGCAAAAACAGCCTGCCGATCTGCCTGTCTCGGGCGGCGGTTATGCCGCGACGGGACAGCTTGACGGAGTTGGATATTCCGCCGAGATCTATGACGCTTCAAACGGTCTTCCGACCTCCGATGCCATGTACCTCATGAGCGCGAGGGACGGCAGGATATGGATAGGCGGTTACAGCGGAGTTGTCGTTTATGACGGCTCGAATTTTGAAAGGCTCGATACCTCTGCGGGGCTTACAAGCGCAAGGGCGATCTTTGAAGACAGCAAGGGCAGGATATGGGTAGGCACCAATGATAACGGCGTTGTTGTCATTGATGGCAGAAAGCGAAAGCATATCACATATAAGGACGACCTTCCGTCCTCCTCTGTCCGAAGCTTTGCAGAGGATACCGCGGGCAATGTTTTTATAGGCACTACATCGGGCATATGCTATGCCGACGCAAAGCTCGGACTTCATGAGCCGAAGGGAGAAGACCTTTCGGGCAAACGCATACTCAGGCTTGATACCGATCCCGCGGGAAGGATCTACGGACAGACCTCGGAAGGGAGCGTTTTCGCGGTAGATGACAGCGCCGTGAGAGAGCTTTATACAACAGAAGATCTCGGCTCCGAAAAGATCACAACTCTTATAGCCGACCCCGAACACGCGGGAATGATCTATATCGGCACAGAGCTCGGCAATGTCTATTACGGACGCTTCGGCAGCAGAACAGATCATATGAAGAAGATCGAGATACCTGAGTTTGAAGGGGTATCCGTACACTGGTTCAGTGCCGACTGCGGCAGGATATGGGTATCTACCTCAAGCACCGCAGGGTATCTTGATGAAAACATGACCTTCCGCCCGATCAATGATATCCCCATGAACAGCGGCATTGAAATGACCGCTTCCGACTATCAGGGGAATATGTGGTTCGCTTCCTCAACTCAGGGCGCTATGAAGCTTGTGACCAACAGTTTTGTGGACGTGACCGAAAGAGCGGGCATCGGCGGCGATGTCACTAACGCCGTTTGCCTGCATGACGGAAAGATCTATATCGGCACCGATAACGGGCTCAGGATAATAGATGAAAACGGCAGCCCGCAGGAAAACGCACTTACCGAATATATCGGAAATGCAAGGATACGCTGCATCACCGAGGATAACGAAGGCGGTCTGTGGATAGGCACCTACAACGACCGCTCGGGTCTTATCCATTGCCTCGGCAGCGGCGATATCACGGCATTTACCGTTGAAGACGGTCTTCCGAGCGATCAGATAAGATGTATAGAGCTTGCCTCTGACGGAAGCCTCATAGTCGGCACCTACGGCGGGCTTGCGGTGATAAAAGACGGCAGCGTCATAAAGAGCGCGGGCGCGGATGACGGCATCACGGAACCCGTTTTCCTCTGCGTTGCCGAAGACGATGACGGTTCTGTGCTCGCAGGCACGGACGGGGGCGGTATGTATATCTTCGGTCGGGACGGCATTTCAAAGCTCGGCAGAGATGACGGGCTTACCAGCGATGTCGTCTTGAAGATAATAAAGGACGAACAGCGCGGTCTTTTCTGGCTCGTCACCTCAAACTCCATCGAGTACCTGAAGGACGGCAGTATAACTCATGTAAAGACCTTCCCTTATAACACCAACTATGATATCCGGTTCGATGACAGCGGCAGCGCCTGGGTGCTTTCGTCCGATGGAATATATAAGGTAAATGCCGATGATATGCTTTCGGACGACATAAAGGAGTACAGCTGCTATACGATAGCCAACGGTCTGCCGTTCGCGATAACATCCAACCCCCACTGCGACATGACCGAGGACGGAGAGCTTTATATCCCCGGCAGGAACGGCGTGGCAAAGATCAATATAAATGATTACTTCATACCCGAAAGCAGGATACGCACCGATATCAGCTCGGTCTGCTGCGACTCTGAAAGGATATTCCCCGATGAAAACGGCAAGTATACTATCCCCGCATCAAAGGGGCGCGTGCAGATAATGCCCTCGGTCATGGATTATTCCATGATGGATCCTACCGTAAGGCTTTACCTTGAGGACGGTCCCGATAAAGGCATAACAATGCAGAAAAGCCGTCTCTCCGCACTGGAGTATACAAATCTTCCCTACGGGGATTATAAGCTCCATTTGCAGATCATCGACCGCGCTACTCATGAAGTGATACAGGATGATACCTTTGCTATCGAAAAGCTGCCGAGGCTGCCCGAGCTGTTTGTAATAAGGCTTCTTATCGTAGCAGCCATCTTTTTTGCAGCGGGTCTTATAGTATGGCTCGTGATGCGCGGCACCGTTATCTCAAAGCATTATGACGAGATCTACCGTGCCAAGGAAGAAGCCGAACGCGCGAATAACGCAAAGACAAGGTTCCTTACAAATATGTCCCACGAGCTGCTGACGCCCATCAACACCATATCGGGCATAAATGAGATGACACTGAGGGAAAAGGCAGCGGATGTGCCGCTCAATTACCGCGCGTTCATCAAGAGCAATGCCCTCGATATCAGAAGTGCTTCAGAGTCGCTCAGATACCTGATAGGCGATCTGCTCGACCTCGCGGAGATAGAGTCGGGAAAGATACACACCGTTATCTCGGAGTATGATACCGTGGATATCCTGCGTGAGATCATCTCGATGACAAAGATGCAGTGCGATGATAAGGGTCTTGATCTTATCACCGAGGTAGATGAGCTTCTCCCCATGCGTATGGAGGGCGATATCGGGAAGATAAAGCAGATAGTTATGAACCTGCTGACAAACTCCGTCAAGTATACGCGACGCGGCAGCGTAACTCTGCTGATATCCGTTGAAGAAAAAACCGACGATGAATGCACTCTGCGCTTTACGGTAAAGGATACGGGCGCGGGTATGGACGACAAGATCATGAGTTCGCTTTTCTCCGTATACAGCAGGATAGGTGAGCTTGGCGAACAGGAGGAGATGAGCACGGGACTGGGTCTTGATATCTCAAGCCGTTTTGCAAAGGTAATGGGCGGTTCGCTTACTGCCGAAAGCGAAGTCGGCAAGGGCACGACCTTCGTGTTCACATTGAGACAGAAGATGATAGATGACAGACCCATCGGTGCATTTGCGGCTGTCACCGAAAAAATGTCGCCCGATGAATATGTGCCGCTCTTCAGATCTCCCGATGCCGACCTGCTGCTCGTCAGCAATGACGCTATGACCATCAAGGTGGTCAAGGGACTTCTCAAAGCTACCGATGTCTTTGTCACGACAGCTTCAAATATCGAAGAGTGCATGGATATAGTTCACACGAAAAAGATAAACATCGTGCTGTTTGATATGATCTTGCAGTCTGAAAAGGATAATATCCCGAAGCTGCTCAATTACGACCCCGATCTCCCGATATACGCTTTAGTATCATACGCTGCGGAGGATAATGAGCATTATGCGAATATGGGATTTCGCGGGGTAATATCAAAGCCCGTTGACGGCATAATGCTTGAAAGAACGGTGATGAGGCATCTTGATGAGGACATGATGGAGAAGAACGAGGATCTGTATTCACGCAGATGATGCTTTAAATTGCTCCCGCACCGACAAAGCTTTGCCGAAAAGACAAGATGTCCCTGAATTTTTTCGCAGAGTCTGAACGGTGGATAAATAACAACGGAGATGGACTTTTATGTTTGGACTGATAAGAAAGTATCAACTTGATATAATGCTCGTGCTGTGCGGAGCCTGCGCGATACTTGCATATCTTATGCTGCACACCCGCTTTCTGCCCCGAACAAGAAAAAGGATACTCATTGTCATGGAGCTTATGGCTTTTTCCCTTCTGTGGTTTGACAGACAGGCTTATATCTTTGCGGGAAAGCCGGGGGACAAGGCATGGCTCATGGTCAGGGTAAGCAACTTTATGGTTTTCTTTCTGACCCCCGCAATGGTGCTCGGACTGACGCTGTATCTGAAAGACCTCCTGAAAGTGGAAGGGAAGATGGATAAGGTGCTTGTAAGGCTGCAAATCTCCGAATTTGCCGCGTTCGGCGGAATGATGATGGCGGTATTTGCGGCTTTCACCGATCTCTATTATTACTTCGATGAAAACAACCTTTATCACAGGGGAAACGGATTTCTGTTTGCATATGCCATACCGCTGTTCTGCCCGATGATGCTCCTTACGGTGATCGTACAGTACCGAAAGGTATTCAGCAAGCTTATTTATACCTCGCTGTTGCTATATATCTTCGTGCCCGTGCTGTGCGGTGTCGTTCAGATCTTCACCTACGGCATATCCATCGTCAATATGTCGATGGTGGCGGTCTCGATATCGCTTTACATATTCATATACCTCGATATCAACAATACGGTGGAACGCGCACATAAGATAGAGATACAGAATATGCAGGGCGAACAGCAGCGTATGCGCCGTCTGTTCGATCAGACTGCAAATGCTTTTGTATCGGCTGTTGAAAAGAAGGATTCCTTCACGAAGGGCTCGGCTGCAAAGACCGCGGTGTATGCCCGACGTATTGCAGAGCTTGCGGGCAAGGATGAGCTTGAGTGCGAAAAGGTATACTACGCCGCCTTGCTGCATGACATTGGCATAATCGGCATCCCCGACAGTGTTGTTAAGAAGAACACCGATCCCGAGTCGCGCGATAGCGAGCTTATGAAGAAAAAGCCGCTTATCGGAAAAGAGATCCTTTCGAGCATCACCGAGTATCCGTACCTTAGTCTTGCGGCACAGTACAGCCATGAAAGATACAACGGTACAGGCTACCCCGAGGGTCTGAAGGGTGAGGAGATCCCCGAGATCGCGAGGATAGTTGCGGTCGCGGACGCTTATGTCACCATGACCACGAAAAAGCGCTTCCGCGAATCCCGCCCTGATTTTATCGCAAGAGAAGCTTTTATCAAGGGCGCAGGCGAGGAATTCGATCCCGTGTTCTCTGATATAATGATAAAGATAATAGATCAGGATAGCAAAGAACACTCCGAGACCCGCGTGATCGAAAAGGAACTGGTCTGCGGGGAGTACAGGGATAAGATATCGGGCGGTATCCTGATAGGCAGCAGCGTGACACGGATAACCTTCAACTGCCACAGGCTCGATAATGACAACAGCAGGTTCAGCGAACCCTCTGCTATCCTTTTCGATTCATATGACGAAAGGGTGCATGACAATGATAAGGCGATAGACGCTTACCATTATCTTGAATACGCCGAGGTGTGGTTCGATGAAAACAGCATTCCCAATGCAGCCAGAAAGCTCGAGGAGACCCAGCTTAACAACGTCGGCGAGACTTCGGCGGAAAACGGCGGAAGATATGAGATATCTATGGGCAGATACGGCGACCATCTGAAGCTGAATATGAAGTGCCCTCAGTATGAAAAAACCGTTGTAGTCGTGCTCCCAGACGGTATGCGCTCTGCTTATATCGGGCTCACGGGAGAGCATTGCAGGATCACGGACATCAAGGTCGAGCAGACCGATACCGTGATAAAGGCGAACGATATCGCAAGGCTCGCGGAGGAAGTGAGCTTTATCGACCGAATGGAATCGGATATCAGAAACGTGCAGATAAACGGTCTCAGGACGGATTCTACCCGCGGCGTTGAGATCGACGGGTCTGTCCGCCTCAACTTCCATACCATGAGCCTTCCCGGGTCGGATCTTATCTGGCATTGTCCTTACATCGTGCTGTTCTCTTCCGACAACGGCTATGTCGGTGGGCGCAACTACTGTGAGTATGCTCTGATAAAGCTCTGCGGCGAAAAGGAGGACGGCGATGCCTCTGCCCGCAACAGCCTATCCATGAAGAAAAAGCCCGATTTCCCCGGCTGGCAGACATGGAAGGATATCAACGGCAATGGTCTTGAGTGCGAGGTGAATATCGAAAGAAAGGGCAGCCGCATCATCCTAAGGACGGAAAACTTAGGCATCAGCATCGAGAACACCACGGTCATAAGCGACATTCCCGACAAGATCTATGCTTCGATAACAGGCGACCGCGTCGCACTCACGGACATTCGTGTCAGAAGGTAGATAAAGGCAATGCCGCTTCTAAAGACGTATGGCGGAGCGTACCCGTTCGGACGCTCCGCTTTTTGCTGTCCTGAAATCTGTACACTTTCACATTCCCGCATCGTCTGCTTATAATGGTAGAAGGGGGTGGGTCCGATGAGAGCGAAGGTAAGCATAGGTCACAAATTCACCAGTCTGCTGCTTGCGGCGGCGATCGTCAGCGGAGTGTTCGCGGCGCAGATATACAAGCAGATGGTGCGGCACATGAGCGAGATCTGCGAATACAAAGGCAGGCAGACTGCGACCGACGCGATAGGCATGGCGATAGACAGCTGCCTTGCCGGGGAGCAGGGGGAGTACGTCGAGATAGTCCGCGGGCAGGACGGCAGGATAACGATGATAGATGCCGATCCCGTGAAGATCAACAAGCTGGAGAACGATCTGAAAAAGCAGATCAACGCATCACTATCCCGCGTTAGCGACAACAAAATGGAAGTGCCGATCGGCACGCTGACGGGCATAACGGCGCTGTCGGGCAGGGGTCCCGAAGTCGGCATCAGGCTTCACCAAACGGGCGCGGTGGGGATCGAGCTGAAAAACTCATTCGTCTCAACGGGGCTCAACCAGACGCGGTACAGCCTGATGCTCTCGGTCACCGCCGAGCTTTCGGCGATACTTCCCGCGCATTCGACCGACATCAACGTAAGCGACGAGTATGTGATCTCGGAAACCGTGATAGTCGGCGAGCTGCCCGACACATATGTAGCCGACCCGCAGTATTCCGATTTCATTTAGGGTTGACCCAAAGCCCTACCCCAAAAGTCCCTCTAGTATTCTCGTCGCACTTTTTCCAAATTGTCTTAACATAATGTCCATATTAATACGCCCGTTTTCGTCATATTTCACAATAAATCATTTAATTAATTAACAATCGTTGACAAATGAGCAATGTTATGGTATAATCTTTACTAGGGTCACAGACCGTTAAAATTACGGTGAAAAACTATGCAAAAATTCGCGGGTCGCGCGGCGGGCGAGCGGAGGTCGTCCTCAGCTTCGTGAAGCCGTGAAAACCGCGGTATTGCAGGGATTTTCACAGAATCGACCACTTGCTTCGGACGGGGAAGTACCCTGCGGAGCAAAACCTAAATTTTCCGAAAGGAGTTGTCTAAAGTATGACAAGAGATTTAAGGCATGATCTGAAGAGAGTTGCAGCAGGCGTTTGCGCGCTTATGCTGGTGTCGGGCACCGTGCCCGTGAAGCCGATAGCGGATGTTATCAATACGGCTATGACGGCATCGGCTGTTCCGCCAAGTAGCGGCGATACGGGAACACTGTATAGCGATACTGCTACAATATCCAGCACCTGGACAAGCGGCGGCTGCACGCTGACCCTTGACTCCGCAGGCACTCTGACCGTAAGCAAGAGCGCTGACGGCGATGGTGTTATGGAGGATTATAGTAATTACAGTAGTAGACCGTGGCATAGTGAGCGAGCGAACATCAAAAATATTGTGGTTGAGGAAGGCGTTACAAGTATAGGCGAACTTGCTTTTTATAGTTGTACCAACCTTACAAGCGTTACACTTCCCGAAGGACTGGAAACGATCGACTTGGGTGCTTTTATATATTGCCTCAGTCTTACAAGCGTTACTATCCCCTCGACAGTAACATCTATTGGTGTTGATGCTTTCTATGGATGCACCTCTGTAACAGATGTTTACTGCTATCCAAATGCCGCTGATCTGAATTGGGACGATGGCAGCAATGACTTTATGGGCGGTAAAACAACAAATTGCCACGTAAAGTCAAGCCAGCTTGAAGCGTATCAGAGTAAGTTCGGTGAGTCTGTCAACGTTACATTCGTGGGCGATCTGCCTGTAACAATCGTAAACACCTGGACAAGCGGCGGCTGCACTGTTTCCCTTGACTCCGAAGGCACTCTGACCGTAAGCAAGAGCACTGATGGCAATGGTGCTATGGCGGATTATAATGAACCCTATTTCAGAGACTGGCAAAGCGAGTTAGAGAAAATTACATATATTGTGGTTGAGGAAGGCGTTACAAGTATAGGCGAACTTGCTTTTTATGATTGTACCAACCTTACAAGCGTTACACTGCCCGAAGGACTGGAAACGATCGGCTGGGGTGCTTTTTCATATTGCACCAGTCTTACAAGCGTTACTATCCCCTCGACAGTTAGATCTATTGGTTCTGAAGCTTTCTTTGCCTGCAACTCTGTAACAGATGTTTACTGCTATCCAAATGCCGCTGATCTGTCTTGGGTCGATGGCGATAACGATGACTTTATTAGTGGTAAAGCAACAAATTGCCACGTAAAGTCAAGCCAGCTTGAAGCGTATCAGGAGGACTACGGTGGGTCTGTCAACGTTACATTCGTGGGTGATCTTATCCCTGTTCCCGCAGCAAGCGACTTTACTTTCATTGCTCCCACAAATACGACATATGATAACACTGCCAAGACGGCAAACGTTACAACTACGAACGAGAAGTACGGTGAGATCACCGTCAAGTATTACAGCGATGCAGATCGCACAAATGAGGTCACGAACCCCACCAATGCAGGAACATACTATGTTGCAATAGACGTTGCAGAGGGTAACGGCTATGACAGCGCGACAAAGCTTTTCGGTGATGGCTGGCAGTTCAATATCGAAAAGGCTTCGATTTCTCCCACCGTTTCCATCGAAGACTGGACATACGGTCAGGAAGCCAACACCCCGAGAGTTGACGGCAACCCCGGCGAAGGCGCAGTAACATACACCTACGCACCCCAGGGCTCCGATGATTTCACTGAGGTAGTTCCCACAAATGCGGGCAATTACACCGTAAAGGCTACCGTTGCAGAGACCGCAAACTATGAGGGCGGCGTAGCTACGGCTGATTTCACCATCGCCAAGGCTGACCTCTCAGACATAAGCGTTAATCTTGATGACTGGACGTACGGTACCGAAAATCCGCCGCAGCCGCAGATTGACGGCGAGACATACGGCGCAGATGTATCTTATCAGTACAAGGCAGTGAATGCGACCAGCTGGAACAACGAAATACCTACTGCCCCCGGCAGCTACCAGGTAAGAGCGAATATCGCGGCAACTCAGAACTATAACGGCACTTTTGTGACCGATACCTTCGTTATAACAAAGGCTTCCATCACTCCGCACGTCAACATGGAAGGCTGGGCATACGGTCAGCAGTCGAGCGAACCTCAGGTTTCGGACGCACCCGATGGTCTTGACTTTACATTCAAGTACAAGAGAAGCGGCGAGACCGAGTATCTCACAGGCAAGCCCATCGAGCCCGGTAACTATGTCGTTGAAGCTGTTCCGAATTCGGACAACTACGAGCTTACAGAGCCGGCTTCCGCTTACTTCACCATCACCAAGGGTTCGATCACTCCCACCGTTTCCATCGAAAACTGGACATACGGTCAGGAAGCCAACACCCCGAGTGTTACCGGCAACACCGGCGAAGGCGCAGTAACATACACCTACGCACCCAAGGACACCGAAGAATTCACCGAGGAAGTTCCCACAAATGCGGGCAATTACACCGTCAAGGCGACTATCGCAGAGACTGCAAACTACAATAGTGCAACGGTATTTGATGATTTCGTTATCTCAAAGGCATCCATCACTCCCACCGTTTCTATCGAAAACTGGGCGTTCGGCGAAGATGCCAATACCCCTCAGGTCAACAACGCACCCGAAGGCGCTGATATAACCTTTAAGTATGCTGAGCGGGACGACGGCATGGTAGGAATGTTCACCTCCGAAGTTCCGACCATGGCAGGAAATTACGTTGTAAAGGCGATCATAGGCGCTACCGCAAACTTTGAGGGCGGCGAAGCAACTGCCAACTTCACCATCGCCAAGGCAGCCCCCACCGTCACCGCCCCCACTGCCAAGACTGACCTCGTTTACAACGGCAATGATCAGGCGCTCATCGAAGAAGGCTCGACCACAAGCGGCACCATTAAGTACAGCCTCGACGGCGAGAAATTCTCCACCGAGATACCCGAGGGCAAGACCGCGGGCGACTACACCGTTTATTATAAGGTCATCGGCGACGATAACTACAACAGCACCGATGTCAAGACTGTTGATGTCACCATCGCAAGAGCTGACCTCCCCGTTACCGTTACAGGCTACGAAGGAACTTTCGACGGCAACGCGCACGGCATTTCCGTTGACGTTGGCAATTCCGACGCGGTAGTTTACTACGCAAGAGAGTCTCTGAACGCTGACAATTACGCAGAGATCGGCTCGACCGTGAACCCGAGCTTCACAAATGCGGGAAGTTATCGCGTATACTACTATGTGACCACCGGCAACTACGATCCTAATCCCGTAAGCGGCGACAAGCTCGTAACCATCAAGAAGGCTGACGCTCCCGCTCTGACGGACGATCAGAAGCCGACTCCCGTTGACAAGCTGGTCTACACAGGCGAAGATCTCGACCTCGTGACCGCTCCCGAAAACATTCCCGACGGCTACAGCATCCGCTACAGCATCAACGGCGGAGCTTGGATCTCCACACTGCCGACAGCTGTCGAATCCGGCACTTACACCGTTGCGTATAAGTACGTTGAGAATACGAACTTCAAGGACATCGCAGGCGAGACTTTCACCATCACCGTGAAGGATAAGTACACCGAGCCGATGTGGGTTTGGGCTGACGATTACAGCTCCGCGACCGCGACATTCATCAAGAACGACAACAGCAGCGATCCTATAATTCTCGATGCTGAGGTTAATTCCGAAGTCGTTTCCGAGCCTACCTACACCGAGTACGGCAAGACCGTTTACATCGCGACCGTCGAGCTCGAAGGCAAGACCTACACTTACAGAAAGCCCGTCATTACCGCGAAACTCGCACTGACACACGTTGAAGCTGTTCCCGCGACTTGCAACGAGGCAGGCAATATCGAATACTGGTTCGATGCTGAAAATGAGAAGTATTTCGCAGACGACAAGGGCGAGAACGAGATCACCAAGGATGACACCATCGTGGCTCCCATCGACCACGCTTACGGCGAACCTCAGTGGATATGGAACGCAGAGAACGCAGCGACCGCTACATTCAAGTGCGCAAATTGCGACGACGAGCAGACCATCAACGCAGTAGTGACCGCAGAAGTTACCGCTCCGACCTACACAAAGAACGGCAAGACCGTCTACACCGCGACTGTTAATTTCGACGGCAAGACCTACACCGACACGCTCACCGTAACGATCGGCAAGAAGGCTTACACCGCACCCGCGATCAGCTATCTGAAGGGCGACGGCGCAGTTAAGCTGAGCTGGAACGCTATCGAGGGCGCCGAAAGATACGCTGTCGCAGGCTTCATCGACGGCAAGTGGAAGCTGCGCAACAGAACGGAAGACACCTCGTTCATTCTCGAAAACCTCGAAGCAGGCAAGGAATACAAGGTGGCAGTAGTTGCAATGTTCGACGGCGAGTACATCATGGACTTCTCGAACGCCATCACCGTAACACCCAAGCCCGCAGCAGCTTCCGTA
>JAILFN010000057.1 GCA_024697545.1 Ruminococcus sp.
TATGGGGATATTCAGGAAGTCCGTGACCTTTGCCGAGCCGCCCTGTGCCATAGTTACAAATGTGGAGAACAGCACGATCACAAAAATATCATCGCAGGACGCTCCGGCAAGTATCATCTGGGGTATGCTCTTCCCGGTACACCATTTTTCTTCAATGAGCTTTACCATTCGTGGTACGACCACCGCAGGAGACACCGCACTCAGCACCGCACCCATGACGGCAGCTTCGATACGGTTCACATCAAGCAACAGCGGAGCAAACAACACATAACCGATGATCTCAAAGCAGGCAGGCACAAAGGACATCAACACCGCAGGTCTGCCGACTCTTTTCAGGTCAGACAAATTCAGCGAAAGTCCTGCCTTTATCAGTATGATGATAAGTGCTATCTGCCGAAGCTCCGAGGATATACCAAGTATGGAGCTGTCAAGCAGATCAAGTACATAGGGGCTTGCCACGATACCCACACCGAGCATACCGATGATACGGGGCAAGCCTATCCTTTCAAAGATTGCAGCGGCAGACAGTCCGACAAGAAAGATGATCGCAAGTGATAACAGCATAAAATACCTCCATAAAATAAAAAAGCCGACAACTATTGCGTAAAACGCAGAAGTCATCAGCTTATGATAAGCGGTTTCGTAGGCTCAGTACGAGCCGTCCGTGGGAGAACATCATTCCCGTATGAAATTTTCTGGTATTATTATATCACCGCAAAAGGGAATTGTCAATAGTGGTTTTCAAATTCTCAGACAAACGGAAAAGTCTATCAGAGCCGTCCGAGACTACGGAGCGGAAAAACTAACCGCCTAAAAAGAAAAGACCTTAGAAATGCTTGTAAGCAAATCTCAGGTCTTTGTGTTATTCAGTTCCAAAAGGGTATGCTGTTATTGTTGCGCCCGTCATAATGCTGATTTGAACCTCGGAGGAACGGAAAGTGAGAGTGCCATTAAGCTTTGTTTTATCCTCTATTACATGGAGAGTAACATTATTATGTTTAAACTGAAAAAAATCATATTCTTCCACCCCCTCCTCACAGACAAGGAGCAGTATGTTTTCGCCGCTCCCAAATCGTTCGTTTGCAAGTTTTTTCCGGATAAAGCTTGTTTTTCCGCCTTCAAGAAAGCCGAGAAACAGGTAATTTTTCCATTTTCACCTTCTCATTTAAGAAATAAGTGCAGAAGAACTAATGTCCTCCTGCACTTAGGTTATTCATTATGCAGTTACAAGGCAAGCGTTGAGTTTTGAAAGAATATCTGCCTTTTTATAGCCCTTGCCTATGAAAACAAGCTGATTGATGCGGTCGCCGTATACCTCGTCCCAGTCATCTTTCAGGTCGGGGTAATTCTCGAACATAGCGTCAAGCTCCTCCTGCGGGCAGGAAGCAAGCCATTCGTTAAGTTCGGTAACACTTGCGTTGCGCCCTGCCTGTTCAAAGAGCTGGATATGCACATCATCGTCCGCAAACCACATATAGCCCTTAGTGCGGATAAGCTCCCTCGGATATTCGTCAACCAGTGCCATGAATTTATCACGGTCAAATGGGCGGACTTCCTCATATACAAAGGAAGTGATACCGTATTCGTCCATACACGCTTCTTTATCGGTAGGCTCGTTTGTGTTGAGCGCACGCTGAATGGACGATGAAGCGAGAACGCTGTGATAGTCAAACTCCTTGCCGTGAAGTATCTTTCCGGTATCCACTTCACTGTTGACAGCAGGAATTATCTCGGCTTCCGACTGAATATCACGGATAGCCTTTGTGACTTCTTCTATCTGTTCGCTGCTGAGAAGGTCGGTCTTGTTGAGGATTATCAGGTTGCAGAACTCGATCTGGTCGATGATAAGGTTTATGATGTCGCCTTCCTCTGTGTCATTCTCCATTGATATCTCACGCAGAAATTCATTGTAGATACGGTCAGCGTCCACCACCGAAACAACGGAGCTGAGGTAAACATTGGTGTCGGGATTGTCCTCTGTATAGATCACAAATGAAGCGGCGATATTGGACGGCTCACTGATGCCCGACGCTTCAACGAAAACAGCCTCAATATCGGGGAGCTGCGAGATACGCTCGATCTCTGCGATAAATTCGTCACGGAGGGTACAGCAGATACAGCCGTTTTGCAGCTCAACCATTTCAACAGAAGCAATACGGTCACGGTTCTTGTTCAGGAGAGCAGCATCTATGTTGACGCTGCCCATATCGTTTACAATAAGCGCTATCTTGCGCTGTTCCTGTTTCAGAAGATTCTGCATAAGAGTGGTCTTGCCCGAACCGAGATAGCCTGTGATAAGAATTACGGGTATTTTTTTATTACTCATACCGCACCTCATTTCAGAACATTTGCGAGAACATCATAGTTCTTCTGCATGATGGAAAGATAGGTAGCACCGCCTGCAATATCGTCATTGGATACCGACTGGAGTGAGTTCAGCTCTGCGATATCCACGCTCATGCCCGATGTGCTGATGATCGTATTTGCGATATCCTTGCCGGAATTTTCAAGCGTGAAAATGGTCTTGCAGTCAAGCTCCTTGACCTTATCCGAGAGGAATGTTATAGTTTCAAAGCTTGCCTCCGTTTCGGCGGAGCAGCCGATGAAGGCGGCGTAGTAGTCAAGACCGTAATCATCAACAAAGTAACGGAACGGGAATCTGTCGCCGAATACAAGTGTCTTTACGGAAGAACCGTCAACTAGTGTTTTGAAGCTGTTGTCAAGCTCGTCCAGCTTTGAAACATAGCTGTCAAGGTTAGCCTTGTAATCATCAGCATTTGCAGGGTCGATAGCTTCGATATTCTTTTCTATCTCAGCGCAGAGTACCTCTGCATTTTTCAGAGAGAGCCAAACGTGTTCGTCATATTCTTCTTCGCCCTCTTCATGCTCATGCTCGTGCTCTTCTTCCTCGTGTTCATGTTCTTCTTCCTCGTCTTCGTCCTTGTGGTCGTGACCGATAACTTCATCGCACACTTCTTCGGGACTGAGCGCTGCATCAAAGAAAGTAGGCCAGTTGCCCTCGGGATCAACGATAGCATCGTAGCTCTCATTGCTCATTCGTATATGGAAATGCTCTGCCTTTTCAGGCTCTATGATATGATCGTTGAACTCGATATACACAGGTGCGCCCGACTCCTTATCAACGGCTTCAAAGCGGTACATAGCAGCTCTTGTGCCTGTTGACCAGTCCTGGATAAAATAGCCTGTATACTTGTAATCCGATTCAGTTACATTGCCGTCCTTATCGGTAAACTTGATGTGATCGTCATGAATGCTGATAGCATTGTAATCGGACTTATAGCCCTTTGTGTAGTAGTCCTTGTACTCCTCGGCGGTCATTTTGCCGTCCTCGGACTTATGCTCCCACGCTTCATCGAGAGAGCCGTCAAGCACCAGAGGATAAGCGGACTGCCAGTCGCCCTCCCAGTCGGAGAGAGCTCTGTCCTGCACCTCATCGTCCTCAAAGGTCGAAACCTCCTTGCTGTGGTCGTGCTCATGCTCATGTTCGCTTTCCTGCATACCCTCTTTCAGTTCCTCAACCTTAGCGGAATCGCCGAGAACGTCCATCAGGTTTATGACCTTCATGTCCTTGTTTGCAGCTTCCGCAAGGGCGTCCTCTACCCATTCATCGGACTCACCTCCTACATATACGAACAGGTCGCAGGCAGAGATCTTCATAATGTCATCAGTGGTAGGCTGAAAGCTGTGCAGATCAACACCATTGTCAAGCAGATAGGTTATCTGGGCATTGTCAGCGTGGTCGCCGAGTATCTCCTTCACCCAGTCATACTCGGGGAAGATAGTGCAAACAACGCTGAAAGTCTCAGAGCTTGCATTATTAGCAGCTTGTGTGTTCGCTTCTGTCTTATTGCTTGAAGAACTGTCCGATGAGCAGCCTGTTATTCCCATTGCAGCCATAGCAAGTGTAAGGGCATAAATGCCGAATTTTTTCTTAAACATAAAAATAGAACCTCCGAATTGAATAATTGAATAAAACAGATCAGGGCGCACATAAAAAAGTGTATGCTACTCCCCTGCCGCCATTTTTCCCATGTTTCAAGAGTTTGCTTATTTCAAGGAGGAAATAAAGTAACACGCTTTTATACAGACACGGGATATGTCTCGATATTCAATTCAGAAGCTCCACTTTAAGAGAGATAAGGGTCGTATGTTCAGAGTGAGAACTTATGATGATATTGCAAAGAGCAGCAACCATGCAGAGCATAAGCGTAAGCTGTAATACTCCTGCAACAGCTGTTCCGAGCGTATGCAGCGTCTTATGTCGCTGTGCAAGCACCATACAGATAGAGCAGTTCTCACCCGTACAATCGTGATCTGAGTGAACAATAATAAAGGCAGATGAAAAGAATAAAACAAGGCTGAATACCAAAAGCACTATCCATGCTGTTGCCCTGATCCTGCTTTTTGACATATCTTTTCACCTCACTTTACTTACATTTATCGCATATTCCAAGTATCTCGATGTCTCCGTCAGTTCCTATTGAAGCATTCTTTTTAAGTTCATCTATGATCTCGGAACAGACTTTCTCATCAATATGCTGAACTGCACCGCATACCTTACATCGAACACTGATCCTGCCCATACTATCATTTGATAGTCGGTATTGATATTCACGGTTCTGACTGATCTTGCGTCGGACGATTCCGTTTTTTACAAGATCGCTCATGATCCTGTATACCGTACTTTCGGACGGTGAACAACCGGCGGCGCTGTCAGAGCGTATACCTTCGACTATCTCTTTGACCGTAAATGCCTGACCGATATTTGTTTCAAGAAATGATAGTATACTGGCTCGCTGCATGGTATTATATGTCGCCATTGTTCCACCCCATTTTCAGAATATGAAAACGATTATCATTTTCGGTTTTATATTATATCTGCTTTGACAGCTTTTGTCAATGATTTTTCGATAACTTCTAATCCCTCTCCAAATTGAAAGTAACTCTCAAATTGTTTTTGTAAAAAATACACAAAGAAAAAGGAAGCTGCCCGAATCAATGCCTCCGGCAGTTTCCATTCAAGCCCCTACTGCGGACGGGTGAGGTGTTTTATATCATCATAATTATCGTTCATAGCAATATCCTATATCTCTATCGTTTCCAGATCATCGGGTATCCACAGCCTGCCGTGATAATACTGCCTGCCTTCTTCAAGGTAAAGCCACTTGCGGTTGGCAAGCGTTTTGTCCTCAGTGTGATAGAGGAGCATATTCTTCACGCCGAGCCTTTCAGCCAGCTCACAGGCATCTTTTACCGTAGAATGGTGCTTTTCGTATGGATCGAAAATATCAGCCTGTGAATACAGGCAGAACGCCTCGTGCAAAAGCCATTCTACGTTTTGGGCATAATGCTCCACATTTGCCGTCAGCGGTTCATCACCGCAGCAGGTCAGCATTTTGCCGTCTGTGATCTCCATTTGAAAACCAAATTGCTTTGCCTTCGTGGACTGAATATCGAAAAATGTGACCTTGTGACCGATGATGTCAAGCGTTTCGCCGTCGCTCACCTCCACAAGATGAAGCCTTTTCCCGATAAAGTCGGACTCCTTCTTTTGCAGGAGCTTTTCAGCCATGTCTTTCAGCAGACCGAGGACTTCCTTGTGGGAATAGATGAACGCTTCGCCCTTGTATTCGCCGTGATCCATAAACTGGCATATCATTCTTATCATCCATACTATACCCAAAAGGTGATCGACGTGCTTGTGCGTGACAAAGAAATGCCGCATATCCATCCAGTCGTAGCCTGCGTGTTTTATCTGCGTCAGAACGGCATTTCCACCGCCGCCGTCCACCATAAAATACTGTCCGTTATCGTCTAAAATGAAACAGGTGTTGTAGCACTCCGTCACAAGTGCGTTGCCTGTTCCGAGCATTGTAAGTTTCATACTGTGTTCTCCTTTGTGCTGAGGGAAATATTGCGGGTGAGGTGTTTTATATCGTCATAGTTATCCATGATTATATTAGCTCCCTCAACAGCTCTCGCATTCTTGGTGTAATTAAAAAACAATATTCTGCGGGCTGTCCTACGCATGACCAATAAACGATAACGTTATACAGTTCATCATCTAACAGTATCTTTCTGGTTTCAAGCCATAGT
>JAILFN010000079.1 GCA_024697545.1 Ruminococcus sp.
TCCGGTGAAGATCGACTTCATATTCTCAGTAAGACCGTTGATAAGCTCGGTAAGCTCGAGCGTTGATTTATTGACGTCTTCAAGCTGAGCGTTCATCAACTCATAGCGTTCGGAGACCTCGGCGTACTCTTCTATCGCACCGAGATTTACACTTCCGAGCTTTTTGATCTGTCCTTTGAGCTCGGCAAGTCTTGACTTCGCGGCTTTAACGTCTTCGGGCTGCTCGGCAGAGCTCTCCGCCTGAGAACGGGTGAGCCCGTATTCGTCCCACAGCTTGCCTGCAAGATCGTCAAATTCATTCTCGACCGACTTGCCGCGTTCGCTGCCACGGGTGATCTCCTCCGCAAGAGTCTCACGCTCGTTGATCTTGTTTCTCTGCTCGGTGCGGAGCTTTTCGGCGTTGATGTTTATCTCTGCCTGCTCGCGCTGAGCTTTTTCTATCTGCTCCCCGATAGACTTTATCCTGTCTCCCGAACCCGCAGAACGCTCTGTGATCTCTTTAATCTCAAGCACTTTCTGCCTGATCTGAGCATTATAGTCATCTATATCGGCTGCAAGCTTTTCTTCGCCGCCTTCGCCCTCTGAGATATTCTGCTCAATCTGTTCGATCGAAGTACGGCAGATCTGCTCGTCCTTTTGCAGCTCAGCGCGGTCTATCCTAAGCCGTGCAAGCTTTTCGGAAAGCTTTACGCGCTCCTCGGCAGCGTCGGCGTTTTCATCGCGGCGCTTTGAGCGTTCCTCCTCCGCCCGTTCGATCTCGCCATCAAGCTCGGCAAGCTCGGCAGCCGCAATGTCTGCCTGCTCCTCGGCTTCCCTGATCTGACGGGTGAATCTTTCGGTGTTTTCCTGAAGCTTGCTGTCGCTGTCTTCAAGCTGTGCCAGCAGTTCGGCAACGCGCTTGTGTTCCATTTCAGATCTGATGAGCTCGCTGTCGGTATTGCCGAGTTTTTCGCGTTCACCCTCAAGGTCAGCCGCAAGCTTCTGGACTTCCTGTGAGAGCTTTTCGCAGGAGCGTTTCAGTTCAGCATTGTTCTCGGAAAGCTTTCCGCCCTTGACTTCAAGCTCCGATATCTCATTCTTTCTTGACAGTATACCCGTGCTTTTTGAAGTGCTTCCGCCTGTATACGAACCGCCTGCATTCACGACCTGACCGTCAAGCGTCACTATCTTGAACCTGTATCCATGCTTCTTTGCGATATACGATGCACAGTCGATGTCCTCGGCGATAACTACCTTTCCGAGGAGATTGCTCACAAGCTCCTTGTATCGTTCATCATGCTCGACCAGCTCGCTTGCAACTGCGATATAGCCGTCCTCGTCAACGGGGGGATCCTGAAGCTTTTTGCCTTTGATGGAAGTAAGCGGCAGGAATGTAGCACGTCCCGCTTTTCGTTCCTTTAACAGACGGATACATCTCTTTGCCGATTCCTCATTCTCGACAGCTATATTCTGCATCGCGCCGCCCAAAGCGGTCTCGATCGCAGTGGAATATTCGGGAGCGGTGCTGATAAGCTGTGCAACGGAACCGCAGATACCCCTGACTTGCCCCTGCTTTCCAGCCTTTATGATGAAACGGACGCTGTTGTAGAATCCTTCCATCGCGTTTTCAAGATCGCGAAGGATACCAAGCCTCTGGTTGATCTCTCGAAGCTCGATGTCGTTGTCGGAATAATTCTTCCTCGCCTGCTCGAGCTTTGAAGACTTAGCTTCCCAAAGCTTTGTGAAACCGCCTATGCGGTTCTCGGCTTCCTTCTTTGTTTCAAGGAGCTTTTCTGTCTGCTTATCGATCCGTGTAAGTTCGCCTTCGCAGAGCTTGCGCTGCTGCTCCTGTTCTTTTTTATCGGAGGTCAGAGCTTCAAGGTTTTCTGCGGCTGAGGAGGAATTGTTCTTTGCGGTCTCAAGCCTGAATGCCGCATTTGAACGCTTTAAATAAAGCTCGTTTATCCTGCTGCCGAGTTTTTCAAGCTCGCCTTCCTTTTCACTAAGCTCGGAATCAGCGCCCGAAAGATCCTTCTCGGCAGCGGCGATCTCCTCGGAAAGCGCGGCGGCTTTTTCGGCTATCCTTTCAAGCTCTTTGTTTTTATCATCAAGCTGCGCCGAAAGGAAATAGCCGCTGTTGTGTGCAGCTTCGATCTGCTGCTCCGTTTCGGTTATTCTCTCACGCAGATGTTCGATATCGTTTTTAAGCACAGCAGAATCCGCTGCCGCTTTGGTATCGGCAAGCTCAATCTCATGTATCTTTTCGCGGAGCGCTGCGGATTCGTCGTTCTTTTCGGCGGCGCGTGCGAATTCCTTCTCAATGTTCTCATCCAGCTTTTCGATGTCTGCGGAAAGCTCATCGTACTGCTTTTTCAGAAGCTCGAGCTTTTCCTTGTATTCGTTCTGAAGCTCCATCAGCTCCGAGAGCCTCATTACCCAAAGCGTGATCTCCAGCCTGCTCTTTTCTTCATCTAGTATCTTGAACTGATTTGCTTTTTCGCACTGATGTTTGAGCGGTCCGATGCGACCTTCGAGTTCACCTAAAATATCATTCAGTCTGCTGATATTATCTTCGGCGCGAAGAAGCTCACGCTCAGTCTCTTCCTTTTTGCTGCGGAATTTTGAGATACCCGCCGCTTCTTCAAAAATCTGACGGCGGTCGCTCGCCTTGCTGGAAACTATCTCACCGATCTTACCCTGTCCGATTATGGAATAGCCGTCTCTGCCGAGACCTGTATCCATAAACATCTCGTCGATATCTTTAAGGCGTACCTGCTCGCCGTTTATAAGATATTCGCTGTCGCCGTTGCGGTAAAGCTTTCGTGAAACCGAAACTATGTCCGAATCCTGCTTTAATGCGCGGTCGGTGTTGTCGATAGTAAGTGTTACCTGAGCAAAGCCCGACTTCGGGCGGTGGAGCGTGCCCGAGAAAATAACGTCCTCCATCGTCTTGCCGCGAAGGCTCTTTGATGATTTCTCTCCCATGACCCAACGCATGGCATCGCCTATATTCGATTTGCCGCTTCCGTTAGGTCCGACTACCGCCGAAATACCCTTGCCGAATTCAAGCTTTGTCTTGTCGGGGAAGGACTTAAAGCCCTGCATTTCGATGGAACGAAGGTACATTATTTCTCACCTGCCTTTATTGAAGCTTCACCGTGTACAACGGCAGCGTATCGTTTTCGGTAAATCTGATATTCAAGCCGCGGCTTGCAAAGTGGTCAATGTTTTCACGTCTGTGACCCACCGCCTTGCTTATGCAGCCTTTTCGTACTTCAAAGCTGAGCGTACCGCGGGGGGAGCTTATGCCTGCCGAAGCAAGGGCACTTTCGATCCTGCTGCGGTAGATACGCCCTTCACACAGCTCGCGGAAAGCGGGGTGATAGAATCCCCCGACCATGTCACGCTCTACAAACTCGCTTGCGTGCAGACCGCATTTTATTACATTGATACCCTTGTCGTAAAATTTAAGCAGTGCGTATGCCGCTATGTCAACAACGGTGTCAAGATCAAATGTCCTGTACTCTCCCGAGCGGTACAGCTCGGCGAGCCTTGTGTTTTCAAGTATCACCACGGGATAGATACGAACGGTATCAGGCGAAAGTTCCGTGATGCTGTTTATGGTATGCCTTTCATCGGCAATGGAGCTTTTATAAAGACCGATCATCATTTGCAGACCAAGCTCTATGCCGAAGGCTCTGATAAGCTTTGCTGCATTTTCTACGTCTTCCGCCGAGTGTCCGCGTTCATTTGCTCCCAGCACCTTATCGCTTAACGACTGCGCGCCCAGCTCTATCGCCGTTATACCATAGTCTTTGAGCAGAGACAGGATCTCGCTGTTTATACAGTCGGGACGTGTGGAACAGCGTATTCCCTTGAATCCGCCGTCACCTACGAACGGTTTTGCAGCTTCAAGCAGTTCAAGCATATAGCTGCGGGGGATAGCCGTAAAGCTTCCGCCGAAGAACGCAATCTCGGTATCCTGCGGATTGCTGATCTGACCTATCGCCTGCTCGCATATCCGTCTGACATCTTCTGCGTGCGGTATGTCATTTTCACCGGTTATCGTCCGCTGATCGCAGAAAGCGCACTTATGCGGACAGCCTACATGAGGAACAAAAATGGAAATATTGCTGTGGCTCACTTTTCAAGCCCCATCAGACGAAGAGCTTCGCAGGCGGCTGCCTGTTCGGCGGACTTTTTAGAATGTCCCGTTCCCTGACCGATAACGTTGGAATTCAGCTTTACCTGCACCGTGAAGGTCTTGTTATGATCGGGACCCTCTTCGTTTATCAGAAAATACTCAATGTGTTCCTCGGGATTGCGCTGGATAACTTCTTGCAGCTCGGTCTTGTAATCGTGGAAGGACTTCCCTCCCGCGGGAGTTATGTCCTTGGGGATGAAGGAGAGGACATAAGGTCTTACTGCCTCCATGCCTCCGTCGAGGTATATCGCTGCGATAACAGCCTCAAACGCATCCGAAACGATCGAGGGACGGTTTCTGCCGCCGGTGTTCTCTTCGCCCTTGCCGAGGAAGATATGTTCGCCCAGCCTGATACGCTTCGAGAACTCAAACAGCGCAGATTCGCACACCAGCGAGGCTCTCAGCTTTGTGAGCTCGCCTTCGGGAATGTGCTTGAAATGCTTGAATATATGGTCGCTGACAACTATCGAGAGCACAGAATCTCCCAAAAACTCCAGTCTTTCGTTGCTGCGGCGGTTCTTTTTTGATTCATTCGCAAATGATGAATGCGAAAGCGCTTCGTAAAGCAGGTCTTCATTCTTGAAACGATAGCCTATCAGCTTCTGAAGGCTTTCCATCTTTTCCTTTTCATTCATTCGGGGTCAGCTTCTTTCTTTGCTTTCATCTCTGCAAGAGCCGCGGTGATCTCTTCGATCACGCCTGTCTCGGTAAACAGCTTTGCCTGACGAACAGCGTTGTAGAACGCCTTTGCGTCGGAGCTTCCGTGAGCCTTGATAACAGGCTTTACCGTACCGAGGAGCGGGGCACCGCCGTACTCGCTGTAATCTACCTTCTTCTTGAACTCCTTGATGCCGCCCATTATCATGAGTGCCGCCATCTTGCTCTTTGCGTTCTTGCCGAGGATAGATTTAAGCTCGTTTGAGAAGAACTTTCCCATGCCTTCATAAAGCTTGAGCATGATATTTCCTGTAAAGCCGTCGGCTACGACTACATCTGCATCGCCGAGAGGTACCTGACGGGCTTCGATATTCCCGACGAAGTTCAGAGGAGCCGCCTTTAAAAGCTTGTAGCTTTCAAGCTCAAGTTCCCTGCCCTTAGATTCCTCGGCACCGATATTTGCGAGTGCCACGCGGGGAGCTGCAACGTTTAAGATCTTGTTCATGTAGGCGCTGCCCATGATACCGAACTGACAAAGCATTTCGGGGCGGCAGTCGGCGTTCGCACCGCTGTCAAGGAGCATCGTGGGCTCACCTGCGGTGGGAAGCACCGTTGCAAGCGCGGGACGCTTTATGCCCTTGATGCGCTTTACGATCATTGTAGCGCCTACCACGAGCGCTCCTGTTGAACCCGCAGAGAGGAAGGCATCGCCTTCGCCGTCAGCAAGCATCTGCAAACCTACTGCCATCGAGCAGTCCTTTTTGCCCTTTACGACTGCCGTCGGCTCTTCGCATACGTCGATGACAGTCTCAGCGTGCTTGATCTTCAGTTCCCTGATGTCAAGAGAATTCTCTTTAGCACACTGTCTGATCTTTTCTTCGCTGCCGACAAGGGTGATATCAACGCCGAAATCATTGTGAGCGTCGATAGCGCCCTTTATGACCTCAAGCGGCGCGTTATCTCCGCCGAAAGCGTCTATTACTATATTCATTCATCTGCACCTCGATTTTTAAGATAAGAAAACGTAAGCATCAGATATGCTTTATGGTGTCGTCCAGCATCTTCAACCCGCGCTGAGTCATAGCTTCATAGCGTTCCTTCTTGCCGCGTATGCGCTCCGGCAGCGGCGGCAGAACGCCCATGTTACTGCCCATCGGCTGAAAATCACCGACAGCGGGATCGCTTATGTACCCTGCGAGCGCACCGAGCATAGTTTCACGCGGGAGTATAACGGGCGGCAGACCCTTTACATCGTGCGCCATGTTAAGTCCCGCAAGTATTCCGCTTGCCGCCGATTCTATATATCCTTCGACTCCGGTCATCTGACCTGCAAAATAGATCTCGGGACGCTCTCGCATCGCAAAGCGGGCATCAAGCAGCGCGGGTGAGTTTATGAAAGTATTCCTGTGCATGACACCGTACCGCAGGAACTCAGCGTTTTCAAGTCCGGGGATCATTGAGAAGACGCGCTTCTGCTCGCCGAATTTCAGATTCGTCTGGAATCCGACTATATTGTACATACTGCCTGCCGAGTTTTCGGCTCTGAGCTGCACGACCGCGTAGTATTTTTTATCGGTCACGGGATGGAATATCCCGACGGGTTTCAGCGGACCGTATCGCATAGTATCAGCACCGCGCTTCGCAAGCACCTCTATCGGCATACAGCCCTCGTATACTTTAAACCCATCGCGTGAGCTGTCAGTCTCGAAATCATGCAGCGGCGCACTTTCTGCGTTTACCAGTGCGTCGTAAAAGCGCTCGTACTCATCGCGCTCCATCGGGCAGTTGATGTAATCAGCCTCTCCCCTGCCATAGCGGCTTGCAAAGAAAGCCTTATCCATGTCAATGCTGTCAGCGGAAACGATCGGAGCTGCCGCGTCGTGAAAATGCAGATAGTCCCCGCCCACAAGCTCGCGCAGAGCATCGCTCAGGGAGTCGGAAGTAAGGGGTCCAGTGGCAAATATCACTCTGCCGTCGGGGATCTCCGTAAGCTCCTCGTTTATAACGGTGATAAGCGGGTGGGAGTTTATCTTTTCGGTTATGTCATCGGAAAAGAGCTTTCTGTCTACCGCAAGCGCACCGCCTGCCGAGACCTTTGCTTTCTCAGCGCTTATCATTGTAAGCGAACCGAGGCGGCGCATCTCTTCCTTCAGCATACCCGCAGCGGAACCGAGTCGTGAAGCTTTCAGGGAATTGGAGCATACAAGCTCGGCAAAGCCTTCATACTTGTGCGCGGGCGTGTATTTGACAGGCTTCATTTCATAAAGCTCAACACCAATGCCCGCGTTTGCCAGCTGCCATGCTGCTTCACAGCCTGCAAGCCCCGCGCCTATTACTTTTACCGTATCAGTCATTCTTTATGTCCCTCGAATAGCCGCAGCCTTCCTTGTGGCAGATAAGCTTTCCGTTCTTGCCGCCCTTCTGGAAGAGCGAGCTTCCGCAGGTCGGGCACTTTTCATTTGTGGGGATATCCCATGTCATGAAACGGCAGTTCGGGTTATCCTCGCAGCCGTAATATACCTTGCCCCGCTTTGACTTTTTAAGCAGCACCTTCTTGCCGCAATAGGGACAGTCGGCGCCTGTCTCGTGCATTATGGGCTTTGTGAATCTGCACTCGGGGAAACCCGTACAAGCCATGAATTTGCCGTATCTGCCTATCTTTATGACCATAGGCTTGCCGCATTCGTCGCACACCTGATCGGTCTCCTCATCGGGTACCTTGACGCGCTTTCCTTCCATATCGCTCTCGGCATTTTCAAGCTCGTTTTCAAATTCGGCATAGAATGATCTCAGGGTATCAGTCCATTGCATGGTGCCGTTCTCTACCTTATCAAGATCGTCTTCCATGTTAGCCGTAAACTTTACGTCCACTATCTTGTCAAAATGCTCGCTCATGAGCTGATTTGTGACCTCACCGAGAGAGGTGGGCTTCAGCGACTTTCCGTCACGTTCAACATAGTTTCTGTTCAGTATCGTGGATATGGTAGGAACATAGGTTGAAGGACGTCCGATGCCTGTTTCTTCAAATGCCTTGACAAGGGTAGCTTCGGTATATCTTGCAGGCGGCTGGGTGAAGTGCTGATTTCCGTTAAGCTCCCTGACGCGAAGGATGTCGTCCTTCTTTACAGCTGTAAGATCGTTCTTGGGAGCAGCCTCGCTCTCTCTGGTCTCTTCATACAGCACAGTGAAGCCGTCGAATTTAACGGAGAATCCCGACGACTTGAAGGTGCAGCTTCCCGCATTTATGTCAACGGAGATAGTATCCATCACGCACTTAGCCATCTGGCTCGCCATAAAGCGCTCCCAGATCAGCTTATAAAGCTTGTACTGGTCATTGGTGAGACTTTCCTTTACAAGCGCGGGAGTGAGCTCGGGATGCGAGGGTCTGATAGCTTCGTGGCCGTCCTGAGCGCTTCCCCTTGATTTATACTTGTTGGGGGTCTTGGGGATGTATTCTTCGCCGTAGGTCTTTCCGATATAATCGTAAGCTGCGGCGCGGGCTTCGTCGGATATGCGCGTGCTGTCGGTACGCATATAGGTTATAAGACCCGTAGGACCCATATCCTTTATGTCAACACCTTCGTAAAGCTCCTGAGCGGCTTTCATGGTACGTCTTCCCTGAAAGGAAAGGCGCTTTGAAGCCTCCTGCTGAAGTGTTGAAGTTGTAAAAGGCGGAGCGGGAGATCTTCTGCGGACGCTTTTCTTAACGGCAGAAACAACAAACTCCGCGCCCTCGAGATCCTTGAGGATCTTATCCACATCATCCTTTGAATCAAGCTCGGGCTTTTCATTGTTTATCAGCGCGAGCGAAGCCGTGAATACCTTTCTTGAAGGCGGGTCGGTAAAGCGTGCGTCAACAGACCAGTATTCCTTCGATTCAAAATTCCTGATCTCTTCTTCCCGGTCGCAGATCATTTTTACTGCAACAGACTGAACTCTGCCCGCAGAAAGCCCGCGGCGTATCTTCCTCCAGAGGAACGGCGAGAGCTTATAGCCCACGATGCGATCAAGGACCCTTCTTGCCTGCTGTGCGTCAACAAGGTTCATGTCTATCTGTCTCGGAGCGTCCATGCCCTCCTTGATGCCCGATGCGGTCAGTTCCTTGAATGTTACACGATTCTTATCGTTAAGATCAAGACCCAGTATCTTTGCAAGATGCCATGAAATAGCTTCTCCCTCGCGGTCAGGGTCTCCCGCGAGGTAAACATGGTCACTGCTCTTTGCTTTTTTCTTTATCTCTTTGATAAGAGCCTCTTTTTCTCTTATGTTTATATAATGGGGCTCAAAATTATTCTCTATATCAACGCCAAGCTTCGACTTCGGAAGATCGCGGAGGTGTCCCTTTGAAGCAATAACGTCATAGTCTCCCGACAAATATCTCTTTATCGTTCTGACTTTTGTAGGTGACTCAACTATAATAAGATCAGACAAGTTATCTTCTCCTTTTGTTTATTTATCCAAGCCTGTAAAGCTTGCCCGCGAGTTCCGTTACCATGCCGCTCATCTGCAACTCGATAAGTTCATTCATGATCTCCGGTACGGGGATATCGAGCGAATCTGAGATCTGGTCTATATACATCTCTCCGCTGCTTTTTAAAAGCTCGGCAATTTTAAGCTGTGTCCCCGAAAGAACACTTATATTTATTGTAGCAGAATTTTTAACATTTTGCAAGCCCTCAGAAGGATTTTTCATACTATTATTCAAATTATGCCGTTCTTTTTTCTTTCGATTAGTTGTTTTATCCGATTTATCTACCTTTATAGTGCTGTATTTGACAAGTCCGTCCCCATCGGGATCATCCAGATTGCTCATATACCTTATTATATCCTGAGCATCAAAAGCCGAAAATGCGCCGTTCCTTAAAAGGTTCCGCTGCCCGAAGAAGTGTCTGTCGTTTATATCTGCGGGCGGGACTGCAAAAACGGGCAGTCCCATGCGTTCGGCGTGTTTTACATTATTAAGTCCGTGGCTTATGTCCGAGCATTCCACAAACAAAAGCACATCTGCCAGCCCGCACATTATACGGTTGCGGTTGTCATAGAGTACCCTCCCGAAATCGTCGGTGTCGGTATACTCAGCAATGAGCACACCGTTATTGATTATCATATCCCCCTGTTCGGAAAAAGTACGCTGATCCAGTATACCCTTTCCGCACACGCCGACAGTTTTCCCGCCCGAGAGAACAGATGCGGAATTGGCTTTTACGTCGATACCCTCTTCAAATCCCGAGATCGTCATGATGCCGCTTTTTGCAAGCCCCGAGCATATGCTGTCGGTGATATCTATCGAATACTCGCAGGGGTTTCTGGTGCCGATAACGGCAACCGAAGGCATCTCCGAAAGAACAGAGATATCCCCCTTGTAATAAAGCACGGGCGGGGGCGAGACTGTTTTCTTGAGCCTTGCGGGATACTTGCTGCTTTTGAACGAAGTGACCTCAACGCCGTTATCGAGGCATTTTTCAAGCACTCGTTCAGCGTCATCGAAGCTCAGGGATTCAAGCCTGTTTCTTTGCCCCTGATTGAAGAGCCTTATCTTTCCCTTCATAACATCAAGAGCGAAGTCCTTGACGGTGCGGTAGCCTCTGCAATGCTTCCAGAAATCATCAGAACCTATGCCGAAGATCATGGTGAGCCATATCCAGTATACTCTGTTATCGTATTCTTTTATGAAATTATTTTCCACGTCCGCACATCTCCCATAACAAAATAGAGCTCGCCACGGCGGCGTTTAATGAATCAATGTTACCGTTCATATGTATAGTGACCTTATGCGAACAAAGGGAGGCATCGTTATCCGAAAGCCCCTTTCCCTCGTTGCCGATGATAACGGCGCAGCCGTCCGACCAGTCAAAGTCGGTGACAGATTCCCCGTCCCTTACGACGGCGGCACAGGTCTTTATGCCCATCTCGTTAAATGTGCCGATGACCTTGGAGAAATCATTCTCGATAAACAGCTTGACCTTTGGCATACTCGCCATTGCGGAACGGACTACCTTGGGATTATAAAGATCTACGGTATTGGCGGAAAGAACTATCCCGTCGATCCCGACAGCAGCCGATGTTCGTATCATAGTCCCGAGATTGCCGGGGTCCTGAACGTTATTGAGGATAAGGTATCTGCCTTTGGAATCGAGCATTTCCCGGGAGAACGGCAGATCAAGTCGTCCGGCTATGACAAATGCACCCGACGTCTGCTCTACCTGCGACATTTTCTCTGCCACCTCGCTGCTGACAACATAGCTTTTCTTAACATCGAAATTCTCGAATACCTCAACAGGCAGCTTCCCGTGGTATTTCTCCAAAGCTTCTTCGGTATAAAAAAGCGAGGTGATCTCTATGTTTTCGGTACGAAGGATATCAAGGCAGTTTATGACCCCTTCGACGACAAAGGCACCCTGTTCCGTCCGTGCCTTTTTGCTGGTCGAAAGCTTGCAGTAAGCTTTCACTTTCTGATTATCCTTAGCTGAAATATACATACAAACACCTCCATAAGAAAAAACGCGCAAGGCTCAACACCTGCGCGTTATATGTGCAATTAAAGTGCAGCCTTAGCCTGCTCTGCGATTGCAGTGAAGCCTGCGGGATCGTTGATAGCGATCTCGGAGAGCATCTTTCTGTTAAGAGCGATATTAGCCTTCTTGCAGCCGTTCATAAAGGTAGAATAGTTCATACCGTTAAGCTTAGCAGCAGCGGAGATACGGGTGATCCAGAGTCTTCTGAACTCTCTCTTCTTCTGCTTTCTGCCGATATATGCGTACTGGCCGGACTTCATTACGGCTTCCTTGGCCATCTTGAAGTGCTTGCTCTTTGCGCCCCAGTAGCCCTTTGCGAGCTTTAAGGTCTTATTTCTTCTCTTACGAGTCATCATTGCTCCCTTAACACGAGCCATAGTAATTTACCTCCTTGGAATTCCAATCAAAACTTAAATCGTAAACAACAGCCCGCCTAATTACTTATAGGGAATAAGAGCCTTTACGTTCTTCAGATTGCTTTCATCAGCGTAAGCAGTACCGCGCAGGATTCTCTTGCGCTTGTGATCCTTCTGATTGAGTCTGTGTCTCTTGTTGATGTGCTGATACTTAACCTTACCGGAGCCGGTCACGCTAAAACGCTTCTTGGCGCCCGAATGTGTCTTGATCTTAGGCATAATATTTATCCTCCTTAATTTTCATGTCCTTCAGCAATGCAGCACGCATTGAATTCAGACTTTATTGTTTATTTGATTTGGGCGAAACAAACATAAGAAAGCTTCTGCCCTCCATCTTGGGCTGCTTATCAACAACACCGACATCGGAGATCGCGGCAGCAAACTTCTTCAGAAGCTCCTCGCCGAACTGGGGATGTGCCAGAGTTCTCTTGCGGAATCTGAGCTCGACCTTCAGGCGGTCGCCGTTTGCCAGAAACTTCCTTGCCTGATTCACCTTTGTATCAAAATCATGAGTGTCGATGTTCGAGGACAGTCTGATGCCCTTTACGTCCATGACCTTCTGATTGCGCTTGGCATCCTTTTCTCTCTTCTGCTGTTCAAAAAGGAACTTGCCGTAATCCATGATCTTGCATACAGGCGGATTAGCATTAGGGGCGATCTTCACGAGATCCTTATCTTCGCTGTAAGCTCTTTCAAGAGCGTCCTTTGTAGCCATAACTCCGAGCTGATTGCCTTCGGAATCTACCACTCTTACCTCGCGTTCGCGAATGTCTTCATTGATCTTGTAATCTTTGTTGTTAATAACAGTACACCTCCATTAATGGATTGATCTGCCGAAACGGCAAAACAAAAACGGACGCAGAAATCAAGTTCCCACACCCGCAAAATAGAAGACCAACAGAATCCTGTTGCAACACTATCAATTTCACGACCTCTTCACTGCAAACAATGCGTTAAAGGTGAGAACCCTTTGTTCTGCTTCAATTACAATAATCATTATACAACAAACCCCTGCCATTGTCAACAGCAGGGGTTGTAAATTTTTTATGAACTGCAAGATCAGGCGTAAGGATTTACGTTCTGCTGATACTTGGCTCTAGGATCCTCTACCTGATAGTTGATGACGATCTCATCAAATGCGCTGAGATCAGCCTCGGGGATAGGTCCTGTAGGATTGTTCATGAAGTCCTCGAAACCATAGGTGCGGATAAACTTAACAGCATTAGCATTCAGACCGAGGTTTGTGAATATGGTACCGAGTTCGTTGCCAACGCCGTATACGTCGATGATGAAGCGTACAACGCTGAAGAATATGGAAACAGCGCCCTTGGTGATAGCCTTAACTTCCTTGACCTTCTCATCGAACATCTGCATGGACATGAGGATAGCGCGGCGGTTGTCGCGGGCATTGGTGGTCTCGTCGAGATAATTCTCAAGAGTATGGATGATCCAGCGCTCTACCTTCTTATTGGAAGAAGAAATTACACGAGCGATTATCATCTTCTCAAGCTCTCTCTGACGGAGCATGATCTTGTTCGAGTATACCTCACGGTTGGAGAAGCCTTCGCCAAGACGCTCAACGGCATCCTGGATAAGCGGCTGCATCTCGGTAACAAGACGGGTCATCTCGCGGCTGTACTGCATAGCTCCCGAGATCTCGGCAGTAAGTATATCAAGGAATATAGCAAGTGCTTCACCCTCAAGGCTCTGAGCCTTTGCCATAAGGTCATTGGAAGCAGTGCCCTTGAGTATGCTGTCTATCTGCATGGTGTCCTTGATCTCGTTGTAGAAACGGTAGAAGTCCTCGTAATCAACAGCAATATCATGATCCTGTATGTACTGCTCTATAAGAATAAGGTCAACGGGAATGCCGCCGCGCTCATAGAGGTAGATCATTTCGGACATATCCTCCCATGCACGGGAAGTTACGAAGTCGGGTGTTGCATTGGGATTGAGCTTTTTCTTCTCGATCAGGTCGTCCTCGGGGTCAACGCCGTAGAAATTATCGGGGTTGAGTGTGAGGTAAGAGATGATGGAAGTATGCAGCTGTGCTTTAAGAGCAAATTCCTTCCAGCAGCCGAAATCAGGGTCGCAATCGACCTTTTTAAGACGGTCGAGGGTCGCGATATCGAACTCGGTAACAGCGTGGTTGTACTCAGGCGGGTTACCTGCGGTAGCAACTACCCAGCCCTCGGGGATCTGGTGCTTACCAAATATCTTATACTGCAGGAACTGAAGCATCATAGGAGCGATGGATCTGTCAACGCAGTTGATCTCATCGAGGAACAGAAGTCCCTGACGGATACCCGTTTCTTCCATAGTCTCATATATGTTTGCGATAACCTCAGACATGGTGGACTCGGAAACCTTTACTTCACGACCGATGAAGTTCTTGTCAACGATCATAGGCTGACCTATTGCAGACTCACGGGTCTGGTGAGTCATAGCGTAGGAAACCAGATTGATCTGAAGATCCTGTGCGATCTGGTCCATGATAGCGGTCTTTCCGATTCCCGGAGGGCCCATCAGGAATACAGGTCTCTGCTTCTCAAGGGAGATAAGGTAATCGCCCCACTCATCGGTTATCAGATAGGACTTTATCGCAAATTCTATCTGCTCCTTTGCTTCTTTAATATTCATAAAATATCCTCCACATCGTGACTGCTTGCAGATTCACGCATCGTTAACAAACAATCATAAATATAGTACATTACTATTATAAACTATCACCATATCTTTGTCAACCTAGATTTCAAGCTTTGTAGGAACGAACAAATATTTTGTTAAAATATTGGTCAATTTCACAATTAAAGGTTCAATGGCTTTTTAGTCGTGTAAATAACGTGCCCTAACGCCTTATCCGAGCGGCGATCTGTCGCGGACATTGTACTGCTTGCAGAACTCACCGTATTTGGGATACTCCCCTTCCGTGTAGCCCGAATCTATCTCCTTGCAGACAAGCTTGCCTTTCTTGATCTTTAGTTTGATAACGCTGTAACAGCCCTGTCTTGCCATATTGGCATCATAGCTCTTTCCGTCAGAACTTAGAACCTGTGTGCTGAGCTCGCCGATGCAGACTGCCTTTCCGTTTTTTATAGTATACACATCAAAATCGGTAAGAGTATACTGGTATATCAAAGGCGCAAAAAGCTCCTTAACTCCATTATTGTCGATATCTTCAAAATAATAATCCAGCATATCGGGATCCTGACCGTACCTTGCGGCGGCATCATCGAGCGCGGCATTGTAAAGCGAATAATCGGGCTTAGTGGTCGCGGAATAAGCGGGACTGTATTTGCTCCATGAAGTCTTACCGTTCTTTTTCTTGAACGCACGCACCTTGAAATTATATTTCTTGGCGCAGACAAGCCCCTTGACCTTGAACTTCACTGTGCTTCCGCTGCGAAGCGTTCCGACGGTCTTGTACTTGCCGCCGACTTTTTTATATACCTTATATCCCGTAGCACCCTTGACCTTGTTCCAGCTTAGAGTGACAGCATTCTTATACTTCTTGCACTTAGTCACCTTCGGAGCCGAAAGTGTACCTGTGGAATATCCCGTCTGTTCCTGTGTGGACATCTGTTCAGCATAAACACCGATCGGGGAACTGCACATCATCACAGCCGCCGACAAAACGATCACTGTTTTCTTCATATTGCAAGCACCTCTCATATTATGTTTTCAAGGAAAGCTATGGTCGGATAATCGAATCTCATATCCTGTGCGCCCATATCCTCTTCGATCTGCCAGGGCTTTGAAGCCGCGAATACAGAGCTTACAAAGAACGGCTGACTGTTGAGGTATCCCAGCGGGATAACGGCGGCGGGGATACCCTCCTGCTCGCTGAAACGCTTTACTCTTGCAAGTCTCGCGAGGTTTGCGGTGCTGGTAAAGCTGCCCTCGGGGATATTAGTAATGCTGTCGCCGCGTGCGAGCTTTGCAAAAAAGCCCTTTGCCTGCGGGCAGTATGCCATCACGGGGAAATTGTGAGCCTGATACCACTTGAATTCGCGAAGGTTCATACACACCACGGTAGGATCACCGAAGGTATCGGTGCTGCTGTGTGCAAGACTGTAATTGATCTGGCTGACGCGGAAAGGCTCCATGCCGTTCTTTTCGGCGAACTTGTTGGCTTCCTCTATGCGCGAAGTCGTCCAGTTGGAGGCGCCGAGGAAGTGTACCCTGCCGCTCTTGCAGAAATCGTTGAGCACGGGCATGATCTCCTCAACGGGAACCTGTTCGTCGTCACGGTGAAGAAAATATATGTCGATATGATCGGTACCCAGTGTCTCGAGCGACTTGCTGAGGTCCGCTTCAAGATCTTCTCTCGAAAGACGTGAAACGCTCATATTCTCGGGATCGGGATGACCGCCTTTGGTACAAAGAATGATCTGATCGCGAAGACCTCTGGCTTTTAACCAGCGTCCGATCACCGTTTCGGAGGAATCCTCTCCGCCCTCAAGCCAGGAGCAGTAAACCCGCGCGGTGTCTATACATCTTCCGCCGTTGGCGAAGTAAGTGTCAAGCAGGTCAAAATAAATATCATCGGAATCCTTGCGTTCAAAGCTTGCCGTACCGAAAGTGAGCGCGGGGAGCTCGATGGAATACTTATCATTCTTCAGACCAAATGTAATCATTATCTCACCTCATATCATTATTAACAAAAAAAGATAAAAACAGGGCATAACGCCCCTGTCAACACTTATTCGTTATTATGAATAATCATATCATGAAATTGTAGCATTTTTCGTTGAAAAATGTAAATTTTTTTAAACTTTTTAAAAATGGGTTGACAAGCAGCTGAACTTGATATATAATGATACTTGCGTAAAGAATTTATCCTTTACAAACCACTTTACCTTTACAGTGAACGGGGGCATCGTGATGGAGATAGACAAGAACCTGCGGATAGGCAGGCTTCTCGGTATATACGGCGGTCTGCTGACCGAGAGACAGTATGACATCATGTCCATGTATTTTGACGATGACCTTTCACTTTCCGAGATAGCCGAGCAGTTCGGCATTTCGAGACAGGGCGTTCACGATACCGTAAAGCGCGGTGAGGAGACCCTTGAGAACTATGAAAAGGTGCTGGGGCTATCCTCTGCTCAGGATAAACAGCGAGATCAGCTTCTGGAATTCAAGGCTCAGGCTCTTGCGGCTCTTGAAGAATGCCGCAAGGTGACATTCGGCAAGAATATCGCCGAGAAGGTGATAGTTCTGCTCGAAAACCTTGATACAAAGCTTATGGATTATGAAAATACCGATATCAATTAAGGAGGCTTACCAACATGGCATTTGAAAGCTTACAGGAAAAGCTCGGCGGAGTTTTTAAAAAGCTCAAGGGTCGCGGCAAGCTTACCGAGGCTGACGTTAAGGAGGCTATGCGAGAGGTCAAGATGGCACTTCTCGAGGCTGATGTCAGCTATAAGGTAGTTAAGGATTTTGTCAGCAAGGTGACCGAAAGAAGTATCGGCGAGGAAGTGCTTTCAAGCCTTACTCCCGCTCAGCAGGTCATTAAGATAGTAAACGAAGAACTTGTGGCACTCATGGGTGACGGAAATGCAAAGATAGCTTTTCCCAACAAGCCGCCTTGTGTAATAATGATGTGCGGTCTGCAGGGTGCGGGTAAAACGACCCATGCGGCAAAGCTCGCTAAGCATTTCAAGCGAACCGAACAGATGCGCCCCCTGCTCATCGCGGCTGACGTTTATCGTCCCGCTGCTATCGAGCAGCTGAAGATAGTCGGCGAGAAGGCTGAGGTACCCGTTTTTGAGATGGGACAAATAGATCCCCGCAAGATCGTTAAGGAAGGTCTCAAGCACGCAAGCGACTACGGCAATGATCTTGTCATCATAGATACCGCGGGTCGTCTGCATATAGATGAAGAGCTGATGCAGGAGCTTATCGACATCAAGGCGATAGCCAAGCCTCACGAGATCATGCTCGTTATCGACGCTATGATCGGTCAGGATTCCGTCAAGGTCGCCGAAAGCTTTGACAATGCTCTCGGCATTGACAGTGTTCTGCTCACAAAGCTCGATTCCGACACCAGAGGCGGTGCGGCTCTTTCGGTGCTTTCCGTTACTGGTAAGCCTATCAAGTTCGTCGGCATGGGCGAAAAGCTCGATGATCTTGAAGTGTTCCACCCCGAAAGAATGGCTTCGCGTATACTCGGCATGGGCGATATGCTTACTCTCATCGAGAAAGCTACCGCGACCATTGACGAGAAGGACGCAGAAGCAATGGCACGCAAGGTGCAGGAGCAGGGCTTTGATATGAACGATCTGCTCGATAATATGGAGCAGATGAACAAGATGGGCAGTGTTGCTTCTATCGTAAGAATGCTCCCCGGTGCAAACAACATCACAGACGAAGACATAGCGGCAGGCGAAAAATCGCTCAAAAAGACCCGCGCCATGATACAGTCCATGACAAAGGAAGAACGCGCAAAGCCTTCACTTATCGACCCCAAGCGCAAGCGCAGGATCGCAGCGGGAAGCGGCACACAGGTATCCGATGTCAACCAGCTCCTTCGTCAGTTTGAGCAGATGAAGAAGATGATGAAGCAGTTCGGTATCGGCGGAAAGCTGCACGGCAAGAAGCAGCGTATGAACCGAGCAGCAATGATGAAGGCTATGAGCAGCATGGGCAATATGCCGGGAATGCCGAAAAAATGATCCCCGACTGAGGCGGTAAAAAATGATATATGGTGCTTTGATAATACTGGGCGGTGTGTTTTGTATATTCTGCGCCTATAAAGATTATGATTGGTTTATGAACGATTACAAAGCAAGACCTTTGGTCAAGCTTTTCGGACGCGATGGTGCCAGACGCTTTTACATCGGGCTCGGGATATTCATATCGTTTTGCGGGTTGATCGCAGCCTTATATCAATAATAAAGATATGATCCGAATAGTTTCGGTTTATATACAAAAAGTTAAGTAATGGAGGTGAATTGAAAATGGCAGTAAAGATCAGACTGACAAGAATGGGTGCTAAGAAGGCTCCTTTCTATCGTATTGTTGTTGCGGATTCCAGATATCCCAGAGATGGACGCTTTATCGAAGAGATCGGTTACTATGACCCCACCAAGGAGCCCGTAGTACTGAAGGTTGACGATGAAAAGGCTAAGGCTTGGATCGCCAACGGCGCACAGCCTACCGACAGAGTTAAGGCTCTGCTCAAGAAGAACGGCACTATCTAATTGACGGCAAGATCTCGAAATAGATAGATCATCTCCGTAGGAAAGGAAATCACAATGGAAGAATTACTGAAGACTATTGCACGCGAGCTCGTTGAAGACAAGGAGGCAGTAAACGTTACCGTTGACCCCGAGAACGAGGAAGGCGTTATCGTTTATCATCTTCATGTAGCTGAGCCCGATATGGGCAGAGTTATCGGCAAGCAGGGCAGGATCGCTAAGGCTATCCGCGTTGTTATGAGAGCCGGCGCTGCAAGAGTTGATCAGAAGATAATGGTCGAGATCGACTGATATCTTTCGATTCTGATAACAAAAATTTTCACCTCATCGCTTTCGGGCGAGTGAGGTGATTTTTGTTTTTATAAGCTCTTAGTATTCTTTAGTGAACGCATACATCACCCGATCTCCAATAGTTAGCATTCGCATTACTCCGATACAGGCTTATCTTCTTTTGCCTTCTGCTTGCGGCGATAGTCGAGGTAAGTCTCAAGAATGAGAGTTGCGGCGACGGTGTCTACTACTTTCTTGCGTTCCTTGCCGCGGACGTTAGTTTCATTTAAGATATTGTGTGCCGAAACGGTGGTCGAACGCTCGTCCCACATGACAACGGGCAGTTCTGTCACGCATTCTACCATCTCACCGAAAGCGCGGCACTTCTGAGCGCGGGGACCCTCCGAACCGTTCATGTTGATGGGCAGTCCGATAACGATCATGCCTACCTCATACTGTTCAGCCATATGAGCTACTTTCATCGCGAGTATCTGAGCATCGCGCTCTTCGATCGTGCCTATCGGGGAGGCAAGAAACTC
>JAILFN010000109.1 GCA_024697545.1 Ruminococcus sp.
GCCCGGTGCAGGATATCTGTATCTGTATCTGTATCGGTATGGCACCGCATCTGTATTATTGATCGTCGCCCGATCTGTTGTTTTTCAGCACGAGCACCAGTACTATGAACACCGCGAGCGCCGCAAGAACGATTATCGCGATAACGATGATGAACATCATCTCGGAATCGAGTCCGCGGGGGAGCTGGGTGTCGGGAGCTGACGCCTGGACCTCGGGCGAGGGGGCTGTAAGGCTGAACGGTATGCCGTTGCCCTCGGCGTAAGCCTTGACGGGTGAAAAATCGGGGCACACAAGTGTGAAGCCTTCGATATGCTCGCCGTCGGCTGTCATTCCGAAAGCGCTGTCACCGATCTTATTGACTTTTTCGCCGACATAAAGCTCTTTGAGTGATGTGCAGTCGGCAAAAGCGCGGCTGCCGATAGTTTCAAGTTCTTCGCCAAAATACGCCTGAGTGAGAGCTGTACAGCCGCTGAAAGCGTTGTTATATATCGCCTTGACGGAATCGGGCAGCTGAACATATTCAAGCGACGTGCATTTTGTAAATGAACTGTCGCCGATCTCTTCGACGCCTTCCGGGATAACGACATTTTTAAGCGAAGAGCACTCGCTGAACATATAAGGCGAGGTCGAGGCGATACCCTCGGGCAGGGTCACGCTTTCAAGCCCCGTGCAGCGTTCAAAGGCAGCCGTTTCATAGCGGCAATCGGGAAGCTCGAGGGACTTGATCGCGGGACATTCATAAAACGCCTGCTGGTCAACATATCTGAGCGAATCGGGGAGGTTCAGCTCCTCGAGCTCGGTGCAGCCCTCAAAGCAATTGCTGCCGATGACTTCAACTCCGTCATTTATCTTCACCGATCTTAGCGAAATGCAGCCTTTAAAGCTTATCGCGCCGATGCAGTTAACGGTCTCAGGCAGCGTTACCTCCTCAATGAAGGTGTTGCCTGTAAACGGGCTGTAAACGCTGCTTTCCTCGACCGAACCGTCCGCGGCATAGGAAATACCGTGAACGTTGCCATAAAGAACGGGCTTGCCGTCAGCACCGTTATACCAGCCGCCGCCTATCGCCGTAACGGTATAACCGTCTATCTCTTCGGGAACATTAAGTTCCTTAGCCTTGCCGAAATAATCGCTCACCGCAGCCGTGCCGTCTTCAAGCACTGTGTATCCCCACTTGCCCTTGCGGTGATAATTTTCTCTGTCTCTGTTCTCATCGCTCTGCTTGCTGTCGGCGAATACCGTCAACGCAGAGGAAAAAGCCATGCAGCCTGCAAACAGCAGTGCCGCCGCCCTTTTTACAATAACTGACAATTCATATCCCCCTGAACAATGAAAAACGCAATTTTTGACGTACTATATAATTATAGCACGCGGGTTCGGGGAATGTCAATTAAGAATCTATTAATTTACAAAGACGGCAAAAGGCTGCGGCAGCAGGCATACGGTTCAGGATTCGATCTGTTTGCCGAGGAACATAGCAGCTGCCTTTGTAAGCATTATCTGGCGTTCATCAGCCTTGCGGTTGGATTCATTTTCGACGAAAGCGACCGCGCCCGCAACATCGCCGCGGGATATTATCGGTGCAACGGCAAGAGCCCTGTTTGGCATTCCCTCGATAGGTCTGAGCGAGCCGCCCTCGGGCTCTGTCATGCAAAAGCTGCTGCGGTTATCGAGAAGTTCTTCGAGGTCGTGGGATATGCGGCGTTCGCTGTATTCCTTCTTATGCGCCCCTGCGACAGCGACAACATGATCGCGGTCGAACACAACTGCGGGTGCTCCGCCGAGCTTTGAAATGACCTCGCAAGCTTCGGCAGCGTTTTCCAGCTCATTTATCGCGCTGTACTTTTTAAACACGACCTCACCGTCGGGACCTGTGTATATCTCGAGCGGGTCGCCCTCGCGTATCCTCATAGTACGCCTTATCTCTTTGGGAATCACCACTCGCCCGAGGTCATCTATTCGTCTTACTATTCCTGTTGCTTTCATATTTATGCCTCCGTTTTTTGTTATAGTTGCAGGAATAGTTTGCGCAGGAAACGACAAACTATGCATTTTTCACCGAAAAAGTTAATTTGTGCATAAGTGTTTAAAGCTATTGCGATTCTAACAGATCATTGTTGAATATCCATGAAATTTACAGAAAATTCATCCGGTGCTGTTTTTTGTGCTAAAATTTAACATATAGGGGTTGAATGTGTTGAAAGGCGGTGCTGACTAAATGGATTCCAATACAATAAAATACATCGAAAGAATTGATAAAGAAAAAGCTTTTGATGAAATATCCGAGTTATTCTATGACCATAATTTTGGCACTGCATCTAAATCAGAAATAGAGTTATTGATGTTTAAATTTCTGATCGAAGCAATGATTGAAAAAAACATAGATCCAGATAATTGCACTATCAACTTATAACGAATGTTCAGATTTTAAAATGAGTAAGATACTCGGAATAACCCAACAGCGAGTGAGAAATCTTAAAGTAAAAAAAGAGCTTGTATATCAAGACCTATCATTCAAATGGCATTTGTCTTTTGCCAAAGTTTTACAGGACAGCAGATATACTACCTTAGAAAACAATAAGGTGATCATCAATATCCCAGACCTCAATCTTTATTATTAAATACAAATCTTCATAGAGGAAAAAGGCGGCTTTGCAGATTATCATCTAAACCCTAAGATACTTGATATAAGGATCGAGTATCTGTTGGATTTTGCAGTCTTGTTTGAAGAAAATAATTCCGAAAGAATATATGATAACGCTATCGCTCAAATAAATAAAATCATTTGAAACTGTAACAACCCCCAGCCGCACAGAAATGTGCGGCTGTTTTTTGTCATACATCTCCTGCTCTTCATTAGTAAGCCACACCTCGATGCAGCCTTTATCCTGTTTGTTGTTTATCTCCAATGAATAAGTCCCTTTCTTTCTGTGTCTGTTATTTTTAGCATTAACTGTTTGGGTATTCTTATTCATTGTCAGCTTTTTGTTCGACTCAAATTTTCCCTTCCACAAACCACGGACACCGCCGATCGGGACGAATCCGAACGGCGGTGCTGACTTTATGCAATATTCCGATACTTCAAAAGCTCCTCACGCTTGGCGATGCATCTTTGCAGCTGTTCCTCTGCAAGCCTGAGCTTGGCATCTGCCACCGTTTCACCGTCATTCAACAGAAATGCTTTGACAAAGGCGTTTTCTATTGCCGTATATCCGCCGACGGTCTTGCGTTCAATAAAACGAAACGCATTCACATTCGTAGAAACGGTCTTGTACCACAAGCTCACATAGCCTGTGTCGATGACCTTTTCAGAAGGCATATCCCGCATGAGTGTATCGCAGGGAGTGGAATATATGATCTCGTTCGATACAGAAAGCGGGATATCTGAACTTGCAAAGCTCTCGGCAAGGGCGTTCACATACTTGCTGCCCTCAAAATCCTGCGTGAAGTCAATGATGAAATATCCGCACTGGCATGTCATGTTCATCACAAGCCCCGACGAGCAGTCGGAATACAGATGAACAGATTCCACATAGCGCTCGTTCTCGTTAAATCTGAACTGTCCGATATAGCTTATCAGATAGGTGTCGAGCTTCAGGTCGTCAAGTATTCTCATGACCGCACGCTTTTTGCCAAAGGAGTGAAGATGACCTACAGCATTCAGCAGCATGATTATCTTATTGAACTCGTCCTTGCAGCGTTCGGGAGTTCTCTGCTCATTCATAAGGCGCTTGTAATAATCGCAAAGCTCCTCTGTGGACATCCGCGCTTCGCTCTCGCCGTAGGGCAGGCTAATGCTCTTTACGCAGTTTTTATATGTTCACTCACAGCCGAGCGCCGCCCTTGCATCGACAGGAAAGATGCTGTTGATCACTTCCTTGCTGTCGGGGTAAAGCGCACGGATCGCACGGCTCATCATCACGCTTAGCATTACCACGGGTGATGCACCGTTTTCCTTGCAAAG
>JAILFN010000005.1 GCA_024697545.1 Ruminococcus sp.
AGGGGTAAGGAAGTGGGGGGAGGCGAGGGGGGCAGAAACCTAGGGGGAAAGTCCTCGAACGCGGCGATAGCCTCCCCGTCCTGTCCCCCTTGGTGTCTGTCCCCCTCGCAATCAAGGCTCAAAGTAAACTTCATACAACAAGCTTGGCGTTCAGGGGACAAATCTTAAATAGTCCTCTGAATAATAGTTTGATATGACTGTTCATTTCGCACCTTGACTGCGAGGGGATAGGAACCACAAGGGGACAGGAGGGGGTGGCTATCGCCGTAGCTGAGGACTTTCCCCTTAAGGTTCCTACCCCCTCGCGCTCCCCCATCTCCTTATCCTCTTTGCCTCAGCTAACTCACTCGTGTTCGTACTGGTGAAGATGGTGCGCTTTTAGGGTCGGTTGCTATGGAGCGTTGAATGGCGTTTGATGTGACTTGTAAGTTTCCTGCTTCGACTAGCTCACCCGCGGTCAGGCTGGCGATGGTGCGGTTTTATATTTGTGTAAAAGAAAAAGCCCGACTTCACGTCGGGCTTCTTCTAATTATGGAAGAGTTGATTATTTAACTGTGATCGTTACTGCGTGCTTGATCGCCTGCTCTGCTGTCAACTGTCCGTTTACCTTTGCCGCGATCGCTACCTTGTAGGTCTTGCCGGGGGTCAGGTTCTTCGGGGTGGTGTAGGTGGTGGCAGATGCCGCGATGCTCTGCGTCTGGATCCTCCACTTGCCTGCGAGGTATACTGCGATGCCGTAGTTGGTCGCACCATCAACGGGCTTCCATGTGAAGCGTACCTGGTGGTACTTCTCGCTGTAATCTATCGAGGCGATCTCGGGAGCGTCGGGTATCACAACAGGCTCCTTTGTGCTGTAAAGATCGAGCGGCAGCTCATCGAGGGTGATGCAGTAATCGCTCTGGTAGATCTTCTTTAGCTCATCGTAGTCCTGATAGTTCTCGCCGAGGAACGCTGTGCCGCCGTCCTCGCCGCCGTCATACCACGGGCAGAAGTAGAGCCAGCCTGCGTCTTCAACGAGCAGATTGTCAAGGGCGGGAATGGTGTCGTTCTCAGCCATAGCTACCATCTTCTTGCCGTTGGTGAGCCTGTAAAGCGAATCGAACTTGGCGGGGATAGCCAGCAGGTTGGGTCCGCTGGACTTGCCGTCGCCTCTGTTGTACTCAACGTTATACTTGTCGTAAGCCACGATGTCAACATACTCATCGCCGGGATACCATGTCGCGGAGTTGGAGTAGTCATAGCTGTTGTATTCCCAGATGAGGTTGTGCAGACCGTACTTCTCGGTCAGAGTGGTGTAGAGGAGCTTCCAGATCTCCTTGTAGGTCTCAGCGCCTCTGTCGCCCCACCAGAACCATGCGGTGCCGTCGGAGTAGTTGCCCTCGTTGCCCTGTGCCTCGTGCAGAGGTCTCCAGATAACGGGCACGCCTGCCTCCTGAAGTCTCAGCAGCTGCTCTGCGAGGTCTTCCATAGCGAGCTGGAAGTAATCATATTCCTTAGTGCCCTTGACAACAACATTTCTTGTGTCGAAGGAAAGCGAGCCCTGTCCGCTCTGGTAGTTCTTGTATGTACACTCCTGCCAGCCAACAGGCTCGCCGAGGGTATAGTTATCGAAATCCTTAGGTATATTGATGTGCCAAGAAGCGGTAACGATGCCGTTTCTCTTGGTCGCCCACTCGATGCAGCGCTCGGTGGTGCCGTCGTCCCAGCCGTAGAGGGGGTTGTAGTTCATGAAGTCAACGCCTCTGATAGCAGGGACCTCACCCGTGAGGTTTTTCAGGAACTCGTTCTCCCACTCATAGTTGTTTTTGTGACCGCCGCCGTATATCTCCTGCTGACCTGCAATGATATGGCTTCCGTAAACGCTCTTGAGATAAGACATCAGCGCCTTTGTCTCGGGAGTAGCATTCTTGTCGGAGAGCACGTCGGTCGCGAGCGAATAGTCATGCTTGGGCGCTACGTCTACCGTTACCTTGTCGATAGCCATGTATCCGTATTCACTCGGGAACTCGATGAGGTTTTCGCCCTTCTTGAGGCGGAAGTTGCCGAAGCTTAAGTCCATCCACTCCTCGCTGTAAGGCATATTGAGACTGGTCTTGTTGCCGTTTACCTTAACGGTCTCGACTCTGCCGCCCTTGTCGAGCACCTGTGCGGCCCTGACGGTAATGGTATACATACCGTCCTCGGGTACATTCACGGTGAATGAAGCGGTGTCATTGGTCAGATAGTTGAAGCCTTCTCCCGAGTAGCCTTCAGGGTTAGGACCATAGTTCTGCGTCCAGAGAGATGCACCTTCCATGTTCTCGCCTTCGATAACGAAGGGAAAACTGTCCGAAGAGCTTGCAGCATTTGCAGGCATTACCGACGAGAAGGAAACGGCAGTCAAAGCCGAAGCCGCAAGTACGGAAATACCCTTTCTTAATCTGTTTTTCATGAGATTTTCCTCCAAGAATAATAATAGTGTTACCATCCCGCATATCCAATGTCAGCAGATAAAGCTTATTTCAGCTCAATGGCATTGATCCTATATCGGGTACATTTCTATTAAACCACAAAATTTTCAAAAATGCAATACCCCGCATTTTTATGAAAACGATTAATCTGAAAATGTAATCGTTACCTATTTAGAATTTACGAAAAATTTAACACTTATACATTATTTTTAGCTGTTTTGTCACCGCTGATTTTCTGCCGTTTTTGTAAAAAGCGCGGCATCACGGACTTTTTTGCAGGTATGCCGTCTGCCGTCACGACGGGGCATCGCAGATAAAAAAAGGCTCCCGACAGCCATGCCGGAAGCCTTCGATGTATCGTTTTTTATATCAGCCCGCTATCGGACATCGGCGAAAACGGCGCGGTTGTCTATGTCCGTTATATCCCACTTGCCTTTCCGCTTGGTGCAAACCGCCATCTTATAGATGTTGCTGCCCACGCGGGTGGAGGTGTAGGAATCGGTCTCTGCCGAAAGGCTGTCGGATACCATCACCCATTTGCCGCCCTGATATACCGCAACGCCGTAGTTTTCGGCGCTTGCTATCTGCGTCCATTTCAGGGTGACTCTCGTTCCCGTGACCTCAGCGGTAACTTCGGGATATCTCAGCGCGGAGTAAGGGTCGATCCTTACCGTGACCGCCTTTGAGTAGTCCGCGGTGTTCCATACGCCGTCTATCTTTGCAACTATGGCTATCTTGTACGACTTGCCGACTTCCAGATCTTCCATGACGTAAGATCTTCCGTAGCCCTCTTCAAGGAGCTTCCAGCTGCCGTTCTCGTTGACCGCTATGCCATATTTCTTTGCGTAATCAAGGAAATCCCATGTCAGCTTTACAGCCCTGTCGCCTATCTCATAGCTGAACTCGGGGTTATCGTGAAGATCGGCGGGGATCTCTGTTATATCCGACTTTTCGCCGCAAAGCACGCAGTGATGCGACTTGCTGCCGGGTGTGGTGCAGGTAGGCTTTTTGTCGATCGTCCAGGAGATGGAGAAATCATGACCATGCGCCTCTATGACATCGGTCTTTTCCTGACCGCACAGCAGGCATTTGCAGGTCCTTGCGCCGTCCTCGTTGCAGGAAGGCTGCTTTGACATCTTAGGCTTGCTCCAGGTGTGACCCTTCTTCGGGATAACTGTCACATCGGACTTTTCGCCGCAGACCAGGCAGTGATGCGACTTGCTGCCCTCTTCGGTGCAGGTCGCCTTTTTATCAACGGTCCACTTGTCGGAGAAGCTGTGTCCCTTTGCAGGGATAGTCTCGGTGTGGCTTTCGCCGCAGTTGCAGCTTACCGTCTGTTCGCCATCTTCGGTGCAGGTAGCAGGCTTTGTGACCTCGATCTTGTCTCTGCCGTGCGCCTTAACGGGGATCTCGGTAACGTCTGCCTTTTCATCGCAGCGTGTGCAGTGATGCGACTTGCTGCCCTTTTCGGTGCAGGTCGCTTCGGTATCGGTAGTCCACTTGTCTGAGAAGTCGTGTCCCAGCGCGGGTATCACCTCGGTGTAGCTGTCGCCGCACTCGCAGGTAAAGGTCTTTTCGCCCTCCTCGGTGCAGGTCGGCTCGCGGGTGATCTCCTCGGCATAAGCGTGCTCGTGGGGAGCTTCGGGATCGAATTCTTCAAGTGTTATCTCAACGTCCGTTTCCTCGGCGAAGTAAACGGTATAAAGACCGTCCACGCAGGCAAGCTTTTTGCCGTTCGCCCTTACCACCTGTGTATCATCGGCATCGTCCTTGAACTTTATCCTGACCGAATCGTCCTTCAGGTAATTGCTGCTTATCTTTTCCTTAGCGGCAGCCTTTTCCTCCCCGTTCTGCTCCTCCTCGGTCTGCTGTTCCTCGGCGGGCTCTTCAAACACCGTCATGTCCTCGGGAAGGGTAAGGGTATAAACGCCGGTCAGGTAGCCGTTTCGGTCTTCCCTGTCGATCACGGCGTATTCCGCGTCGGTCTTCTTTGGATCGAACTTAGTGCCGCTGCCGCCCGTAAGCTTTATGCAAAGGCGGAACATATCCTCAGACTCCCCGACGCTGCCCATATCCCATTTTGTGCCGACACAGACAGTTTCAAGCTTTGTGCAGCCGCTGAACATCGCGCGGGTATCCGTCACCTTGCTCGTATCGCTGCCGCTCATCTCGACGGTCTTGAGCGATATGCAGGTCTTGAACATCTCGGACATATCGGTGATCTCACTTGTGATGATGCTGCCGAGAACGGCCTTTTTGAGCTTTTTGAAGCCGCTGAACATACCGCGTGCGGAGTCGCCTTCCAGTTTAGCGCCCGTAAGATCAATACTTCCGATCTTCTCGTTCAGCTCATCCGACTTCAGAGCATCAGCAGCGGTGAGCACCGCGCCCTTTTCCGACACGACGACATTCACCGAGCCGTCCTTTAGCTCCTCGATATCATATTCGCCCAGCACCTCTGATATCGTGTTATAGGCGATATCACCTTCGAGTACGAGCGTGCGGGTCTCGGCATTATACTTTGAAGCGATGCCGTTATCTTTATTCTCTTCGGCACTCTCTTCCGCTGCCGCGACTGCGAGATCTCTGAACAGTCCCGAAGCCGCCTGCATCGGGAAACTGCCCGACACAAGTGCCAGCGCAAGAGAAGCGGCAACCGCTTTCTTTATGATCTTTGCTTTCATTAAGTAGCCTCCTATGTGATCTGTCAATGATCGTTCCGATCTGCGAATCTACATATATATTTATATTGTATCATATATTTCGTGTAAAGTCAATGATGATTGTCTGAAAACATTATTACAAATTGCACCATTTTTTGCCTGCCGTATTGTATAACTTATTGCAGCTGCACAACAAAAGACGCTGCACGGATACAGCGTCTTTTCAGGGGTATATTGTATTATTGGAGAAATACTTTTGAAGGCTTCTTAAAGATCAGTCTTCTTCAAAGTTCTGCAAAGCATCGTAGCCCTGCTCGCCCGTGCGTACCTTGATGACGTTCTCGATGGGATAGATGAACAGCTTGCCGTCGCCGTAGTTGCCGGTGTAGAGTGCCGCGCGTGCAGCGTCGATGACCTTCTCAACAGGTACAGCGCATACAACGATCTCCGCCTTCACCTTGGGCAGCAGGTTCATCTCGATGGAAGTACCTCTGTAATAATGCCTCTGACCGTTCTGCATACCGCAGCCGATAACGTGGGTAACGGTGATACCTGTAACGTCGATCTCCTCCATCGCCTGTATGAGCGACTGGAGCTTCTGCTCCTTGAACACTATGACTACCTTTGTCATTCTCGGATGACCGTTAGTGGAGGGAGCAACATAGCTCTCGACCTCGACCGCCTTTTCAACGGGTACTTTAAGTGCGGGAACTGCACCATCTGCCTTCTTAACGCTCTTGGCATCGTCCTTGGTGTAGCCGTAAACGGAAGCCTCGTTCATGGAAGGAGCAAAGTCTGCGTAAGAGGATACAAGACCGTGCTCGGTAACGTCAAGACCAATGATCTCTTCCTGCTCGGAAGCTCTGAGACCTATTGTCTTCTTGATGATAAAGAATACTGCCACCATCGAAACTGCGGTGAAGCAGGCGATAGCTGCAAAGCCCAGGAGCTGTCTGCCCATAAGAGCGAAGCCGCCGCCGTAGAAAAGACCTGCCAGCTGATCGCCGTTCTGATCGGCGAGGGAATAACCGGGAACATCGGGGTTTGCAAAAAGACCTACCGCAAGAGTTCCCCAGATACCGTTCATCATGTGTACCGCAACGGCACCAACGGGGTCGTCGATGTGGAGCTTGTAATCCAGGAACCATACTCCGAAGCATACCAGAAGTCCGGAAACAACACCTACGACAATTGCACCGAGAGCATCGGTGACATCGCAGGGAGCGGTGATACCTACAAGACCTGCCAGCGAAGCGTTAAGGCACATCGAAACATCGGGCTTGCCGTACTTGAGCCATGTGAAGACCATGCAGGTAACTGTCGCGATGGCAGGTGCGATGGTGGTGGTCATGAACACCGAACCGAGCTGATCGATAGAAGTGCAGGCGGCACCGTTGAATCCGTACCAGCCGAACCAGAGGATAAAGCAGCCGAGAGCACCGATGGTGAGGTTGTGACCGGGGATAGCGTTTACCTTGATGCTGCCGTCCTTGGTCTTGGTGAATTTACCTATTCTGGGTCCTAAGATCGCCGCGCCTACGAGTGCTGCGATACCGCCGACCATATGGATGTGTGCAGAGCCTGCGAAATCGTGGAAGCCTATCTTGCTGAGCCAGCCTCCGCCCCAGCCCCAGTGAGCCTCGATTGGGTAAACGACCGCGCTTATGACAGCAGAGTATACGCAGTAAGAGATGAACTTTGTTCTCTCAGCCATAGCGCCCGAAACGATAGTCGCCGTCGTCGCACAGAACACAAGGTTGAATACGAAATTGGACCAGTCGAAGCTGCCGTAGGAAGTGAAGATATCAAACCCGGGCTTTCCGATGATGCCGACCATATCCTCGCCGAAGAGAAGCCCGAAGCCCACTGCGATGAAGACCACTGTACCTATACAGAAATCCATGAGGTTCTTCATGATGATATTGCCGGCATTCTTTGCACGGGTAAAACCCGTTTCTACCATAGCGAAGCCTGCCTGCATGAAGAATACAAGTGCAGCTCCGATCAAAAACCAGACCCCGAATACCGTCTTATCGGCGGCTTGAGTCACCTGTTCAAAAATTGCTTGCGTATCCATTACTGATTTTCCTCCCTTGACAAAAAAGTGCGCGGACATTGACGAAGTCCGCGCACCCCATTGTGCAGATGTTCCAAGCGCTTGATAAACAAAAAAGCCGCAGAGCTTTTCGCCCCGCAGCCTCATTGCTGTTACGCTTGTCAGTATACACCCGAATCGAACTTTTGTCAAGTGACATTTTGCGATTTCGGCAGAATTTATAATCATCTAACTGTTTTTTTCGGTAGAGTATGTAAAAAGTCAACAACTTTCCTCCGCGTTATTGACATCGCGCCCGTATAGTGGTAAAATATATATATAAGAACAACGGCGTTCACTGCGGGCAAGCTGTCTGCGGCGGACGCTTTTTTTATTTTTTGGGGGTATCTGAAATGAGCGGATTACATGAGGAATGCGGCATACTCGGGCTTTATTCAAACAGCAGCGGAGCTCTTGCCGAGACCGTTTACTACGGGCTTTATGCCCTCCAGCACCGCGGTCAGGAGGGCTGCGGCATAGCCGTGTGCGATGAGGGCGTTATCACCGCGCACAAGGACACGGGGCTGGTCGGAGAGGTGTTCGACCACCGCACACTGAGCGAAATGCCTCAGGGGAATATGGCTGTCGGGCACGTCCGTTATTCCACAACGGGCGGCAACGAACGCCGCAACTGCCAGCCGATAGTGGTCAATCACCAGAAGGGCAGAATGGCGCTGGCGCACAACGGCAATCTTTCAAACGCCGCCGCCCTGCGCTCGGAGCTTGAGCTTTCGGGCGCTATCTTCCACACGACCTCCGACACCGAGATCATCGCATACACCATCACAAAGCAGCGGCTCAGATGCTCCTCCATCGAGCAGGCGGTATTACAGACCATGGACATCATCGAGGGCGCATACTCGCTCATCGTCATGTCTCCGACAAAGCTCATCGCGGTGCGCGACCCGTTCGGCTTCCGCCCGCTCTGCTTCGGCAAGATGCCCGAAGACGGCGGATATGTAGTAGCTTCGGAAAGCTGTGCGCTGACGGCGATAGGTGCGGAGTTCGTCCGCGACATAGAACCGGGAGAGATGCTGATATTCTCCTCGGAGGGCATACGCTCTGAGCGCTCACACTGCGGGACGAAGCCTCGCCGCACCTGCATATTTGAATACATATACTTCGCCCGCCCCGACTCTGTCATCGACGGCGTATCGGTACACGACTCACGACTGAAAGCGGGCAGGATACTCGCGGAGGAATGTCCCGCCGACGCAGACATCGTCATAGGCGTGCCGGATTCGGGGCTGGATGCCGCACTCGGGTTCTCGCAGGCATCGGGCATACCCTACGGCATAGGGCTCATCAAGAACAAGTACATCGCGAGGACGTTCATCTCTCCCGGGCAGAGCTCACGCACCGACAAGGTAAGGATAAAGCTCGCCGCCGTGGCATCGACGGTAAAGGACAAGCGCGTGGTGCTGGTTGACGACTCGATAGTGCGCGGCACGACGGGCGGCAGGATAGTCTCGCTGCTGAGGGAAGCGGGCGCTAAGGAGATACACTTCCGCGTATCCGCGCCGCCGTTTTTGCACCCCTGCTACTACGGCACCGACATCGACTCTGAGGACGGGCTTATAGCCTCACACCACACCCCCGCGGAGACTGCCGCTATAATGGGTGCCGACAGTCTGGGATATCTCCCCGTCGGGCGGCTTGACGAGCTCAACTGCGGTATGGGCTGCTGCCGCTCCTGCTTCACTGGCGACTATCCGACCGCCATTCAGCGCAACGCGGTGAAGGATCGTTATGAGATGAAAATACCGAAGAAGTAAGAACCTGTCCACATAGGGTGAATGTACGGATTTTCAGGCATAATTTTGTCAGTGACAAGGCAAAAATCCGCCGATGGGCTGTCGCCCTTCAAGGATTTTTAACGCAGTCACTGGCAAAATTTGACGAAAAGACGTGCATG
>JAILFN010000020.1 GCA_024697545.1 Ruminococcus sp.
TCGTTGTAGAAGATAAGTTCACACGGAATATTGCGGCTCTGCAAGAAATTTTCGTACTGCTCCAGCACCGACTGCTTGTCGTGTATCGCAAATGCGTCTGACACCTTGCAGCCGATGTTTGATTCGATGTAGTCGATAACCTCTTGCTTTCGTTCAGAACGCAAGTCATGTATCTTCTGCTCCAGCTCTGCTATCTCTGTTTCAAGATTGCGCCGGCGTATCCTGCGATTCTTGTTCCCCTTGTCGGTCTTGAAGCCCTTGCGCTCAACAGCGCATACCTCAACACCGAGGTGAATTTGCGGCAGGCGGTCAATGCCCTGATCCTTGTAACTGCGGTGATCGACCCGAGCGTCCGAAACGAAATACAGCTTGTGATTGCACCATTCTGCCCAGCGCTCCCGCCACTCTAAAAGCAGCTTCTTGTCATTCCAAGTACGTTCCTTATGCATGAAGCCCGACTCGTCAACCTTTCGGGTGGTCAGCAGAATATGAGCGTGCGGATTTCCGTCGCCTTTGTCATGGATAGCGAAATCACAGCACATACCTTTTGACACAAAACACTGCTCACAGAAATGTCTGACCAAATCTATCTGATCTTCTCTTGACAGCTCCTTTGGCAAAGCGGCATTGATGCTCCGAGCGGTTTGGCTGTTCTTGCGCTTTTCCGCGGCTTCAGCAGCGTTCCACAGTCTGGCTCGGTCATGAAATTCAATTCCCGTACGGGTCACTCTGACGCATTGCTCGCAAATCGTTGTATTTTAACGGTTTGCGAGTTTTTGTTTTTGCGAAAAATTAGTTTTGGGACTTATTTGGGACTTATTGCTATCATCCTGTACCGTACTCTGTCTTGATGTAGATTATTCTAGCTTGCTTGTTCTCTCCTTCTTTACAATTTTCAGTCAAGATGATCTTATTAGGATTTTCAGGTGGATCCGGCTTAGGTGGCTCATTGAAACTAAGTGCATTTGCCACCGCATCGCAGGCCCTTACCTGATTCTCACGGAACATATGACTGTAAAGATTTAAAGTGGTTGAGACCTGGGCATGGCCTAATACCCCCGCTACTGTTGTCGGGTCAATACCTGCGCCTATTAGTAAACTAGTATGCAAGTGGCGGAATTGATGGATCCCATAAAACGGGAAATCATACTCCTCGCAAAACTCTTTCAGCCAGCCATAAGGCGTTTGAAGATTCATCGGTCTTCCGTCCCATTTAGTAAACAGCCTGTCGGTGGACTGCCACTTGTTTCCGAGACGATGAATCTCTGATTTCTGCCACGCTCTGTACTCTTTCAGCACATCTAAAACCTGTACCGGAACTTTTATGTACCTGACAGAATTTTCGGTCTTTGGGGTGTCGGTATAGATGCCTTTTGACTTTGTGTAGTTGGATGTGCGCTCGATATGTATCATACCTGTTACGAAGTCTATATCATGCCACTCCAGTCCGAGCATTTCGCCACGCCGCATACCGCTGTAAATAGCTAATGTGAAGAACGCTTTCCATTTCAGTGAAGCATGATCCTCAAGCAGTTCAAAGAATTGCTTGGTTTCTTCCATAGTCAGAATGTGGCGCTTTTTCTTGCTGCCTTTTGGCACTCTTACTCGTCTGCATACATTCTCCCGAATCATATCCATTATAACTGCGTAATCTATAACAGTGGATATGAACGAGAGATAGTGTACCATCGTCTTTCTAGCAAGTGGTTTTCCTGTTTTTTCATTTGCACCCTCAATGGCAAGACTGTTGATAAATTTCTGGATATCTCTTGCGGTAAGCTTATCGAGCCTTATATGTCCGATTGCTTTATAGACTCTTTTTGTAAGCTGACGTTGACGAGTGAGCGTAGTGTTTTTCAGGTTGAGATTTGCATATTGTTCAAACCACTCCTCTGCAACCGTTTGAAACTTCATAGCCGACGTCACAGGATGGATCTTGCATTCTTCCTCAAAGACTATGATCTGCCGCTGCAATTCTTTCTCGATCTGTTTTGGGGTCATAACAGGATCGGGGGTCCATGTTTTTGTGCGAATAACTTGCTTTCCATCGACCATATATCCGCAAGACACCTTTATCCTATATGACTTTCCCCTTTTTTCATATGATGCCATATTGTAACCTCCTTCCGGAGACCACAGGCATATTTCTGCAATCATATTATATCACGATTTCTCATCAAAATCAAGATATATCATCACTATCTCGAAATATGCGCTATGATCTCCTATGTCATTTTCATTCTTTAGATTCAGCTTTCTTCACCATTCTTCTCCAGAAACTTAAGTAGTGATACCTTATTAACAAGTATCTTTCCATTTCTGCCAACACCGGTTCTGATACTAGCGACCTTATCCTGCATCACCAGATGCCTCACGGTATGCTCGGAAAGACCGTTCACCAGCTGGGCGCATTCTTTGATCGTGAGCATTTCGACAGGCTCTTCCACAGCGGGTGCCGGTAAAGTTGCCGTTTCTTCGGAGTCTGTATCGAGGAGCTTCTCCAGAAGCTGAGCTATCTGGGTGATTACTTCTCGTTTTTCTGTCGTTGTCATAGTCGTACTCCTTATCATTTTTCAAAATATGCTAAAAACTTGTCTCGATTAATAAGATACTTCTTGCCTGCTTTCATACACGGGATCTCACCGTGAATACACATCTGCCGCACCCGGTAGGGAGTGATGCCGTCAACGAGTGCAGCGGCTTGAGTGATGGAGAGCATGGCAGGCTTGTTAGACTTACCGTTAATACTTTTTCTCATTTCAATGTCCTCCTTGCAGTTTCAAGTTCAACATCTAGTGATTCGGTGTGAAAAGCGTTATAAAGAATCGAGATAATATAATTCCTTTTGTTTCTAACTTCGCTCCTAGTCCCTCTAATGCAATCAATAACATACAACATTTGATCGTAATTAAAAGTTCTCATTATACTTTTAATCTCGTCCGACGGAATTGATGTATTATTGATTACAAACGAAGATGAATTCGTGCATATTACATCGACCATGATTGCTATAATACCATTTAATAATTCTTCGGAATCTGGATATTCGATGATCAATGATTCGTAATCAATATTGCTGCGAATATCGCGACGAAGATGATCTCGATCATATAACTCACTGCTTTGACAACGCCGATTATGAACCACGGACTCTTGCTCTGGCGGTGACTTGGTGGCGAGCCAACCCTCGTCAACAAGAACGTAGATGGTGTCTGACTTATTGTTGTAGTTACGTTTCCGAACGATAAAGCGTTGATTCTCAAGCTGGTTTAAGGCTTTAGACACCGAATAAAGCGATAGACCTAACCGCTGCGAGAGATCCTTCTGCTTAAACTTCAAATACACATATCCATTCTCGTCAGACCAATTGTTTGCATTCTTCAAAGAAAGCATCGCCCGATCTAGAAGGCAGGAATAAATGATTCTAGCGTCATTAGTGAGTTGATTATCGTCAATGAGCTCCTGCGGGATCTTGATGAATCGCTTTAGCGTTATCTTATCACCTATTTTGATTGATTTCAAATTAATCAAGCTCCTTTCTTGCAATCTCGACCGGTCTTTGTTGATTGCAAGTATATAATAGCATATTTCGAAGGCCAAATCCACAATACCCCGTTGTTTTTCCTGAAAAAGACAAAGCCTCGGCACTTCTTTGTAAAAAATCACATAACCGCCGTAGCAAGTTATTGACAATTTGTGCACAATAGTGTATAATTAATATATATAGCTTCTCATAATTTCATATTATCTGAATTGGAGGTGCGATCATGAGTATACTAACAAAAAAACAAATGTCTGAAGAAGATATTAAGTTACAATACATCACTCCGGCTATCCTTGCTAAGTGGGATAAGAATATGATAACAATGGAAACAAAGATTACTGACGGTAAGATTTGTTTAAATGGAAACATAGTTCACAGAGATAAGAAGAGTGCAAAAAAAGCCGACTATGTATTGTACTGGAACAGCAGTTTTCCTATAGCTATCGTAGAAGCCAAGGATAATAATCATAGTGTGTCCTTTGGATTACAGCAGGCGATCACCTATGCCCAAATGATGGACGTACCTTTTGTTTACAGTTCTAACGGCGATGCTTTTTTTGAACACGATATGCTGACAGGTACGGAACGTGAGATCGCACTTGATGATTTTCCTGCACCTGACGAATTGATAGAGAGATACAAGGCAAATGCTAACGGCGGTAACGGTCTGTCTGCCAATGAGATAGCTGTTATCAATCAGCCTTACTATTCAAGCCAGAACACCTATGAGCCGAGATATTATCAGCGTGTGGCGGTAAACCGTACAGTAGATGCCGTTGCTCGTGGGGACAACAGACTTCTGTTTGTTATGGCAACAGGAACAGGCAAGACCTATACTGCGTTTCAGATCGTATATCGACTTCTTAAAAGCGGTATGAAGCGTAAGATACTTTATCTAGCAGACAGAAATATTCTTGTTGACCAGTCGATCCAACAGGATTTCTCTCCGCTTGAAAAGGTTATCCATAAGATAAATGTTGCTAAGGACAATAAAACAACCATAACGTCGCATCAGGTCTATTTCTCGCTGTATCAACAGCTAATCGGTGACGATGATAAGGAGCATTTCTCCGAGTTGTTCGATAAAGACTTTTTTGACCTTATCATTGTAGATGAGTGTCATAGAGGTAGTGCCAAAGAGGACAGCAAATGGCGTAGGATACTTGAATACTTCTCTTCGGCAACTCATATCGGAATGACAGCTACACCCAAGGAGACCAGATATACATCAAATATCACCTATTTTGGAGAACCGGTATATACCTATTCTCTCAAAAATGGAATAGAAGACGGTTTTCTAGCTCCATTTAAGGTAATAGGTATCACAACTGATATTAGCGATGGTTGGCGTCCATTAAAGGGACAGCGTGACTATTATGGTAATCTTATTGAAGATAGGATATATAATAACATAGACTATGACTACAACATAATAATACAAGATCGTATAAATCAAGTTGCTCAAGAGATCACCAATTATCTTATCAGTACAGACCGTATGCAGAAAACGATAGTATTCTGTGCTACGGAGGACGCTGCTGAACGTATGCGGGTGGCACTTGTCAATTTCAATGCGGATATGTGTGCGAAGAATCCCGATTATGTTGTTCGTATTACCGGCTCGGACGATTACGGCAAGAGCAAGCTCGACTACTTCATTTCCGTATCTTCGCCCTATCCTGTTATTGCGACTACCTCAAAACTCCTGTCTACAGGTGCAGATTGCAAAATGACAAAGCTGATAGTGCTCGATGAGAATATCGGCTCTATGACGGAATTTAAGCAGATAATCGGCAGAGGCACAAGGCTTCGTGAGAAAGATGGTAAAACACACTTTGTTGTTATGGATTTCAGAGGAGTATCAAGACTTTTCTATGACCCTGAGTGGGACGGACCTATCGAAATCGATCCTAACTATCATCCTCCTAAGCCAAAAGATGATGACAGAGGTGATCTTGTTACCATAGACCCGCCGGATCCCACAGATGACCCAAAGCAACCGAAACCCTATGTTGATGTAAACGGCTGTTCTGTGCGTATCATTAACAAAGTAGTTTCTGTATATGATGCTGACGGCAAGCTCCTGAGACATGAAAACATCATAGACTATACAAAGACAAATATCCTCGGAGAATACGCCGACCTGGAGCATTTTATCAGAAGTTGGAATGGTGAGGAGAAGAAAAAGACTATATCGGAACTGTTCAAGGAACACGGTATTGACCTGCAAGCCCTGAAAGAATCGCAGGGTATGGGCGATATAGACGATTTTGATTTCATCATTCACGTTGCGTTCGACAAGAAACCGCTGACACGGAGAGAGCGTGCGAATGATGTGAAGAAGCGTGACTTTATCAGCAAGTACAGCGGAATGGCAAGAGAGGTCATTGAAGCTCTGCTTGAAATGTACTCCAATGAGGGTATCTATCAGATAGAGGACACGCAGGTATTGAAACTTGATCCGTTCATAAGAATGGGCAAGCCTGCCGCAATAGTTAAGTTGTTTGGTGGCAAGGACGGTTATATGCAGGCTATAAGAGAGCTTGAAGAAGAAATATATAAGGAGATTTCCTAAATGAGTAGCTTGGGCAATTTTGTAAAAAGATTAAGAGATATTATGAGAAATGATGCAGGTATCAATGGTGATGCGCAGCGTATCGAGCAGATCGCTTGGTTGCTGTTTCTCAAGGTTTACGACACAAAGGAAGAAGATTGGGAATTTGATGACGATGATTATGAATCTATCATTCCCGAAGATTGCCGTTGGCACAATTGGGCTGGTGTAGAAGATAGAGACAATGAGGGTCGCTTAATAAACGAACATCTATTGATGACAGGCGATGAATTGCTTGATTTTGTCAATAACAAGCTATTTCCGACTCTCAGAAATCTTCCTGTATCCAAAAGCACACCGATCAATAAAGCCATTGTTAAAACTACTTTTGAGGATACAAACAATTATATGAAAGACGGTGTTCTTCTCAGACAAATGATCAATATAATTGTTTGTCTGCATCTTGACAATTATGAAGAAGCCCATGCTTTCGGTGAAATATACGAATCTATCTTGAAAGAGTTGCAGAGTGCAGGCTCGGCTGGTGAGTTTTATACACCCCGTGCTGTGACCGACTTCATGGCTCAGATGATACGCCCTGTGATCGGTGAGAAAATGGCGGACTTTGCTTGCGGTACGGGCGGGTTTATCATCAGTTGGCTGAAAGCACTTGAATCGCAGAAAAAGACCGTTGAGGACAGAGCTGCGTTTGACACCTCGGTTTACGGTATCGAAAAGAAGCAGTTTCCGTATATGCTGTGCGTGACGAATTTGCTCCTGCACGATATTGACACTCCTCGCATTTATCACGATAATTCGCTGTTAAAGGATGTTCTCGACTATACCGAGGACGATCAGTTTGACGTAGTGCTGATGAATCCTCCATACGGCGGCAACGAGAAAACGGAAGTCAAGAATCATTTCCCGTCCGATCTTGCAAGCAGTGAGACGGCTGACTTGTTCATGTCGGTTATCATGTATCGTTTGAAGCAGAACGGCAGAGCTGCGGTTATTCTCCCTGATGGTTTCCTGTTCGGTACAGACAATGCAAAGGTCGCTATCAAAAAGAAACTCCTGAGCGAGTTCAATCTTCACACGGTCATTCGTATGCCGCACAGCGTTTTTGCTCCGTACACCTCTATCACTACCAATATCCTGTTCTTTGACAGGACTGGCTCAACTAAGGAAACATGGTTCTATCGTCTGGATATGCCTGATGGATACAAGAACTTCTCCAAGACCAAGCCGATGAAGCTCGAACACTTTGCCCCTGCTATCGAGTGGTGGGATAACCGTGAGGAGATCACCATTGACGGCTTTGATAAGGCAAAGAAATACACGGCTGAGGAGCTTGCGGAGAAGAATTACAATATTGACCTCTGCGGTTTTCCCCATGAGGAAGAAGAAATCCTCCCTCCGAGAGAGCTGATCCAGCAGTATCAGGAGAAGCGTGCAAGCCTGAATGCGGATATTGACCGTATTTTGGAGCAGATAAGTTGTATACTTGGAATAGAGGTATAAACATATGATACATAGTGGACTACTTATATGTAGTTTCTTTGTTAAGGAACGGTATGGTAGAGATGATTCTAAGGTAATCAATCTTAA
>JAILFN010000047.1 GCA_024697545.1 Ruminococcus sp.
TTCTCAGCGTCATCGCAATGAACATCGACCGCCTGGCGGCGATGCTTTTGCGCTTCTTACAAATAGTGATAAATATTCGCTTCTCATATCGCCAGCCGGTATGCCGTGGATTTTAGAGGCTTGTTGAGGAGAGACTAATTAGATTTACTGATTACAGAGGCAAGGAACATGCCCCTAAGATATACACAAATTTTCTGGAAGCAGTTGCATATCCCGGAGCAAATACTAAGGTTGAACTATTTGAGGAAGGTGATTATGAAGTCACACTTGATTATGAGCTCAGAAATGACAAGGGACTCGATCATCTTTATGATTATAAAATGGCATTCGATTTTAAAATCAGAAATGGTAACACAAAGGTATATCCGACGGATCTGACAACCGGATCTTACTTAGCCAATGGCTCTGCAACAGAAAATGGATTTTATATAGATTGGGCTAAATCAAGATACCTTGAGGTATATGTTAAGCATTCAGTATGGAATAAAGATGCAAATGAAAACTTTATTGAAGATCCTCAATCTTATGAACCGGCTAAAGAATCGGACAAATATGAAAAGCCTGGAATATATACTATTGAAGTTACAAATCCTACTACTGGAAAAGAAGCTGATCCTGTAAGAATCTATGTAGGAAAAGATACAACTCTTATTGATACAATGAGAGCTATATCAAATGACAACAATGCTGAGTATACAATTGAGGAAATAGTCAACTTAATAGATAACGAAGGTTATACTGTTGCAGCAAACGGAGAATTGATAGAACCACAGCCAGAAATAGAATTGACAGAGGACTCTTCTCAAAAAGATACTCTTAGTGTTACTGATACTGTATCGAATAATGATTTGTCAAGCACTTCTTTAAATGAAGAGAAAAGTAACCATATAAATAATCATGCATATATTTACATCGGAACAGGAATAATTGTAGTTTTAATACTTATTGTGATCAGCAGGAACAACAAAAGTAAACAATCCGGTAAATGAGATTGGAGGTTGACTATATGAAACGTATAATTGCGTTGATTCTTTCTTGTGCCATGCTATTTACTGGTTGTGCAGTTGATGGGAGTATAGATAATTCATCTCAGACTTCAGATACAAAGGAGACCTCTGTATCAGTTACATCTGAAGAAGTTGTTGCCGAAGACAATGAATCCTATGAGAATAGCGATACCCCGGTGTTTTTGACGATGAATGATCCTGACTTACAGCAATATGTTACTGATGCAGTGTATACTGAACTTGTTGACCAGCTTGGAAGTGACGATTATCAGATCGAGAGTATTCAGACGATTTATATGCCTGATGAATACTACGCTGATCTGGAGGCAAACTCGAAAGAGAATGTTTATTTTGGTTTCACGGAATCTGAGTTAGATGAAATCTTTCAGGGAACAAAGTATGTTTTCACTCTTGATGAGAATGGGCAGACAATTGTTCAGGAAATGGAAGTAATAGATGACGATACATATGACCAAATAGTTAAAAACGTAGCTGTCGGAACGGGAGTGATACTAGTATGTGTGACAATATCAATTGCTGCTGCCGGTATCGGAGCTCCGGCTGTAAGTGTGATTTTTGCTGCATCTGCTGAAAACGCTGCCTCAATGGCGGCCTCGTCTGCGGTATTAGGCGGAGTATCCGCTGCTGTTGTAAAGGGCGTTGAAACAAGAAATGTCAAGGAGACATTAAAAGCTTCTGCACATGTAGCTTCCGAAGGATTTAAGTGGGGAGCAATTTCAGGTGCTGTTGTAGGTGGAGTCTCCGAGGGATTTAGTATTGCTAAATCGGGTAAAGCAGTAAAAGATGCTATCCCCAGTGGATCGCCTGCCGAAATAGGAAAAACGGGTGAATCTTATGCACAAAAGATATACAATGGAAGAACACAAGTCAGCTATTTAGCCGGAGAGGAAGTGCCGTTTAGTACATCAGGTGCTACAAGACCGGATATTGTCAGGACTAATCCCAATGGAACTATTGAGGCTATTGAAGTAAAGAACTATGATTTAGTTAATAATTTCTCGGGGTTAAAAAGGGAATTAGAAAGACAAGTCGGTGAAAGAGTAAAAAATCTTCCAGAAGGATCAACGCAAAGAATCGCTCTGATAACAAAGGGACGAGGATACTCAAAAAAGTTCGTAGATAATATTGTTAAAGAACTACAAGATGATTTGTTTAGTATTTATGGTGGTAAAATACCAATTGATATATTGTGAGGAAATAATTATGACGATTATGAGTGAAGATGGTAAGGTATTTGTAGATGTTGGGAATATCGAATACTGGAATTGTTTTTATTCTACAATAATAATTAACCTAAAGAATTATATCAATGATAATTCGCTTGTAATGAGTTTCATAAAAAATGGCAGTTGTGAACACAGTGATTGCTTATCAATAGCAAGAGAATTAAATCTAATTAAAGATAAGCTTTCTATGTTACCACCTGACCAAATAGTTTATGACTATAATGATCTATCAAAAGAACCTCCGTGGGGAAGCAGCATCAGTTCCATAGTAACTTCATGCGGTAATTTTTTCACCACTTCTGACGGCAGAGACTTGATTTCTGAAATAAATATTGTACTTTGTTATTCTTCTGTAAAAAAAGTTAGAGTTATTATGCAGTAGGGAATTAAAAAGATCGAGGAAGATGTTTGATGGTTGATCCTAGAATCGCAGTTTGTCCTATATGTGGCAGTAAAACATATTTAAGAATTGAAAATGGAAGCTATTTATTATCATATCCCATTAGAGTAAGCTGCTTAAAATGCCATTCCCTAATAAAAGGCATATATCGTATGTCAGCTTCAAATGGAGCCGGGAAACTATATCTGTATAATGCGAAAATCGAAGAATGTGATACAATACCTATTAATAATAATACAACAATATTTGTTCGTAATGCAGACTTTGTTGCAGAAATATCTGGAGAACTTCCTTGTAAAAAAGCAAGGTACTATAAGTCATTTCAAACTAAAAGTTTTTCTACACCATTTATGGATGCAGCAAAACAAGTTGATGTGGAGAATATGATAAATACTCTTAAGCGGTTTGTTCAAAACATTAGAGAATGGGAGTCATATAGAAGTATTTCCTTTCAGTTGTTGTCTGAGGGAAGCATGGATTATTTGCCAACTGCATTGCACAATAAAATGGGTGATTACGACTATCCTTGTGATAACTATCTTAAATCGTTTCATTGTTTGCAAGCTGTTGTTTTAGAGCAAACAAGGATACTTTTTAACGATTGTCGACAAGAAGATTATATAAAAAACTTAATAAATCAGATTTCTGTTATTGATGAAACAAAGCTACATTCATTTGTGATTAAAATTGGCGGTGTTGATTCTATAATTTCATCATTCCAAAAAAATATGGAAGTGTTTTCATCATTTGTTGATATTTATCCTCATGTTCTTCCGGCTGTAACATATACACAGTATAAAAATAAAGAGGATTCTGACATAGGTATTTCAACTTGTTCGTTTACTGATATAAAAACATTTTATCAAGATGCTTATGAAGCATTATTATCATTGCTACATATTCCAGTCTGCATGGATAATATCCTATTTCGTAATGATTATGATGTGTTCGGTAAAACTTATATCTCGTTATTTAAAAAGTCAAGATATAAAAACCTCAATGACGATTTAGATAAATATTTAGCACTTGATAATGGAATGAAATTCGAGAAGATTGATCCTAATGAAACATTGCAAAAAGCATTGAATTTTCCTGCGAAAAGATTACTTAGAAATGCAATAGGTCACAATAACATAAAGTATAATGGTGCGTCCCAAATGATAACGGTTTATGGTATGAAAAATACTGGCGAAATAAAACTAAGCCTTTCACTACTAGACATGGCGATTCAATGTATAGGACTTGTAAAATCATCAGTTATCATGTCAGAAATTCTTCTTTTTATTATGCGACATGAACTTATCAATGAAGGGGTACGTAGTATCATTCCAATGCAGTTTTATAATAATAATGAGCCAAATGAAAAGTGCCCTTGTGGAAGTAATAAAAAATATAAAAAGTGTTGTAAAATTGACGTTGAAAGAATCAAACATAACAAAAATGGTTGCACCTGAAGGTACAGCAAATAATGAAAAATATAAACTATCAGCTGTATTTCGACTCAGAAATGATCTATCTAAAATGCGAAAGCTAATGTAATATTAGAGGTACTTCCATGTCCAAATCATTCTTAGATTCCCTATTCACACCCGACCTCACCGGAACGCTGGGTGAGCTCTACACACATCACGAACTGAATATCGTCCGACTGTTCGGGCGGCACGGAAAGGTGCTGCGGAACGTGTATGTTCCCAAAGACGACGGCACCACGTCGGAGATCGACCTTCTGTTCATCACGCAGAAGGGCATTTTCGTGATCGAAAGCAAGAACTACTCCGGCTGGATTTTCGGAAATGAGAAGCACGGTTTCTGGACGGCATCACTTCCGGGTGGTCAGAAGAACAAATTCTACAACCCGATAAAGCAGAACAATACTCACATCAAATGGCTGAAAAACTATCTCGGCGGGGACATCACCATGTTCTCTATGATCGTCTTTTCCGACCGCTGCGAGCTGAAAAAGATAACAGTCGAGAGCCTCGATGTTCGTGTGATTCACCGTGAACGGCTGTTTTACAATATCAAGGAAATATGGCGGGAGTATCCCGACATTTTGTCCGGTCAGCAAGTAAGGGAGCTCTTTGAAAAGCTGAAGCTGCTGACGAATGTGGATATCGCGGTCAAGCAAGAGCATATTGCTGACATCAAGCGGAAGTATGATAAGCCGGTGTATACTTCCGACCAGCCGCCCGCTGTCTCCGACGTTCCCGATATTCCCGCCGCTCCTGAAATCGAAGCTATCCCCCAACCGAACATGACCGTAAGGAGCGTGAACGAGATACTCGCGGCAGCTCCGGTCATGGAAAAGCCTGCTCCCGCGCCCGCACAACCGGAGAAGCTGATATGCCCTCGCTGCGGCAGCGCGTTGGTGCTTAGGCAGGCGAAGAAGGGAAAGAACGCTGGCAACTGCTTTTATGGGTGTTCGACGTTTCCTAAGTGCATGTACATAAAGAATTTGGAATAATGCCAGCCTTCATTCTTGACTTTCCCAAAAATCTATGCTATAATCAAACAATAGGAGGCGACTGACATGGACGAAAAGCAGACCAAAGCGCTCCGGCAGGCGGTGGCGTCTGTCGAGATGGAGGGTTTTAAGATGACCGATAAGAAAAAGCAGCTCTGCGAAAAGCTGCTCACGGGCGCTATCCCTTATGACAGGTTTCTCGCTGACTGCAAGGCGGGCAAGCTGTCGACTTACTTGGGAAGCTGATATGCCGTACTCTGTTGAGAGTAGCAGCGACGGCTGCTATGATGGCACTTATGTGCTGAAAAATAAGCTGGATATCCGCGATGATGACGAGTTAGCGGAGGTCGAGAGCGTCATCACTACCACGATGATAACCATGCTGCTGAGCGAGCCTTATGACGGAGATTTCACTGCCGAGCATTACCGCGATATCCACAGAACGATCATGGGAAATATCTATGACTGAGCGGGAGAGGTCAGGAAAGTTGACCTGTCGAAGAAAGGCACTCGGTTTCACTCCGCTGAAGGTCTCGACCGAGCCATGCAGCTACTGTTCGATCATCTGAATGAGCAGAACTGCTTTCTCGGTCTGCCGCATGACGAGTATGCCGCGCAGATAGCCGAGTTTTACAGCGACCTAAATCTGCTGCACCCGTTCCGCGAGGGCAACGGCAGGGCGCAGCGTTTATAGCACAGCTTGTCGAGCGTGCGGGCTACAGCATTGATTTCAGCGAGTGTGACAAGGATCTGGTGATGATAGCGACTATCCATGCCGCCCACGGAGTGCTCGATCACCTGCGGGATTTCTTTATTGAAGCGATACATTGAAACGAGCCGGTCTCACAAGAAATCGGCTCGAATAGCTTTTTACAAGGGTATTTCAGATCCTGGATTTTTGTCCGCTGTCTGTCCGCTAAGGGGCAGAAAAGCTGCTGAAAGTTGCAATAAGTTAAACTGATCGGTTTTTCAAAAGTGTTTTTTTTTCAAATGGAACAGAAGACGCGATATTGCACTATATAAGAATTTGGGATGAAGTCGATACCCCTTTCAATCCCCACTCGCCGAATAAAGCTCCACCCTAACCTTCCCCTCGGAATAAAGCCTCTCAACAATATCATCAAGCGGCTTAGGCAAATTTCCGATGTTGTACGCCAATGCTTTTTTCATCATCGCGGCGTCATCAGCGTCTGAGAGCGCACGGTCGATGGGATCATTCTTCGCCACAAGCTCGGACTTCTTACTGATGATGTCATGGAGTTCCGTACGCTGCTCGATGGTCAGCTTTCTGTTGGCGCTGTTCATGATCGCCATAAAACGCTCACGAAGGCTCTGCTCGGCAAGTGTTGGAGCATACTTCGGCTCAAAAGGCATATAACCTCGGCGGGCATCATCGAGGTCTCGACGTACACTGTTCCGTCGGGGAGCACCTTAACGGTTATGCCGCTGTTTTTGATATACGCGCCTATCTTCGAGGCGGCGATGCGGTCGTTGAAGGTATACTTTAATAATTCGATATTCATGATGTGCTCCTTTCGGTCACGGTTTTATCTTACAATCTTATTATACTACATCAGATGTTCAGAAATTATATAACTGAAAAATAAATGAAAAAGGCGAGGGCATTCCTCGTCTTTTTGTTGCAATATGGGGAAAGATGTGATATAATTATACAATAGACTGACCTTTTAGTAAGTGACCAAAAGCCGGATAGAGGTGATAAAAGCATGATCGAGATACAAATGGAAATAAACACGGAAAACTATCTTTGGTGTAATGAAGCATTACTGATAAGAGTAAAAGGCGGGCGATCTGCATTAACTAACATAAGCTCGGATGTAGATTACGATGATTATGATGTAAGATCTGCCCTTATGCTAAACGGAAAGCCCCTTGTACAGGGGAAATATCCTGTTTGTCCCACCTGTTCCGCTCTGCTTGCAAGAGGTTACGGCATAGAAAAAATCGACTGTCCCGAACTGCAATTTATCCGTGATAAAATAAATGAAAAATACAAAGGACTTAGGACAGCTATCCGCAACATCACACCGATACTTGAGCTCCTTGATGACGGATTTTATATTATCGCTGATGCAAAGCTGTATCCTACCGATGGTACAGATCACTATTTTGCAAATGTTCCGGATAAGCTCAGTACACATATTGCTTCCGGTGATGAGATCTACAATTCTGAATTCCTTACAGTGACCGAGGGATTCCCGGCATACATCTATCCGACTCAGTCAAACGCCGCTCTTGATCTCCAGAGAGCTCATTATTATGATAATATAATTGATGAGAAAAATGCTCCGAGAGCGATAGCACTCTATGACAATGGCTTTTTGTGCGCCCTGATTGACGGACATCATAAAGCTTATGCTGCGGCGAGAAAAGGATGTATGCTGTCTACCCTTGTTATCATTCCTATGGGCGGTACTTATGAAGAATATGATTATTCAGAGGAATGTGCATACTTTTCAGAGATATTGATACCTGTTAAGGATCTCAAAGGGTACGGAGAACGCAGGGCTTTCAAAGCAAAGCTGAAGCAGCCAATACGATTTGATAATTATCATAATGAATATATCGACGAAAGAGATCTGACCTTTAAACTCTATCCGACCATCTTTGAACTCAGTGATATTTACGCAGCGGGTGCGGAAAAGCTGGAAATAACTGAGGAATTAGTGACACAATGGATAGAAAGTAACGAAACTGATGACCGCTACAGATTACAATATGTTCTGCTGTACTACTCTAAAAAGTCTCCTGAACTGGCATATATGATCGCCAAAAAAATCATATATCTCACTCCGGATAACGCTTTGTTTGATGAGCTTATGTATGAAGCATACAGAGTTGTGGTGGATAACAAATGCGATGAATCAGAACAGATCGTTTTAAACTACCTTGTTGAACATGATAATAAATGCTTAGCCTGGGAGATCTGCTGTTCTTATTGGGAAGATGTGGAGACTGACGAGTAATTCAAAAGCAAATAGAACTAAATAACGGAGGTAATCACCATGAAAATCTACGGAAGCAAACAATGTCCCGACTGTAGAAAATGCAAAGCGACCCTCGAAGCAAACGGTATCGAATTTGAATTTATCGACATTACAGAAGGTCTGCGAAACCTCAAAATGTTCCTGAGATACCGCGACAACGAGCCGATGTTTGACCGCTTCAAGGCGGCGGGAAAGGTCGGAATCCCATTCCTCGTATTCGAGGACGGCACCATGCTCCATGATTGGGAGAGCTGGTGCAGGGAGAAGGGTATCGCTCCTGTGAGTGCTGTAAGCGGACAGGCTTGCAGTATAGACGGCAAAGGCTGCTGACCAAGAAAAAGAAAGGAACAACAAGCATGAAATTCTTAGGTAACATCTTATGGCTGATCTGCGGAGGCTTCCTCAGCGGGCTGGGCTGGCTATGTGCAGGACTGCTGTGGTGCATCACCATTATCGGTATCCCCATTGGCGTTCAATGCTTTAAGCTGTCCGCGATTTCATTCGCTCCGTTTGGAAAGGAAGTAGTCTACGAAGGCGGTGCGGTGTCGTTTCTTATAAACGTGATATGGTTCCTTATGTCGGGTATCGAGCTCGCACTTGGGAATTTGATTCTTGGCGTTATACTGTGCTGTACGGTCGTGGGTATTCCCTTTGGCTTGCAGTTCTTTAAGATCGCCAAGCTGTCGCTGGCGCCGTTTGGGGCGGTGATAGTTTAGTTTTTCGGTTTACTTTTGTACTGCCGATAAAAATCTTCATTGAGAAAGGAAACACACATGAATCACAGTCTCGACTTTAATTGAATACAAACGCTGTTCACCGAGCTAAGAGACTACATATCCAGACAAGAGGACAAGCCCTCTGCCTACAGCTTCAAGCAGCTTTGCGACATAGTCACGATATGAAGTGAGCTTTGGGATTTGATGAAGGCGTGTGTTTAGGTGCGGTGGTTGATTCTGAAAAATGAGCGGGCGGGTATGATTCTGCCCGCTTTTTCACTCAAAATATATAGTTTCATTTTGAAATCGAGTTAGTTAGAGATCATTGACGAACCAAAAGAAATGTGATATAATGAATACAGACAGTTGGCAGCACAGTCAACAAGTATGAAACACATTCTCCTTGCTGATAATAAAGAGGAAATCAAGAGCTGAACAGATAGATGACTATAATCTCAAACAAAGAGCAGGTGACAAAATGATAGATATAAACCACTTAGAAAAATACCGAGAGAACAATAGAATAGAAGCTCAGAAAGCTCTTGGCGGTCTGCCGAACAGCATCTGGGAGACTTACTCTGCTTTCGCAAATACGCTGGGTGGGGTGATCCTGCTGGGGGTCGAGGAGCACAAGGATAAATCGCTTCATGCAGTTGATCTTCCAGACCCGATATATCTTGTCGAGGAGTTCTGGAGGATAATCAACAATCCGAACAAGGTCAGCCTTAACATTCTCACCGAGAAGGACGTTCAGACCGAGAGCGTAGACGGGAAGACCATTGTTGTTATCAAAGTGCCTCGTGCCGAGCGCCCCGACAAGCCGATATTTATCGACGGTAATCCGCTTTCGGGGACTTATCGCCGCAACGGAGAGGGCGACTATCACTGCACAAAGGACGAGGTACAGGCGATGCTGCGTGACGCTGCGAGCCGATCGCAGGATATGCTGGTGCTTGAAAATATGGGTATGGACATTTTTGATTACGACAGTATCAGAAGCTACCGTATCCGTATGCGGCACTCACGTCCGGGACACGTCTGGGAGGACTTGGAGGACGAGGATTTTCTCTACAAGCTGGGCGCTGTCAGCAGAGGCAAGGACGGCAGGCGGTATCCCACGGTCGCGGGTCTGCTGATGTTCGGTCACGAGTACGAGATCGTCAAGGAATTCCCGAACTATTTTCTTGATTATCAGGAGCATTTTGATGAAACTATGCGCTGGACCGACCGAATAGTTTCGTCATCGGGTGACTGGAGCGGCAATGTATATGATTTCTATTTCAAGGTTTATAACCGTATCGCGCAGGATATAAAAACCCCGTTCAAGATCAAAAACGGCGAGCGCATCGACGATACGCCTGTCCATACCGCCCTGCGTGAAGCGCTGGCAAACTGCATAATCAACGCCGATTATTACGGCAGGCAGGGGCTTGTGATAATCAAGAAAAAGGACGTTATCACCTTCTCAAACCCCGGC
>JAILFN010000050.1 GCA_024697545.1 Ruminococcus sp.
GGTTAATGTGATGAAGAAGGTCGTGCCTCACGATCTAGTGAAGTTCGGGATCGTTCCCGAGCTTGTCGGCAGACTTCCTGTCATAACCGTACTCGATGAGCTTGATGAAGACGCACTTTGCAGGATCCTTACCGAGCCTAAGAATTCACTTGTCAAGCAGTATAAGAAGCTGTTTGATCTTGACGGCATCGAGCTTGATGTGGATGAAGGTGCTCTGCACGAGATCGCAAGAATGGCGATCTCGCAGAAGACGGGAGCCCGTGGTCTTCGCGCTATCGTTGAGAACACACTTACCAAGACGATGTTTGAGTCTCCTTCCGACAAGGAGATAACCAAAGTCCGCATTACCGAGGCTACCGTCAAGGGCGAAGCTGAGCCCGAGTTGACCCGCTCGGCTGATTCACCCAGACTTCAGACGGCACAGTAATTAAATGCTATTTAGGAGCAGTTCCGCAAGGGGCTGCTCTTTTTGTCATATTTCACGACCTGAAAGAATATATATACCATACAATACTTTTTTCGGGGTGAGAATATGAGCCTTGCTGACAACAGCCGACCCGTAGCGCTCGGCGAATACATGGTCACGCACAATGCAACAGTGAGAAAAACAGCACAGCAGTTTTCCATTTCAAAATCTACGGTACATAAAGATATCCGAACAAAGCTGCCGGAATTATCTCCTGAGCTTTATGAGAAGGTAGAAAAGCTTCTTGAAGTCAACAAGCAGGAACGCCATATCCGCGGCGGGCTTGCGACAAAACGAAAATATGAGATACAGAGAAACAGCAGGGAAGTGTGATAAAGAAAAAAGGATAAGCCGCAGTACATTATGGTCCTGCGGCTGTATTTTTGTAAATTTTTTGTTAAGCTGTTGAAAAAACCTAAACGATGTGATATAATTTATAGTACGGAATTATGTACACAAGGATATTGCTGTACGGTCATAAGTACAGTTTGGTCATAAAGGAGAATTAACATGAAGTGCCCATTTTGCGGATTTCCCGATACAAAAGTAATTGATTCGCGACCCAGCGAGAGCAAAAAGCGCCGCCGCCGTGAATGTGCAGGCTGCGGAAAGCGTTTCACTACTTACGAAGTGATCGAAAAGCCTTCGCTTATGGTATACAAGCGTGACAAAAGCTTTGAGCCGTTCGACAGACAGAAGCTGATAAAGGGACTTCAGAGTGCTATCAAGAAGCGTCCCGTCAGCGTTGAATCTGTAAGTGAGCTTGTTGATAATATCGAGAATACCTTCGCAAACCGTATGCAGACCGAGACCACCACCGAGGAGATCGGAGATATGGTGCTTGCGGGTCTTAAAGAACTCGATTCGGTCGCGTATGTCAGATTTGCTTCGGTGTACAAGGATTTCTCTGACGTTGATTCTTTTATCCAGCTTATCTCCGAGCTGGCTTCAGACAAATAAAAACTAAACGAGTGCCCGATTATTCTTCGGACACTCGTTTTTTTACTGCTTATTTATCTTCAAAGAAGACCTTGAACGCTTTGTACGCCATATAGGTGTCTATCTTCGAGGTGATCTCAAAGGGAGCGTGCATTGAAAGCACGGGAACACCTACGTCGATAACGTCAACGTCGAGGTTGGCTATATACTGAGCGACAGTTCCGCCGCCGCCTGCATCCACTTTTCCGAGCTCGCCCGTCTGCCAGATAACTCCGCCATTGTCCATCATAGAACGAATCCGTCCGACATACTCTGCGGAAGCATCGGAGGTGCCGCTCTTTCCGCGTGAGCCTGTGTACTTGGTGATGACAACGCCGTAGTTTATCTTTGAAGCATTGCGCGACTCTGTAACGTCAGAGAATGTCGGGTCCTCCGCGGCGTTCACGTCGGCAGAAAGGCAGAGTGAATTGCTCAGCACATTATGACCCTTAACGCCCTGCTGCTCGGCAAGGTCGTCGATGAAGTAGGGGAGATATGAGCTGTTGAGACCTGTGTTTCCGTCGCTGCCTGTCTCCTCCTTGTCGGTAAGTATCGCCACGCAGGTATAGGCAGGATCGTTTACCTGAAGAATAGCCTCAAGCTCGGTGTAAGCGCAAACTCTGTCATCCTGACCGTATCCGCCGACCAAGCTTCTGTCAAATCCGATATCCACGCCCTTGTATGCAGGAACGATCTCAAGCTCTGCCGATACAAAGTCGTGCTCGGTGATGCCGTACTTTTCATAGATGATATTCATGATGTTGAGCTTTACTTTGTTTGAGACTTTGTCATCCTTAAAGGGTCTTGAACCGATGAGAAGATTAAGCTCCTCGCCCTTAACGCCCTGAGCGAGAGTACGCTGCATCTGCTCGGTCGCGAGGTGTATGAGCAGGTCGGTAATGCAGAACTGAGGTTCGCCGACCTCTTCGCCTATGTTTATATCTACACGGCTTCCGTCAGACTTTATTACAACACCGTGAAGCGCCATCGGAACGGTGGTCCACTGATACTTCTTGATACCGCCGTAGTAGTGGGTCTTGAAGAGCGCCATTTCCTTGTCTTCGTAGAGGGGGTGCTGCTTTAAGTCTATCCTGGGCGAGTCGATATGAGCCGCACAGAGGCGAACGCCTTCGATGATAGGCTTTTTGCCGATAACGGCGAGGATGACGGACTTGTCTCTGTTGTTAAGGTATACCTTATCGCCTGCGGAAAGCTTTACTGACTTGTCAAAGGGCTTGTAGCCGGCTTCTTCGGCGCGCTTTACTGCTTCGGCGCAGGCAAGACGCTCTGTCTTGCAGCGGGAAATAAAATCCTTGTAGCCTTCGCAGAACTTATCAGCCTCGGCGATCTCCTCGTCGCTCATTATAAGGGCAGCGTTCCTGGGCTTTTCGAGCAGCTTCTCGGCGAGAAGCTCACCTGCTGTCTTTTCTTTTTTGTTACTCATTGTTTATCTCAGCCTCCAGTTCTGAATTTTCTTTATACTTATCAAATGCTCTCATTACCTTGTAGATATAATCCCGCGTCAGGTCGGACGGCATCGTATCTAGGTTCTCGGCAACGCTGAAATGCTCAGGGTCGATAGTTCCGTCGTTGATCCAGCCCTGCACGGCATTCATACCCTGATGATAAGCCGCAGAAGCAAGCTCATAGCTCCCGAACTGATCGTAAAGATAAGAAAGCATATAAGTTCCATACTGTATATTCAATTCAGGATCGTACATATTGTCGAAGGTGATATCCCTGTCGTCGTCAAGCCTGAATTTGATCCAGTCGAAAGCATCGGGCATTATCTGCATAAGTCCGCGGGCTCCGACCTCCGATTCGGCAGTTTCAACAAAACTGCTCTCTGTGCGTATCACAGCAAAGATGTAGCGCGGGTCTATGTCGTATTCGTTTGAATACTTTATTACATATTCTTCGTACTCGGTAGGGTATGTAAAGTATTTCTTTGCCTTTGTCTGTGTTTCGGGTTTTCTCAGCATTATAAGAAGTCCGAATGCTATAAGCAGCATAACGGTAACAAATACTGCAAGCCCGATGGCGCTGTTGTTTTTGCTGTTTTTTCTTTTTTTAGTTGCCATTTACCTTTTCCTTTATTTCTTTTGTTATTCTTTCGGCAGCTTTCTTTGTATTCTCTATGCTGCCGTTGTTTTCTATTATGTGATCCGAGTGTTCTATAAAAAAGCTCTCATCGTGCTGTGAAGCGAATCTTTTCAGAGCGTCTTGCTTTGATATTCCGTCACGTCTGATAATCCGCTCTGTTCTTACGTCAATATCTGCAATACAGCTGACTACCGTGTCGCAGAGCTTTTCGGCACCCGCTTCAAAAAGTGTGGGCGCATCGAGCAGGATAAGCCCGTTTCCCGAAGCCCATGCTTCCTCTATACGTCTGCTTATCTCGGCATTGATGAACGGGAATATAGTGCTGTTGTAGCTTTCCAGCAGCTGACTGTCGGAAAAGAGCAGGGAAGCCGCTTTTCTTCTGTTAAAGACGTTTCCGTCAAAAAACTGCGGATATTTCTCTTTAAGAGCTTTGCAGCAGTCTGTATCGGGCTGCAAAAGTATGTGCGTCATTTTGTCGCAGTTTATAACGTAAAACCCGTTCTGCTCAAATTCGGTGCTTACTGTCGATTTTCCTGATCCGCTTTGTCCTGTCAGTCCGACGATGTATGGTCTTTTCAAAGCTCCACCACCTTGAATCCCGCGGCGCGGATAAGCCTGTTGTAGACTGCAAGTCCTACGCCCGTGCGTTCGGGACAGCGTGCAAATACCGTCTTGGCACCAAGTCTGTCGGCTTCGCGAAGTGCAGCAAACAGATTGTGCGCCTGCTGCTCGCCGCTGTTTCCGAGAAGTATATGAGGTACGTCAAGTTCGCCCAGATCAGATTCATCAAACACAAGACAGAGCGTTCCATCGGTCAGGTTATCCTTAACGTAACTGAGATATTTCTCGGCGCTGCCGCTAACTATAATGACGTCGGCAGCAGGGGAGTAGTGCTTGTATTTCATACCCGGAGATGCCACAGGCTGTGAATTATCCACCTCATGAAGCACTCCGCTGTCTATCTCAACATTCGGACAAACCTTCAGCAGCATTTCCCTGGTGATACGCCCGGGACGCAGGATCCGTATGGAATCCTGACCGAAAGCGATAACAGTCGATTCAACGCCTGCCTCACACTCTCCGCCGTCGATGACGGCGGGTATCCTGCCTTTCATATCAGCCATAACATGAGCCGCGGTCGTGGGCGAAGGACTGCCCGAAAGATTTGCGGAGGGTGCTGCCAGCGGAACGCCCGCTTTTTCGATAAGCGCTCTCGCGGCAGGGTGCGAAGGCATTCTCACGCCTACGGTATCAAGCCCGCCCGATGTGATATACGGGATATCGGGGTTCTTCGGGAATATCATTGTGAGAGGTCCGCTCCAGAAAGTCTTAGCGCAGCTGAGCGCGAGCTGAGGTATCTCGGATACGATCGGCTCCAGCTGTGAAAGATCGCTGATATGAACGATCAGAGGGTTGTCGGCAGGCCTGCCCTTTGCTTTGAATATCTTAGCGACAGCCTCAACGTCAAAAGCATTCGCGGCGAGCCCGTATACAGTCTCGGTAGGCATTCCTACTACTTCACCGCTTTTAATAAGCTCCGCCGCTCTTTCGATGGACTCTTCGGAGCAGTCGAGCAATTCGGTATCAAAAGCCATCAGCTGTTTTCCCCCTCTGCAAGCTGTGCCGTTCTTTCGGCAAGAGCAAGTGCGTCGATAACTTCGTCGAGAGAGCCGTTCAGGAAGCTGTCAAGCTTGTATAGCGTCAGCTTTATCCTGTGATCCGAGATCCTGCTTTCGGGGAAGTTATAGGTGCGTATCTTTTCTGAGCGATCGCCCGTGCCGACCTGCGAACGTCTGTCTGAAGCGATAGCCTCTTTCTGTTCTCTTACCTTTTCGTCATAAAGCTTGGCGCGAAGCATCTTCATTGCCTTTTCGCGGTTCTGGAACTGCGAGCGTTCATTCTGGCATTCTACCACCGTGCCTGTCGGGATATGGATAAGTCTTACGGCGGAGGATGTCTTGTTGATATGCTGACCTCCCGCGCCCGACGAACGGAATACCTCCATTCTGATATCCCTTTCCTCATTGATCTCAAGCTCTACCTCCTCGGCTTCGGGGAGCACTGCTACAGTGACGGTAGAAGTGTGTATACGTCCCTGAGATTCCGTTTCGGGCACGCGCTGAACGCGATGTACGCCGCTTTCGTACTTGAGCCTTGAATATGCTCCCGCACCCTCGACCGAGAATGTTATCTCCTTGTAGCCGCCGAGTTCGGTAGCATTGGAGTGCATGATGTCGATCTTCCAGTTTTTAGAAGCCGCGTACATACTGTACATTCTGAAAAGGGAGCCTGCAAACAGCGCGGATTCCTCACCGCCTGCACCGCCGCGGATCTCGACTATAACGTTCTTGTCATCGTTCGGGTCTTTTGGCAGAAGCATTATTTTCAGCTCTTCATCAATGGATGCCATACGTTCGGCAGAATCGCTGAGCTGTTCTGCGACCATCTCGCGCATCTCTTCATCCAGCCCGCCCTCTTCCATAAGCTCGCGGGCTTCGGTGTTTTCTGCCTTTGCCTGTAAATACTCACGGTACTTTTCGGCGATAGGCGAGAGCTTTGAGTATTCCTTCATAAGCTCGGTATATCTGGCGCTGTCATTGACGATTTCGGGCTCTGTAAGCAGTTCGGAGACCTCATCAAAACGGTCTGCAAGCGCTTGCAGCTTTTCATTCATAGCTTTTTTCCTTTCAAACTTCCTGAGCAGGTCTTACCTGTTTTACATTCTTTTCGGCTTTGCTTCTCGGTATCATAAACTCACGTCCGCAGCCGCAGCAGCGAAGCTTGAAATCCATACCCGAGCGCAGCACGAGCATCTCAAAACTTCCGCAGGGGTGCTTCTTTTTCATGACCAGGATATCATCCTTCTGTATGTTCATAGGGCTTCCCTCCGAAAAGACACTTTATATATTATATCCAACACTATATTATAACACATATCTTTTTACATTGCAAGCTTTTTGCCGCTATTTTCGTCGTATGCCTCAAAATATGAACCTTGTGTTTCTAAAAGAATGATATTAGATTAAATCTTTTTTGGGCTCTTGACTAATTCCGACTGAAATGGTAAAATTATATTGTATTTTTTATCAAATGTAAAGGAGTAAAAACCTATGAAAAAGCCATTCATCACAAAAGCACAGGTTGAGGATATCATCAAGACTTATCCCACGCCTTTCCATATTTACGACGAAAAGGGTATCCGCGAGAATGCTCGTAACCTTTACAAAGCTTTTTCCTGGAACAAGGGATTCCGTGAGTATTTTGCAGTAAAGGCTACCCCGAACCCTTATATCCTCAAGCTGCTTGCAGAAGAGGGCTGCGGTGTTGACTGCTCCTCCCTGACCGAGCTTATGCTCAGTGAATGCTGCGGATTCAAGGGCAGCGATATCATGTTCTCCTCAAACGTTACTCCCGAGGAGGACTACAAGAAAGCTTATGAACTCGGTGCATTCATCAACCTCGATGATTTCACCCATATTGAATACCTCGATAAGCTCACCGGTATTCCCGAGACTATCTTCCTCAGATACAACCCGGGCGGAGAGTTTCAGGTAACTTCTCAGATCATGGACACTCCGGGCGATGCAAAGTACGGCTTTACCCATGAGCAGATGATCGAGGGCATCAGGCTTCTCATGCAGAAAGGTGCCAAGAGATTCGGTATCCATTCCTTCCTTGCCTCCAACACTGTTACAAATGTTTACTACCCCAAGCTTGCAAGGATTCTTTTCGAGCTCGCTGTTGAGCTGAAGGAAAAGACGGGTGCAGATATCAAGTACATCAATCTTTCGGGCGGCGTAGGCATTCCCTATACCCCCGACAAGGAGCCCAACGATATCTTCGCTATCGGCGAGGGCGTTCACAAGGCTTACGATGAGGTACTCGTTCCCGCAGGTATGGATGATATCTCCATCTTCACCGAGCTTGGCAGATATATGCTCGCTCCCTACGGACATCTTGTTACAAAGTGCATACATCACAAGCACATCTACAAGGAGTATGTGGGCGTTGATGCTACCGCCTGCGACCTTATGCGTCCCGCCATGTACGGCGCTTACCACCACATAACCGTACTCGGCAAGGAGGATGCTCCCTGCGACCACAAGTACGACGTTACAGGCTCTCTCTGTGAGAACAATGATAAGTTCGCCATTGACCGTATGCTGCCCGAGATCGACACGGGAGATATTCTCGTTATCCACGACACCGGTGCTCACGGTTACTCGATGGGCTACAACTACAACGGCAGACTTCGTCACGCCGAGCTTCTTCTTCACGAGGACGGCTCCGTGCAGATGATCCGCCGTGCCGAGACTCCTTCCGATTATTTCCGCACATTTGATTTCTGCGGACTGCTGGACAAGTACATCGAAAAGTGATCTTAGGCTTTTATACCCGATGAACTGTTGATATCTTAAAGTGCCGCATTAAAAAAAGTGCGGCACTTTTTGGTGTTTGCGGCAATCAATGGACCCGATCTGCGGCAATGGTGCCATTTGACAAATTTAATACTATATGGTATAATAAAAAGAATCTTTGATTTGGAGTGAATATATTGGATATCGTATCTATAAAGTGCCCGCATTGCGGCGGTATGATAGAGCGCCAGCCGAATACTTACTTTGTAAAATGTCAGTACTGCGGAGGTGAGGTCTGTTTTAACGAGATAAAAGAAGAGGCTGTCATCGGTGAGTATTCCGACAAGATAGACGAACTCGAACGAGATATAGATGTACTGGAAGAAAAAGAACGTAAATTCAAACGATGGTTCAAGGCAAAAAATGTTACTTTGACTGTTCTGGGACTGTGCACCTTTGGCGTTTTTACTTTTTTTGGTCTCACAAAAGATGATGACAATACTGCGCTAATGTCGATCGGCGGATTTTTTTTAGTTATGGTGATGTGTATTTTCTGTTTTGTGCTGCCTATCATATCCGCGCTGTATCCGGCATATGATTCTGTTACGAAAAAAAAGAACGCAGCCGCACAGCTCAAACAGTTGTTCAATCTTCTATTAACAGGCATAGCTGTGTGTTCGCTCGGCGCTTTACTTGCATATGTATTATTAAGTGCTTTGGGCGTTGTGTAACATATGCATAATATCATTTTGATATATATCAACTCATTGTTTTAGGGAGAGTTTATTTATAATGGATACTCTTTTTTTTCTGAATTCTATGCTTCTTGGCGTGGGACTTGCTATGGATGCGTTTTCGGTTTCACTTGCCAACGGACTTGGTGAGCCTAAAATGCGGAAGTTTAAAATGACCGCAACGGCAGGTACGTTCGGCTTTTTTCAGGGGCTCATGCCTCTGATAGGCTGGATCTGCGTTCATACGATAATCACATACTTTACCAGAGTGCAGAAGGTGATCCCTGTTATCGCGCTGATCTTGCTTTTGTATATCGGCATCAATCTGCTGGTTGAAGGTATCCGCGGCAGTGACGGCGATGCGATAAGGCTTACACCGAAAAAACTACTGTTGCAGGGGATAGCTACATCCATCGACGCTCTTTCTGTCGGATTTACAATAGCAGATCACAATGGGGCTATGGCGTTTGTTTCGGCTTTGATAATAGCATCTGTGACATTTATCATAAGCTTTGTCGGGATACTCATCGGCAGACGCTTCGGACAGGGGCTTGCAGGAAGGGCTTCGATACTGGGCGGCGTGATACTTGTCTGTATTGGTGTCGAGATCTTTGTAAAGGGAGTATTCTTGCAATAACCGCCGATGGAATGATATCGGGGGCGAAAGGTGAGCTGTCTGTGATTTTTACGGTTATGAGCTGTATGATTTTCTTGCTGCAGGAGATGTTCTTGCCGAAGTGGATCATCAGCTTGGCAACCTTTCCGACGCAAATCACGACCTTGAAAAGCTCGAGATCGCACTTCTGATCCCGGACAGGATATAATACAAAAAATCTTTATAAATTTAAGGAGCTATATAATGGAAATCAACAAGATACTTGCAGAAGAATTCAAGCTCAGACAGGAGCAGGTGGACAATGCCGTAGCGCTGCTTGACGATGACAAGACGATACCTTTTATCGCGCGTTACCGCAAGGAGCAGACAGGCTCTCTTGACGATCAGGTGCTTCGAGAGCTTTTCGACAGGCTCACATATCTGCGTAACCTCGAAAAGCGCAAAGCCGATATAAGAGAAGCAATCACCGCGCAGGAAAAAATGACCGATGAGATATCTGAAGCGATAGAAAAGGCTGTAACGCTCGTTGAGGTAGAGGACATTTATCGTCCGTTCAAGCCAAAGAGAAAGACCCGTGCAGGGATAGCCAGAGAAAAGGGTCTCGAGCCTCTTGCCGCTATCATACTTGCTCAGCAGGAGGGCACCGTTCCCGACAGCGAGGCGGCTGCATTTGTTGACGAGGAAAAGGGCGTAAGCTCAGTTAAGGATGCGCTTCAGGGCGCTATGGATATAATCGCCGAAGACGTTTCGGATAACGCAGATCTGAGAAAAGAGCTCAGGAACGTATTTCTTGAGAAGGGTTCTGTCAGCTCCGCTGCGACCTCTGAGGAGGCGGATCAGGTCTACAAAAATTACTTTGAGTATTCCGAGCGCGTATCCAAGACCGCAGGACACAGGGTGCTCGCACTCGACCGCGGAGAAAAAGAGGGCGCTCTCAAGGTGTCCGTAAACATTCCCGACGGCGAAGGCGAAAGGATATGCTGTGAAAAGTACGTCATAAACAACAGCGCCGCAGGTGAGCTCGTCAGAGCCGCTTGTGAGGACAGCTATTCGAGACTCATAGAGCCTTCTATCCAGCGTGAGATACGCTCAGAGCTTTCCGCTGAGGCTCAGGAGGGTGCTATCAAGGTGTTCTCCTCAAATCTGCGTCAGCTTCTTATGGCACCCACCGTAAAGGATACCGTGACCCTCGGGCTCGACCCCGGATATGCTCACGGCTGCAAGACCGCAGTTGTTGACGAGACCGGTAAGGTGCTTGATACTGCTGTTGTATACCTGACCCGTTCAAAGGGCGAGGCAGAGAGAGCAAAGAAGATACTCACCGATATGATAAACCGACACAAGGTCACTACAATAGCCATAGGCAACGGAACAGCATCGCGCGAGACCGAGATGTTCACCGCCGAGCTTATAAAGGATATACCGCACAAGATAAGCTACATGGTCGTTTCCGAAGCAGGCGCATCCGTTTATTCGGCTTCAAAGCTTGCGGCTGAGGAATTTCCCGACTATGATGTTTCGCTGCGATCGGCGGTATCCATCGCGAGAAGAATGCAGGATCCTCTTGCAGAGCTCGTAAAGATCGACCCCAAGGCGATAGGAGTAGGGCAGTACCAGCACGATATGCCGAAGGCAAGAATGGACAGCGCGTTAAGAGGCGTTGTCGAGGACTGCGTTAACGCTGTCGGTGTTGACCTTAATACGGCATCCTACTCGCTGCTTTCATATATCTCGGGCATCAATTCTACCGTTGCGAAGAATATAGTCCACTACCGCGAGGAGAACGGTGCTTTCACGGAAAGAAAACAGCTGCTGAAGGTCAGCAAGCTCGGTGCCAAGGCATACGAGCAGTGCGCGGGCTTCCTGAGAGTGCCGGGTGCCAAGAATCCTCTTGACAATACGGGAATACACCCCGAATCATATTCCGTTACAGCGCAGTTCCTTGAAAAGTGCGGTTTTAACGCTTCGGAGATAGGCGATACCGAAAAGCTCAGATCGACATTTGATACAGCAGATCTTTCAAAGCTATCTTCCGAGCTCGGCGTGGGACTTCCTACCCTGACGGATATAGTCAAGGAGCTTGAAAAGCCGGGCAGAGACCCCAGAGATGAGCTGCCTCCCCCGCTTATGAGAAGCGGAGACGTTATGGAGCTCAAAGACCTTACCCCGGGTATGGAGCTTATGGGAACTGTCAGAAACGTCATCGACTTCGGTGCATTCGTAGATATCGGCGTACACGAAGACGGGCTTGTCCATATTTCGCAGATAGGCGACAAGTTCATCAAGCATCCTCTTGAGGCTGTAAAGGTCGGCGATGTAGTCAAGGTCTGGGTGCTCGATGTCGATGTTGAACGCGGAAGGATATCCCTGACGATGAAAGATCCCAGCAAGCCCCACGAGATGACTCGCGAGAAGCGCAGGAGCGGCGGCGGTAAAAAACGTCCCGAAAAGCGCCGCAAAGAAGAGAAGTCGCTCGATGATCTTGTAGGCAAGAACCTTGGCGGTATACAGATAAGACGCCGAGGAAAATAAGCAAATAAACGATCGGTTGACTGGTTTGAATGTTCATAAACAATTTACAATTTTCCACCGAAAAACTATTGACAGAACTGAATTTTTGGTGTATAATATTATTCGTGAGTTGAGGACAACACAAAGTCAATCGACCATGCTGATATGGCTCAGGTGGTAGAGCACATCCTTGGTAAGGATGAGGTCCCCGGTTCGAGTCCGGGTATCAGCTTATTATTGAGAAAAGAGTGCTGAAATATGCACTCTTTTTTATTTGTCAGTTTTTATCCGATAAGTATGCAGGGCAGGGAAGCGGAGGTATATTCTATGCCGCATCGCTTTGTATGATCTGATATTATATATGATCTGATATTATAATAGTATAGATTTTTGCGAACATACTAAGACTTTGTTTATGACACCTCGCGATATAATATATATTCATATCATTTTATATTGTTCATATTTTATGCTGTTGTTTTGCACAATATGTTTTAAAAACAATCAAATTATTTGTATTGAAATATCCTGCCCGAAGTGATATAATGCCCAATATAAGGATAATGCAAACGTTTGCTGAAATACAGATATCGATATTTCCTCGAAAAGAGGTCTTTTTCGGGAAGGATCAGCCCGAAAGAATTTATTTAAAGGAGAATAACACTATGGTCAACAAGGTAATCAAATCAACTATCGCGAGCGCACTGGCGTTGGCTGGTGCAGCAGCTGCTGTTCCCGCAGTTCCCGCTGCGAATGCTTTTGTAAACACCGCGATAACTGCAAGTGCCGATTCTGCTGTTTATGGAGATTATACATATGAAATTCTCGCAGACGGTACGGTTTCTATCGTCAAGTACATCGGCAGCGCTGCCAAAGTCGATATCCCTTCCGAGATCGAAGGCAAAACTGTCACAAAGATCGGAGAAAGGGCATTTATTCAGAACACCTCAATGTTCGATGTAACTATCCCGAAGACCGTTACCGAGATCGGCGATTTTGCATTTACAGGCTGTACAAATCTTAGCAAGGTAATTATCCCCGCAAGCGTTACAACGCTCGGACGCGGCGCTTTTGCAGGCTGCTCCAACCTCGGCGGACTTCAGATACTCGCAAATATCACCACAATCAGCGAGGGTACATTCCAGAGATGCACATCGCTTAAAGCCGTTACGATCCCGAGTACCGTAACTTCGATCGAAGGCTTTGCTTTTCAGGACTGCACGGCGCTTGTGAGAGCTACATTCCCGTCGGGTCTTACTTCGATAGGGAAGAAGGCTTTCTACGGCTGCGATTCGCTGCAGGGCGTTGTTATTCCCGCGGGTGTGACCGAGCTCAGCGATTACGCTTTCTTCGGATGCGGCAGCCTTAACAAGGTTTATTTCAACGAGGGTCTGACCACGATCGGCGATTCCGCTTTCGGCAGCTGTTCTGTGCTTTCTACGATCAACCTGCCTTCAACGCTTACTGCTATCGGTGACGACGCTTTCGCTAACTGCAAGGTGCTGACAAGCGTTACTCTGCCTGACAGCGTTACGGTTCTCGGGAGCAAAGCTTTTGCAAACTGTCATGAACTGGCCGAGGTAAAGCTTTCCAATAACCTGAAGAGCATCCCAAACGGCGCGTTCATTTTGACAGGTCTTACGGCTGTTGAGATCCCTGACGGCGTTACAGCGATCGACAATGTAGCGTTTTACGGCTGTTCATCGCTTACCGACGTTACACTCCCTGCGAGTCTTACATCCGTTGGCAGACAAGCGTTCAATAGCTGCGACGCCATCAAGACCGTTAAATTCAACGGCACAGAAAAGCAGTGGAATGCGATCAGCTTCGGGGAGCAGAACGAAGATCTGACGAACGCCGCTGTAACATTTGCAGCCGCTAAAGCTCAGTATCCTATGGTAAATAATATCGAATACAGCGAAAAGTACCACCAGTTCAGGATCACCTGGAATGCAGTCGA
>JAILFN010000091.1 GCA_024697545.1 Ruminococcus sp.
CGCTTGCAACATACTCAATTTTCCGCATTTTTGACTTCACCCTCCGGGTGCTGTTTCCACAGCGTTTTTGTTATCTCTATTTTACCATATTTACGCTGTTTTGTATAGTGCTTGATGGGTCAGATTTGCGGAATCAGGATACTCTTAGTTTTTCTTGTTTACGACGAGATGATGAAGCAGCTTGAAGAGAATAAGGAGAAGGGTTTGAAGCTGCTTAGGGAGTCGGGGGTTAAGAATGGAGTTAATAATAATGAAGAATAAGAATTTGATAAAAAGAATTATTTCATGTGTGCTTTGCTTTTCCTTAGCTGTTCCATTATGATCTGTGTTCTCTATCGGCATATTGACTATAAAAACGCAAAAAAGTAAATAATAATTGAAGCTTTTATTAATGCACGTTTTTTTTAACTATTTTTAATTTTCGCGGTCTATACTGTGATTGCAGGATATGAAAAAGCTGTTTTACGGTTCCTATTTTACGATATGAACGTAAGGCTTTGAGGGACACTGCGTAATATTATAGACAGGAGTGTATTAATCATGAAAACAGGTCTTTCAATGAGAAGAGTTTCGGCAGCGGCGGCTGCTATGGCTATGGCGTGCAGCATGGTTTCTTTTGAGGCTTATGCTTACACTGACAGCGGAGTTTATGACAATACCTTTGTTTTTGCCGACAGCGGCATAAGCGTTTCAAACGAAGCAGGTTCGGGCTACAAGATCACCGGCACCGATCTGACTATAAATGCTTCGGGTACATATGTTGTAAGCGGAAAATGTGTTGAGGGAAGCATTACCGTTAAAAAGGGCACAACGGGCGTAGTCCTTATCCTTGACACACTTACCCTTACAAGTTCTTCCACCGCACCTGTTTCTGTAAACAAGGAGGCAGAAGCCACAATTGTAATAAAGGGCACAAGTACCCTTACAGATTCGGAAAACGCAGCTAACGAAAACTCCACAGATGAAACTGTTGCAGATGCTTTTGAGGGTGCAGGCATAAAGGTCAAGAGCGGCTCGTCAGTAACTCTCACAGGCAGCGGCACACTTAATGTTGACGGCAGTTCCTGCAAGAATGGCATAAAGGGTGCAGCTACTTCTGTCGTTACTGTCGGTGAAAGCGCAAGTGATACTTTCACGCTTAACGTCAAAGGTGTAAACAACGCTCTTGCAGCAGACGGCGAACTTGTCATAAACGGCGGAAACGTAAATGTCACTTCTTCAGATGACGGTATAAAAGCTTCACCTGATGATGACGACACCGAATCCAAGGGCACCGTTACGATAAACGGAGGAAACATTACCGTCAATGCATCTGATGATGCTGTTCATGCCGAAGAAGTGAATATTTTCGGCGGAGACCTTACCATCACGGCAGGCAATGACGGTATCAAAGCGGAAAATACCCTGACTATCGGCAAGACTAACGGCAGCGGTCCGGATATAGATGTAAAGAAAGCTTATGAAGGCTTTGAGGGCATGAATATAGTCCTGCGCGGCGGAAAGGGCAGCATCATTTCGTCCGATGACGGCATGAACGCGGCAAACAGTGATGTTTCAAATTACACTTTCCAGCTTGATATTTCAGGCGGTGAATGGTATGTCAATGCCGGCGGTGACGGTGTTGATTCCAACGGAAATATGACCATTTCGGGCGGATATACTCAGATATTCGGATCTGCGGACAACGGAAACGGAGCGCTTGACATTGGCGACCGCGGATGCACACTGACTTATTCGGGCGGCACCGTAGCCGCATTCGGCATGAGCGGAATGGCAGTAGTACCGACCGCAGGCACTTATCTGGCATTTGGTTCTTCTTCGGGCATGAGCGGAGGTCCCGGTGGTTCCGGCGGGTTTAGCAGACCGGGAGGTCCCGGCAGTCAGGGAGACCAGGGCGGTCAGTCCTCTTCGTCCTACAGCATAACCGCAGGTGCAGCGATAGCTATAAAGGACAGCAGCGGAAATACCGTATATGAAACAACTGCCGAAAAGAACGCCAATCACGTTGTATTCGCTTCTGAAGAGCTCAGATCGGATGTTACATACACACTCTATGTCAACGGTCAGAGTGCAGCAACGGCAACGCTCACCGGGCAGGCGGTAAGCAATCCTGATCCCGTAGTTGAGCCGACTGAGCCTTCCGAAGAAGAGGAAAACAATGAGACTTCAGCCGTGTATCCCACAGTGACTTCGATAGAGTACAATGAGACTTATCACCAGTTCAGGGTAAACTGGACTGCTGTTCCCAATGCTCAGAATTACGGTATAGCAGTATACCTCGCAGGCAAATGGAAGGTTGTAACTCAGGATATCCCCGCAAGCACGACTTCTTACACTTCGCCGAAGCTCAAAGCAGGACAGACATATAAAATGGTCATCGCCGCTAAGGTGAACGGTGTCTGGGATCTGAACAAGCTCAACAGCAGAGCCTTTACGGTAACTGTTAAATGATATGAACTTGTAAAATACTCTCGCATAAATAGCATTAAGAAACTGCCTAAATGTTTTTAAAGCAATACCGCACGACCATCGTGCGGTATTGCTTTACTATTTAGTATAACAGATCGGAGCTTACAGGATCGTTGCGAGCGCTGTGATAATTATTGGTATCAGCGCGAGCAATACGAAAATAATATTACCTTTGATCGAAGAAGCTGTTAATCAAAATTCTTTTTCTGCTTTTCTGCTATCCTATGCACATATTCAGACAATTCCTTGGTTTTGAGCAACGGTGCAACATGACCGCCCTCAATGTAAAATAATTCTTTATCCGGTGCTTCGACCTTTTCAAAATAGGCTTCGGCTTCTTCCACCATATTCACCGAACCGTGATCTTTCGTTCCTTCGATCACATAATACGGAACTTCGTACTTTGTTCTGTCTTTGATAGAAAGCGACTGCACCATAGGGAATGCGATTGTGCATCGTTCACCGCCTATCAGTTTAAGCTGATAATCGGTATATTTCTGTGACATTCCCATAGCTGTGAGCTGCTGAGTTAGGGTGCAGTTCGGATTGAACCATAAAGCGGCATAAAGGTTCTGATCCGAATCATTGAAATAATCATCGGTATAGTTATATGCTTCGTCCAGACGGTTCAGTATATCCTCCTGTTCTTCGTCTGCAACGATCATTGAGGGATCGAGTTTTTCCGCAAGAGCATGAAGTTCGGGATCATTTTCAGACTGCTCCAATGCCCATTCCTTGAACATCGCATTGCTTTCGGGCATATCCACCATAAGCGACATTGCGATACAAGCATCATATTTTTCGGGATATTCAAGTGCGAGATTGGAGGCATATACTGAACCCCATGAATGACCGATCAGAGTGATCTTTTCCTTTCCGAGATGTTCACGCAGAAAATCCGTCATTTCAAGACCGTCCTGCAAAAACATTTCGGCAGATGGTAATTCACTCTCTGCATGATCGGGATAATTATGACCAAAGCCGCGCTGATCCCAGTCAACGACCGTGTAATCCTCGCTGAGCGTTCTCAGGATGCTCCAGTCCAGCCAGCTTGTAGCAGTTCCCGGACCGCCGTGAAGATACAGCAGAACGGGATTATCCTTGTCCTGCCCGTAGATGTTTATCCATTGTTTCGTTCCGTTTATATCGGCGTACATCGTTTCGTTGATACCGCCGTCGGGCGTTCTGCCGTTTATCGTCTTGCCGATAAGCCTTGCGACAAGCAGTATTATGATCGCTGCTGCAAGTGTTATCATTATTCCGAGCAGTATCTTTCCTGTTATTTTCATTGCTTTTTTCATATTATGTTGTTCCTTTCAATGGGATAAAAACCGATCTGCAAGAGCAAGCCGATTGCTTACCCGCACCCCTAAATTATACCACACCGCCCACGAAAAAGCAATCCCATTTGCGAGAAAAGTACCATCCGAGACCACCGCCATCATAACTGCGCCGAACCTCTCAGAGCCGTGCGGATACGGAGAAAGCCGCATAGCTCCAAACACGCAGGAGCGTGAAAAAGTGCCGTAGAACGGCGGCAGCACTGCCCGAGCTTGCAGAACGTAAACTCAACCGCCAAAAGAAAAAGCCCTCGTAAATCGCTTGCATAGCGTTTCCGAGGGCTTGCGGTTATTTAGTTCCAATAGCTTGTGACTGTTGTGGTATGCTTATTCGGGCTTATGCTTTGTTTTGATATTCCTTTCCATTCACACCACCGCCATCAACGAGAATATCAACGCCTGCAAGATACCCATTTCGCTCATCCGCTGCCATGGCGATCGAAAAGCCCAATTCCTCCGGCGTACCCATTCGGTTTTCAGCGGTATATTTGAGTATCGCTGCACCCTCGCCTTTCTCACGCTCACCCATGTCCGTGGCGATCAGTCCCGGACTGACCGAGCATACACGGATCCCACGGCTGCCCAATTCAAATGCAGACTTCTGAGCATACCATACTGCAAAATTCTTCGACAACGCATAGGCAAGCCCCGCACTCTTATAGCTGTCCTTGACAAGGCGGCAGATCCGCAGAAGCTTGTCAAGGAATGCTTGTTCATGTTTTTCGGCAAGGCAGTAGGTCTTTCGGGGGATCATGATCTTCGGGAGCTGATAAGCTGAGTTTGAGGAAATATCAACGATCACGCCTTTTTTCATGACCTTCGCAAACTCCCTGTTGACATAAACTGTACCGAGAGCGTTGACACGCAGCAGCTTTTCGGGGTCAGCCATTGACGGCGAAAGCCCTGCGGCATGGATCACATTCGTGACTTCACCCAGCGTCGCCGCATATCTTGCAAGCTCGTGTACCTGCCTTCTGTCAGAGGTATCACAGGTCATGACATAAGCCCGCTTACCCTCCGCTTTCAATCGCTCTGCTGCCTTTTCGAGTTTGCTCTGCGTCCTGCCGGAGAGCAGGAATGCTCTGTCATTCGGCATAGCTCTTGCGGCTTCAAATCCCATTCCGCTGCCGCCGCCTGTTATCACACATACTTTCATATTGCACCTCACGCGATCTTTCCGCTTGCTTTGAGCCATTGTATCTCATCATGTATCGTTTCTTTGTAGGATCTTGTCCGATAGCCAAGCTCGACCTTTGCCTTTGAGGAATCGAACTCGTTGTTCCTTGCAAGATTGTATACGGAAAATGTCGTCATCAGGGGCTTTACGCCTGTTCTTACGGCACGCATCTCGGAGAGCTTTGCGATCAGATTTGCAGCAGGTATCGGCAGGAACGCTTTCGGAGCCCTGCAATCGGCTTCCTCGGAAACGAGCCTGCAAAACTCCTTGAAGCTGATCGCTTCGTTGCCTAAGATATAGCATTCGCCCTGTCTGCCATGATCGGCAGCTGCGATAATTCCTGCGGCAAGATCACGCACATCACAGAGATTGAACGTGCCGCTGATGCCTATCGGCATTTCCCCGCCGATGATCTTGATGAGCGTTCCCGTTGTTTCACCGACTGCAAAATCTTCCGGACCCATGATGCCGCTCGGATGCACCACGCAGGCATTCAGTCCACGCTCTTTTACAGCATCAAGCACCGCCTGTGTCGCCATTGCCTTGGACATTGAATAGCAGCCCTCGACCTTGTCCTCGTCAAAGAAATCTACCTCTGTGATACGCCTGCCCTTCGGCGCTTCGGGGATAGCACCTGTGCTGCTGCAATAGATCAGTTTTTCACATTCCGTGTGTGAAAGGCACATCTCAATGATGTTTTTTGTACCGCCGACGTTCACATCAATGACCTTCGGGTTGTAAGACGGGTCAACGGTCACGATGCTTGCGATATGAAGCACAATGCTTTTCACGCCATCGGGTATAGTGAACAGCTTTTCCAGACTTTCCCTGTCGCAGAGGTCGCCGTAAACCACCTCTGCACTGTCGGGAAGATACTTCGCAGCCGGGTCACCCGGCAGAACGAAAGCCCTCACCTTTTCTCCGCGCTCTAAAAGCTGACGGCATACCGTACCGCCTAAAAAACCTGCTGCACCTGTTACAATATAGATTCTGCCGCTCATTTTCATTTCTCCTCTCATGTTCTCGTTTATGCAATATGCCGATGTTTCAAAATCGCATCAAGCTTGGCGATGCACCTTTGCAGCTGTTCCTCTGCAAGCCTTAGCTTGGCATCTGCTGCCGTTTCACCGTCATTCAACAAAAATGCTTTGACAAAGGCGTTTTCGGTCACCCTATATCCGCCGACTGCCGTGCGCTCGATAAAACGAAACGCATTCACATTCGCAGAAACGGTCTTTTTCCACAGACTCTCATAGTCTGTGTCTCTGACCTTTTCTGATGTCACGATGCTGTTCATAACATATTCCTCGCTTTCGTTTTGCCGGTGTTTTTTTCTATGTCTGTATGATACCGCCCGAACGTTTGCGAGTTATTTCAGAAATGTTTGAGAAATGTTAAAGCGCACACATAAGAAAACCGTCTGCCCTTTTCAGACAGACGGTACTGCTTATCTTCCGTTTTTGATCTTTTCACTCAGTGCAAGTATCTCATCACGGTATTTTTCACGGCTGCGTTTTGTGACTGCCTTGCTGACAGGCGTAGCCAATGCCGCGAGAATAAAACCAACTGCTCCCGCTGCTGCTCCTGCCGCAAAGTGCGAAAAGCTCAGAAGCAGTATCACACCGCAGGTCAGTATCAGAACGCCCGTAAGCCCCACCACAATGCCTGCAAAGGCGCCGGGCAGCTCTGCCTTACGATCAAGTCGCTTTAGCCTGTCAAGATCGCTGTCGGTTTTTGGGGGGACCGGGATATATTTGGCAGCTATCCTGTCCGCCTCGCTGTTTTTTGCGGGTGAATAGCTGTATGTGAACTTATCCTCGCTCATTGTCGTTACCTCCGTTCTCATTGTGAAGTATCACCGTAAATGTGCTGCCCTTTCCCAACTCGGAGCTTACCGTTATCTCTCCGCCGATGATGTCGATGATCCTTTTGACAAGTGCAAGCCCGAGACCGTTTCCCCTTGATGCATGGGAAGTGTCACCCTGATAGAACTTGTCGAAAATGTGTCTGCCCGTTTCGCTGTCAATGCCGCAGCCTGTGTCTGAAATGCTCACGGCTGCACCGCCGTTCATTCGCTTCACCGCAACCGACACACTGCCGCCTTCATCGGTGAACTTGATCGCATTTGAAAGCAGATTGTTCCAGACGATGCTGAGAAGCTCAGGGTCAGCGTTTATCATAATATCGTCATCAATATCCGTTGCAATCTCAATGTTCTTCTTTTCCCATTCGTTCTCGAACTCAAGCATACACTCGCATACAAGCTCGCTCAGATATATCACTTTATTTTCGGGGAATATCTGCTGGTTTTCAAGCTTGTTCAGCTTTAAGATGTTTGTAACAAGAGCTGCCAGCCGCTTTGTGGCATCATCTATTGCTAAAGCGTACTCCGTTCTGTCATTTTCCGAAAGACCGGGTGAGCGAAGCAGGGCAGCATAGTTTTGAATGACTGCAAGGGGTGTTTTCATTTCGTGGGATACATTAGAAACAAAATCCGTCCGCAGGGTCTCAACGCCTGCAAGCTCATCAGCCATTTTGTTGATACGCTCTATGATGATATTATACTGATTGCTTCCCAGCGGATCTGAAAAAGGTTCTATTCGTTCGGAAAAATTGCCCTGCGTCAGCCTTTCAAGACCGTCAGAGATACGCTTTACTGGGCGGTCGGTCATGAGCTTCTTTCGCAGCCTGTCGATCAGCCACACGATAAATGCGATAAAAAGCGCATTGCCAAATGTAAGCACAGCACTTTTACGGAGCGGATCCTTCGGTATATCAAGACCGTGAAAGAACAGCTCAAATGAAGCGGTCAGAACAAAGGAGATAAAAAACAGTATCCCGAAGTATTCAAGCACACTCAGCAGTCTGCTGCGCCAGCCGCCTTTCACTTCAGCACCGCCTTGTAGCCCAAGCCGTGAACTGTGACGATCTCAAACTCATCACAGTTTTCAAACTTCTCTCTCAGTTTTCGCATATATACATCCACCGAGCGCAAGCCCGAGGTTGCCTCGATATCCCAGAATTCATTCATCAGCTGAGAGCGTGTGAAGGTTTTTTTAGGATTTGAGAGCAGCTTGAACAGCAAATTGAACTCACGAACTGTCAATGCGATCTCATCGCCGTCATAGATACAGCTCTGTTCATCCTCGTTCATGGTAAGTCTGCCAATGGTCAGCAGCTTGTTTGCACTGATATTGGCACGGCGAAGGATAGCACCTATTTTTAAAAGCAGCTCCTCTAAATTGACAGGCTTCACGAGATAATCGTCTATACCGAGCTTGTAGCCCCTCTGCATCGAACGCATATCGTCCTTTGCGGTCATGAACAGGATCGGGATATCCTTGTTGAGCCTTCTTACTGTTTCAGCAAACTCAAAGCCGTCGATCTTCGGCATCATGATATCTGAAATGATCATATCAAAGCTCGCACCGTACATCTCATCATAGGCATCAACAGCATTCAGACATCCCACCGTTTCATAGCCGTTCAGACACAGATATTTGCATACAGTGGCGTTCAGCTCCTTGTCATCCTCAACCACAAGGATCCGTATCATATCATCAGCTCCTTAGCGATATTCTGATCGTATTATACCACACCCGTCCTCTGATTTCAATATATCTGCGTTATTTTAACATTTCTCAAACATTTTGTCTTTGCACTCCGTACACGTTCACGGAGGACAATAGCCTTTCCTTATGCTGTGATCATATCGGTCCCGGATCTCCTGCATCATATTTGCAATGTTATTGAAGACGAATGTCCGAACATGATCCGATTAATCGGTGTTAAGGGGGTGCTTACGACCATCTTTGGAAGCTCAAAAGATCACTTGGAAATAATTCAGATATATAAATATTGAACATCTGATATGCTATAATAAATACAACAAAAGCAATCGTCACATTAACTGCTGAACGGAGGTATTTATTATGTATATGGATTTTATGGTCCCCGGTATAGGCAATGTTTTCAATCTTGAAAGGTTTGACGCGGATAATGTCAATAAGCTGGCAAATATGTATGCTCCCGATACGCCTGAGGGCGAAATGCGTTTGGCAAAGCTTTCTCGGGAGCAGGCGTTTTTCATGATAGCAGTGTTCTACGCCTGCGATTTTCAGAGATCGGCTAAAATATTCGACAAGCAGCTTGATTATACAGAAAGCAGCGAGCAGGATATCCTTGTTACCATGTTCGCTGTTACTATCGGTGACAGAGCCGCAGGCTATTCCGAACTTGAGATGAATGAACTGCTCATAAAGAAGCTCGCTTCATATCTGTTCTTTACATATTACAATAAATACATGAGCAGCGGTGAGCTTACAGCATTTTTATCTCTTCCCGACAAACGTCGGCTGTTCCTTGAACTCGGCGCCGAACGCAGAAAATGCGTCATTGATACCATGCGTATGTCCAGGTGGATCGTTGCAGAAGTGACATCAGGCGAAGATTTCTTTGCTTGCAGCGAAACGCTTGTCTCGGAAAGCCTTGAAAGAGAGCTTTCACGCGGGAAAGAGAATGCGTTTGATCGCGTGGGGAGGAAAAGGCTGTCGTAATGGCTGTAGAATGACTATTCTTAACAGATAAAGGTGAGATAACTGCTGCACTTCGTGTACTGACACCCAAAAAAACGCAATATCAAACTAAAATATCCGAACCGCACAGACAGCGGCTCGGATATTTTGATCTATGCGGGTGGGGGAGTTGTTGGGCGTTTATTCACCAAACAATGCTTTCAGGACCTCTTCGGGGGTCTTTTTTTGCAGCTCATCAGGATCGGTAAATCCGTTGGTGTTGCCCTCTATATCCCATGTGAATCTTCCGGGGTCTTCTCCCTCAAAGCCGAAATAGTCCTCGGGGGCGCAAAGCTTTGTGGGATAACGCTCATACCAGTCGGGGAAATACTTCGACATATATTTATCGGCGAGCTGATAAGCTTCACAGGACTCGTCATTTCCGATCGCGCTTATCTGAACTCCGCCGCCGGGCTGTCCGCTCCTGCTGTCTGAGGGAGTGGAATGTACGATAACGACGCTGCCGTCATCACAGGTGCCCAGCGACACCCACACATGACCATCGGTGCTCATAATGTCACCGGGGAGCATAACGTATTCGTTTTTTCCGTCAGGGGCTTTTATATCTTGTGTCCACTGCCCAAAGCCTCTGTCCGCCAGGTCCTTTGCCATTGCCTCCGCGTACATAACATATCCCGGCTCTTCGTTTTTCGTTTCAAATGTATTATACTCGATCCAGCCGACAAATCCCGAACAATCAAGGCCTGCGTAGTAATACTCGTTATATCCGCCGTAGGGATAATAGCTGTTTGCGGGGTCTTCGTTTTTCTCGTCTCCGTCCTTATCCCTGTATGTAAAATCCTTGTCCTGATCGTTAAAGAACTTTACCCAGTCGGGGGACACCCCGAGCGACCTTGCGCTGACTGACGAACCTATGTCCTGCCAGTCCCAGCCGCCGCCGAAAATATAGAGCGTTGTTCCCGCGGGCATAAGCGAGGTCTTCAGGAAGTTTGTAAGCGTCTTTTCTCCCGGAGTTCCGCTGACGCAGGGGGTGTAGGGTGTTTCATCCGTCTTTATCTCTTCCGCCGCCGTTACGACATCGCCCTCGACAGTGATGTTATAGCGGTAGTTTTCTTTCAGGATATTCTGTATCGGATAGTCGAAATTTCCGTCCGTGTCCTTTGTACCGTTATTTATCGACAATATCTGCTCCTTGCCGTCTATCTCGAAGCGATACTTGAAGTTTTCCTTGTTATCCATATTTACTTCTTCCGAGCCGTAATCCTTGACGCCGAGGAACAGGGCTTCCTTTTAACTCACCTCGATCGAAGCTTCTGCTGCTTCCTCAGATGACGAGGCAGCGGGCGCAGTTGTGGTCGCTGCGGCATCGGCTGTGATATTATCTAAACGTTCCAGCACTTCATTGACCTTGCCGTATAAAAACGGCAGCGCTTTTTATTTCAGCTTCACGCACAGCATCGTAAGATCATCGAACTGCGGTGCTTCGTCTACAAATACATCGACAGCGTTTTTCATATTTGTGAGCAGCGTCCTGGGTTCTGCTTCGGGGGCTTTGTTCAAAGCTTCAAGCATTCTGTCAGTCCCGAAAAGCTCGTTCTTTGAATTTGTTGCCTCTGCCACACCATCGGTATAAAGGAACAGCGTGCCGCCCTTTTCAAGCGTGAATTCGTATTCCTTGTAGCGCATACCGTTCATGCCGCCGATAACTAAACCGTGCTTATCCTTGAAAAGCTCAAAGCTGCCGTCGGCTTTTTTGACGATCGGGTATTCGTGTCCCGCATTTGCGGCGGTTATCCTGCCCGTGGATATCTCAAGCACACCGAACCAAACTGTCACGAACATTTCTTCTTCGTTGTTCTTGCATATCTGATTGTTGGTCTGCTCAAGCACCTTTGACGGGCTGCTGCCCATCATCGCAAAGTTGTTTACAAGGATCTTTGACATCATCATAAACAGCGCCGCAGGAACGCCCTTGCCGGAAACGTCCGCCATGACCATTCCAAGGTGGTCATCGTCGATGAGGAAGAAGTCGTAGAAATCACCGCCGACCTCTTTTGCGGGTGTCATTGAAGCGAAGATATCAAACTCCTTGCGATCTGGAAACGGCGGGAAGAGGTTCGGGAGCATTGAAGCCTGTATCTTTGTAGCAAGCTCAAGCTCTGCACCTATACGCTCCTTTTCGGCGGTGATCTTAGTGATCTGATCTATGTAAAGTCTTGTCCGCTCGGAAAGGATAGCAAATGACTCCGCCAGTACCTCGATCTCGTCGTTGGTCTTATAGGTGTCCTCCATTTCAAAGGCAAGGTCTGAACCACTTATCTCGGTTATGCGCTTTGTCATACGCTCGACGGGTCTGACTATCCTGCCTGCAACGAAAAGTGCGCTCACCGATGCCAGTATCAGCACAGCCAATGTCATGACCTCGAGCGTCTTTTTTGAATACTCGGTGCCTTTTACAAATTTATCCTTTGCCTTTTCGTTTATCTGTTCATACTGCATGAGCATGGTATCGGTGGGCTGGCGGGTGATCTCCTTGTCAACAAATGAAACTACCGCCCAACCGACGGTGCTCATAGGCGAGCCTGTCATATAATACTCTCTGCCGTTCACCGATATAGTCATAAGCTCGGTCTGCTCGTTCAGTGCTTTAGTGACAAAATCTGCAAGCTCGGTGTTTTCGGCATTTCTCAAATCAGGTGCGTTTTCTGAAAGCTCAACTGTGAACACGCCGTTGTCGTCGGGGGCAAAGATGACCTTGCCCTCATCGCTGATAACGCAGATGTTACTGCCCTGATTTGAGGAATTTTTTACATATTCATCCATAGCTTCAAGGAACAGGTCGGCGCCTATAACACCTATCAGCTTGCCGTCAACATATATCGGAGCAGAGCATTCAATACCGATACTGTCGGTGTAGGTGTCGGCTTCTATCTCCGAAAAGCAAACCTCTCCGGCTTCCACCGCGCCCGTATACCAAGGTCTGTCCCTAACAGGGAAATCGGGCAGATCGCCGTTTTCATTGTACTTGTTTGCCGAATTTGAATCTATGCAAAGCAGAGTGCCGTCCTCAAGCCCGATGAAGCAGTTTGTCATATAGCCGGATCGTTCACACATTGCGATCATGGTGTCGCTCATGTGGGCAGCTACTCCAAGGTATTCCGACTTGGTGTAGTCCACACCTGCTTCATGAAGCACCTGTGCCGAATACTCTCCGTCCTTTGAAGGGTCAGGGGGGGAAACGGGATAAGGCTCAAAGTCGTCTTTGTGCTCGAAAAGTCCCGTGGCAAGGTTTTGAAGGGTAGCCACGTCGGTCTTTATATCAGAGAACATATCGTTCGCGATGTAAGCTTCCATCGCCGTAGATTTGGTGAGCGACGAGTTTATGACCGTTTTCATTGTCTCTTCCGAAACTTTTGTTATGGACTGCTGCTGTTCATTGCTCGCTTCGGTCACTGTATCTGTCAGCGATTTGCTCTGATAGATCGAAACCCCGGCATACACTCCCGTTATAGCCAAAACGAATATCAGCACAAGATTCAGTATTTTTTGCTGAAGCCCGCCGAATGTCAAACCAAAATATTTTCTCATTATTTCACCAGTCCCTTTTTAAGCCTCAGGATATCCTGCCCGTCAGCGTATTCGTATTTGAGATCGTCCGTGTTCTTTTTGAGCATAAAGATAATGCCGATGATCTTCTTAGGTGTTTTCTGTGTCTTATCATTTTTCAAAGCACTTACCTGACCCGATACAGACATCATTTTTTCAGATACGCCGCAGACACGGGGAACTCAAAATAGGTATCGGGATACGGCTCGTCCTTCAGCATGAAATGCCACCATTCGCAGAATATCGGCTCAAAGCCGTTTCTGACCATAGCGTTTTGCAGGAGCATACGGTTTTCATACTGCTCCTCGGTTATGCTGCGGCAGTCGGAGTGAGAAGTCTCACTGAACAGGTCGAAGGGGCTTCCCATATCGAGCTCCTTGCCCGTTTTCATGTCGAGCAGGGTAAGGTCTATCGCACTTCCGCGGCTGTGGCTAGAATGCTTTGCAATATAGCCTGTCCTGAACAGCTCCTGCTTTTCAAGTTCGGGATAAAAATACGGCTTCATGCGGATATCGGTGTCCTCTATCCCCCAAAGCACGAACTGCCGCACAGCAGGCGAAGGACGGTATGCGTCAAACACCTTCATCCGATAGCCCTTGACTAAAAGCTCGTTGCTTGCGGCTTTGAGCGCCCTTGCAGCCTCTATCGTCAGCAGGGCGCAGGGCTCTTCATAGCCGTCGATGCGCTCGCCGATGAAGTTGTATGAGGAATAATAGCGTATCTCCTGCACGATGGCGGGGACGAAGTCCGCAAGCACCACAAATCCCGAGGGGTCCATTTTTATATCGTTGTTGTATACTTTCATGTTACATCACCTTTTTCAGACAGGCATGGCGAACAGCTTGCAGAAGTTTTCCGTGTTCGGGAAAAGCTGACGGCGGAGAACAGATACCATATTGCCTGCGACCTCTCTCGCCCTGCCGCTTTCAAAACCAAGTGTAGTCGCCATTCTCAAAAATGTGAATGCGGCACATCTCTGACTGAAAAGCTCAAGCTGCTTTGTGTCAGTGGTGCCGAGATATGAAGACAGAGCGATGCCCCAGAGCTGTGTGGCATATTCGTACTTTAATCTCACAGTGTAATAGGTCATCTCAGGATCATTCATCCCGCTGAGGTACATTGTAAGGAACGTTCCGCCGATGTCATAGATCGCATTGCCGCGGCTGATATCCGCCATGTCGATGAGGACGAGCTCGCCGTCAGCCTGAACCATAACATTGTTTGAGTGGTAATCGCCGTGTATCATTCCGCTGCCGTCGGGGATAGCGTTTATCATCTGAACGATCTGTGCGTTCTCCTCAGCTGTGAAAAACTGCTCGGCATTCTTCGCTCTGTCGAGATATATCTGCTTGATATCGCCGTAGAGCGCGGGGGCGGCTTCGGTCGAATTAAGCTTTTTCAGCAGCATGCCGAACTTCACACCGAGCTCCTGCAAGCGGGAGTGGTCTTCCATTATCACCTTGCTGAGGGTCTTTGCTCCTGCCAGCTCGAACACCAGTCCGTAGCCCTCCTCGGTCTGAACAACATCATACGCGATAGCCGAGGGCACGCCGTGAACAAAGGCGTTTTTTGCATACTCACGCTCCTTTTCGATGAGCGAAAGCGGGCTGTTGTCGTGATATATCTTGATGATAGTCTCATCATCGAGACGGTAGACCCTGCCGTGGCCGCCTTGTCCTATGACCTCGCAGCCCTCAAGAGAGACTTTTCTAAGAGCCTTTTTGACCTCCAGCAGCTCGGTGAAGCCGGTGGTCTCGAGGATCTCATATACATCACGGGAGACATTTATCATCGGCAGGGGCTTGTTCAGGCTCTTGCGGAGCTTCATAAGAACTCTGAGCCCTGCGCTGGAGATGTATTCGAGGTTTTCAGCGTCAAGGACGATGTCCTCGGTCTTGCCCTCAACTGCCGCGAATATCTCGGATTCGGTCTGAGAGGCATTGTTTGTGTCTATCCTGCCATCAAGATAAATGGTCAGGGTGTTGTTTTCACTCGTGGTTTTCATATCGGTGTCCTCCCGTAATATATAGTATACTGTAATTATACCACACCCGCCGCAACAAATCTGCAACAGATCTGCAATAAATTTGGCGCTTTTGCATCGTAATATCCTACAAAGTTTTTGTTCACAATTTGTTTATATCAACCAAGGCTGTGTTTTGTGCAGCTATTATCGCTAAACGACAGATCAAAATTTCAGCGATTTGACGTTAAGGCAGCAGCGTATGCTGAGGAAACCCAAAACAGAACGGGTGAAATCATCAAAACGGCAGGGGCACAAGACTCCTGCCGTTTTGATGTTTACAGAAAAAGATCATCGACTTTTTCGATAAGCTCCGAGATATGCGCCTGAGCGCGGCGAATACGCTTTTCGCCCAGCTCGCCGTTTTTAAGGTCGGTGGAAACAAGCAGATACATAAACCGCAGCGAAGCCGCAAGGCTTATCTTGCTTTGTATCGCTGACAGCTTTTGTTCGTCGGCGTTATCGAAATAGTTTGTCAGAATGCTCTGCCAGATCCGTTCGCCCCATTCGTTCGGGATACCCAAAAAGTTTTTCAGGTTGTTCGGGTCGTCCTCTGAGAACAGCACATAGGTCACATAGAGCGCCTGCAAGTCAAACAGCGGCTGACCCGTCGAAATGGTTTCCATGTCGATAAGCATAGGCTCGCCGCTGACGAGCATGACGTTTTTCATCTGAAAATCGCCGTGTACAACGTGCAGATCGTCGGGCAGCGCCGACAGAAGCTCTCTCAGCCGTGCAGCTTGTCCGTCGGTAAGATAGTCACCCGCGGAAGTTATGTAGTCGATAAATCCGAAAAATATATCTCTCGCCAACGGTATCGTTCCTGCGTCCATCTCGGCGCTGTGTACCGTCTTCAGGAACTCGACGTACTGCTTTAAAAGCTCATCAAAGCGATCGGGCTCATTTATCAGGTGGTCGTTAAAGGACTGCGCGTCCAGCAGCTCGAATACCGAGCCGTAGTTGTCGCCGACCTTTACCACATCATAAGAGATAGCCGTCGGAACGCCCTTTACAAAGGCGCTCTTTGCCATTTTCTGCTCTTGTCTTATCTTAGGCAGACTGTCGGGAACGCTGTATACCTTTACGATGGTCTCGGGGTCGGTGCGGTAGACGGTACCGTAAAAACCCGATCCTATGATCTTACATCCCTCAACAGACATCTCGCGTATGCGCTTTTCCACCGTCATAAGCTCGCTGAAGCCGGTCATATCGAAAATATCATAGACATCGGGCGAAACGTTTATGACCTTTACACCGCCGCCCGACTTCTTTATCACCTTCATCAGCACCCTAAGTCCCGCGCTGGAGATGTAGTCAAGCCCGGCAGCGTCAAAGAGCGCCTTATCGCTTTCGCCGAGCTGTGAAAAGATAGTCTTTTCCCACTCAGCGGCGTTTGATGTGTCTATCCTGCCTGTAAGCTTTATTGCGTTATTGCTCATTTGTGCCGCCTCCTTTATTTATTGCTTTCTTGATTTTTTCGCGTCCGTGCTCTCCATATCGGGCAGATACAGCTACGGTGTATCTGCCCGATCTTGTTGAAAGCTGCGCGTGCAAGGCGGCATCATTACGGCCACTTTACCTCAAGGTTGTTCTTTTCCTTGTTATAATCCTTGCATTTCGTGTTGGTGCAAATGAAAATGTTGGTAGTGCCGCCCATGATCCTTCTCGTTCCCATATCCTTGAGCTTCTTGCCGCAGGCTTTGCAGTATGCAAGAGCGCTGCCGAGATTCTGTGCCAATCCTAATCCGGACATACCTCCTACCTAGCTGAGTTGGTCATCCATCAATCCTAAATTGCACATACCGCCGTTTACCTCGCTGAGGGCATCCAGCTCCAGATCGGTGTCCTTGATGTTCTCGTTTTCTTTCATAGTGATTACCTCCTGATTTTTAATTTTTATATATCAAGACGCTGTCTTTCGACAAGTTCGGCAAAATATCCGTTTTTCGCGATAAGCTCGTCATAGCTGCCCTCCTCGATGACTGAGCCGCCGTCGAGTACCAGTATGCGGTCACAATGGCGGATGGTGGACAGTCTGTGTGCGATAACTATTCGTGTACAGCCCATGCCGTCAAGCGCTTCGCTTACCTGCTTCTGCGTCTTGTTGTCAAGGGCAGATGTCGCTTCGTCGAACATGAGTATCTTAGGTTTCGGCGCGACGGCTCTCGCTATCATGAGTCTCTGCTTCTGACCGCCCGAGATACCGCCGTGACCCTCGGATATGAGTGTGTACATACCCATAGGCATAGCGCGGATATCATCGGCTATCCCTGCTATCTCAGCCGCCTTCCACGCATCATCGAGAGTGAGATGCGGGGCTGTTATCACGATGTTTGAAAAAAAATCGCCCTGCAGCAGCCCGCCCGACTGGATAACGGAGCCTATCTTTCTTCTCAGCGAGCCGAGGTCCAGGCGGTTTATATCCTTGCCGTCGTAATATATTGCACCCTTTTCGGGCTTTTCAAATCCCAGCAGCAGGCGCATGAGCGTGCTTTTGCCGCAGCCCGTCTTGCCGACTATCGCGACATATTCTCCGGGACGTATCTTCAGCGACATATTATTCACGATGTAGGGGCTGTTTTCGGTGTAGCGGAAGTACACGTTGTTTAGCTCGATCCCGCCCGAGAGCTTTGTTACTATCTCTTTGTTGTCGGTCGATTCGGGCTCTTCTTTAAGGAAAGGCTCTGCCATATCGAGGATAGGCTTTATGCTGCCCGCCGAAAGTGCCATGCCCGCAAGTGCCGTGAAAGCGCCCATAACTCCGCCGTATGCCGCAGTGAATGCGAAGTAGCTCGACTGGTCTATGCTGCTCCTGACAGCCAGATAATACAGCACGATGTTAGATATAAGGCTTATCGCCGTGGTGATGACGCCGTTTATCTTGATAAACGCAGGCGGGGCATAGGTCAGCTCCGCGCTGTCGGAGTAGATGTTCAGCCAGCGGGCGAAAAAGCGCTTTTCCGCACCTGACAGCTTTATCTTCTGCACGCCGCTTATCATAGCGTAAGTAATGCCCGATTCCTTTGCGCTCAGCTCCATCTGCTGTTTGCTTATGCGTATCTGCACGACCGAGGAGAGCGTGGTAAAGATAACGGTTATGAGGATCATCAGCAGCGAAGGCGCGACGAGCGGCGGTGCAAAGCTGAATATCTGCGTGATGTACAGGAGCGATGTAAGCGAAGTAAGACCTGTTCCCAACACCATGCCGAGGATAAGCGAGCAGAGCTGATCCACCGACTGCGAGCGGCTTGTAAGCTCGCCCGCGCTGTACTTGCGGAAGAAGTTCGCAGGCATTCTCATGACCCTCATCATCATCGCCGCCTGTATGCCGAGCGTTGTTTTTGTTTCAAGCCTTGCGCTGAGCATTGAATTGACCGAGCCTATCAGCTGAGAGACTATCGACGTACACAGCATACAAACAGCTATGCCGACGAGCACGCTTGTTTTTCCGCTTGATATCACAGGTCCGGTCAGTGCTTTTGTTATGCGCGGCATGAGCATACCCACGCCTGTTACCGCAAGGGTGGATATGACTATCATCACCATGTCGCTCAGGTCGTAGCAGTTTTTCATATAGATCAGCAGATCGGGGATACCAAGCTTTCTCTGCGGGAACGGCTTGTAGAAGCAGTAAGCCTCACGCTCGAAAAAACCTGCGGTCTTCTTGTTAAGCCTGACCTTTTTGCCCGATGCTCTGTCTATGTAGTAGTATCCCCAAAGCTTCTGCGGCAGAAGAGCCACGGGCTCGCCGCCGTCCTTGGTGTAGGCGAGTATCGGACCAAAGGCGTCCTTCCACCAGTTTTCCTCAAGAAGCACCTGCCGTTTCATAAGTCCGTGAGGGCGCAGGCAGTGATCCAGCTGATCCTCGTGTCCCTTTATGCTCTTGGGCAGCTCTACGGGCTTGCAGTGATAGTATTTCAGTATATCGTCTATCGCCTGCTTGGTGATTATATGGTCATCGCTTATCTTTGTGGCGGTGCGCTTGCCGAGGACGACCCCTGCCACACGGAAGAAGGACTCCTCAAACATCTGCTGATCGAGGTCTGAGCGCTGACTGATCTGCTTTTCAAACCAACCCAAAGTCCTTCACCTCCTATTCATTGGTGACGAGATCTGTATAAGTCCCGCCAAGCTTCATAAGCTCATCATGAGTGCTGCGCTCGACCACCTTGCCCTTTTCAAGCACGATTATCTCATCGCAGTCACGGATAGTGGACAGCCTGTGTGCGATAACTATGCAGGTGATACCTCTGTCCTTTATCGCCTTCACGACCTCATATTCCGTCTTGGCGTCAAGTGCGCTTGTTGCTTCGTCGAGAATGATTATTGACGGATCCTGTGCAAGAACGCGGGCTATCTCCATTCTCTGACGCTGACCGCCCGAAAGGTCTTTGCCGCCTTCGGTAAGTTTGCATTCATAGCCGCCCTCGCGAGCCATGATGTCTTCATGGAGCTGTGCGTCGCGTGCAGCAAGTATCATCTCAAAGTCCTGAACAGACTCGTCCCACATCTTGATGTTGTCGGCGATAGTGCCCTCAAAGATGGTGATATCCTGATCGACTACCGCGATAGAGCCTGTCATTACCGAGCGTGCGTGTTCGCTTCTCGGCTTGCCGTCAAAGAGTATCCTGCCGTCCCATGGTTCGTAAAGTCCCGATATCAGCTTTGAAAGCGTTGACTTTCCGCAGCCGGATGTGCCGACGAACGCGACCCTGCCGCCCGGCTTTATGTTCATTGAAAAATCTTTGATGAGCGGCTCTGCCAGCTTTGAGTATCCGAAGCTTACATTTTGCAGCTCTACATTTCCCTTCAGCTTTTTGAGCTTTTCGTCCGTGCCCGCGTTATCTCTTGCATTGGGGTCATCGGGGTATTGCATTACGTCCTCTACGCGCTCCATTTGTGTTCGCATTTCCTGCAGCGTCTGTCCTGCACTCACAAGGGTCATGGCAGGTGCCATGAATGCGCCCAGAAATCCCTGAAACATTTGCAGCGCACCAAGGGTGAATCTGCCCTGCATGATGAACCATATCCCTATGACCATTACAGCATAGTCCGCAGCAGAAGCAAGGAACTCGGGTATCATGCCGAGGTAGCTGGTCATCCTTACAGACTTGATCTGCTGTGAATTGACCGAAGCCTGATAGCCCGCCCATTTCTGGAAGAAGCCGTTTTCAGCGCCGCTTGCCTTTATGTTCTCTATCATCTCGACACCGGCGACTGTGGTGGCACTCAGCTTTGCCATATCGCGCTGCTGTACTCTTGTGATGTTCACGCGCTTGTCAGAGATCTTACGCGACACAAAAATATTCAGCACCAGCGTACTCAGCCCGATAGCCGTCATCAGAATGCTTTGTTTCAACATCAGGACAAGGTAGAACACCATCATTATCGAATCAAGCAGCAGCGGTGCGAATGTGTTTACAAGCGTTGCTGCGATGTTGGCGTTGGTCGCCTGCCTTGACTGGATATCTCCCGCCATGCGCTGGCTGAAAAATTCCATTGGCATATGCAGCACCTTCCACATATACGATGTAGAGCCGATGACGGACATCTTGCCGTTTATTTTCAGATTGTATATCGTCTGCGCCCAGGCGACGATGAGCTGCAACGCCGCAAGTCCCGACATCACGCCGATAAACGGCATGAGCCATTCGCGGTTCTGCCCGCTCAGCAGTCTGTCCATGAATATCTTTGACATTATCGGATTTATCACCCCGAACAGCGAGCTTATGACCGTCGTAAGCATTACGAATACGATAGCAGCACCTGCGCCGATAAGGCGTTTTTTCGCAAATTCAAGTGTGCTCTTGCGCTTGCCCGAGGGCTTGAAATCCTCATCGGGGGTAATGTTTATCGTTATACCCGTGAACGCCTTGTCGAACTCCTCGGGGCTTACCTTTACCGCGCCCCTTGCGGGATCGTTTATGCAGGCGTACTTGCCCTTAAAGCCGTTGAGCACCACGAAATGGTTGAAGTTCCAGTGGATAATGCAGGGGAACTTGCCTTTTTCCCTCACGCTCTCGGGAGTACGGCTGAAGGCTTGCACCTTGAAGCCGTAGGACTTGGCAGCCATTGCGATATTTCTGGCATTCGAGCCGTCCCTGCTGACGCCGCAATCCGACCGCACCTGCTCGAGAGGCACCCATTTATCGTAGTAAGCCATTATCATCGCAAGGCTCGCAGCACCGCATTCAAGGGCTTCAAGCTGCATGATGACAGGCACCTTCGCCGCGCCCTTGGTGACAGTAGGCTTTATCTTGATCTTCTTTTGACTCATGATGACCTCTTAGCTGAAAAGAAATCTTATCGGGTGGATACTTTCGGTGACGATCTTCACATCGTATCTGCCGTCGGTCTTGTCGATGGGGGCGTATGCAACTGTTCTGCCGTAATCATCGCTTTCTACCGTTGCAATGCTGTATTCCTCACCGCCGACCCGCACAGTCATTCCCGATTTTATCTCGCCCCTGCCGCTGTCGATGACCATTATCTGAGCCTGACCGTCCTCAACGACCGCCACGCCGTCCGCCAGCGTTTCAAGGCTGCCCGTCATGCTCCATGCGAACAGTCCGCCCAGAAGCGTTATCACCGCCGCCAGCAGTACCCAGATGCCGGGGTTCGTCACCCGAAGGTAGTCTGTCAGCTGCTCGGGTGAGGATATTCGCTCGATGGACTTTTTTCTGAATATACCCGAATTCTGTTCTGCCATTCCGTTATCCTCCAATTACTCGATGTTCAGAAAATCCGCGAAGCCCGTTAGATCAAAGACCTCCATGACCTCGGGGCGGACGTTGGTGACTACCATTTCGTCCATTTGTTTCTGTGTGGCGAGCAGTACCCTCAGCCCCGCGCTGGATATGTATTCAAGCCCCGCAAAGTCGAAGACAAGCTTTTCTATATCATCGAGCTCCGGTTCGAGCTTATCTTCAAGCTCTGGAGCTGTAAGGGTGTCAAGCCTGCCCTCAAGGGCTACTGTAAGCTCGTTTTCGTTTCTGTCAAGTGTGATGTTCATGTTGTTATCCTCCGTTGATCTCTGCCATGCCGACGGTGTCCGTGCGGCACAGCTTTCATTACGCTAAACATTTGTGATCGCTAAAGCTGATAGACCATGATCTAAAGCACAAGGCAAATGCTTTTCGTTCATTCGCACAAATATCATCATAAAATTTTGTTGATGATTTTCTGCTAAAAATATAGGAACTGTTGCAGATTTGTTGCGGGCGGTATGTTATGATGTGATCGTAAGCTGAGGGGAGCAGATAAATGCTACGGCTTACTAAACTTTATAACAGGAGGTCCAATGCTATGAACGAGAATTTTGAAAAGTACATAAAAGACCTGCCGCCCGAACTGCGGGAGAAAGCAAGCGAGTGCAAGACGATCGAAGAACTTAATGAGTTTGTCGCCGAGAACGACATTGAACTGCCCGAGGAGGCGTTAGAGCTTGTTTCGGGCGGATGCGGCTCATCAGCACCGCCGCCGCAAAAGGGCGATCCTGTTCCGGGAAAGGTCTGTCCCGATTGCAGCAGGCAGCTTTATTTTTACGCTGACTTCATTGGCAACATTATGTATTACTGCAATAATTCAAGCTGCGGCAAGTATTATCGTTATACAGAGACCTTAACACTGGTCTTTGCTGACCGCGGCGATCATTTGGATGTCACTTATATCACAAGAAATGTAGACTGACGGCACTATGAACGAGGATCTTGAATGATCCGTCAAGGACTTGCCCGCGGTTTGCGGGTGAAAGCAAGCTGCCGCTGTCATTGCGATGTATTTTTTTATTTTAAACGGGGTGTGTCAGGCTAAGTGTCAGCACACCCCTATCCATTTTCAAATTCAGATATTTGCGACAGGTTGTTCCAGCCGCTCATTGCCTTTACCGATCTTTCGTACCAGCCGTTTTCATAGAACAGGCACTTTGTCACGTCGCTGCCAAAGAGATCCAGCTTCTCGGGGGCGTACAGCCCGCCAAGTGCGGGGCAGCCGCCGTTGCAGTATTTGAAATATCCGCACGCCGCACATCTGGGAGAGTTCTTTCGCCGCTTGTGCAGATTTGCACAGACAGTGCGCATATATTCTCCGTCGGTCAGCAGGTCGCGCAGCGGAGTTTTGTGCAGGTCGCCCATGTGTATGCCATTTTCCTCAAAGTACCCCGACATTTGCAGGCAGGGGAGGATGTTCCCCCTCGATGTCACGCCGATCATGCCGCGGTTGCCCTTGCAGATGGGGTCTGTCGGCTTGTATTCACCGCTCTTGCAGCGAACTGCGTCAAGGGTGTAGCTTCGGCTTTCGGGGCAGGCGTGCATGAACTGCCATGCCATAACGTCCATCGTCATGCCGCTGTCTTTGTATTCGCTCATGAAGTCGAGCATGGCGGCGTAGTATTCCTCAAAGCTGAGACAGCTGTGAGGCGCATTCTTTTCCCAGCGCGGAGCCTCGGTGGTGCGGATGAGTCTTAGCGTGCTCACGCCCATATCATTCAGCAGCCGTGCTGTCGGGATAAGCGCATCAAGATCCTGCCTGTGTACCTGCGTCTGCGACATCACGCGGAAGCCGTTTTTGATACACAGCTCCATAGCGGCAAGGGTGCGTTCCTCTGCGCCCTTGCTGCCGCGCATACGGTCGTGGCAGCCGATACCGTCAAAGGATATTTTTATGAGCGGCTTGCAGCCGATCTTAACAAACTCGTCAAGTATTCCCTGTGTGATGAAAAAGCCGTTAGTGTTCAGCTCTTCTATGAACATATCGCGGTCGTATATAGCCCTGACAATATCCATAAACCGCGGGTGCAGCATAGGCTCGCCGCCTGTCACGGTAAAGGCGTGAATCCCGCAGCCGCGTGCCTGATCGAGCAGGTCGAGTGCGTCCTCATAGCTCCACTCGGTCATTAACGGCGCATTGTCTGCCGCGTTGAAGCAGTGCAGACAGTTGTAGTTGCACTTGCCGGTCATCATGAAATTCATCTTCGGGAAATAGCGATGACTGTAGATCTTGTGCCGTGACCATTCGGAGATGTGCTCGCCGCGGACGCATTTTGCGATAAGTCCGCGCCGTTCGAGGCTTTCCGTCAGCTCGTCGGGGCTGATATCATGCTCTCCGTCGCAGCGCAGCATCAGATCGAATTTCTCCTGCGTGAGCGCTTTGGCATAGGGGTCATTTTTAACATAGTACGCCCTCGGGACGAATTTCCAGCTTCGCAGTGCGATGCTGTCTGTAAGTCTGAAATACATATCAAGATAGATCCTTGTCAATAAGCGGCATCGTGGCTGCTATCTTACCTCTATCTCGTGGAACGAGAGCTGCTGACCGCATTTTTGGCACAGATAACCGTCATCGCCCAGCGATCTCGCTGTTCCGCCGCAGCCGATATGATAGTAATTCTTTTGATCGCCGCCGCAGCCGCCTGTCACAGCTTCGAGAGCCGCATCGGGAAGCTCGATGTCTTCCTCCGCCGCCAGCTCCATAAGCTCGCGGCTCGTTTTGCACTGTTTTGCTTTCTCCTCCAGCTCGGAGGACAAGACCATTTCCTTGATGTAATCGTCAATGTTGAAGTTTGACAAAGGGATCTCCTCCTCGTTATCTATCATTTTCTTACATCTTTCCGAACGACTGCTTTGGTCAGACAAATCTTACCGTTATGCGGTTGCCGTCCTCAAAGCTGTGCTTCACCTCTGAAGACAGCTTCTTCACGAGCATTGCCGAAAGCTCGTCGCCCTCGGTAAGCGGGTCGTATCTCTTTCCGCCGTAGGTGATCTCCATGACCGCCGAGCCGTCCGCTTCGGAGTATTCTGTTACTATCTTTACGGGAGCCTGATCGTCGGTGGCTTTCAGAATGCTCTGCATCACAAGTTCCTCAAAGCACAGCTGCATATTGCGGACAGTTTTTGCAGAAAGCAGGTTCCTGCGCCCGAAGTCTTCGATCTGCGAGATGAAACCGACAAGATCGACATCAGGCGAGTTGATCTCAAGCGACAGCTGTTTCAGCCGTTTTATGAATATGCGGGTCTTTTCCCGCTTCGAGTGTTCAAAGATCTGCTCGGGGCTGCCGTCTTCGTATATGCCGCCCTCGTCCATGTAGAAAACTCTGGTGGAAACGTCCCGCGCGAATTTCATCTCGTGGGTCACTGCGGATAAAGTTTTTCTCAAAGCTGAGCTTTATATCGTCGATGAAGCGGGTCTTATTTGCAGTATCTGCCGCAGCGTCAGAGGATTCCTTTCTTACAACGGCAACGGCGTTTGTGGTGTAGTAAACATCGGAGAAATCCACGCTCTGCGCGCGCTCCTCGGTTATCATTATCGTTCCCGAGGCAAGGTCATATGTGCCCGATGACACGCCTGCTATAAGCGAACCGAAGTCGGCATTGTCAATGGTCAGACCGTAGCCGTATTCCTTGCAGAACCGTGCGATGATGTCGATCTCAAGCCCCGCGTTGCCGCCGTCCTTGATGTAGGAGTATGGCTGCATAGTAGAAGCGGTGATATAGCGAAGAACGCGGCTGCCCTCGGCGGGTATATCCACCGTCTTCCTGCTCTCATCGCTGCCGAACCATATATCGACTATCTCATCATAAGTTCCGTCCGAATGAATTTTTGCAAGGTATTCGTTCAGTTGGTCACGCAGCTAGTTTTTGCCGTCAGCCTTCCTGAACGCGAAGCCGTAGGGTATCTCCATGAATACCTCGTTCAGATATGTGAGGCTGTCGTCCTCTGCCATGAAGTCCTCAGCGGAGGACACGGGGCAGGTGAAGGCATCTATCTTGCCCTCGCTCAGCGCCACCGCAAGGTCGGGCTGGGCGTTGAACTGCAAGACCTCCGCATCGGGGAAGCGGCGCAGTATCTCAACCTCGTAAAAACCGCCAGTGATAGCGCCGATCTTGCCGTTTTCGGCATAGTAGGAGAATGGGCGGGAGCGGACGTCGTCGTCGCCGCCCGCCTTATCGGAGGCGACCATGACTGCATTATGAAAGCTGTACATAGTGTCGGAGAAGTCGATGACCTCCGCACGCTCATCGGTAACATTGAGATTTGCAAAAATGCAGTCTATCTTGCCCGAGCCTGCGGCTGCTACCAACGCTCCGTAATCATACACCTCAAATTCGATCTCGGCATTCGCCCAGAGCGCAAATCGTCTTGCAAACTCAATATCAAAGCCTGTCAGCTCGTTGTCCTGATAAAAGCTGTACGGCTCCACTATGCCGCTCGTACCGATCTTTATTTTCATCTTGGGCGAGGCGGGAGTCTCTATCTCGGGCATATCATAGTTTTGTTCAACGGTCCAGCGGTCGATCATTTCGTCAAGCGTTCCGTCCGCTTTCTTTTCCGCGATAAACCGGTTTATCTTGTCTTTGAGTTCGGGGATCTTCGTAACAGGCGATATGCCTGCTGCAACGTCCATAGGTTCTCCGAGATCTTCGTCAAGGAGAGTTACCCCCTCAAAGCCGTTGTCGATAATGATCTGAAGCTGTTTGCGTTCAAAAATGTATGCGTCCAGCTTGCCCTGCTTTACCGATTCGCAGGCTGTGACGGTATCATCAATGGTCAGAAGTCTGGCGTTCGGCAGATATTTCTCGGCAGCGAGCATTCCCGATGCACCTGTTGCCGCACCTATCGTGCAGTCGGAGCTGTTAAGGTCGCTTATACTGATATCCGAGCTGCCGTTTTCGGTCTCGGCAAGCTCCTTAGTTCTCACCATCAGCATGACTCCGCCGTGATAGAACGGGTCGGAGAAGTTGATGCTTTCCTTTCGCTCCTCTGTCACCGACAATGGTGCGGCGCAAAGATCATACTTGCCCGAGGATACAGCTGCGACCGATGCCTGTGCATCGACATCGGAGATGACGGGCGTATAGCCATGGGTCCTGCAAAATCTCTCTGCAAGCTCTATCGCTATCCCCGCATAGGTGTTATCCTTTACATAAGAGACAGGCATATTCCCCGCGACAGTAACTATATCAAGCTCTCCGTTCTCTCCCGAAAAGCCTGTCAGGTCAACGGTCTTTACGCTCTCATCGCTGCCGAACCATTTTTCCTGTATCTCGCCCATAGTGCCGTCAGACCAGAGCTTCGTGAGCATTTCGTTGAACTGCTCACGAAGTGTATCAGCCCGCTCGCTGTTCTTCTGAAAGCCGAAGCAGTAATCATCGTTCGCTATCGGCTTCTTGAAGTATCCTATTTCCGAAAGCTAGGCACTCATCATGCGGGCAACGGGTTCGTCACCGAGATAGCCGTCTATCTTGCCCTTACCGAGAGCCTCAGCCATGTCGCTGACATTGTTGTAATAGGAATACTCGCTGTCGGGGAAATGCTCCTCAGTAAGCTTCTCAAAGGCTGAGCCTGTGAGTATCCCGATCTTTCTGCCGTTGTAATCGGCAGGGGTCATAGCTGTGCCGTTCTGTGCGGCAGAGAGCGCCTTGCTGTCCTGCTTTTTATGGGCAGAACGGACAAGTATAACAGCCGCCGCTGCAAGCACCAGCACGATCACTATGATAATATCTGTTTTTATTGTATTTTTCTTCATCTGCTTCATATGTTTGTGTATCAGCTATTCATCTTTTCAAGCCCTGCGAGAAAGGCTTCTGAGATCTCTTTCGTTATATGCGGCAAAGCTTCCTTTGGAACAAGCTCCGAAAAGGTCACTCCCGCAAATGAGCGTATGATGGAATAGAACTTCAGCTTCATCTCATACTCCGCAAGCTCCTTTTCATCGCTGAGACCCGTGTATTCGCGTATAAACACGTTCCATACTCTGCCGAGCAGCTGTTCGGGTATCCCCGTATAGCGTTCGGCACCGCGGCGGCGGCGGGTGATAAGTCTCATTATCTGATAAGAACCGAGCAGGTCGATGACAGGGTCGCCCATTGAGGCATCGCCCATGTCGATAAGTATGAATTCTCCGTCGGCTACCATGATATTGCCCGGGTGAAAATCACCGTGAACAAAGGTGTTCCCCGCGGGTATGCTCATTATAAAGTCTCTGAGCTTATCTATAATTGTTTTGTCATAGCAGCCGCTTCTGTCCGCGATCTCCGCCCAGCGCATCAGTGCCGATCTCGCATCGGGTAACACGCCCTCATCAAACTTTGTAGAGTGCAGCTTTTTCAGAAGCGCTGCCATCCGGCGGGCATATACATCTGCATTATCGGGATCGTTCGCAATGACCTCTCCGAGGGTCTTGGCATTTATCATTTCATATATCATGCCGTAGCGGTCGCCGACCCTTACTATATCATATGATATTGCAGAGGGGATATCGTGGATAAACGCCTGACTGGCTGCGGTCTTTTCGTGCTTTATCATTTCAAAGGTGTTGGACACGGGGTTATATACCTTGACTATGTGCTCATCGTCCATACGGTATACCGAACCGTTCGCGCCCTTTCCTACACACGGCATACCCTCAACGCTCAGCTCACGGAGCTTCTTTTCAACATCAAAAAGCTCTGTAAAGCCTGTAGTCTCAAGGATCTCATAGACCTCCCGTGATACGTTTATGAGCGGTAACGGCGCGTTCAGCCGCTTCCTCAGCTTCATGAGCAGACGAAGTCCCACACTGGATATGTATTCGAGAGCTTCAAGGTCAAGGACGAGCTCCTTTATTCCCCGAAGCTCGGGACCGAGCTGTTTCTCAAATTCGGGTACGGTCAGAGCATCCAGTCTGCCCGCAACGGAAACAGTCAGCTTATCATCTTTTTTGCTAGGTATGACTTTCATGATCTTTTCTCCGCTGTCAGGGTAATGCCGCACAATGACCGCATTATTTCCTTATCAGTTTTTCGATGACCACCTCGGTGGTCTCCATTTTCAGCCATACCTTAACATCGTCGGCAAGGCTCGCGATGATCGACTTCTCAAGCTCGTCCCATTCCTCGGCAGCTGAGGCTTTGTCGGAACCGAGGTTCATGCGGTAGCTCGTAAGCGACCAGTAAGCCGCTTTCATGCCGCTGCCCGACATTTCGCAGCTGTTCGCGCCCATGCTGTACCAGTTGTTGGCGGCGGTGTATTCGTTCATATACACACCATCGGCGGAATGCTGTACGCTCACGCGGAAGGACTCTCTTATCTTTCCGAGTATGCCCCTGGCGTTTTCGTTCTTGCCGCTTGAAGCCACAGAAAGCATCTGCTCCTCCTGCGCGGGATCGACCGATCTGTTTGCCGAAAGGCATATGTTGCAGCAGATCCCATCCTTTGTCTTTTCACTCTCGAACCAGAGGTCGCCCCTGAATCCGTCCATGATGCCGTTTACCATGCTGACAAGCTCCTCGGTCAGCAGGCGGATATGCATGGCATCCTTGCCCTCAAAGCCGTTGTATTTGATAAAGCCTTCGGCGGCCTGCATAGCTTCCTCACGGCCTGTCAGGTCGCTCTGTATCTGTATAACATCACTTTTCATGTTCATTACTCCTTAATGTCAGCAGGTTGCATCGAATATCGGCAAACTGCTCCGTTTATATCGCAGCCGCCGAATACAAGCCGATCATCGCCGTAACAAATATCGGCATCGGGTATCCTCTGCTGAAGCTTCCCGATAGTTTTTTATTTGCTCGCCAGCCCCTTTTTCAGCGTGAGGATATTGTGGCCGTCGGCGTATTCGTATTTGACATCGTCCATGCTTTTTTTGACCATGAAGATGCCCAAGCCGCCTATCTGCCTTTCTTCTGCCGACAGGGTCACATCGGGGTCAGCCTTTGCCAGCGGATCGTATGGCACTCCGCCGTCGATAAAGGTTATGTCCACCGAGAGCGGGTCGGGGGTGAGCTCGACACGCACCGTTGCCGCGCCGATATCGGGTTTATACGCATAATGCGCGATGTTGACAAATATCTCCTCAACGGCGATGTCTATCTGCATCTGTATTTTCATAGGGCATCCTGCCGTTTCAAGCTGCTCGTCCACAAAGGAGAGCACCTGCGGCAGATTGTCGGTAACGGCGTCTATAACTAATTCCTTCATTGTCTCTCCTTATTCGATAGTCAGGATATCCGTAAAGCCCGTCACCTCGAATATCTCCATGATATCTTCACTGACATTCACGACCTTCATGCCGCCCTTTTTGCTCATGACCTTCTGCGACACCAGCAGCACTCTGAGCCCTGCGGAGGAAATGTATTCAACATCCGCAAAATCAAGGACAAGCTCATTGCAGCTGTCATAGCTCTCCTTCAGCTCTGCCTCGAGCGCGGGGGCTGTCGTGGTGTCAACTCTGCCGCTTATGGCAGCGTTCAGTGTGCTTCCGTTTGTAGTTTTTTTGATCTCCATGATTCATTATCCTTTCAACGTTTATTCATTGTATAGAGCCTTCTCTATACTTCGTGTTTTTATTATATCATATCTGCTGTAACAAATCTGCAACAAATCGACACTTTTGAGCATCGTGATTTTTAACGAACTTTATGAACAAAATTTGTGCGTTTTTACAAATTGCTGACTTTTTTGCCGATCATAGTATTTCATTTCCAGAAAAGCCCTTGTCTCCTCGGCGAAGCTGTACTGGGTCATGTATTCCCCTGCATAGCGCGAGATAGCGTAGGGATCGCCGTCAAGATAGCGGTAATAGTCGCAATCGAGCAGGCTGAGGTTTATCCCGAACGTCCCCGAGGATTTTACTATCAGTCCCTCTATCCCCAGAGCGAAAAATGACACGATGATGTCTCCGATGTACACTCTTATCTCGCTTTTCGTCGGGGCATCCAGCGGCTTGTCGGGCTCTATGTTGCCGATGAGCATATCCATAGTGCAGAGCGCGCCCTTTCGGTCGATGAGATACGCCAGCGTTTCCTTGCTTTTGCGCCGCTTGAACTTCACGGGCTTTTCGTTCACGAACACCTCAAAGCTGCCGAAGCACTGGACTTTCACGGGTCTGCCGCTTATGCTGTACGGCTGATGGCGAAGGTGCTGCAGGGCTTCTTTTACCTTCTTTTCGGAAAAGGGCTTGAGCAGATAGCCGCTGACGTGCATATCGAACGCCGTTTCCATGTATTCCGAATAGCCCGTCAGAAATATGATATTGCAAAACGGATAACGCTTCACGATCCTTTTTGCAAGCTCTATCCCGTTCATGCCAGGCATTTCCACATCAATAAACGCCACCTCTATCGGCTTGTCAAGCTCCTCCGCAGCCTTTAGCGGGTCGGTGTAGAATCTGTGCTCACCATCGGGGTCTATCCTTTTAAGCATATTCTCCAGTGTGGTGAGGACGGTCTTTCTGTCGTCAACTCCGATAATATACATCAGCTGTCCTCCGTTTCGGTGTTTTTTGGTATGATTATCACGGCTTTAGAGCCGTTTTCCGATATATTTACATCAAGTGTTCCTTTGCATTGAAGCTTCAGGCGCTGTCGGGCGTTTTCGATGCCAACGCTTCTGTGCTGCTTTTGTTTATCGGTCAGCGTGGCTTTTGTGCCTGCGCCGTTGTCGGTGACGGTTATTATGATGTTCCCGTCATGCTCTTCGGTCTTGATCTTCACCACTCCCGAGCCGTCACGCCTTGTGAGTGCGCCGTGCTTTATGGCGTTCTCGACTAAAGGCTGAACGGTCAGCGGCGGTATCTTGAAGTTTCTGATACTAAGCTCATATATCATAGTAAAATCAACATCGGTGCTTGCCTTTTCAAGGGTGACATATTGATCGATGTGGTCAAGCTCAGATTCAAAGCTTATGGGCTTATCTGATGAAAGGGAGTCGATATTCGCCCTGAGATAATTGCCGAAAACGCTGATATAGTCAGCCGCAACATCGCCGTCTGTATAGCAGAGCGACTGTATCGTCGCCAGCGAATTGAAGATAAAATGCGGCTGGATCTGTGCCACGAGCAGCTTGTTGCGCTCCTGCTCCAGCTCTATGCGGCTCTCGTACAGCTTTTTCTGATTCTCGCTGTTGCTCACCGTTGAAATGTAGAAGTAGTATATCAGCATCTCAAGAACAGCTATCTCGGTCGTGTGACCGGTGATGATGCCGTTGTATTCGAGGAGCGTTGTAGCTATTGCGGAAAAGGAGATGAACACGACGATCATGCCCTTTGAATACTTCTTCCGATGGATGAGCATCAGCGAATAATTCATAAGCAGTATCAGGTAAAAGCACAGAACGATCGCGGGCAGTATATGCAGTCTGCCCGCGGTGAAATTATGCGAAGTGTCGTATCCGTAAATATTATTCAGCCCGAAAAGGTCTGCGATGAGCACTGCCGCCTCGATCAAAAAAGGCGTCAGGAGCAGCAGCTTTTGCTTTATCGGCGCGATGATGTAAAGCTGTAGGATTATCAGCAAAGGCTGTATCGAGTAGCAAACCGCCGCTTTGATATACAGTATCCACACAGGCTTGCCGTATGCGTCGCACCAGTCTTCAAGGTTTTCAAACAAAGTCAGGGCAAACGCAAGTGCCGCGTAGCTCCAGAGGAACTTTACGTTCTTGATATGGTTTTTTCGATTGGAGATAAGGGTCACGACAAACCCTGACAGCAGTATGAACGCGACGTAATAATCTTTGATGTATTCTTTTAAAAACCCCGCCGTAAGGATCACCTTCTTAAACTTTATTCAGTAAGCACCGTCTTGTCAGATCTGACAAGTTTTTGAACAGTTTTTTTGTTGCCGATGGCATTGTTAACAATTCTATCACAAAAATTTCGTCTTTTTGACGATGCGAAAAACAACGATTTTGTTGCGGCTTTGTTGCAGATTTGTTGCAGGCGGTGTGGTATAATTAATGTGCAGAGCAATTGATCCGATCGTATCTGCCGCCGCAGGTCATTTCTTCCGTTTTGTATCTATTATACAGTATTTTTGTTTGAAATGCAATAGCGGTCAGTTCCTTTTTACGATCGGAACAGTTTGACGGCGTAATAAATTTTAAGGAGGAAAAATGCATGAATATTAAAAAAATCGCCGCGTTTTTGAGTGCGGCAGCTGTGACCTTCTCGGCACTAGGAATGCCGGCAGCGGCTTCCGAAGGCGGAGAAAGATCGGTCGCGGATATGGTAGCCGCCATGTCTACCGAGCAGAAGATAGAGCAGATGATGATGATAACGCTGCGTCCGTGGACGAGCGGTGGTGACTATCAGAACGTGGTCTCGCTGAATGACGAGCAGCGCAGGCTGATCGAAGACCACAACTTCGCGGGAGTATGTCTGTTTGCTCCGAATATACAGAGCGTTGAGCAGACCGTGGCATTCACGACCGAGATACAGCAGGCAGCTATGAACAGCGAATGCGGTATACCCATGCTCATAGCCGCCGATCAGGAGGGCGGCTCGATATACCGACTTACCACGGGCACGCCCACCTGCGGCAATATGGCTCTAGGCGCAACACACGACCCCTCGCTTGCCGAGGAGAACGCAAGGATACTCGGCAGCGAGATCATGTCTCTCGGCATAAACACCGACTTTGCACCTGTAGTGGACGTGAACAATAATCCCTCAAATCCCATCATCAATATCCGCTCCTTCTCGTCCGATTCCGAGCTTGTGAGCGAGATGGGCGCAAGCTGCATCAAAGGCTTGCAGAGCGAGGGCGTTATCACCACCTGCAAGCATTTCCCCGGTCACGGCGATACAGGCACCGACAGCCACACGGGTCTGCCGCTCATCGACAAGAGCTATGACGAGCTGAAAGCGCTCGAACTTGTGCCCTACGCCACCGTTGCCGAGGATACCGACATGATAATGACGGCGCATATACAGTTCCCGAAGATAGAGACAGGCACTTACACCTCAAAGGCTAACGGCGAGGAGATAAATCTTCCTGCGACTCTTTCAAAGACGATGATAACCGACGTTCTGCGCGGCGACTACGGCTTTGACGGCGTTGTCATCACCGACTCGATGGTGATGGCTGCTATACAGGAGAACTTCGACCTTGTGGACTCGGCTGCCCTTGCCATCAATGCCGATGTTGACATCATACTCGAACCGATGTACATTCAGTCATCTGAGGATATCGCGGAGATGGAGCAGTACATAAAGGATATCGCCAAGCAGGTAGAGGACGGAAACATCTCCATTGATACCATAGACAGGTCGGTGACAAGGATACTCAACATGAAGCAGGAGCGCGGAGTGCTCGACTACACCGCGCCGGATGCGGAGCAAGCAAAGCTGATCGTCGGCTCGGCTGAGCACAGAGAGAAGGCTCTTGAGATCGCGGAAAAGGCTGTTACCCTCGTCAAGAACGATGATGATCTGCTGCCCCTGGATACCGCGGACGGCACAAAGATAGCTTACTTCTATCCTTACGACAATGTTGAGAACACCATCTATTATGCACTCGACAAATTGAAGAAGGACGGCACCATCGCAGGCGAGATCGCCACAGACTGCATCTGCCATCAGGGTCACAATGCGGCGGAGTATGAGGAGAACGTGAAGGACTGTGACGCTGTTATCCTCGCATTTGAGATGTACAGCGCCGCGACTATCGACAAGAACAACACCCGCGGCTGGCAGGCGGCGTTCGCCGATGACCTTATCGAGCTTGCACACGCAAACGGCAAGAAGGTCGTATTCCTGAGCGCGAATATCCCTTACGATGTGGCACGCTTTCAGGATGCCGACGCTATCGTTGCGGCATACAACGCCGACGGCATGGACGAGCTCCCCGTTGACGGTCAGGAGAACCCCGCTTACGGCGTGAACTATCCTGCCGCGCTGATAACGATCTTCGGCGGCAACAGCCCCACAGGCAGGCTGCCCGTTGACATCTATGCAGTTGACGAAAATTCGCAGTACACCGATGAGATACTTTACGGGCTGGGCTACGGTCTTGAGTACAAGTCGGGAAAGACAGACATTTCCGAAGGTACGGTAACTGTCGATGTTGCAAAGAAGACCGTTACGGTAACAGTTGACGGTGAGATCGTCCCCGAGAGCGAATATCATGTGATATTCTTTGAATATGAAGAGATTGAGGGCGGCGAGAGCGTGACAAGAGTCGGGACCGAGTTCCCGACAGAGGCAGGAACTTACATCGCGGCAGTCGTTGCAAATGAGGACAGCGAAACTTATATCGGCGAGAACAGAAGTGAGCCTTTTACGATCACCGCATCTGACAGCTCTTCCGAGACCGACAGTTCGAGCACTTCCGACGATTCGTCCGTGGCAGACAGCTCCGGCATCGACGACTCGTCATCGAGCAGCGCTTCAAGTTCACAAAATCCCGCCAATTCAAGCAATGCCGCCAAGCCGAGCGACGCTAACCCTGCTACAGGCGCGGGAACAGCTCTCACGGCAGTTATCATACTTTTGGGCGGAGCGGCAATGATGCTGAGCAGAAAGAATAAAGGATAATACAGGATAACGGAAACCGCATATCCGAAGAAACACCGCACAGCCAACGGCTCGTGCGGTGTTTTTTTAGTTTATGGACATATGATCTGCTTTTGAGGGGCGGTCACAACTGCGGTGTCTGTCTTTCGGGGTACATTATATAATAGTATATTTCTGACAGAACTGACGGGCTGTGCTTATTTATGGCAAACGAAAAAATGTATTGACGTTTTACTATACATTATAATAAGGCGGCGGACTTAAGACAGATACCTATATAGAAGTTTTGCCCCCTGAGTGTTACAAAGCACTCAGGGGCATTGTGCATATTTATGTTGCTAAGCTAAATCAGAATTTATCACTTGATATTCTCAATAAATTCTTTCATTTCTTCACTTATTTGCTCCTGCTTATAATTATGAACATAGTGTCCGCAATCAAGTTCAACAACAGTTGCATTTGACAGTTCAGAAGCATACTCTTTTTGTATCTCCGACCACTTTTCAATGCCTGTTTCTTTTCCGTCAGACACAAACATTAACATTGGTATATCAGGTTTAGGCGCTCCGTCGAT